>NZ_JSWJ01000003.1:0-729786 GCF_000826845.1 Phaeobacter sp. S60
CAAGTCAGCCCGAAGCGGACATTGGAATTCTACGTATGGGCGGAGAGCCGACCTTCGCTGCGGTCCCAAGAAAGCTGACGGCGGCACCAAAAGCAGACGCTCGCCAGACGCAGTTGAACTCCCCAATTATGGCCTCGCATCGCGAACCGGAAATCAGCCCAGCCGATGTTCAAATACGCCCAGTTTGGTTCCCTGGACTCGCGCGTTCTTAGAACATGGAACCGATATCCGACGCCCCCGTGGGGTAGGCTGCCGGCATCGTTTTTACCTGGTCAACCGTAAGCCCAAGTTTGATTGCCAGCGAAAAGATGTTGATAAGTTCTGCGTATTCGGGACCAAACATATGCGCGCCTAAGATTTTACCATTCTCGTCCGAGATGATTTTGGCACCTGCATGGGTCTCTCCCAATCGTTTCTGGGAGAACCAATCGGATGTATCTGTAAATGATACCCCTACATCGCCAGTCTCACGTGCTTCTTCCTCCAACATACCGACACGGGCGAGTTCCGGAATGGTAAACGCCACACTGGGCACGCCCGTGTAGTCAGGTGCGGTTTGTTTGTTCTTCAACATGTTGGACACGGCAATCTTGCCTTCGAAAACAGCCACCGGGGTCAAAGGTTTCCCCGGGGAGGCCGCGGCATCACCAGCGGCATATACGCGAGGGTTGGATGTGGATTGTAGCCATGCCTCGACTTTGACGCCGCCATGCTCAGTCTCAATGCCCGCAGCGCTTAAATCTAAGCATTCGACGGCAGGCACGCGCCCCGCACCATGGACAACAAGGTCAGCCTCTTTGACATGTGATTTGCCATCGACGCTATAGGTGACGCGCTCCACGTCACCCGCAGTTTCAATTCGGTTGGGCGCGGCATTGGCGATGATCTCAATACCGACAGCACGGCTCCGCTCAAGCAGCATATCGACAAGATCGGGGTCGAACATCTTCAGCTGCTCCTTGCCATGATCAAGGATGGTGACCTTGGCACCTGCTCGGGCGGCGATGTGGGCAAACTCGAAAGAAATGTAGCCGCCACCCACAAATACGATGCGTTCGGGCAGGTTCGGCAGGTTCAGAAATTCGGTGCTGTCGATGAGCCGATCGGCACCGGGAAAGTCCAGAGGTCGCGGTTTGGCACCTGTTGCGATCAAGGCATGCTTGAAGGTGAACTCCCCATGGCCTTCGAGCTCAATCCGATCTTCTGCGGTAAAACGCGCCGACCCATGCAGCGTTTTCACTCCGGCCTTCCTCAGCCCGTCTTCCATGTTTTCCGGCACCGGATCGGTGAAGCTGCCCTTGTGTTTCATAAGCGCTGGCCAGTCGATCCGCATTTCACCTGCAACGCCCTTACCCTCGAGTAAGCGAGCTGCGTCGATCGCCTCAGCCCCGGCCCGCAGCATCTTCTTTGGATCACAGCCCCGCAGCGCACAGGTGCCGCCGTAGGGCAGTTCGTCCACAATGACGACGGACCATCCAGCCCCGGCTGCCTTTTTCGCCGCGTTAATCCCGGCCATGCCGGCGCCGATGACGATCAGATCAAGTGTTTCGGTCATGAAGTGTCCTTGTAGTCGAGAGGTCGGGAGGCGCTTGTTTCAAGTTCAACGATATCGGCCGAGTATTCGTTCGCTGAGCCACCAGATCCCGGTCGCGCCGACGCCGATCGTGAGCCCAAGCCAGCGCCAACCGTCGCTGCCCAGTGGCAGCGCGCCTACACCATAAGCCAACACCGGCAGCGTCATGGCCAGCAGGAACGGCCCGGTGTAGCGGCAATGCACCCGGCCACAGCGTCGGGCATTGCGCAGGCAGGCGATGCCCATCCAAGCAAGTGCTGCGACCCAGATTGCGGTTTTGGGGCCATCGGCAAGCGGGATTGCAAGAAGCATCGCGCCGATGGGAAGGCCCCATGCGAGCAGGCTGCCAAGCCGGGTGTTTAGCCAATCGTGGGTGGAGGGATCTGCCATGTCATTACCCCGCGCAACAAGACAGGGCGGCCACGTCCTTCTCGAAAGTCTGTGCCGCCAGTTTCAGTCCTTCGACTGTGGTCAGATAGGGCATGATCGTGTCGCCAAGCTCTTCGTAGGTCAGCCCGGCATTTAGGGCCATCGCTGCTGTCTGGATGCTGTCGGCCCCCTCCGGCGCCAAAATCTGTGCCCCGAGCAACCGTTTGCTTCCGGCTTCGGCCACCAGCTTGATGAGGCCACGCGTATCGCGGGCTGCTAAGGCCCGTGGCACGGCATCCAGCGGCAGAACGGAGGTCAGCACTTCATGGCCCGCGGCATGGGCCTGCGCTTCGCTGAGCCCGACGCCTGCCACCTGCGGATCGGAAAACACGACCCAAGGCATGGTGGCATTGTCATAGCTGCGGCTCTCACCCGCCACCGCATTGCGCGCCGTGATCTTGGCGCCATAGGCGGCCATATAGACAAACTGGTCACGGCCCGTGACATCGCCCGCCGCCCAGATGTTTTGATTGCTGGTGCGCATCTGAGGATCGGTTTGAATGCCGCCCCGCGCATCGACCGCAACTCCAGCAGCCTCGAGGTTCAGCCCGTCACTGTTTGGCACACGGCCGGTTGCGAGCACGAGCCGTTCCGATCTCAGTGCTTGGCCATCCGAGAGATGCAGCGTGATATGGTTGTCACCGTTCGAAACGCGGTCATAGCCATCAGCGCGCGCCACACGGATGCCCTCATCACCCAAGTAACCTGCCAGCGCCTCTGACACCTCCGGTTCTGCCTCGGGCAAGACACCTCGGCGGCTGACCAGCGTCACGGCAACGCCAGCCCGGGCAAAAAGCTGCGCCAGTTCTACGCCGATATAGCCTGCTCCGAGGACGATCATGGAAGCAGGCAGAGCAGTCAATTCCAGTGCGGTTGTGCTGTCGAGCGTGTCGACATCCTCAATCCCCGGGATTGCAGGCACATGGGGGCGGGAGCCGGTGGCAATGATGACCTTTGTTGCCGGGAAGAGGCTGCCATCGACCGTCAACTTGCCATCATCATCGAATGTCGCGCGGCCTTCGACGTAGTCGACATTCTCATGCCGGGGCAGAACATCTGTATATTTCGCCGCACGCAATTCTTCCACCAGCGCTTGCTTTTGCGCGACAGTCGCCGCCCAGTCGGTCACGCGGGCCTCGGCCTCTATGCCATCAAACCGAGCCGCAGCACCCCCATGATGCAGGCTCTCAACCGCGCGGATCAACGCCTTGGACGGCACGCAGCCCACGTTGACACAGGTGCCGCCAATGGTGCCCGCGCCGATAAGCGCTACCCGCGCGCCAGTCTCCGCCGCAGTGATGGCGGCAGAAAAGCCTGCGGAACCGGCGCCGATCACGGCAAGATCATAGAATTTCCTCTGGGGAGATTTAGTGTCTTTCATGATGATCTCTCTGAATCGCGGCGCTTCCAAAGCGCGTAAATTGTGATGCCGATAAAGATGGCGAGCGCGGGCAACAGCACGTAATCGAGCCAGCCCAGCAGCGCCGACAACCCAACAGCGCCGAACAGTATCACCAGCACTGGCGTGAAACAGCAAAGGGCGACGATGACCGTGCCAATGAGCCCGAACTTGAGCAGGCCACTCTGGGTGTCGGAACCCTCCACGCCGCTCACGATCCGCTCTCTGCTTCCAAGGCAGCGCGATAGCCGACGGCCGTCACAGCGGCGACAATGGCCTGCGGGTCTGTCAGCGCATCATCGTAGCGCAGAACATAGAGGCCATTTTCTGCCTCGCCTGCGATAAACTCATGCACTTCGACGCTGTCCAAGCGCTTCATGGCAGTGGCGACGATATAGCTGCAAGAGGGGCAAGTGAGCCCCTCAACAGCAATGCGCGTAGTCGCTTCTGCGGCAAATGTTGCGCTGGCAGAGAGGATAAGCGCAGCGGTAGAGATGAGCAGCTTCATAGGAGACCTCATGGTCAGAATGTCAAAAGGAAGGGCGAGAATATTGGAAAGACAAGCGCAAGAAGCACGATAATCAAAGCGCCCCAGAGCACGCCACGCATCAGCCCGCGGTCGACCGGACGCGCGCAGGTGCCGTCTGTGCAAGCATCCTTCGGCACCGGACGATAGGCTTTCCAAAACCCATAGGCGAGCGCGAGCGTTGCGAGGCTGAAGGTCACCCATTTATAGGCATAAAGCGCAGTAAGTTGACCGATGAAGACACCGGTAACGCCGAAGCTGACCAATACCAACGGCAGAATGCAGCAAGATGACATGGCCAATGCTCCGAACACACCGGCGCCGGTGGCCAGCCAGCCGGAACGATCCTCATGCTCGGTCGGGGTAGCAGGAGTGTGATCTGTCATCGCGGTGCTCATGGTTGCCTTCGTCATGACAGGCAAGATAGGGTCTGTAGCAACTACAGGATCAAGGAGAAACTTCATGTCGAGCGATCACGGAGTTGCGAGTGCCCTAAAGCGTTCCGATCTTGCGAAGTTGACCGGCTGCAACCTTGAGACCATCCGCTATTATGAGGGGGTCGGTCTGATGCCGGACCCACCGCGCAGTCCCGCCGGGCACCGCCGTTACGGAACTGCGCATGTTGAGCGGCTGAGCTTTATCATGCGAGCGCGAGAACTGGGTTTTACCATGGAAGAAATCCGAGGGCTGCTCAGCATGGTCGATCGCGGCAGCCATACCTGCGGCGAAGTCGAGAAACGTGGGCGAGACCACCTAAATGTCGTGCGGGCGAAGATAAAGGATCTGCAAAACATCGAGGTAATCCTGGCAGAAACGATTGCGAAGTGCAGCGGTTCGGATGCACCGGAATGCCCACTCCTTAATGTGCTGTCAGATAGTGCTGTGGCCAAGGCAGATTGACCCGCACTGGACGAGACCTGAAGGAAGGGTGTTTTCAGCGTTTGAAAGTGCCGCAAACTTTGGAAGATTGTCAGAACGGGTTCCGAATGATCAGAATGTTTGCCACCCTCTCGGGAACGTCGGCTTTCTGCATGTCGTTGCGCAGCAAATCTCTAAGACCCAAATGGCAGCAATGGGCCGGATCAGTGTCGCAGCGGTTTTGGCCCTTCAAGGTCCAGTTTAAGCCGTTCGATTTGAGTGGACGCAGAATGTGCTCTTGCAATGAATCGATGCAGTTCTGAAGGTGACAACGCATCAGGCTCGGGTGTTGATGCGAGTAGTTCTTCGAGCGTTTTCAAGCCTGTACACTCAATTGTGCCGATGTGTTGCGTTTCCTTTGGTTCAGCAAACATCGAGCGCGCCAGATTTCTGCCTAAAGCAGGAAAGTGCTGGGTCTTGTGACGATCCCATTCCTGTCGGGTTTGAAGGCAGGCTTCTTGAAGTATCAGCATGCTACGCTTCGCATCTAAGATGCTGTCCTGAGCCTTTACTTGCAAAGCCGTGATATCCGAATCTCGTGCTGCTTTGATGGCTTGCTTTGATGTGCGGAAGGCAAGTGCTGCATAGAGCAATGCGCCGGCGGAAATCAGGATCGAAAGGATATCAAAAGCATTTTGCACAACAAATTCCAAATGTAGTTTCCTTCTGAATGCAATCTTACAAAGTCATTTTGAAGCGCTATTCTATGATTCAAGATCGGGTCAGGTTTGTCTGATTTCAAGACCCCCTCATTCGACATGCTAGGCTTGAGCGAGGCGTTGCGGCTCGTTTTGGAACCGTGGATGCTCTCATTCGCCAATGGCAGCTATCCGGAAGCAGCGTTGCAACATTCTAGCAAGTCATCAATGGCAGGTTTGGACCGGACCCCACATTTTGCAAAGGTCACTATCTGCGCGTCGCTGACGTCTACACTGATCGCAGTATCGCCTGGATCAATTGTACAGGCTTGAAGGTCCGCTTTCAGGAGACCTTTCGCGCTCGCAGCGGCCCCTGCGCTGCGCCCTGCCTGAATGTCGTGATTGGGCTGAGACCGGGCGTCTGCTAGAACAGCGTTGCGAATGGCTCGATCAGCTCCGGACCATCGTCATCGCGTCCAAAGGGGGCAACCTTGTGCGCTCTCATGCGCCCGTTCCAAATGGTTCCGAGGTGTTGTTCTTCGTCGCTCACAAGGTTTCCTGACAGCCACGGGTGGATCTGATCATCGGCGAGGATCACCGGTGAACGTGCGTGTATCTCGCTGATCTGCGGCAATGCTGATCGCGTCAGAATAGTGCATGTGTGCAGATCATCGTTTAGGCGTGAATAGAGCCCGGCAAAGAACAGAGCAGGGGCGTTGCTATCGGTGGTGATCCACCAGGGTTGTTTGTTCCCCTTAGGTCCAGTCCATTCATAGTAACCGGCCGCCGGGATGATGCAGCGCTGTGACTTCCACGCGTTGCGAAAACTCGGCAGGCTTGCCGCTGTCTCAATCTTCGCGTTGAAGGTGGTGCGTTTCCAGTCCTTTACATCGCCCCGATGCCAGCTAGGCACGAACCACCAGCGGGCTGTCGTGCTGAACAGCTGGTCGGCATTCAGATAGGCGATGTCCACCAGTTGGGTGGGCTTTACATTCCAGCTCGCAGATAGCTCAACAGCATTAGGATCGCGAACGGGTATAGGTGGTCCGAGAAAACGGCGCTCCAGCTCGTACATCTGCCGCCACGTAAGATCTGGCCTGCCCAATCTCCCGCACATGGTTGATCTACCTCTTAGCAAATGGTTCAACTACAACACGATAGGCAAACGCTTGAACTTTGCAATATGTTCGCATTGTGTTCTCATCTTGCATGAGGATGTTCAGATGCCAAACGTTATGCATATGTGGTGTGTCTGCGGTCATGTCGGTACGATAGAGGTGCCCTACAGGGTGGATTACGCACCTCTTTGGGCCCGTGCGGGATGCCTGATCTGTGGCCGTCTGGGGCAGATTGAAGACATACGCCTTGGCTAGACCGATGATGCGTCATGGAGCTAGGAGAGCAAAAAGAGCAGGACCGGAGTTGCTGTTAACTTGCTTCTTGCTTCGAATGCCGTGCTGATCTAGAGAATCAACACAATGGCGGCTCTTGTTGTAGATGAGATCGGCGTAACTTTATGGGTAATCCGCATGATTTCCGCGCCTGCAATCTTAAGGCATTGAAATAGAATGAATATTGGGTGCGCGCCGTCCGCACCAGTTTTGGAAGGCGTTGTATCGGGAGCAGTGAATGCGCTACACATTGGTGGCAACTGCCAAGAACGAGGGGCCGACCATTCTGGAGTGGGTCGCCTATCACAAGATGATCGGTTTTGAGACCATCATCATCTATCAGAACGATTCAGATGACTTTACCCATGAGACCTTGAAAACCCTGAGGGACATGGGCGAGATTGCTTATTTTTACAACCGTGCAGAGCGCGGGCGGCATCAGGTGAAGGCCTACAAGCGAGCCGCAAAGCAGGCGGCGTTTCGAGATGCACACTGGGTATTGGCGCTGGATCTTGACGAGTTTCTGGTCGTCCATGCGGATGGCGGAACCGTGCAGGACCTCATTGACGCGATGCCAGAGTGCAATCAGATCATGTTGAACTGGAAGCACTTTGGAGGTTCAGGCAAGACGCGGATCTCGCAGGATCTGGTGGTTGAAACCTTCACGATGTCCGAGGATGAGGCGCGCGTCAAAACGCACCTGACGCCATTTAAGGCAATGTTCGATCCAAGTGCATATACGCGATGTGGTGTCCACCGGCCACAGGGGCAACTAATCCCGGACGATCAGATCCGCATCTGTAACGGCTCCGGCCTGCCGCTCAGCGCCTACGAGCATCGTAATTTTCGGGCCAAAGATCCTGGCCAGCGGGCGTTGGCGCAGATTAATCACTATAACACAAAGGACGCGGCGAGTTTTGTTCTGAAGTCGTACCGTGGCAGCGCGCATCAGGCCAATCGCGCCATTGATCGAAAATACTGGACGCGGCGCAATCACAATAGTCAGGAAGATCTGTTTCTGGCCGCAAGAACCGATGCAATTCGTGGTCGGATGCAGGAACTTGATGCCGCGTCAGGTGGTCGGTTGCTAGCTCTGCGACACCAGGCGATCGAATTGCACCGCAGCCGGTTTGACGCGCTGATGGAAGATCCTGCTACTGCGTACCGCGACCTCTATACTTATTGTCTGGAAAATCCTGGTCTGGCCACAAGAGACTGAACGTGTCAGGTGGCTGGCCCCTAAAGGGGATCAGGAATTGGTGCCGTCTTTTGTCTGATCCGGCGGCGCCGCGCGTTCGGCCTGAACAGAGGCGATGGTCTCCAGAAGAAGCGGTTTACGGATCGGTTTTTGCAAAAAGCGATCCATGCCGGCGTCGAGACAGGCGCGGCGGTCACTTTCGAAGGCGTTGGCTGTCAGGGCGATGATCGCGGGCTGCGCCATGTCGCTGGCCCGGATCTGGCGGGTTGCCGTGAGTCCGTCGACTTCTGGCATGGACATATCCATAAGGATGATGGCCGGTTGATGGTCACGGCACATATCTACCGCTTCGCGCCCGTTCTCAGCCTCGATCACTTTGAGCGGAGTGTTGGCGAGAAGCTTTCGGATCAACAGGCGATTGGTTCGGTTGTCATCCGCAAGTAGCAGTACACCTGGTCCGGGCAGTAACTGGGAGGGTATCGGGTTGATCTGCGTCGGTATCTCGTGCGTGGAGCGGGCGGCGGACAGGCGAATTTCGAGCCGGAAGCGGGAGCCCTCTCCTTCGTTTGATTGCAGGCTAATGCCGCCGCCCATGCGCTGTGCCAGAATATTTGAAATGGTCAGCCCCAAGCCAGTACCACCATAATGGCGCGTAGTGGCAGCATCAGCCTGTGAAAACCGCTCAAACACATGTTTGGCCTGATCTTCAGAGATGCCGATACCGGTGTCCACGACATCAATGAACAGATGGTGGTGGTCATTGCCATCGCAACCGACATGAAGGGCGATGCTGCCCTCTTGAGTGAACTTCACAGCGTTGCTGAGCAGATTGACGAGGATCTGGCGCAGGCGTCCATCGTCACCATGAACCTGTTCGGGCAGTTCATGAGCGTATGTTTGCGTGAAGCTCAGTCCTTTTTCACGCAGCTTCGGGCGAAGAACGTCGACGGCACCATCGACGCATTTGCGCAGATTGAAATCAACGGTGCTGATTTCCATCTTGCCTGCCTCCAGCCGGGAGAGATCCAGAATGTCATTGATGATCTTCAGCAAAGCAACAGAGGAGTCCCGGATGGTGTCAACGCATTGCTCTTGCTCCGCCGAGAGGGGGCTTTCAGCGAGGATATCGGACATGCCGATGATGCCGTTCATCGGTGTACGGATCTCATGGCTCATATTGGCAAGAAACTCGGTCTTTGCCTGATCAGCCTTTTCGGCCGCCTGTTTTGCATAGGTCAGCTGGGCGTTGCGGTGAGTCAACTGCTGGTTGGTACGCTTTAGTTCATTGTTGAGGTCGACGTCGCGAGTCACATCCCATTCGACGCCGATCATCCGGTTGCGCCCCCTTGAATCGCGAAACGAGCAGCCCATCGCGCGGATGTTTTTATGGGTGCCGTTCTCCAGTCTGATCCGAAAATCGATAGAGTAGTTGCGAACGTGGTGCAGCGCCTCCTGAAAACCGTTGATGACGCGATCGCGGTCATTGGGATGTACCAGAGATTTCCAGACAGAGAGCGGTACCTCGCTAGAACCGACTGGATCACCATACAGTTCCCGCATTCTACGATCCCAAATCGCAATGTCAGAACTGTCCCTCATCTCCCAGATGCCGATCTTGGAGGTTTCAACAGCCATTTCCAAGCGGCGGGACATCGCTTCCAGCTGACGTTCGCGCCGTTTGAGTGTCTGAATCACCGTCCGCCTTGCTGCTGACAATCGGCCGGCCAGGGCCGTTGGAAAGAGAATGAAGGTACCGGCAAGAAAGATTGTAAATCGCAGTTGCCATTTGTTGTCGGCACGGTTGGGCCAGCCACCTTTGGGGCGCGCGGCGAGTTGCCAGGTTCCCACCGGCAGCACAATGTCCATCAGCACCGGGTCGTCCCGCAGAATATCCGGACTGCCGTAGAACTGCGCGCCGTTCGCGCCTTTTCCATCGTTGCCGACGAGGGCTACGTCGATCATTAGATCAGGGTGGGTTAACCCACCCTGAGAATAGATGGCGTCGATATCGATCACGGAAGAAAGAATGCCCCAGAATGATTTGCTTTCTGGCGGCCCGACGAAGATTGGAAAACGGGCGATCATGCCCTGGCCGCCCTGCATCAGATCGACCGGACCTGCCAGAACGAGGTCACCGCTGTCTCGCGCCAGTAGGGCTGCGGCGCGTTGCGCGTCGTTCTTGCGGTAATCCAACCCGATCGCCGCCTCGTTGCCTTCTATGGGATACATCAGCTTGATGATAAGATCGGGCGCTGCCGCAATGTTTCGCAAACTATCTTCTGCCGCCAGGATATGAGAAGCCAGTTGAGCAAACCGCTGCTGGGTCATATCTGGCTCTGTCGACAGAACTGCCCTGAGACCGCGAACCAACTGAATATCGGCCGATAGATTGCCCTCGATCCGTGCGCGGATCAGCCCCGCCTCATATTGGACATCGGCGCGCAGTTTCTGGTCATAAATGGTGTCATTCTGAGATTCGGCAGATATGCCCGCAGCAACGATCACCACGAGGGCGACCAGCGTCGGCAGATAGGTCCGATTGTTCAGCGCCTTTATCCACGCCTTAGGCCGAATTCTCATCAAAGCTACACCGGTGATTTTCGTCTACTCAAGATACACAGTCATTCCTGTCGCAAAACTGTTCAACCAATATTAATGATGCTCGAACTTTTCCACTTTGAGAGGATTTTCTCACAGGCACTAACCTGCTGGGGGGTCTGTTTGGAGAGTTTCGCCGGTTGTATCTCGGATTAACCTAAAATTGAGCAGGTTTTTAGGTGGCTGCCAACGGAAGGGGTACCATCTTGAGTTGAACGTATTAACGAACGCTAGCGTAAATGCGTGTCTTTGTGATCTATAGTGAACACTTTGAAGGGTAACTAAGTTATTGTAGGCAATAATGAAATTATGAGTGAGACAGGGGAGGTGCTGCTCTCCGGCCCCTGACGCGACGCATTTTTCAAAGTTAACATTTGGGCAAGGAACCTCCGATATTGATTTTTAGATCAACTTTCAATGTATGGCCGAGGGTAACGATGTTTTTCAAACGTGATGCAAAGAAACAGCAAGCTGAATCGACAATGGAACGATCGATCATGGATATGATCGATCGAACTCAGGCCATGATCCAATTCGAACCCGACGGAACGATTCTGGAGGCCAATGCGAATTTCCTGGGCGCGGTCGGATACCAGCTTGAGGAAATCCAAGGTAAGCATCACTCGATGTTCGTCGATCCCGATTATGCCCGCAGCGACGCCTATAAATCGTTCTGGGCGGATCTGGCGGCGGGGAAATTTTTCACCGATCAATATCCGCGCGTATCAAAAGCGGGGGAGACGATCTGGATCCAAGCCACTTATGCTCCGGTTCTGGATGGCGAGGGCAATACGATCCGGGTGATCAAACTGGCCACCGACATCACCGCCCGACAGAACAGTGTTGAAGAAATCTCCAAAGGGTTGGAAGCCCTGAGTGAGGGGGATCTGAGCTACCGGGTACAGCCCTCTGACCTGCCGGATATGCGGGTACTCTGCGAGGCGTTCAACAACGCGCAGGATACCTTGAATGGCGCTGTTGAAACGGTGAAGGCGGTCGCCGATGCGGTCGGCAGTACGGCATCTGAAATCAGCCAGTCCTCTAGTGAGCTGTCGCATCGTACCGAAACCCAGGCCGCCACACTGGAAGAAACCGCCGCTGCAATTGAGGAGCTGACCTCCACAGTGCGTTCTGCCGCCGATGGCGCCCGTGAGGTTGAGGACATCGTCAGCAATGCGCGCGCAACCGCGGAGGAAAGCGGTGAAGTTGTGAGCAACGCGGTGACGGCGATGTCGCAGATCGAGGAATCCTCCGGCAAGATCTCGCAGATCATCTCGGTGATCGATGATATCGCCTTTCAAACCAATCTGCTGGCGTTGAATGCAGGTGTTGAGGCCGCGCGGGCAGGCGAGGCGGGGCGCGGTTTCGCGGTTGTTGCCTCCGAAGTGCGTGCGCTGGCGCAGCGATCCTCTGACGCGGCGGGTGAGATCAAGCAGTTGATCAACGAGAGTTCGCAATATGTCGGCAACGGTGTGAAGCTGGTAAGCCGCGCGGGTGAGGAACTGCAGAAGATCATTGGCAGCGTCAGCACGATTTCCGGCCATGTCAGCCAGATTGCAACCGGTGCGGCGGAACAATCGGTGACCCTTGTGGAGATCAACACCGGTGTCAGCCAGTTGGATCAGGTGACCCAGCACAATGCAGCCATGGTCGAAGAGGCAACTGCGGCCAGCCAGACGCTCTCCAATGACGCCAATGAGTTGACCCGCCAGATTTCCATCTTCAAAACCGGATCAGGCACCCAGAACATCGTGTCATTCGGAAGCGGCGGCACTGGAGCGCAGGGCTATGGTGTCCGTGCAACCGGCTGAATGAGGCATCAAAAGGCGGTCCATCTGAGGCGCCGTCTCTCCCATACAGAAGAACGATATGGGGAAAAATCTGTACCAAACGCCCTCAGCACATGGCCGCCGCACTGCACCAGCAGCTGCGGCGGTTGGTATTTTGATCGCCACGTTTTCAAGGGGGAGCTGACCAAGGGCCATTTCGGCGCTGTGCTGCCCTGAAACTGATCAGGATCAAAGACCGGCCTTCCGACACCATGATTTATGGTGACAGATAACCAAATCTTGCCAACCCGTGACCGGAGTGACCGCCATGATCCGCCTAGCATCCATCCTCTATTCCCTGATCGGCAGCAGCCTTGCTGGGGCCGCTGTGATCGCGGTTCTGGTGGCCGGGCATGTCTCTGTTCCGGCTATTCTGATGGCGGCCGCTGTTGGCGCCGTTGCCGGACTGCCGGTGTCCTATCTGGTGGCCCGACGGCTGTATCAGGGCTGATCACCCCCGCGTCCTGGGCTGGGGGCCGTTCACGCGTCGAAGAACCCGCGGGCCGTCGCCACAAAGGCGCGGGGATTTTCGGCGTGGAGCCAATGTCCGCAATCAGGAAGTTTGGCGAAATGGGACCGGCTGAACCGCGCCTTGATCAAAGGGCGATGTTCCGGCAGGACATAATCTGATGCCGCGCCGGACAGAAACAGCGTGCTGCCGTCCCATTGCGCTTCGGTTTCGGGAAACCCCATGATGTGAGGCATGTCGCGTTCCAGGGTGTCCAGGTTCAGGCGCCAGCGCCTGTTTGGCAGATCAAGGGACTGCGTGAAGAAACTCTGTAGGGCTTTCTCAACGCCGAGGTTGGCCAGCTGCGCCTCGGCGTCGGAGCGGCGTTCGACCTTGGCAAGATCAACCTGACGCATTGCATGGATGTACTGGATCTGGCTGTGCGTATAGGCCACCGGTGCAATATCCGCGACCAGCAGGCGGCGCAGCGCCTGGGGGTGGTTGAGGGCGAGCGTCATCGCTGCCTTGCCCCCCATAGAATGGCCAATCATATCAACAGGCCCGCCATGCGCTGCGATTACTTCCGCCAGATCATCGGCCATATCTTGGTAACTGTGGGTCTCGGTCCAGGGACTGCTGCCATGGTTGCGCATATCGATTGCGATGACCTCACGCTCATCGCAAAGCCGCTTGGCAATTGCGCCCCAGTTGCGGGCAGAGCCATAAAGCCCATGCGCGATCATCAAAGTGGGTTTGTCGGTCGGGGCGCCATGGCGGATCGTGTTCAGCATATCCCCGTGATAACGTCGGCATCGTCCGCTCGCCAGCCCCTTTGCGCGGGGGATTGCTGTTGTGTTTGATATCTCCGGCTGGGCATTGAGCGCACCGCAAAGCGCCGTTACTGTGCCGTTAGTTTTTCAGATCCCGGACCATCCATGGCAGATACACTTCTCAGCGATATCGAACAGGTTCAGGAACTGCTGAAAGACCGCGAACAGGCCGGCGGCGATCTTGCCTCCGCCCTGAAACACGCGCGACGCCGGTTGCCACGCCGGATCTACCGTCAGGGGATGCGGCTTGCCGAGGCGCAGCATTTGCTGGCGCACCCGAAGCTGCGGCTGACGGTTGAGCATGATCCGTTGCAGCGCGCGGCGCGAGAGGTGATCAAGCACCTGAAGTCCATCGACCTGGCAGACCGCCGTCGCGGACGGCTACTGGATATCGTCGCCACAATGGCCTTCTCGTTCATCGTGGTTGCGATATTGCTCGTGGTGGTGCTGCGCTGGCGGGGGTTTGTCTAAGGCGTGACACCCCTTTCCCTTGCGGGCGCGGCCCGGTATCTTGAACGTGGTTCAAGACTGAAGGGCAGAGCAAATGGCAAACAAGGCCGAAATCCGCAAGCAAGAGTTGCGTGAAAAACTGGTGACAGCGGCTGAGATCCGCATTCGCCGTGATGGGGCAGGGGCACTGCGGGCGCGTGATCTTGCGACGGACGCGGGCTGCGCGGTGGGCGCCATTTACAATGCCTTTGACGATATGAATGCCATTGTGATGGCGGTGAACGGGCAGACCTTTCAGGCGTTGGGGCAGGCTGTGCGGCAGTCTCTCAACGGGGCGGAAGCTGCGGCGCCGACCGAACGGCTGATCCTGATGAGCAATGCGTATCTGGGATTCGCCGCCGAAAATACCCGGCTGTGGCGCGCCTTGTTCGATGTGCAGGCGGAGGAGACGGAGGTCCCTGACTGGTACCGCGCCGCGCTGGAGGATCTGTTTTCAAACATTGCGGCGCCGGTTGCGGAGATTTTTCCCGACAAAACACCCCAGGATTTGGTGCTTATGGTGCGGGCGTTGTTCTCGGCCGTGCATGGAATCGTTTTGTTGGGACTGGAAAACCGGATCTCCGGCGTGCCGGTTGACCAAATTGAGCGCATGATTTCCGAGGTGTTGTCGCGGCTTACGTGATTTTTGAACATCGTTCAAAATATTACTTGAACGGCGTTCAGAATGTTTCTATACCCGTATTGTGAACGATGTTCATGATATGGAGGAAACCATGTTTGCAACGATTAAGACCTTGATCCGGGGCATTGATGCCCGCGCTGAAGAGCGGTTGAGCGACACCTATGCGATTGAGCTGATTGATCAGAAGATCCGCACCGGCGAGGCCGATCTGACCCGCGCCAAACAGGCGCTGGCCGGTTTGATCCAGAAATCCCGTATGGAGACCCGTCAACTGGAGGCGGTCACAACGCGGATCAACGATCTGATGGAGCGGGCCCGCGCGGCACTTGCAGAGGATCGCCAGGATCTGGCGCAGGCTGCGGCCACCGCCATTGCCGAGCTGGAAAACGAGCAAGCCATGCGTCGCCGCACCGTCGATATGCTGGAGCAGCGCAGCCTGCAGCTGCGCCAATCCGTCGAGGCCTGTCATCGCCGCCTGATGGATCTGAAACAGGGCGCGGTTGCAGCACGGGCCACCCGCAGGGCGCAAGGCGCGGATAGTGGCATGGCGCGGGGCGAAACCTCCGGCGACACGCTGGGGGAGGCGGAGGCGCTGATCAATCGCGTGATGTCTGCCGAGGATCTGTTTGAGCATAGCGAAATCCTGAAGGACATCGAAACCGGGCTGAGCCATGGCACGGTGGCAGACGATCTGGCGGATGCCGGGTTCGGCGCCCCGACACGCAGTACGGCTGCGGATGTTCTGGCGCGGCTGACGCCGAAAAGCTGACACATCGCCAGCGCCCAGAAATTGGCGCAGCTTTCTTAAGTATTTGAAAAATCAAGACCATCAACCGGGAGAGACCCATGACCAACGCACGCAACGACAACAACCTGATCATCACCCTCAATGTGGCCGGTGTGGCCGTGGCTTACGGGATGCTGGGGATTTCGCTCTGGCTTTCGACCGAGGTGCCGCTGGCAACCAAAGGCTTCTGGGGTATGGGCATCATGCTGCTGACACTGAGCCTGATCAACGTTGTGAAATACCGCTTTGACATCCGTTCAAGCGAGGACCGTATCCGCCGCATCGAAGAGGCGCGCAATGAGAAGATGCTGGAAGAGGCGTTGGCTGAGACCAAACCGCTCTGATCCGGTAGGCAGTCACAGCCCAAAAGACAACCGCCGCGCACCAAGGGTACGCGGCGGTTCTTTTTTCATTCGAACGGCTTAGTGGTTCGGGTAGAGCGGGAAACGGGCGCAGAGGGCGGCCACTTTCTCACGTACCGAAGCCTCGACCGCAGCATTGCCATCTTCGCCATTGGCGGCCAGACCGTCGACAACTTCGATGATCAGATCCGCGATCTCGCGGAATTCTGCCTCTCCAAAGCCACGGGTGGTGCCCGCCGGGGTGCCAAGGCGGATGCCCGAGGTCACAGTCGGCTTTTCCGGGTCGAACGGGATGCCGTTCTTGTTGGTGGTGATATGGGCGCGGCCCAGAGCCTTGTCCACGATGTTGCCGGTCACGCCTTTGGGGCGCAGGTCGACCAGCATGACATGGGTGTCGGTGCCGCCGGTGACGATATCCAGACCGCCTTTGATCAGCTGATCCGCGAGGGCCACGGCATTGGCACGCACCTGCTTCTGATAGTCTTTGAACTCAGGACGCAGCGCCTCGCCAAAGGCCACTGCCTTGGCGGCGATCACATGCATCAGCGGGCCACCCTGGATACCGGGGAAGATCGCGGAGTTCACTTTCTTTGCGATATCGGCATCGTTGGTCAGGATCATGCCACCGCGCGGGCCGCGCAGGGTTTTATGCGTGGTGGTGGTGGCAACATGGGCATGCGGGAAGGGGGAGGGGTGCTCACCTGCGGCGACCAGACCGGCGAAATGCGCCATGTCGACATGCAGATAGGCGCCAACCTTATCAGCGATTTCGCGGAAGCGGGCAAAGTCGATGACGCGCGGGATGGCGGAGCCACCGGCGATGATCAGCTTGGGCTGATGCTCAACCGCGAGGGCCTCAACCTGATCGTAGTCAATCAGGCAGTCGTCTTCGCGCACACCGTAGTGAACCGCGTTGAACCATTTGCCGGACTGGTTGGGGCGCGCACCGTGAGTGAGGTGACCGCCGGAGGCCAGATCCATACCAAGGATGGTGTCGCCGGGTTTGATCAACGCCTGGAACACACCCTGGTTGGCCTGCGAGCCGGAGTTGGGCTGCACGTTTGCGAATTCACACCCAAACAGCTGCTTGGCGCGGTCGATGGCAAGGTTCTCTGCAACATCAACGTATTGGCAGCCGCCGTAGTAGCGACGACCCGGGTAGCCCTCGGCGTATTTGTTGGTCAGGACAGTGCCCTGGGCCTCCATTACGGCGGCGGAGACGATGTTTTCCGACGCGATCAGTTCGATCTCGTCGCGCTGACGACCAAGTTCATCCGTGACTGAGCCGAACAGCTCCGGATCGCGCTCGGCGAGGGATTGGGTGAAAAAACCGGGGTCGCGGGAAGTGGTCTCGGTCATGCTGCTGGCTCCATGAGTTGGCGTTCCATTTGTGAGATTTCCTATCGGAAACACCACAGCCCTGAAAGCCCGGAATACGACGAATTCCTTGCTGAGAGCGGCAAGACTGGCAATCTTGGGAAAGCTGTGATTGTTTCGGAACGAATTGCGTAACACCGGAAACAGATTTGATGACCATGAGAATCGCCTTTCTGGCCAGCCGGGCTCCGGTGGCGCAGTCAGCACAAGCCGAAATGGTAAGACGATACGGCACTGTGCCGAAGGAAGACGCGGATGTGATCGTCGCCTTAGGCGGTGATGGCTTCATGCTGGACACACTGCATGAGACGATTGACCTGCCCGCGCCGGTCTATGGCATGAACCGGGGCACCATCGGCTTTTTGATGAACGAGTATAGCGCCAGCGGGCTGCTGGCGCGGTTGCAGGCTGCAGAAGAGGAAATCATCAACCCGCTGTCTATGGTGGCCATGGATGGTGAGGGGCGCAGCCACCGGGCGCTTGCCATCAACGAAGTGTCCTTGCTACGGGCCGGGCCGCAGGCGGCGAAGCTGAAAATCTCTGTCGACGGGCGGCAGCGCATGGCGGAACTGGTCTGTGACGGGGCGCTGGTCTCGACGCCTGCGGGATCCACCGCCTATAACTATTCCGCCCATGGTCCGATCCTGCCGATCGGATCCGACGTACTGGCGCTGACCGCCATTGCTGCGTTCCGCCCGCGCCGCTGGCGTGGCGCGTTGCTGCCCAGCAATGCCACCGTGCGGTTTGACGTGCTGGAGCCGGAGAAGCGACCGGTGATGGCTGATGCGGACTCTGTCTCCTTTGCCAATATTCGCTGGGTGGAGATCGCAACCCAGACCAAGATCCGCCACAAGATCCTGTTTGATCCCGGCCACGGACTGGAAGAGCGGTTGATCTCGGAACAATTCACCTAACGGGAAGAATCGCACCTTAAGGTTGTATCACGCGTTTGTGAACGCAAGTCTGGCGATTTTGTGCGATAATCGAACTCTACATAAGGCCGATGCCAGCGGTGACAGCCAAAGGGCATAGCGTCCCCGACGAGGGGCGCACGATCTACCGGGATGGCCATCGGCCCCTTATTTAAGCACCTAAACTTTGCGTTAGCCGGACTGTGCGGTGGTTGCCATCTGCGCGCGTTTGGGTCCTCGAAGGCGGGAAACGCCGGGGCGATGGTCCCGCATCCTTCGTGTGATTATTTTCGTGAACGAGTATCCGGTGGTATCGGAATATCCGGGGTTCGGCGCATACCGAGCCCCGGATTTCTCTGCGTCACCCGCTTGTATCCGACATCCGTTGCCACAGCGGGTCGCACATGCGGCCAATGCGATCCTCGATTGCGATACAGGCATCCACGGCCATATCCTCGCGCCACCGGGGGGCTGCGATCTGCACATTGATCGGCTGTGGCCCGGATGGCAACTCGGCAAGGCGGCTTGGCACTGAGGCGGCGGGCAGGCCCAGAAAATTCATCGCATAGGAATAGACTGCACACCCCAGCACCTCATGCACACCCGCCGCCCCTTCGGTATCGCGATCGGGTCTGAAGAAGGGTTGTGGCAGGAAAGGGGTCAGGACAAGCGGGTAGCGCTGCATGAACAGTGACCAGTCTCGCGCGTATTGTGTGCGCTTGGCCATCATCTGCAGAAGCTCCACCCCGGCGAAGGGGGGGAATTCCTGAAAATAGACTTCAAAGATATCGCGCACGGTTTGTGAGCCAGCTGCATCAACGTCGCCCTTCATCAGGGCATAGACCTCCCCCATCAGGGCGCGATAGCCGGTGCGGCCTGCGTCGAAGACATCCGGGAGGGTGACTTCTTCGACCTGATAACCGGCATCCAACAGGGCTGCACGGGCATCTTCCAATGCGGCGTCGACCTCTGGGTGCAGATCATAGCCGTAGGTCTCCTTGGAGAAGGCGACGCGGATCGGGCCGTCCGGTGTGTCGCCACGCCAGGGCATGGGCACATGGAACGGGTCGCGCGGATCTGGCGCAATCAGGCTGGGCATCGACAGGTGCAAATCGCAGGCGCTGCGGGTGATCAGCCCCTGGACGGACATGCTCTGCGCCAGAATGCCACGTTCCGCCGATTGGCTGGGATTCCATGCTGGCACCCGGCCAAGGCCGGGTTTTACCGTCACCGCACCATTGGCGGCGGCGGGGAAGCGCAAGCTGCCGCCAATATCATTGCCATGGGCCAAAGCGCCAATTCCCGCCATCACAGCGGCGCCCGCTCCACCGGAGGAGCCACCGGGAGAGATATGCCGCCCCCAGGGGTTATGGGTGCGGCCATGCAGCGGGTTATCTGTATCGGCGCGGAAGGAGAACTCAGGCGTGTTGGTGCGCCCAATCACCACTGCACCTGCGTCCTGCAAGTTCTTCACCACCGGGGCATCATCCGGTGCAATCAAATCCTTCAGTGCGCTGACCCCATTGGAGGTCGCATGCCCCGCCTGATCGACGTTAATCTTGATCGTGACAGGGACGCCATGCAGCGGGCCACAGGGTGCGCCGCCGGCGCGTGCTTTATCCAGCTGTTGCGCGCGATCAAGGGCGTCGCTGCTCAGATCCTCCACCACTGCATTCAGATCGGGATTAACAGCCGCCATGCGCGTGAGCGAGGCCGTGACCGCCGCCTCCGCCGTCAGGTCGCCCGCAATGGTGCGTTGGCTCAGTTCTGTCGCGCTCAATCGCCAGATGTCGCTCTGTGTCATATAGATGCCTCCTTGCTGTCAGGGTAGGCGGGGGCATCCGAGTTGCAAGGGAAACCGCACGGCAAAAAGCCGAAAACCTGTTCAGGTTTCCGGCAACTGTTCAGTATCAGAACAAATGTGGCGCCCAGTACGGCGGGGTGCGCGCTACTTCGCGTAGCCAAGCCCCTGCAATGCAGTGGTGATCTCATCCAGAATAGCGGGATCGTCGATGGTCGCGGGCATTTTCCAATCGGTGCCATCAGCGATGTTTACCATGGTGCCCCGCAGGATCTTGCCGGAGCGGGTCTTCGGCAGCCGGTCCACGACGCAGGCCAGCTTAAAGGCGGCAACCGGTCCGATTTTCTCGCGCACCAGCTTGACCACCTGCGCGACAACCTCGTCATGTGCGGTCTCACAACCGGAATTGAGGCAGAGGAAGCCGAGGGGCATCTGCCCTTTCAGACTGTCGCTGACGCCGATGACCGCGCATTCGGCCACATCCGGGTGGCCTGCCAGAACCTCCTCCATCGCGCCAGTGGACAGGCGGTGGCCCGCGACATTGATGACGTCATCCGTGCGCGCCATGATGTAGAGATAGCCCTCCTCATCCTTCATCCCGGCATCGCCGGTTTCATAATATCCGGGGAAGGTGGTGAGGTAGCTTTTCCTGAACCGGTCTTCGGCATTCCACAGCGTCGGCAGCGTGCCGGGCGGCAGTGGCAGTTTTACCGCAATGGCACCCAGCTCGCCCGGGGCTACAGGGTGGCCGCCCTCGTCAAGGATGTCGACCTCATAGCCCGGCATTGGCACGGCGGGAGAGCCGAGTTTGGTTGGCAGCTCTTCAATCCCCAGCGGGTTGGCGGCAATCGACCAGCCGGTTTCTGTCTGCCACCAATGGTCAATTACCGGCACCTTCAGCTGTTCCTGCGCCCAGGTAATGGTGTCAGGATCCGCACGCTCACCGGCCAGATAGACCTGTTTGAGGCCGCTGAGGTCGTATTTCTTGACGTATTCGCCTTTGGGGTCCTCGCGCTTCACTGCCCGGAACGCGGTGGGGGCGGTAAAGAAGCTCTTGACGTTATGTTCGGAAATCACTCGCCAGAACGTGCCCGCATCCGGTGTGCCGATGGGCTTTCCCTCGAACACGATGGTGGTGTTGCCATGGATGAGCGGACCGTAACAGATATAGCTGTGGCCCACCACCCAGCCCACATCTGAGGCTGCCCAGAACACATCGCCGGGATCGACGTTGTAGATGTTCTTCATCGTCCAGTTCAGCGCCACCAACTGCCCGGCGGTGTGGCGGATCACGCCCTTGGGCTGACCGGTGGTGCCAGAGGTATAGAGGATGTAGGCCGGGTGGTTGCCCTCAACCGGGACGCATTCTGCGGGTTCGACGCCATATTGGAACCCGTGCCAGTTAACATCGCGGCCTTCGACCAGCTCTGCCACTTCCTGCTCGCGCTGGAAGATCACACAGAAGTCCGGTTTGTGGGTTGCCAGCTCAATCGCGCCGTCAAGAAGGGGTTTGTAATGCACCGTGCGCCCTGGCTCCAGCCCGCAGGAGGCGGCGATGATCGCCTTCGGCGTGGCGTCATCGATGCGCACAGCCAGTTCATTGGCCGCAAATCCACCAAAGACCACAGAGTGCACAGCCCCCAGACGGGCACAGGCCAGCATGGCCTCCAGTGCCTCGGGGATCATGGGCATGTAGATGATGACGCGGTCGCCTTTCTCCACGCCCTTGGCGCGCAGGGCGCCGGCCAATGTGGCAACACGGTTGCGCAGCTCGACATAGGAGATTTCGCGCTTCGTATGGGTGATCGGGCTGTCGTAGATGATCGCTGTTTGCTCGCCGCGCCCCTGTTCGACATGGCGGTCAACGGCGTTGTAGCAGGTGTTCACCTTGGCATCGGCGAACCACTCATAGAGGTCATCGCCCTTGTCGGTCAGGGCCTTGCTCGGTGGGCTGTCCCAGCTGATCGCCTCAGCTGCCTCCATCCAGAATTGTTCCGGATTGGCCTTCCAGCCCTCATAGACCTCTGAATACGACATGCGGTTCCTCCTCACTCATCCTTGGCAATGAGTTAGGCGCATGGACCGTCACCGGGCAAGCGCGCTGCGCGACGTCGCGTCAGATTGGCGCAAGAAATTTGCATTTTTTGCCAGTTCGATGTTGCAAAGTTTTGCAAACAGGGCTCGTTCGCGGAATTAACAGCAAGATGGCGGTGGGTTTGCAAAGTCTAGCTGGTGACCGCGCGTTGGACTACTGGCAGAGGTCAGGTCGCAGGCGCAGTGATTCTATACGTGCGCCTGCGGGCATTTCGCGTGTTGCTGACAAGTGACCGGCAAGTCGGATGGCTGATGTCAGCTATAATGGGTGACTGGTGTCCCGGCGATGGCGGCCATGTTCAGCAGCCCCCGTGCGGTGATCGACGGGGACACGATATGCGCCCGGTTGCCCATGCCCATCAGGATTGGCCCAACCTCCAGCCCTCCGGCGCGCATTTTCAGGATATTGCGCACGCCGCTCGCCGCATCGGCATGGGCAAAGATCAGCACATTGGCTTCACCCTCCAGCCGCGAGTTCGGGAAAATGCGTGCGCGCAGTTCGGGGTCCAGCGCGGTGTCGATGTTCATCTCGCCCTCGTAGATGAAATCGCGGGGCGTCTCGTCCAATATCTGGATCGCAGCGCGCAGGCGGGCACCGGAATCGCAACGGGTATTGCCAAACTGAGATTGCGAACAAAGCGCAATTTTCGGCTCCAGACCGAAACGACGGACATGGCGCGCGGCACCGATAACGGTCTGCGCAATCTGTTCGGGGGTGGGTTCAATCCGCACATGGGTGTCCCCGATGAACAGCGGCCCATCCTCAAGGATCACCAGTGACAACGCACCATGTGGCTCGTAGGTGCCGCCGCCAAGGACCTGGTTCACATAATTCATATGCCAGCGATATTCACCAAAGGTGCCACAGATCATGCTGTCGGCCTCTCCGCGATGGACCATGATGGCACCAATGGCGGTGGTGTTGGTCCGCATGATCGCCTTGGCCAAGTCGGGTGTCACGCCTTCGCGCTGCATGACGCGGTGATAGCTGGTCCAGTAATCATAGTAGCGCGGATCGTTTTCCGGGTTCACAATCTGGAAATCGGTGCCGGGACGAATGCGCAGTCCAAGGCGTTCGCAGCGGGTTTCGATCACCTCCGGGCGACCGATGAGGATCGGTGTCTCGGTGGTTTCTTCCAGAATGCCCTGGGCGGTGCGCAACACGCGCTCATCCTCGCCCTCGGTGAAGACGATGCGCCGTGCGGCGGCCTTTGCCGCCTCAAACACCGGTTTCATCAGGAGCGCGGATTTGAACACGGTTTGGTTCAGCTTGGCCCGATAGGCTGCAAGATCGTCTATCGGGCGTTGCGCAACGCCACTTTCCATCGCGGCCTTGGCCACGGCGGATGACACCACCCCAACAAGGCGCGGATCGAATGGTTTAGGGATGAGGTAATCGGCGCCAAAGGTCAGCTGTTCGCCCTGATAGGCGGCGGCGGCTTCGGCAGAGGTGGTCATCCGGGCCATTTCGGCAATGCCCTCGACGCAGGCGATTTGCATCTCGTCGTTGATCTCTGTCGCGCCGACATCCAGCGCCCCGCGGAAGATGAACGGGAAGCAAAGGACGTTATTGACCTGATTGGGAAAGTCGCTGCGGCCGGTGGCGATGATTGCATTGGGCGAGACCTCGCGCGCCACATCCGGCAGGATTTCCGGGTTGGGGTTGGCGAGGGCAAAAATGATCGGCCGGTCGGTCATCTTGGCGACCATCTCCGGCTTCAGCACATTCGGACCAGAGAGGCCGAGAAAGAGGTCCGCGCCGTCAATGACCTGATCCAATGTGCGCAGATCGGTGTTCTGTGCGAAGGCCGACTTATGCGGGTTCATATCCTCGGTGCGGCCCTCATAGACCAGACCGTGCAGGTCGCAGAGCCAGATATTTTCGCGCTTCACGCCCAGTTTCACCAGCATGTTGAGGCAGGCAATGCCCGCAGCGCCACCACCGGTGGACACGATTTTGATATCCTCAAACCGTTTTCCCGCCACATGCAGCGCGTTTTTGGCGGCAGCACCCACGACAATCGCGGTGCCGTGCTGGTCGTCGTGAAAAACCGGGATGTTCATCCGCTCGCGGCAGATCTTCTCAACGATGAAGCAATCCGGGGCCTTGATGTCTTCAAGGTTGATCGCGCCGAAGGTTGGTTCCAGCGCACAAACAATATCGGCGAGCTTTTCTGGATCGCTCTCGTTCACCTCAATATCGAAACAGTCGATGCTGGCGAATTTTTTGAACAGGACGGCCTTGCCCTCCATCACGGGTTTGGAGGCCAGCGCACCGATATTGCCCAGACCCAGAACCGCCGTGCCATTGGTCACCACCGCTACCAGATTGCCGCGTGAGGTGTATTTTGCCGCATCCGCCGGATCGGATTTGATTTCGATACAGGCCTCGGCGACGCCGGGCGAATATGCGCGCGCCAGATCCCGGCCATTGGCCATCGGCTTGGTCGCGCGGATCTCCAGCTTCCCCGGATTGGGATAGGCGTGGTAATGCAATGCGGCGTCGCGCAGGGTTTGGGTATCGGATTTCGGATTTTTGGTCATCAGGCGCTCCAGAGACTATAGTTTAGTGTTAAACGACTTTTGACGTCAGGGAAACAGGCTATTCATGGCTGCTGCAGCAGGGGTGGGCAAGTGCTTGCACCTGAACACGCTTCGCCTCACTGTGGTGAAAAAGACGTCAAGGGAGCGACAAATGACCGATACGATTGCGGAGCTGCGATTGCCCACGCAGGAGCTGCGGGACGATATTCCATTTTATACCAAAACACTTGGGATGAAGCTCGATTCCATCTACCCGGCAGATGATCCGGCGATCGGGGTGTTCTCCGGCCATGGTCTGCGGCTGCGGATCGAACGGGGCGCGAGTGAAGCCCCCGGCACCATTCGTATTCTGACAGACGATCCTGACGGGTTTGCAGAAGGCGCCCGCCGGTTGACCGCCCCCAATGGCACCAAGATCGAGATTGAGGAGCGCAACCCGCCACTGGTGATGCCGGAGACGGTTCACAGTTTCGTGGTGCGTCGGCTGAAGGATCAGGCCCCCTGGATCATCGGGCGCGCTGGCATGCACTACCGTGATCTGGTGCCGGACCGGCTGGGCGGGTCAATCATTGCCAGCCATATTCGTATCCCTGATGGGGGGCCGGTGCCGGATATGGTGCATTTTCACAAGGTCGGCTTTCAACTGATCTTCTGCATCCATGGCTGGGTTGATGTTGTCTACGAGGATCAGGGCAAGAAGATGCGACTGACGGCGGGCGATTGTTTCATTCAGCCACCGGAGATCCGTCACCGGGTGCTGGAAGCCAGCGACAATGTGCAGGTGATCGAAATTGGCGTGCCCGCTGAGCATGTGACCGAGATCGATCATGAGATGACGCTGCCGACACCACATCTGAGACCAGAACGCGAATGGCAGGGCCAGCGGTTTGTCTACAACACGGCCGAGGGTGCCGAATGGGCGCCGTTCCGCCTGCCGGGGTATATCTGCCGCGACACTTCGATTGCCGAGAACACCAAAGGCGTGGCCGGGGTGCAGGTGGTGCGCCGGGGCGAGGGCGCGCCGCAGTGGGCGGCCCATGACACCGATATTCACTTCACCTTTGTAATAAATGGCACGCTGACCCTCGAAGGGCAGGGACGAGAGCCGTTTCAGCTGGAACAGGGCGACGCATTCGTCATTCCACCGGGCATGAAGACCCGGTTGAGCGCGCCTTCGGCTGATGTGGAGCTGCTTGAAGTGACCTTGCCCGGGGTGTTCAACACCACATTGGGCGACCCATCAGCCTGAGGCGCGATCTGCGGATGGCGGCTTGGGCCGGATGGTGTGTTACAGTTACCAGCATGTGCCGGGGGGGCTTTCACTCCCTCGGCAAAATCCGCTAGGGTCACCAATTCTGACCAAATGATCAAAAAATCAGGGAATCGCCATGAACCTCAAAGACGCTGCCACCGCCGTTCGTGCAAACGCACACGCGCCCTATTCCAATTTCAAGGTCGGTGCGGCGATCAGAGCGGCGTCCGGAACCGTCTATGTTGGCTGCAACGTCGAAAATGTTGCCTACCCTGAGGGGACCTGCGCTGAGGCGGGCGCAATTGCGGCCATGGTGGCTGCCGGTGAGACGCGGCTGGAGGCTGCCTATGTGATTGCCGACTGCCCGGCACCGATCCCGCCCTGCGGAGGCTGCCGTCAGAAACTGGCCGAGTTTGGCGCCGCTGACGTGCAGGTGACACTTGCCACAACCGACGGTCTGGAACGTGGGACCACCATTGGTGACCTGCTTCCGGGGGCCTTTGGCGCGGATCACATGGAGCGGAGTTAAGCTATGGATGCGCGCGCAATCATTGCAAGCCTGCGCCGGGGAGACACCCCGAGTGACGCAGATTTACGCTGGTTTGCTGAAGGGCTGGCCAATGGCACGGTGTCCGATGCGCAGGCCGGCGCCTTTGCTATGGCGGTGTGTCTGCGGGGATTGGGCGTGGAGGCCCGCCGGGCGCTGACGCTTGCAATGCGAGACAGCGGTGATGTGTTGCGCTGGGATCTGGACGGGCCGGTATTGGATAAACACTCCACCGGCGGCGTTGGCGATTGTGTGTCGCTGCTGCTGGCTCCGGCCTTGGCGGAATGCGGGGCGTATGTTCCGATGATTTCGGGGCGGGGACTGGGCCATACCGGCGGCACGCTCGACAAGATGGAAGCCATTCCGGGCGTCAGCACCCAGGTGTCTGAACAGGACCTGGTGGCCATGATGCAGAGCGTGGGCTGTGCCATCGTCGGGGCCACGGCGCAGATCGCTCCGGCGGACAAGCGGCTATATGCGATCCGCGATGTGACGGCCACCGTGGACAGTCTCGATCTGATCACCGCGTCCATCCTGTCGAAGAAACTGGCCGCCAGCACAGATGCGCTGGTGCTGGATGTGAAGATCGGCTCCGGTGCCTTCATGAAGACGCTGGAAGAGGCGGAGGCCCTCGCGCGCAGTCTCAGTGAGACGGCGAATGCGGCAGGGTGCCGAGCCTCGGCGTTGATCACTGATATGAACCAGCCGCTGGCACCTGCCTTGGGCAATGCGCTGGAGGTGGCGGAGGTCATGCGGGTGCTGACCGGCGTGTCGGGGCAAAGCGGCGCATTGGCGGAGCTGACGGCGGCGCAAGGTGGTGTGTTGCTGGCCCATGGCGGGCTGGCGGCGGATGCCGAGGTGGGGGCTGCGATGATCCGCAAGGCGATTGCCAGCGGAGCCGTCGCTGAGCGCTTTGCCCGGATGGTGGCCGCCATGGGGGGACCGGGTGATTTTGCCGAAACCTGGCAGAGCATCCTGCCGACCGCGCCGGTGCAACGCGGCATCAAAGTGGAGCAGGCCGGCTATGTCAGCGCCATTGATGGCGAAGCGCTAGGTCTGGCGGTGGTCCAGTTGGGCGGCGGGCGCATGATAGAAAGCGATGTGGTGGACCCTGCCGTTGGGCTGTCGGAACTGGCGCCGCTGGGCCAGGAACTATCTGCAGGCGACCAGCTGGGGATCGTTCACGCGGCGGATGAGGCGGCGGCGGAATTGGCCGAGGCGCGCCTGCGCGCGGCCTATCAGCTGTCAGAGGCTGCGCCAGAGGTGCCGCCCCTGATCTACAAAAGGATTTCATAATGCCGCGCGCGTTTCTTGTGGTGATGGACTCGGTCGGGATTGGCGGTGCGCCGGATGCTGGGGCTTATTTCAACGGCGATCTGCCTGATCTGGGCGCCAACACGCTGGCCCATATTGCCCAGGCCTGCGCAGCGGGACAGGCGGAGGAGGGGCGCAGTGGCCCCCTGCACCTGCCCAATCTGGATCAGTTGGGCCTGGGGGCTGCGGTCGCCCTGACGTCCGCTGTGCCTTGTACGGATCTTGGGGGCGCCGGGATCACCGGGCGCTGGGGCGCGGCCCGCGAGATCAGCCGGGGCAAGGACACGCCATCAGGTCATTGGGAACTGGCCGGGCTGCCGGTGCCATGGGACTGGTGTTACTTCCCGGATCAGACACCGGCCTTTCCGAACGACTTGGTTGCACATGTCTGCGCGGCGGCAGGAACCGAGGCGATCCTTGGCAATTGTCATGCATCGGGCACTGCGATCATTGCCCAACATGGCGCCGCGCATATGCAGTCGGGTTTGCCGATCTGCTATACCTCTGCTGACAGCGTGTTCCAGATCGCAGCGCATGAGGAGACCTTTGGTCTGGACCGGTTGCTGGCGCTCTGCGAGGCGGTAGCGCCTTACCTGCATCAGATGAAAGTGGGTCGGGTCATTGCGCGGCCCTTTACCGGGACACCAGAGATCGGGTTCCAGCGCACCGCCAACAGGCGTGACTATGCCATTATGCCACCTGCGCCGATCCTGACCAATTGGGTGCAGGACGCAGGCCAGCCGGTGCATGCCATTGGGAAGATTGGTGATATCTTCTCTATGCAGGGGATAGATACGCTGAAGAAAGGCGACGATGCGACCCTGATGCAGCATCTCCTCGATGCGGTGGCAGAGGCCGAGGAGGGGAGCCTTACCTTCGCCAATTTTGTGGAATTTGACAGTCTCTATGGGCACCGGCGCGATATCTCGGGCTACGCGAGGGCGCTGGAATGGTTCGATGGAGAAATCGGCCGATTGCTGTCTCAGCTGCGGGACGGGGACCTGCTGATCCTGACTGCGGACCACGGCAACGATCCCAGCTGGCCTGGGACCGATCACACGCGTGAACAGGTGCCGGTGCTGATCGCCGGGGCCGGGGTCGGCCCCCTGGGTACCATTGGTTTCGCGGATGTGGCGGCCACGGTTGCCGCGCATCTGAACGTGCCTGCGCAGGGGCCGGGTCGACCAGCGCTCACGACGTAATGAAGCGAGCCGGTGAAGGATCCTGGCCTGTTATCCCCCGTAGTGTTTGCGGGGTTTTACGCCAATACGCGGCAAATCCGCCTTGCCTGTCCTGCGGTGCAAGGACTAAGAGAGTTTGAATTTTCCTGAAAGGAGTGCCCAATGTCCGATCACCTGACCGTTGTCGATCACCCGCTGGTGCAGCACAAGCTGACCCTGATGCGCGACAAGGGCACCTCAACCGCCGGGTTCCGTCGCCTGCTGCGCGAGATCACCCAGCTGCTTGCCTATGAGATCACCCGCGAGATGCCGCTGACCACCACCACCATCGACACGCCGATGGAAGAAATGGAAGCGCCGATCCTTGCGGGTAAGAAACTGGCACTGGTGTCGATCCTGCGGGCGGGCAATGGCATGCTGGACGGCGTTCTGGAGCTGATCCCCTCGGCGCGGGTCGGCTTTGTCGGCCTCTACCGGGATGAGGAAACGTTGCAGCCGGTTCAGTATTATTTCAAGGCGCCGGAGGAGCTGAAGGATCGTCTGGTGATCGCGGTTGACCCGATGCTGGCCACTGGCAACAGCTCTGCGGCGGCGATTGATTTGCTGAAAGAAGCCGGTGCCAATGACATCCGTTTCCTGTGCCTGCTGGCCTCGCCCGAAGGGGTGGAGCTGATGAAAGAAAAGCACCCGGATGTGCCGATTGTGACAGCCTCTCTCGATCGTCAGCTGAACGAGAAAGGGTATATCCTGCCGGGACTGGGTGACGCGGGCGACCGGATGTTCGGGACCAAGTAGCCATTTGCCGTCTCGGCATGTCCTGCGTGTAGAAACAGGGGCGTCCGATTGCGGGCGCCCTTGCTGCATTGCGGGGGGGCTCCCGGCCTGATCCGGGCCTATCGGGCGGGCTGATGCCTTTGGGAACTTTCGCTAATTTGCGGAAACCCTGCTTTACTCAGATTCGCTTTTCAGGCATCCTGCCGCCATATATTGTGGGGCTTTCGGATGACGCTTACTAGAATTATTGCAAGTGCCTTGATCGCGGCGGCCAGCTTTGGCGGGGCGCATGCGCAATCAGCCCGCACCACCGAAGCCCCGGCCGAGTTTCCGCCTGCCTCCTTTGAGGGCAAGCAATATGTCGACAGTCGCGGGTGTGTTTTCATCCGGGCGGGCATCGACGGCACTGTCACATGGGTGCCGCGCGTGACCCGAAGCCGCAAGCAGCTGTGTGGTTTTGAACCGACACAAGTGGCTGCCGCACCAAGCGCGCCGAAGGCGACCTCCACACCGGCACCTGAGTTGATCACGTTGCCAGCAGACCAACGCGCGAATGGCGCGGAGATCACCGTCGCAGAACAGAGCACGCCCCCGGTCGCAGCATCGACCGCGCCGCGCAGTGTCACGACCACCAAGCCACAGCGCAGCGCGGTTCGGCAGGCCAAGCCGGTGCGGACTGCGGCCTCTACCGGCCCTGTGCCGCGACAGCGCCCGCTGCTGGATGACGCCTATCGCCCGCCCGCCGCCGCGCCCACCGTCATCAGTCAGGGCTATGGCCGCTGTCCCGGTGCTTCAGCGCTGAGCCAGCAATATATCAATCAGACTGGCAATGTGCGCTGCGGCCCGCAGGGGGGCAGCAACCGCTTGTCGTCTGTTTTGGACCCCAACACCCGCGTGGTTCCCAAACATGTCTATCAGGAACGCGCGCTGAGCCGTGGTCTGAAGGTGCCTGAGGGCTATCGTCAAGCTTGGGGCGATGATCGCCTGAATCCGCGCCGGGCCGAAATGTCGCTTGGCGGCGTTCTGGCGCGTGCCAATGGCGGTGTGCCTGCTGGATACGTGCGGGTTGCCCGTCAGGAGCGTTACAATCCGAACCGGGGGCCGCAGGGGACCGCAATCTGGACACGCACCGTCCCGCGCGAGGGGATCCGCCGCCCGGTAGACCGGCCTGTTGTGACCCTCTCTGCAAGACAGCGGACCGATGCCGTGGCGCAGGATGATATCCTCGTCACCCGTCTGTCCACCCGTTCGCAACCTTTGGCGGGAACCACCCCGCGCCGAGAGGCCAAGGCTGCCATGTCTGCGCCTGTTGCGCCGTCCCGCTATGTGCGGGCCGCGACCCTTGCCGATGTGACGCAGGCGGAGGCGGTGGCGCAACGGCTGCGCCAAAAGGGGCTGCCGGTACGTCTGGGACGGGTCAACCGCAAGGGACAAACCTTGCAGGTGGTGCTGGCCGGGCCATTCACTGGTGGGGAGGCGGCTCAGTCGGCCCTGTCCAAAGTGCGCGCAGCAGGCTTTGCCGGGGCGCGGTTGAGCAAGTAGGCAGCAGATCAGCAGGCCGGCACACGGCACGCTGAGTGCGCGTGGTTTGCGACGTCTATGGATCCCCCTGGGAGCAACTTGGGCCGCTTCAGCCGCAGATGCTCTGCAATTGAACCCAGTCACGATCATTCAGCACCGGCTGTAACTCGCGCCCGGCCATCGGGTCGGCCTCAATCAGGCCAAGCACGGTTTCACCGGTTATGTCCTGCGCATAGGCGTAGGGGCTGGAGGGCACCGCTGCGCGCGCGAACTCTGCCAGCGTCGTGGCCTCATCCGGGGTCGGGCGCGGCGCGCTGATGACGGTTTCTGCGTAACGGTCCAAGGTCGCGCGGGTCAACTCTCCGGTTGTCAGCATCCTGAAGGTCGCCCGGATGCCCCCGGCGGCCAGCAGTTCAGCCAGCGGATCCTGTTCCACAGCGCGGGCGCGTTCAACCAGAACGGCGCCAGCTGCGACAGCCGGATCTTCGTGATCCTCGACCAGATCACGGTTCAGCAGGACGATACCGCCAGGCAGATAGAGGCTGCTGGCCACGCCGCTGCGCAGGATGACCAGCTGGCGTACATCCAGCCGTTCCGCCAGCCGGTCCAGAATGGGCGCGGTCTCCAGCGTGCTGCAGGCCTGACCCGACACCCGCTCGATCCGGCCGAGCAAGGCCTGCCCCAGTGCCTTGCGCTTGATATCCGGCACCACATCGACCGTATGGGACAGCAGCGCATTGGGCAGCCAGAACACGGCAAGCCCGGCGGCAACGGCTAGTGTCGAGAGCAGCGTAACAGCGCGCAGGCGGCCCGGGCGGGCCCGCGCGCGGGTGAGTGCGGATTGCAACCGGTTGATCGCATCCAGCATCGCCGTTTCATCTTCGGCAATCTCCAGCGTCTCGCCCTGATCCCCGTAGGGATGAAAGAGGGCCGGGAAACTGCCGGGATTTTGGCGTTCGAGTGCTGCAAGGGACCAATGCGCCAACGGCCGGTCATTCATATCGGCGATGGTCAGGGTTGCGTCCCCGACCGAAACGATAACATCGCGCCGCTGCGCATCAGGAGCTGCGCGCCACAGGGCTGCAGCCTCAAGCCGTTGATATTCCCGCAATGCCGTCATGAAAAACGATGCACCCTTACCGCTAATTGTTCACAGATCAAATAGCACGGCGATCCGGGCATCAGCAAATGACTTTGCGACAGTTCCGCCCGCGCGTGCTTTATGAACCCATGTCAGAGTGCCTTGGCCTGCTGGCGCAGTTCAAATTTCTGGATTTTCCCGGTCGAGGTTTTCGGAAGCTCCTGAAAAATCACCTGTTTTGGGGCTTTGAAACCTGCCAGTGTTTCGCGGGCAAAGCGGATCAGATCGGCAGGGTCCACGGTAGCGCCTGGCTTCAGTTCGACAAAGGCGCAGGGCACCTCGCCCCACTTATCGTCGGGTTTGGCGACCACGGCTGCAAGGTTTACATCCGGGTGCCCCATCAACACGCCCTCCACCTCAACCGAAGAGATATTCTCGCCCCCGGAGATGATGATATCCTTCGCCCGGTCGGCGATCTGGATATAGCCATCCGGGTGCTGCACAGCGATATCACCTGAGTGGAAATATCCGCCTTGGAAGGCTTCGGCGGTGGCATCGGGGTTCTTCAGATAGCCTTTCATGACCGAGTTGCCGCGCATGACGATCTCGCCCTGATCTTGGCCGTTCATCGCGATCTGCTGCATGTCATCGGACATGACCGTGATATGATCCATCATCGGGAAGGCGACGCCTTGACGGGCCTTGATTGCGGCACGGCCCTGCTGGTCCAGCGTATCCCAGCTGTCGCCTTTCCAAAGGCATTCGGTGACATGGCCGTATGTTTCCGTCAGCCCGTAGACCTGTGTGACATGAAAGCCGAGAGCCTCGATTTTCTCCAGTGTCGCGGGGGCGGGCGGGGCGCCTGCGGTAAAGACCTCAACCGTGTGATCGAACTGGCGACGGTCTTCCTCGGCGGCGTTCACCAGCATATTGAGCACGATGGGCGCGCCGCCGAAATGGGTCGCGCCTTCGTCGGCGATTGCATCGTAGATCGCAGGCGCGGTGATATCGCGACAGCAGATCAGCGTGCCCCCCAGAACCGGCATCATCCAGGTGTGGTTCCAGCCGTTGCAATGAAACAGGGGCACAATGGCAAGGTATTTCGGCTGCATCACCATGCGCCAGGAAATCACCGTGCCCATGGTCATGAGATATGCGCCGCGATGGTGATAGACGACACCTTTGGGTCGACCCGTGGTGCCGGAAGTATAATTCAGCGCAAGGCTTTCCCATTCGTCCTGCGGCATGATCCAGTCGAAATCATGGGCCGCAGCGGCGAGAATATCCTCATAGACGGGATAGCGGCCTGATGCGGGGTAGCTGGCTTGATCATCCGGGACCTCAATGATCAGCGGTCCCGGTCCATCGCAGGCGGCCTTCGCCTCCTCAGCGAGGGTGAGGAATTGGCTGTCGACCAACACCACCTTGGCCTCTCCATGATCGAAGATATAGGCGACTGTGCCGACATCGAGGCGTGTGTTGATGGTATTCAACACAGCGCCACAGGCAGGCACCCCGAAATGCGCCTCGGCCTGGGCCGGCAGGTTTGGAATCAGCGTGGCGACGACGTCACCTGGGCGGACGCCCATCCCGGCCAGAGCTGAGGCCAGCCGCGTGCAGCGGTCGTAATAGGCCGCGTAGGTCTTGCGATGGGTGCCGTAGACCACGGCAGGCACATCGGCAAACACATGTGCGGCGCGACGCAGATGTGACAACGGTGTCAGCGGCACATAGTTGGCGGCTGTTTTTTCCAGTCCTGACTCGTCCGACATCCAGCCCATTTCGGCCTCCTCAAGATGATTCATGCGTCGTTGGTTCAAGATATTGCGCATAGTTGCAAGCAAGGGAAGGCATAAGGCAGTTTTGTTTTTCAATGACAGCGGGCGACCACGCTGCCACACCGTGTCAGTCCGGGTTTTCTTCGGCGAATAAACCGCTTAGCTTGGCGCCATGATCCTGTCACCCGGCCGTTCCTACGTCTTTGTGCATATTCCGAAGACCGGAGGCACCGCGTTGTCGCTGGCGCTGGAGGCGCGGGCCATGGCGGATGATATGATGCTTGGCGATACGCCTAAGGCAGTCCGGCGCAGGCGCCGTCTCAAAGGGGTCAAAACGCATGGTCGGCTGTGGAAGCATTCGACATTGGCGGATATCGACGGGCTGGTACCTGCGGCGGATCTGCGCCGCCTTTTTGCCTTCACGCTGGTGCGCAACCCTTTTGACCGGGTGCTGAGCCTCTATCACTGGCTGCGTGCGCAGAGCTTTGATCACCCGTCAGTGCCGCTGGCCAAGACGCTGGATTTTGTCGATTTTGCCTGTCATCCCAAGATGCTGGCAGCGTTTCGCGCCACCCCGGCTCGCGCCTATATGCGGCGTGCGGACGGGGTGGAACAATGCGCCTGCTATATCCGGCTTGAGCATTTCGCGCAGGACGCCACACCCCTGTTCGATCACCTGGGGTTTGAGCTGCGCCTGCCCGTGGCCAATGTCTCTGATCGCCCGCGCGGCTGGCAAGCGGCCTATACGGATGCGGCACGTATGGCGGTGGCAGAGGCCTGTGCAATGGATCTTGCCCAGTTTGAATACTCTTTTAACGATTCACCGATAGACCAGTAGTCGAGAGATGGAATCACGGGGTTTTCGAAGCCTCAGCCAAAATGGCGCAGCTTTGATCCGAAATCGTGAACAGCTCTCCCGCAGGTCGGCTCTTGTCGCCTGTCGGACGGGTAACGTGACGGGTCATGCAGAACGTATGGCTGCCTTGGTGAAAGGGAAAACCGATGCTGGATTGGCTGCTGAAACGCAAGCTCTCTCCGATGGCCGAGGCTCTGGCGACAGAGTATCCGTTGGTCGCAGCCGGACAGGGCGGGATCCTGTCTGGCACGCATGTGGCCTCACATCTTGGCTGGCGCCCGATTGAGGCCCTGGCCGTGGGCGATATGGCCCTTACCTTTGACAATGGGATGCAGCCCATCGTCGATATCCACCGCGAGACACTGTTGCTGACCAGCGGTGCCCCCAATCCACTGACATGTCCGGTCTATATTCCGCAGGATGCGCTGAACAATCGCGCGCCGCTTTGGGTGATGCCGAACCAGGGAATTCTGATCGAAAGCGATCTGGCCTGTGACGGGCAGGGCGATCCCTTTGTGGTGGTGCCAGCCTGCGCGCTGGAAGGCTATCGCGGGATCCGCCGCGCGGAACCAGAGACCCGGCTTGAGATCGTCGTACCGCGTTTTGCACAGGACGAAGTCATCTATCTGGAGGCGGGCCTGCTGGGGTTCAGCGTCTCACCGCGTGACCTGCTGTCGTTCGACACAAGCGCGCAGCCGGATCTTTATCGCGTGCTGCAGCCCGAGACAGCCCGAGAACTGGTGATCGATATGATCACAGAGGAAAGCGTCTGGGCCACGCCCCTGCCGGTGGGGCCGGGTGGTCATGGCGCGGCAGAATATGCCGCGATGGTCTAAACCGCCGAACACAGACTGCGTCGACCAAGGCCGCCATCCGATCCGGAGGCGGCTTTTTTCGTGTTTACATGCCCTTCATCGGATGTCTTGACGAGAAAAAGCGGCACCCAAGGGCGCCGCTTTCAGATGCGATTGGACTGCTGTGGCCTGATCAGGCGGCTTTCTCGGCCTCAGGATTGAAGCGGCCATAGAAGGTCTGACCTTTCTCCGCCATCTCCCGCAGAAGCGGCGGGCAGGTGAAGCGCTCACCGTATTTCGCGGTCAACTGATCGCAGCGCTCAGCCGCATAGGGCGTGCCGATGATGTCGAGCCAGCTCAGCGGACCACCGGACCACGGCGCAAAGCCCCAGGCCAGAATAGCGCCCACGTCGCCTTCGCGAATGTCCATCAGAACGCCCTCTTCCAATGCGCGCACGGCTTCCAGAACCTGTGCGAACATCAAGCGTTCCTGCACCTCGATCAAATCGGGCTGCTCTTCGGCCTGCGGGTATTTCTCCTGCATGCCATTCCAGTAGCCCTGACGCTTGCCCTTGTCATCATAGTCAAAGAAACCAGCGTTGGACTTGCGCCCCAGACGGCCCTGTTCTTCCATCCAGAAGATCAGGGCATCCGCTGCACTCTCCGGATAGGCATCACCCATCGCCGCCTTGGTGGCGCGCGCAATTTTGGCGCCCAGATCGATCGAGGTCTCATCGGTCAGTTGGATTGGCCCAACGGGGAAGCCCAGCTGACGTGCAGCATTGTCGATCAGCGCCGGGGCGACGCCCTCGGTGATCATCCGTGCGCCTTCGTTTACGTAAGGGATGATGCAGCGGTTGCAGTAGAAGAACCGGGCATCATTGACCACGATCGGTGTCTTGCGGATCTGACGCACATAATCCAGCGCCTTGGCCACCGCGCGGTCACCGGTTTTCTCACCTTTGATGATCTCCACCAGGAACATTTTTTCCACCGGCGAGAAGAAGTGAATGCCGATAAACTGTTCCGGGCGCACCGAGGCCTCCGCCAGATCCGTGATCGGCAGGGTCGAGGTGTTGGAGGCGAAGATGCAATCCTCAGGGATGATCGCCTCGACCTTTTTGGTCATCTCGGCTTTGACGCCGGGATCTTCAAACACCGCCTCAATGATCAGATCACAGCCTTTGAGCGTGTCCAGATCCGGGGTTGCGGTGATACGTGACAGCATCGCCTCTTTCTTCTCGGCGGTGACTTTGCCGCGCTTGATGCCCTTATCGAGATAGCTCTCGGTATAGGCCTTGCCCTTGTCGGCGGCGTCCTGATCACGGTCAACCAGCACAACCTCCATGCCCGCCTGAGCGGAGACCAGCGCGATGCCTGCCCCCATCATGCCAGCACCCAGAACGCCGATTTTCTTCACGGACTGATCCTCGATGCCCGCAGGACGCACGGCGCCTTTTTCCAGCGCTTCCTTGTTGAGGAAGAGCGAGCGGATCATCGCCTCGGAGGAGGGGTTCATCAGCACATGGGTGAACCAGCGCGCCTCGATCTTCAGCGCGGTGTCAAAGGGCACGAGCGCGCCCTCGTAGACGGCACTCAGCAGGGCCTTGGCCGCCGGGAAGGCGCCGAAGGTCTTGCCATGCACCATCGCAGCGGCACCAAGGAAGGTCATGAAGCCCGCAGGATGATAGGGCGCGCCACCGGGCATCTTGTAGCCCTTCGCATCCCAGGGTTTGACGATATCGGCGTCTTTCGCCTCCAGAACCCAGGCGCGCGCAGCGGCCAGCGGATCTTCGACAACCTCGTCGATGATGCCAGCGCCCTTGGCTTTCTTGGGGTCAACCAGCTTGCCTTCCAGCAGGAAGGGAGCCGCTGCCATGGCGCCCATCTTGCGCACCAGACGGGTGGTGCCACCAGCACCGGGGAAAATGCCAACCATGATCTCCGGCAGGCCGATCTTGGCCTTTGGATTGTCGGCGGCAAAGATGCGATGCGTGGACAGCGGCAGTTCCAGACCGATGCCAACGGCAGTGCCGGGCAGGGCTGCTGCAACCGGCTTGCCACCCTTGTTGGTCTTGGGATCCATGCCGGCCCGCTCGATCTTGCGCAGACCTTCGTGCATTTTCATGATACCTTCGAACAGGCCCCGCGCGGGCTCGTCACCGGCATCTTCTTTCATCTTGGCCAGCACATTAAGGTCCATGCCACCGGCAAAGTCTTTCTTGCCAGAGGTGATCACGATGCCCTTGACCGCGTCATCGGCCAGCGCGTCATCGACCAGACCGTCGAGGTCGATCATGGCTTGGCCGTTGAGCACGTTCATAGTCTTGCCGGGGCAGTCCCAGGTGATGATGGCGACGCCGTCGGCGTCTTTTTTCATTGTGAAATCAGACATATCTTCTTCTCCTGCCGCCTGGGTTACACGCGTTCAATGATGGTGGCCGCGCCCATGCCGGACCCGATGCAGAGCGTTGCCAGACCGGTTTCACGGTCGCTGCGCTCCAGCTCATCCAGCAGCGCGCCGAGGATCATCGCACCGGTGGCCCCCAGCGGGTGGCCCATTGCGATGGAGCCTCCGTTGACGTTCACCTTGTCGTGGTCCACGCCAAAGGCCTGCTCAAACCGCATCACAACACTGGCAAAGGCCTCATTGACCTCAAACAGGTCGATATCGCCAATTGCCATGCCATTGTCGCGCAGGATTTTCTCCGTAACAGGCACGGGACCGGTCAACATGATGGTGGGGTCGGTGCCGATCTTGGCTGTTGCTTTGATGCGCGCGCGCGGCTTCAGGCCCATCGCCTCGCCGAATTCCTTGTCGCCAATCAACACGGCAGCGGCGCCATCCACGATACCGGAGGAGTTGCCGGCGTGGTGAATGTGATTGATCCGCTCCAGATGTGGATACTTCAGCATTGCGATCTTGTCGAAGCCGGGCATCTGCTCACCCATCATCTGGAACGCAGGGTTCAGACCGCCCAGCGACTGCATATCGGTGCCGGGGCGCATGTATTCGTCGTGGTCCAGGATGGTCAGCCCGTTGATGTCACGCACAGGTACGACGCTGCCAGCAAACCGGTTGTCGTCCCATGCAGCCTTGGCGCGGCGCTGGGATTCCATTGCCATTGCATCAGCGTCATCACGCGAGAACCCGTATTCGGTGGCAATGATATCCGCTGAAATCCCCTGTGGGACGAAATAGTTGTCGATTGCGATAGCAGGATCAACTGCGATGGCACCACCGTCCATGCCCATAGGCACGCGGCTCATGGATTCCACGCCACCCGCGATATAGGCGTGACCGGCGCGACCGCGGACCTGGTTGGCGGCCATGTTCACCGCTTCCAGACCGGAGGCGCAGAAGCGGTTGATGGAAACGCCGGGGATCGATTCATCCAAGTCAGACGCCAGAACAGCGGTTCGCGCCAGGCAGGCGCCTTGCTCACCGACTTGGGTGACATTGCCCCAGATCACATCCTCAACCGCGTGACCTTCGAGGTTGTTGCGGTCTTTCAGAGCGTTGAGAGCCACTGCCGACAGCCGCGCGGCTGTCACTTCATGCAAGGACCCATCCTTGCGACCCTTGCCGCGCGGCGTGCGCACGGCGTCATAGATATAGGCTTCGGTCATATCAGTCTCCTCAGGCTCGGTCCGACGGGTTGCCGGGCATTAGATCGTAGGGGGCTTTCCAGCCCGGTTGTGCGCTCAGCCGTGACAGCCAAGCGTCGATATTCGGCCACTCGGCTCGTTCGAAGCCGAAGGGTTCTGGGTAATAGAGATAAGAACAGCAGGTCAGATCGGCGTTGGTGAGGCCGTCGCCCACGATCCAGCTGCGTCCCTCAAGGTGTTTGTCCAGGATCGCATAAGCCGCCTTCAGCCGACCTTGCAGGAAGGCGATTACCTCCTGCGGGCGTTTATCTGCGGGCAGGAAATTCATCAGGAAGCGGCAGAGCCCGGCGTTGGAGGACAGTTTGTGATTGTCCCACAGCTGCCAGCGCAATATCTCGCGCGCCTCTTCCGGTGTCTTGCCTCCGAATTTGCCATAGGTATCTGACAGATACTGCTGGATCACACCAGACTGGCTGAGCGTCAGATCTCCGTCGACCAGAACCGGGCATTCTCCCATGTCATTTACGTCGCTGCGAAAGGCCTCGCCGCGTGTGGTGCCGCTGAAGAAATCGACAAAGACCGGCTCCCAAGCGATCCCGCTGAGTTCAAGCGCCAGCGCGGCCTTGTAGGAATGGCCGCTCTCACCAAAACAATGGAGTTTGATGCTCATGACATGTCCTTCCTGTTGCCGGAGCGCGTGGGGGTTTCACACCCCCACACCCCCGTGGAGTATTTGTGGAAAGATGACGGAGTGTTCACTCCGCGTTAACAGTGGTGACGCGACGATGGCAGTGCGGGACAGGCTGGAGAGCCGATGCTCGTGAAAGGTGACGGCGCGCCGACCCATTAGGCGGAGAGCTCGGGGGGAGGCGCGTCTCATCCTGTCACCTTTCCCCAAATACTCCCGCCGGAGGCATCCGGCACTGTCAGTATGGCCTGCCGTTTGCCGTGTCACAGGGACCTCGCAATCAGTTCCTTCATGATTTCATTGGTGCCGCCATAGATCCGCTGGACGCGGGCATCTGCCCACATCTCCGCCACAGCATACTCCTGCATAAAGCCATAGCCACCGTGCAGCTGAACACACTCATCAAGCACATCGCCCTGTGTGTCCGTGATCCAGAATTTCGCCATCGCGGCCTTCTCGACGGTCAGCTTGCCCTGGAGATGTTCGACCATACATTCGTCCAAGAAGGCCCGCGCGACCTTGGTTTTGGTCTGGCACTCGACCAGCTTGAACCGGGTGTTCTGAAACTGGGTGAGCGGACCGCCGAAGGCTTCGCGCTCCTTGCAATAGGCGATGGTGCGTTCCACGGCGCCTTCCATCGCGCCAACTGCGCCACAGGCAATGATCAGCCGTTCCTGAGGCAGCTGCTGCATCATCTGGTAGAAGCCCTGGCCCTCGGACCCGCCCAGAATATTCTCTGGCGCGATTTCCACATTGTCAAAGAACAGTTCCGATGTATCGGCGGCATGGAGGCCCACCTTGTCGAGGTTGCGGCCACGGCTGAACCCATCAGCGCCATCGGTTTCCACAGCCACCAGAGAGATGCCTTTGGATCCTTGCGAGGGGTCGGTTTTCGCGGCAACCAGGATCAGGTTGGCGTGCTGGCCGTTGGTGATGAAGGTTTTCTGACCGCTCAGCCGATAGGCGTTGCCGTCTTTGACGGCCTTGGTCTTGATGCGCTGAACATCCGACCCGGTGGAGGGTTCTGTCATTGCCAAGGCGCCGACCAGCTCGCCGGTGATCATCTTGGGGAGCCAGCGCTTTTTTTGCTCTTCGGTGCCATAAGCCAACACGTAATGCGCGACGATGCCTGAGTGGATGCCGTGTCCCCAGCTGGCGAGATTGGCGCGGCTGCCTTCGATCAGGATCGCGGCCTCATGGCCGAAATCACCACCGACACCGCCGTATTCTTCCGGTACGGAGGGGCAGAGCAGGCCAAGCGCGCCGGCTTCATTCCAAGTGGAGCGATCCATCATCCCCTGCTTGCGCCAGGTCTCGAATTTTGGCGCCCATTCACGCGTGATGAACTGCGCTGTCATATCAGCCAGCATCTGGTGCTCGTCGGTCATCCAGCTGGAGTGTTGCTCTGCGCTCATGGGGCTCCCCTTGGTGTCTGTATCGTGCCTTGTGGCATCTGTTGTCTGCTGGTGGCGCGTGCCCACCTATCGTTTGCGGTCCTCAAGCTCGGCATTGAAGAGCCGCAGCCGGTGGGTGAGGTTGTCGCTGTCTGTCACGCTGTCGAAATTCTCAAATAGAAAGGACAGGGCCTCACCTTCGTCGAGGCCAGCCTCCTGCGAGAATTTTCGCAACCGGCGGTAGCCGTCTTCGGTCATAGCGACCGGCAAGCGGCGTGTGAGGCGAAAGCGTTTGGGCATGGTCTCTCCTCCGATTGCGGCACACCGAAACGTGTCCGGAGCGCCAGTCTGTTATGTCGGCCCCGATGTCAGAAAACCGGGGCAGGTCACGGAGCCCCCTGTGACAAAAGGGCTCCGATCTGCGTAAATCGCGGCTCAGAACTGGTCTGCGTCCAGCGCCATAACGGTGTCGCCACCGGTCTGAATGCGGCTGAGGTGCAGCGCGGTCGCAGGCAGTCGGCGTGCCATGTAATAGCGCCCGGTCGCGATTTTTGTCTCGTAGAACGCGGCGTCAGAAGACCCGGCGTCAAGCTCAGCCTGCGCGGCTTTCGCCATCTCAGCCCACATCAGACCGAGGCAGACATGGCCAAACATATGCATAAAGTCATAAGAGCCGGAGAGCGCGTTGTTCGGATTGGTCATGCCGTTTTGCATGAAATACATGCCAGCGGCCTGCAGATCCTTCGACGCTGCTTTCAGAGGTTCAATGAACTCCTTGCTGTAAGCCTCGGAGATATCGCCGTTTTCCTTGCAGAAACCTTTGACCATCTCGAAGAAGGCCATGACGTGCTTGCCACCGTCCTGTGCCAGCTTACGGCCAACCAGATCCAGTGCCTGAACGCCATTGGCGCCCTCATAGATCATCGCGATACGGGCATCGCGGGTGTACTGGGACATACCCCATTCTTCGATATAGCCGTGGCCACCGTAGATCTGCTGGGCCTGAACGGTCATATCGTAGCCCAGATCGGTGAGGAAGCCTTTGATCACTGGTGTGAGCAGCGAGATCAGCCCGTCTGCGTCCTTGTCCTCGGCGCGGTGCGCCTGGTCGATCATCTGCGCGCCCCAAAGGATGAAGGCACGGGCGCCTTCTGCGAAGCTTTTCTGATCCATCAGGTTGCGGCGAATGTCCGGGTGCACGATCAGCGGGTCAGCCGGGCCATCCGGGTTTTTCACGCCGGTGACATCGCGCCCCTGCAGACGGTCCTTGGCGTATTCCAGGGCATTTTGATACGCGGCCTCGGCCTGTGCCAGACCTTGCATGCCCACGCCGAGGCGGGCTTCGTTCATCATGGTGAACATGGCGCGCATGCCCTTGTGCTCGCTGCCGAGCAGGTAGCCGGTGGCGCTGTCGTAGTTCATCACACAAGTTGAGTTGCCGTGGATCCCCATCTTTTCTTCGATCTTACCGACCGACACGCCGTTGCGATCGCCGAGCGAGCCATCGTCCTTCACGATGAATTTCGGAACGATGAACAGCGATACGCCCTTGATGCCCTCGGGGCCGCCGGGGATCTTGGCCAGCACCAGATGGATGATGTTGTCGGCCATGTCGTGATCGCCGGAGGAGATGAAAATCTTCTGGCCGGTGATCTTGAAGCTGCCGTCATCCTGCGGTTCTGCCTTGGTGCGCATCAGGCCCAGATCGGTGCCGCAGTGCGGTTCGGTCAGGTTCATGGTGCCTGTCCACTCGCAGGAAACCATCTTCGGCAGGTAGGTGTCTTTCTGCGCGTCGGTGCCATGAGCGAGGATTGCGGACGCCGCCCCGTGGGTCAGACCCTGATACATGGTGAAGGCCTGGTTCGCGGCAGAGAACATCTCGCCTACGGCGGTACCCATGATATAGGGCATGTTCTGGCCACCGTATTGCTCCGGCATGTCGAGACCGGTCCAGCCGCCTTCCTTCACTTGCTCAAACGCGGCCTTGAACCCGGTGGGGGTATAGACCACGCCGTTTTCCAAGCGGCAGCCCTCGGTGTCACCTACGGTGTTCAGCGGGTGCAGCACTTCGCTGGAGATCTTGCCGGCCTCTTCCAGAACGGCGTTGGTGAAATCGGCATCCAGCTCGTCGTAGCCGGGGATGGCTTTTTCAGAGATCTTCAGAACATTGTGCAGAATGAACTGGGTGTCTTTGATCGGGGCGGTATAACTGGGCATCGCGGTCCTCGCTGTGGTTCTGCGGTGTCTGTCTGGATCGCCTCTCCCGCAACCGGGACAGGCAAGCATGGGGCCGGGATCTATTCCGCGGCTTCTTGTTTGGCGGTCATTGAGGCGATCACGCGATCCCCCCAACGCAGTTGCTCTTTCAAGTCGTCAATCGCCTCGTTCAGCTCATCGCGCTGGCGCTCCATATCGGCGAGACGCTCGCAGGCGATGTCATAGGTGCGGGTCAGCTGTGTCAGCTGCTGGTCGCCCATATGATAGAGGTTCAGAAGTTGCCGGATTTCCTCGAGGCTGAAGCCAAACCGTTTGCCGCGCAGGATCAGCTTCAGCCGGGCCTGGTCGCGTTTGGTGAAGAGGCGTTTCTGACCCTCGCGGATTGGAAACAACAGCTCTTTGGCTTCGTAAAACCGCAATGTGCGCGGCGTTACGCCGAACTCATCGCACATCTGGCGGATGGTCTTGGTTTCATCGGTCATCGTCGTAACTCATAACTGCTGGGTTGTGAGACTAAGGTGAGCAGCTTGCCCGGCGTTTACAACAGTTAGTTGACGTTGACGTAAGTTGAACGCTGCGTCACTTCGGGAGGTGACGTAGGATCCGGTAGGGTGACGCAGCGTTATCTCGTTTGTGCCGCAACGGGTTGCCCTGTGAAATAGGGGTATTTTGAAGTTTTACCGGCATAATCGGCGCGGATTTTGCGTCTACTATGTTCGATTAATTTGACTGAAGTCGCCGCGCTGCGATCGCAAAAATCGTGGGGTGATTTGGGTAGAATCACAAAGCGCCCCCCCAAACTGGCGGGGCGTTTCGGGTGGTAAGCCGATGATAGGTTCCCCAACAGGGGCAACGGTCAGGCGTCCTGCGACAGCAGGCTCAGCGTCGTGGCGCGCAGGTCGTGAAGCTCCTGCAGGGCCTCGTCCAGCTGCTCGCGCTGCTTGCGCAGCTCCCCCATCTGGCGGTCGGCCATTTCGACAAACGCGCGGTTTTGCGCCTCATCGCCCTCATTCTCATAGATCAGCAGCCATTGGCGGATCTCTTCCAGCTGAAAGCCGAACTTACGTCCACGCATGATCAGCTTCATCCGGGCGCGCTCACGGGCGCCATAAAAGCGGGATCGACCTTCACGGTCGGGCTGCAACAATTCGATGTACTCATAGTAGCGAAGCGTGCGCGGGGTCACGTCGAATTCGCTGCACATCTCCTTGAATGACAATTTCTGTTCGGTCATTCTCAATTCTCCCTTACCCGCAAACTAAGCGCAACCGACAGGGGGTTCAACCGCTGGGCTTGCTCTTCGGCCAAGGTATGGCTGATAAAGAGGAAATCAAAACAACAGGGGGCCTCATGGTCGACAAGACGCGATTTGCGCGACAGTTCATAGAAGCCATTCCTCACGCGCAGGAGCTGGGGATGAGGTTGACGGAACTGGGGGAGGGCACCGCCGAGATTATCATGCCTTATGATGAGAAGCTGATTGGGGATCCGGAAACTGGAGTTATTCATGGGGGGGCTGTATCGGCGCTGATGGATACCTGTTGCGGCGCTGCGGTGATGTGCCATCCTTCGGGGCCAGGGGGGACTGCGACCATTGATCTGCGCATTGATTACATGCGCGCGGCAACTCCCGGACAACGGATCCTGACCCGTGCCACCTGTCATCACATGACCCGCAATGTCGCCTTTGTGCGCGCCACCGCCATGGACGAGGACGAGGCAAACCCGGTCGCGACCGCTGTTGGCGCCTTTACAGTGGAGAGCAAGTTTTGAGCCGCCCCCGTCCCGAACCCGTCCAAGTGGTGAAACAGCGGCGCGATGCAGCGCTCGCCGCCCTTGTGGCGTCCGTGCCCTATGCGCGCTTTCTCAACATCACATTTGACCGCCGAGGGGATGAGCTGACGGCCCAGTTGAATTTTGACCACAAACTGATTGGGAACCCATTTCTGCCTGCCATTCACGGTGGCGTGACAGCCGCGTTTCTGGAGATGACAGCGGTCATGACGCTGACCTGGGCTAACCTCTGGGAGCGGATCGAAAGCGGCAGTCTTGATGTTGAGGAATTGGCCGCTGGTAAGCTGCCGCGCCAGCCCAAGACCATTGATTTCACTGTGGACTACCTGCGGTCTGGCCTGCCGAGGGATGCCTATGCACGGGCCACGGTGTCGCGGTCTGGTCGTCGCTATGCCTCGGTCCATGTGGCGGCTTGGCAGGATCACCGGGACAAGCTTTTTGCTCAGGCAACGGGCCACTTTCTGATGCCGCAGGAGGCGGCCACGCACTCCTCGGCCTCGCCGGAATTTGTGGCGGATGCTGCGCCGGGCGATAAGGCCTAGGCACAGATGACAAGCGTTGCCGCCGAAGGGGCCAAGCCGATCACCCATAAGCGCGTGTTGAAAATCGCGCTGCCGATCGTGCTGTCGAATGCCACCGTCCCGATCCTGGGCGCGGTGGATACCGGCGTGGTTGGCCAGATGGGGCAGGCGGCGCCAATTGGCGCGGTTGGCATCGGGGCGGTCATTCTGGCGACGATCTACTGGATCTTCGGATTTCTACGGATGGGCACCACAGGGCTCGCTGCGCAGGCGCGCGGTGCTGGCGACTGGGCCGAGACAGGCGCGCTGCTGACCCGGGGCATCCTACTGGCCTTCGCTGCGGGCGCCGTATTTATCGTCGGACAGGCTGCTGTGTTCTGGGGCGCCTTTGCGCTGGCGCCAGCCAGTGCCGAGGTCGAAGGGCTGGCGCGGGCCTATCTGGAAATCCGGATTTGGGGCGCACCGGCGACCATTGCGCTTTATGCGGTGACCGGCTGGTTGATCGCGGTGGAGCGGACGCGCGGGGTCTTTGTGCTCCAGATCTGGATGAATGGCCTCAATATCCTTCTGGATCTGTGGTTTGTGCTGAGCCTTGGCTGGGGCGTTGAGGGTGTCGCCGCCGCGACCCTTATTGCGGAGTGGAGCGGCCTTGCGCTGGGGCTTTGGCTGTGTCGTGATGCCTTTGCGGGACGTCAGTGGCGCAACTGGGCGCGGGTCTTTGATCCGGTTCGCCTCAAGCGTATGATGCAGGTGAATGGCGACATCATGGTCCGCTCTGTCTTGCTGACCGGATCTTTCACCACCTTCCTGTTCATTGGGGCCGATCTGGGCGATGTCACGCTGGCGGCCAATCAGGTGCTGCTGCAATTTGTTGAAATCACCGCCTTCGCGCTAGACGGTTTTGCCTTCTCCGCAGAGGCGCTGGTCGGCAGCGCAGTGGGGGCCAAGGCGCGGATGCAGCTGCGGCGCGCGGCGGTTGTGGCCAGCCAATGGGGCGTTGGCGGCGCAATTGCGCTGGGGCTGCTCTTCTGGCTTGGCGGTGGGTGGCTGATTGACGTGATGTCCACGTCTGAGGAGGTGCGCGCGGCGGGGCGTGATTATTTGATCTGGGCGGCCATCCTGCCGCTGATCAGCGTCGCCAGCTATATGTTTGACGGCATTTACATCGGTGCCACCTGGACCCGAGATATGCGGATCGCGATGCTGCAATCAGTGGCAATCTACGTCGTTGCGCTTGTTGTTCTGGTGCCAACACTGGGCAACCACGGGCTCTGGGCGGCGCTGATGGTGCTGAATTTGGCGCGCGGCACCACGCTTGGTCTGCGCTATCCACGACTGGAGGCGCAGGTCGGCAGCTAGCGCGGCGGGCCTTTCTCACAACTCCAACAGGTGGTCAGAGGAGCGCAGTGAGACTCTCGGTTGGACGACCGATGATTGCGGTTTCCTCGGTGATTGCGATGGGACGCTCAATCAGGATCGGGTGGGCCGCCATCGCTGCAACCAGGCGCGTGTCGTCATCGGTCGTGCTGAGGTTCAGCTCTTTGAAGATCTTCTCACCCTTGCGCATCATATCGATTGCGCGAACACCAAGCTTGGCCTGAACCGCAGTCAGCTCAGCCTCTGACGGGGCATCATTGAGATAAAGCCGCACGGTCACCGTCGCGCCGCGTTCTTCCAGCAGGGCAAGGCCCGCACGGGATTTGGAGCAGCGCGGGTTGTGCCAATAGGTGATCATAGCCAGTCTCCTCTTTTACTGCCAACGGCCTCAGCGACGTTGGAGAACCCGTCTCGCGCCAGCAGCTGATCCAGCCCCCGCGCGATGTCACCGGCCAGAGACAGCCCTGCATAGACCATGGCGGTATAGAATTGCACTGCCGAGGCGCCAGCGCAGATCTTGGCATAGGCCTGCTCGGCATTGGAGATGCCGCCAACGCCCACCAGCGGCACACGACCATCCAGCAACTCGGACAGCTGCGCCAGAACACGGGTGGATTTCTCAAACAGTGGCGCACCAGACAGCCCGCCCGCTTCGCCGCGATGGGCGCTGCTGAGCCCTGTCCGCTCAAGCGTGGTGTTGGTGGCAATAACCGCATCAATCCCGGTTTCAACAACGACTTCGGCGATATCTTCGATCCCGGCGCGATCAAGATCCGGGGCGATTTTCAGGAACACAGGCACCCGCCGATCCAACCCGTCGCGGGTCTCGATCACGCCGTTGAGCAGGGCCGAGAGCGCCGCCTTGCCCTGAAGGTCGCGCAGTTTTTCGGTGTTGGGAGAGGAGACATTGACCGTGGCGAAATCCAGATGCGCGCCGCAATGGGCCAGCACCTTGGCAAAATCTGCCGCGCGGTCGCTGCTGTCCTTGTTGGCGCCAAGGTTGAGGCCGATCACAGCATCCTGTGGACGGGCCGCGAGGCGCTGGCCGATCACGGTCATGCCCTCATTGTTGAAGCCGAACCGGTTGATCGCGGCCTGATCTTCGGTCAGGCGGAACAGGCGGGGCTTGGGGTTGCCGGGTTGGGGCCGGGGGGTGGCGGCCCCCACTTCAATGAACCCGAAACCGGCCTGGCTGAGCGGGCGCAGCGCCTCTGCGTTTTTGTCAAAGCCGGCAGCCAACCCAACCGGGTTGGGCAGATCAAGGCCCGCGATCCGCGTCGTAAGCCGCGCAGATGTGACCGGGCCAGGCGTTGGCGTCAGTCCCATTTTCAGCGCCTTGATCGACAGGCCATGGGCGGCCTCTGGATCACAGCGGTGCAGCGCCGCAAGGGCGAGACGTTCGGTCAGGCTCACGCCATGTCCTCCGGGAATTGATGGGTGCCATCGACCAGCGGCAGCGGCTTGGCCCAGAGCACGTCCTCCATGGTCATCTTGCGATAGAGATGCGGGAACTCGGCCCCGCCGCGCGAGACCTCCCAGCGCAGGTCATCGCCAAGGTGATCGGCCTCTACCGCGATCAGCCACAGTCCGTCAGCGCCTGCGAAATGTTTGGCCGCTGTTTCCTGCGATTGGCTGGCGGTGGAGAAATGAATGTAGCCATCGCTGAGATCGATCGGGGCGCCGAGGGTCTCGCCCTCTGTCTGCAGGGTGGTCCATTCGTCGGTGCGGAAGATTTTATAGATCAGCATGGCGCGGTGATGCCCTGCGTGTCCGGCTGAATCAAGGCCGAATATGGTGCCTGTTGACGCAAGGGCAGTGGGGTGGTGGATTTTTCCCCTTTGACTGCGCCCGCGTTTCCCCGCACCATTCGCCCAATAGAACAATAAGGGAGTATGTTTTCATGATGACGCGTTTTTTGACGTCTGTTGCCGCGCTTGGCCTGACGGCGGGGGTCGCCGCAGCGGATTACAAGCTGACCATTCTGCACACCAATGACTTCCACTCGCGGTTTGAGCCGATCAGCAAATATGACAGCGGCTGCCGCGAAGGCGACAATGCCGAAGGCAAGTGCTTTGGTGGATCCGCGCGTCTGGTGACCGCGCTTGCAGATGCGCGCGCGCGCAGCAACAACAGCATTCTTGTGGATGGGGGCGACCAGTTTCAGGGGTCGCTCTATTATACCTACTACAAGGGCAAAGTTGCCGCCGAGATGATGAACAAACTGGGCTATGACGGTATGACCGTTGGCAACCATGAGTTCGACGATGGGCCTGAGGTGCTGCGCGGCTTTATGGACTCTGTTCAGTTCCCGGTTCTGATGTCCAATGCGGATGTCAGCGGTGAGCCGGCACTGGCGGATGTGCTGAAGAAATCCACCGTGATCGAGCGCGGTGGTGAGAAGATTGGTCTCATTGGTCTCACCCCTGAAGATACGCCTGATCTGGCCAGCCCGGGCAAGAACATCACCTTTACCAATCCGGTAGATGCGGTGCAGGGCGAAGTCGATAGGCTGACAGCCGAGGGCGTGAACAAGATCATCGTGCTCAGCCATTCGGGCTATGCAGTTGATCAGCGGGTCGCGGCCGGTACCACGGGGGTTGATGTAATCGTCGGCGGCCACAGCAATACATATCTCTCCAACACCTCGGACAAGGCGGCAGGCCCATATCCGACCATGGTGAATGACGTGGCCATCGTGCAGGCCTATGCCTATGGCAAGTTCCTGGGCGAACTGAACGTGACCTTCGACGATGCCGGAAATGTCATTGAGGCGGTGGGTGAGCCGCTGATTATGGACGGTACCGTTACTGAGGACGAAGGCACCGTTGCCCGTATTGCTGAGCTGGCCAAACCGCTGGATGAGATCCGCAACAAGGTTGTTGCAGAGAGCGCAGAAGCGGTTGACGGCGACCGCAACAATTGCCGCGTTCAGGAATGTCAGATGGGCAATCTGGTGGCTGATGCCATGCTTGACCGGGTGAAGGATCAGGGTGTCAGCATCGCCATCGCCAACTCTGGCGGGATCCGCGCCAGCCTGGAACCCGGTGAGGTCACCATGGGCGAGGTCCTGACGGTGCTGCCGTTCCAGAACACGCTCTCGACCTTTGAAATCACCGGTGAGGAGGTGATTGCGGCGCTGGAGAACGGGGTAAGTCAGGTTGAAGAGATCAAGGGCCGCTTCCCGCAGGTCGCTGGTCTGAAGTTCACCTGGGATCCCACGGTTGCCCCTAATGAGGGCCGCATTCAGGATGTCATGGTTGGCGAAGGTGACAGTTTCGCACCGATTGATCCGGCCAAGACCTATGTGGTTGTCACCAACAACTACGTTCGCAATGGCGGCGACGGTTACAAGGTCTTCGCGGGTGACGACAAGAACGCCTATGACTTCGGCCCGGATCTGGCTGACGTGATGGCAGAATATCTGGTCGAAAATTCGCCCTATAAACCCTACACCGACGGCCGCATCAGCCAGAAGTGAGTGACGGCAGCGGCAGCGCTGCTTATCAAAGTAAACTGGACCGCGCCATATATCTGGCGCGGTCTTTGTTTTTTGCCTTTGTTGGGGCATAAGACGGTTATGGACCACCCGCTGATTGACCTTATCAATGCCCGCATCGAGAAGGCGGAGGCCGATGGCGCTTTTGACAATTTGTCAGGGGCAGGCAAGCCGTTGCGCCACGTCGATGACCCGGAGAACGCGCTGGTCAATCGCTTGGTTCAGGAGAGTGGCGGGGTGCCGGAATTTGTCAGCTTGTCCCGGACGCTGTCCGATCTGCGACAGCAGCTGATCGACACAGGCGACCGGACAAAGCGTCAGGACATCATGAAAGAGATGTCCATGCTTGAGGCCCGTATTGATCTGGCACGTAAGGCTTATGGAAAATAACGCTCCATCGGTGGATATTTGCTGGTAGGGGCCGGTCGGGCCATCCAGTCGTTCGTAATTTGCCGATATTATTCGGCCCCTTGGGCGTTATGGGAGTTTAGTTAGTCGTCTTTCAGCGGGGCTGCCGGCGCCCGGTGCGGTGCGCGGCGCAAACGGTCGCCGACCTGCGTAGCCTTCGTCAGTAGTGTGGTCATCTGCACCTGCTCGGCGGGGCTGAGGCCGGTCAGAATATCGGTCTGCAATTCCTCAACAATCGGCAGGGCGCGGCGCAGCAGAGAATGCCCGCTGTCGGTCAGCGTCACCACCCGAGCGCGCCGATCCGTCGTTGAGACATCGCGCTGGATCAGCGCCTTGGCTTCCAGCCTGTCAATCACCTTGCCAAGCGTCGCCCGATCATAGGCTATGCGGGCGGCAATCGTCGCCTGATCTACACCGGGTTCATGGGCCACGGCTTCGATAGCGGCAAACTGAACCGGGGTCAGGTCTATGTCATTGCGTGCCATATGGTCCGCAAACAGCGCTACAGATATTTGGTGCAATCGCCGGATCAGATGGCCCGGGAACTGCAAGGTATCTACCGGTGGCTCTGGCATGTCCTACCTCCCGTTGGACAAAAGGATCCCGTGCACATCCGGCAGGGCCGGGTGCGGTGGAACAAAAGATAGAATTTCAAACGAATCTTCGAACCATAATAAAATGTTTACAGGGCGAAGGGAATGCGACTTTTCCTTACGTCCGTGGCGCTGTAGATCATCGGATATGACCATTCGTTTTACATCGCTATCCGAAATACTTGAACAGGACTACGATTGTGTCATTGACGTGCGGAGTCCCGCCGAATTTGCCGAGGATCACTGGCCGGGTGCCATCAACCTGCCGGTTCTGGACAATGAAGAACGCGCTGAAGTCGGAACGATCTACGTTCAGCAAAACCCGTTTTTGGCGCGCAAAGTGGGTGCGGCCAAAGTGTTTCGCAATGCCGCTGATCATGTTGAACAGCGGCTAAGCCATCATTCCGGTTCCTGGCGGCCACTGGTCTATTGCTGGCGGGGTGGTCAGCGCTCGGGCAGCTTTACCTGGTTGCTGCAACAGATCGGTTGGCGCGCCGATGTGGTTGAGGGCGGCTATCAAAGTTACCGCCGCCTGGTGAATGACTATCTATATACTACCGAACTGCCGCATCGTTTTGTGGCGCTTGATGGCTATACTGGCACCGCGAAAACCGACATTCTGAAACGGGTTCAGTCCCTTGGTGGGCAGGTTTTGGATCTGGAAGGGCTGGCGCATCATCGCGGCTCACTGCTGGGCGATCACCCGACGCCGCAGCCGAGCCAGAAGGCGTTCGAGTCTGAAATAGCTGGCCAGTTGGCGCGGATGACACCGGATCGCCCTGTACTGGTGGAGGCAGAATCCAGCAAAATTGGTGCGCGGATCATTCCGCCGCGACTGTGGTCAGGAATGAAACGCGCCCCGAGAATTGAGATTGAGGCCTCCATTGCTGCGCGCTGCCGCTACCTGTTGGCGGGGTACGACGACATCCTGTCCAATGGTGACATGCTGCGTGTCCGGTTGGATGGGTTGCGGGCGCATCGCTCCAACGCTGTGGTTGATGGCTGGTTGCAGTTGATTGATGCAGGCGACAAACCAGCGCTGACGGAGGCGTTGATGGTGCAGCATTACGATCCGGCCTATCAGACTGCGCGCCGGAGCATTGGTGCCGATGTTGTCGCGACACTTCGGGCCGGGGATCTTGGGGAGGCTGATCTGGACCGGCTGGCCGCAGATCTGCTTGGTGAACTTGATCAATTGTCGCTTGGATAACCTCCCGTGCCGGAGGTCTGCAACGCTACACCCACCTTAGGCGAGGGTAATCGCGCCTGCCTTATCTGACATATGGCCGATGATGGTGGCATTTGGGGCATGGGTGCGCAGTTGCGGCAACAGGGCTTCTGCCTGCCTCACGGGGAGCGCAGCCAGCAGGCCGCCGGCCGTTTGCGGATCAAACAACAGATCCTGCACGCCACCGGTGGAAATCTCCGGCAACTGGGCGGCGTTTTCCGCAAACAGAGAGGACCGGATCCCCCGTGCCGACAGGGCAGCCGCACCGGGCAGATAGGGGATCGCATCAAGACGAAGCTCAGCGCCGAGCTTGGATGCCTCACATATCCCAAGGAGATGCCCCAGCAACCCGAACCCGGTCACATCCGTCATCGCATGGGCACCGCACAGCAGCTCAGCAGCCCGACCTTGCGGCTGGCTCATGGAGGTCAGGGCCCCCGCCACGACCACGCCATCAGCAGCCCCGGTCATTTCAGCGGCCATGATCACACCGGTGCCAAGCGGTTTGGTCAGGATCAGCGCATCTCCGGGCTGCGCGCCGGCCAGGGTGATGGGCTGCCTGTGACAGAGCCCGGTGACACTAAACCCGATGGTCAGCTCATCCCCGACAGAGGTGTGGCCGCCAACGATATCGGCCCCCGCGTCGCGGATGATCTCACCGGCGGCGACCATGATTTCATGCAGGGTCCGGGCCTGCAGCTCCGGTGACAGTTTCGGCAGGATCAGATTGGCGGTTGCGGCTTGCGGCGCGGCGCCCATGGCCCAGATATCGCCAAGCGCATGCACCGCCGCGATCCGCGCCATCACAACAGGGTCCGCAGTAAAAGCCCGCAGGTGATCGGTGCTGAGAACCTGTTGCTGCCCACCAGTCATCAACAGCGCTGCATCATCACCGGGCAGGGGCGTGATATCCGCGCGCCGCACCTCTGGCGCTGAACTGAGCGTGGCCTTCAGCGCGCGAGCGCCAACCTTCGCGCCGCAGCCACCGCACATCGGCTTTTCTCCAAGTACCTCGGGCAGGTCATGGGTGTGTTCCGGGGGCAAATCCGGGGTTTCCATCTGCGGAAGGTCGCGGAACTGCGCCATGAAGGTCTGATCAATGTGGTCTTTCCACCGCCAGATCCAACTGCCGGAGAAGGTCTGGCCGAACCGTTCGCCCACGGCACTCTTGTCGCCCATGGAGATCAGTTTCAGATAGTCCTTTTGCGGTTGATACTGGCGCAGCGGATCCTTGGTCAGGCTGGCACGCAGATTGTGGTAAAGCACCGGCGCCTGACGCACCGCGTAAACCCCGGCCTTGGGGCGCGGATCCGTGCTGAAGTGGGCGCAGTCGCCGCTGGCAAAGACACCTGTCTGGCTGGTTTGCAGGGCGCTGTCCACGCGGACAAAACCATGGTGCAGGCCCAAACCGCTATTGGAAAGCCAGGCATACGGGCGCGCGCCCGCCGCGCCTGTTGTGAAATCGGAGCGGATGGCCCGGCCATCATCCAGCACCACATGGGCGGCTTCAATCTGTGTGATCGTAGCCTGCTCAATCACGGTAACACCCAAATCATGCAGCGCTTTTCGCAGCCGGGCCTGAGCTTTGCTGCCTGCGTCATCAAGGATGGTGCCACGGTCAATCAGCGTGGCCTGGGCCAGTCGCCTGCGGGCGCGCAGGGCATGGGCCATGGCGAGGATCAGTTCCACCCCGGCCACGCCACCGCCGATCACCGCAACATGGGCCGGGCCATTTCCCTCCAGATATGTAGCCCAGCTGGCGGCAAAGCGGCCCAGCGGCTTGGCCGGGATCGCGTGGTCCTTGAAACCGGCCATGTCCGGCATCGCGGACGTGATGCCGAGATTGATCGCTGCAACGTCGTAGGCAATAGGCGGGCGGCCTGCGACATGTACCTGTCGGGCGTGTGTATCGATGTGTTCCGCAGCCCCGAGAATAAGCCGCGCCCCTGCGAAGCGCGCCAGCTTCACCAGATCAATGTCCAGCGCGCCCCGATCATAGTGCCCGGCGACGAAGCCGGGCAGCATCCCGGAGTAGGGCGCGGTGGGGCCGGGGTTGATCACGGTCAAACGCGCGCCTGCCAGGGGGCGCATTCCCCATTTGCGCTGCACCAGCGCATGCGTGTGCCCGCCGCCGATCAACACCACGTCTTTGGTCAGGGGGAGGGGGGCTGCATGCATTGTTGTCGTCCACCGGGCTGCGCAGGGTCACCCGGACAGGCTGCGTCCCGGATGAAAGACCCCCGCCGAAAGGGGCGGGGGGTGTTTGGTCAGACCTCAGGCCCGATCACCTCGTTCTCGGGCTTCTTATGGGTTGCCCAGATCTTGTCCTCGCCCGCGTCCGGCAGGCTGTCTGGTGTGTCATGGCGGTGGATATGCACCTTGGCAATGAAATTTGCCGTGATCGGGGCGGTCAGGAACAGGAACAGCGTGATCATGAGTTCATGCACCGACAGGTGGTGCTCATAAACCGCTGCATGGGTCATTGAGGCCAGCAGCACACCGCCGACGCCCAGCGTTGTTGCCTTCGTTGGCGCATGCAGCCGCGACATGCGGTCGTTGAGTTTCAGCAGGCCAAAGGAGCCGACGATGCCGAACACCCCGCCGATCACGAGAAACCCGGCAATGACAATGTCAAAGAATTGGTCCATGGTCTCTCCTCACTCGATGATATTGCCGCGCAGGATGAACCGCGCATAGGCCACAGTGGAGACAAATCCCAGCATGGCGATGATCATTGCCGCCTCAAAGAAGATCTCAGTCCCAAGCGCCAAGCCATAAAGCACCATAAGCGCGATCGCGTTGATGAACATGGTGTCCAGAGCAAGGATCCGGTCAGCAACATCCTCGGCCGAGACGACCTTCCAGAGGTTCATCAGCAGCGACAATGCAAAGCAGACGAACGCAAAAATTGCAGCAGTTTCGATCATTCGAAAATCTCCTTCAGGCGACGTTCGTAGCGGTCTTTGATGTCGTCGCGCACCGCCTCCGGATCGGGCGCATCCAGGCAATGCACCAGCAGCGCATGGCCCTCGGCCGAAAGGTCCGCCGATACGGTGCCCGGGGTCATTGTGATTGTTGCGGCCAATACCGTGATTGCCTCAGGTGTGCGCAGCTCCAGCGGCACAGTCACCCAATTGGGGTGACGGCGGGAATTGGGTTTGAACAGCACGATTTTGGCGACCACCAGATTGGCAACCACAATATCGTAAAGCACGATGAGGACATAGCCGATGATCTTCATCGGGCCTTTCATCTTCAGCTGTTGCGGCCAGTAGGGCTGCGTCAGGAAGGGGATCAAAACCCCCAGCATGAAGCCAAAAACCAAGGAGTTCAGTGACCAGCCGTTGACCAGCAGCAGCCAGGTCACAGTCAGCACCAGTGTTAGGATCGGGTGCGGCAGTATGCGGCGCATCAGCTTCATTTTGAGGCCCCCCCGAGGACGGTTTCGATATAGGCGGTCGGCGTGAACAGCTGGGCCGCGGTTGCATCGGCATAACGCGTCATCGGCCCGGCAAAGACGGTGAGCATTACAAGTGCGGTCATCAGGGCAAAGCAGACAACCAGCGGCAGAACCGGTGCCGCCGCAGGGGCGGCAGTTGCCTCTCCGTCAAGCAGGTCGTCGTCCTCAGCATTTGCGACTGCATCAGGATCAACATCGCTGTCCGGCAAACCATGGCTTTTCCAGAAAATCAGCGTGCCAGCACGGGCGAGGCCTATGATCGTCACCAGAGAGCCGATCAGGATTACCGCCCAGATCCACCAGACCAGATCATGATCCCGGGCGGCGTCCATCACCAGCAGTTTGCCGATGAAGCCGGAGAGCGGCGGCATCCCCGCCAGCGCAATCGCAGCGACAAAGAACATCACAGACAGAAGGCCGCTCTGCGGCATCAACCGCATCGCCGCAACCGCGCCGCCCTGACGCTCCATCACCTGATCGGCTATCAGGAACATCAGTGCTGTCGCCAGCGTCGAATGGACAATGTAGTAGAGCGCGGCGCCAGTGGCAGCCGGGGTAAACAATGCGATGGAAATCAACAGCGTGCCCATCGATGTGATCGCGCCAAAGGCCACCAGCCGTCCGATCTCACGAGAGCCGAGGACACCAACAGCCCCGACCGCAAGCGTCAACAGCGCCGCAGGCAGCAGCCAGTCGCCAACCAACCCTTCGGTGATTGCGACGTCCGGGCCAAAAATCAGGGTGTAGACGCGCAGGATCGAATAGGCGCCGACCTTTGTCATGATCGCAAACAGGGCAGCAACAGGCAGGGGCGCATGGCTGTAGGAGGCCGGTAACCAGAAATGCAGCGGCAGAACCGCAGCCTTGATCGCGAAAACCAGGAGCAGCATTACTGCGCCCACTCTAAGAAGCGCGGTTTCTTCGGCGGACATCTCGGCCACACGGACCGCCAGATCCGCCATGTTCAGCGTGCCAGTGACGGCGTAGATGGTGCCTAGGGCAAACAGAAACAGGGTGGAGCCCAAGAGGTTATAGACCACATATTGCACACCGGCCTGAAACCGTTTGGCACCGCCCGCGTGGATCATCAGCCCGTAGGAGGCAATCAGCAGCACCTCGAAGAACACAAACAGGTTGAAGGCATCCCCGGTCATGAAGGCCCCCAGAATGCCCATGATCTGGAACTGGAACAACGCGTGGAAATTAGCACCACGGGAATCCCAACCGGTGCCAATCGCATAAAGCACCACCGCCAGCGCCAGCACCGAGGTGAGGACGATCATCATCGCCGACAGCCGATCCAGCACAAGCACGATCCCAAAGGGGGCCGGCCAGTCGCCCAATTCATAGACCTGCACGGTGCCATCCGCGGCTTGCGCGGCCAGCGCCAGCGTCAGGCACAGCACCAGTACGCTGCTGGCAACGGAAAAGATCCGTTGCAGATCCAGATGGTAGCGCAGCACCATGATAATAAAGGGTGCGACAAGGGCCGGCAGGACAATCGGCGCAATCACAAGGTGGTTCATGCGTCTTCTCCTGCTTTCGCATCGTCGTCGCTGAGGTTGATCCGGTCATCCTGCGACGACAGATAGGCCCCAAGCGCGATCATCACGACAACGGCAGTCATGCCAAAGGAGATCACGATCGCGGTGAGCACCAGCGCCTGCGGCAGTGGATCGGTATAGGCCACCTCTTTGTATTTGTTGAGGATCGCAGGCGCATTGGTCATCAGGCGGCCCGTGGCAAACAGGAACACGTTCACCGCATAGGACACCAGCGACAGCCCAAGAATAACGGGAAAGCTGCGACGGCGCAGGATCAGGTAGATGCCGGCCGCGGTCAGAACGCCCACGGCCGAAGCGACTAGAATTTCCATAATCAGCCCTCGTTCTCGGTCTTGGCCACATCATCGCGGGCCGGGTTGATATCCATCGCATGGGTGCTGTCGGTCCCCGGCTGCCAGGCAAAGCGCGACAGGCTCTCCAGCGCCAGCAGAACCGCGCCGACAACGGCCAGGAACACGCCGAGATCAAACAGCGCCGCAGTGGCCCATTCGAACTCCTCCAGCGGTGCCCAATGGATGTAGCCAAAGGCGCTGGTCAGGAACGGCTGACCACTGAACCACGACCCCATACCGGTTGCGGCGGCAATCAGCACGCCGGACCCGATGATGCCATGGTAGGGGTAGCGCTGCCGCTCGGTCGCCCAGGCAAAGCCAGACGCCATATATTGCATAATGACAGCAATCGCTGCGATCAGACCGGCGATAAAGCCACCGCCGGGCAGATTGTGCCCCCGGAAGAAGATATAGGCCGCCACCATCAGTGCCAGTGGCATCATTACGCGGGTCGCCACCACCATCATCATCGGATGGGAGTCACCGGCCTGTGGAAGATCCGGTTTGCGGTTCAGCAGATAGGCCCGCACGCGGGTGCCCAAGACCGCTTCGGTCAGGGCAAAAATCACCAGTGCAGCAATCCCCAGCACGATGATCTCGCCAAAGGTGTCAAAGCCCCGGAAATCGACCAGGATCACATTGACCACATTGGTGCCGCCGCCGCCCTTGTAGGAGTTCTCAAGGTGAAAGCCGGAAATCGTCTCGCCGATGAAATCACGGGTCATGAGGGCATAGATCAGCCCGCCGACGCCCAGACCTGCGATGCTGGCAATGGAGATATCGCGCAGACGGGCACCGCCGGAGCTTTCGACCGGGGTTTCTTTCGGCATGAAGTTCAACGCCAGCAGCATCAGGATGATAGTGACCACCTCGACCGAAATCTGCGTCAGGGCGAGATCCGGGGCCGACATGTAGTTGAAGCCCATGGAGACCACGAGACCAACAACGCCAATCAGCACCAGTGCCAGCAGGCGATTTCGGTGCATCGCGACAAGGAAACCGGTGGCGATCAACAGGCTGGCCCAACCGAGGATCGGGATCAGGCCCACATCCTGAAGGGTTCGTGTCGGCGCGGCTAATGTGCCGGATTGGTAGGCGTAGTAGGACAGCGCCGCGGTGAAGGTGATCATGATCCCGCCATACCGCGGCATAGAGCCATTGTGCATCCCGTCGGTGATCCCGCGCGCGAGGCGGGTCAGGGCAGCAATCAGCGCCTCGAAAATCACCTTTGCCTCAGGGCGCGGAGTGGCATCCCAGAGACGCATGAGCGGTTTGTGCAGCATCAGCAGCACCACACCGCCAACAACCGCCGCCATCGACATATAGAGCGCCGGGGTAAACCCGTGCCAGAGTTTCAAAGAGTAATAGGGCAGTTTCTCGCCACCGATGACCGCAGAGGCTGCTGTGGCCACAAGTGGCCCGACAATCTTCGCCGAGAACAGGCCGATCAGCACTACCAGACCCACAAGGAACGCAGGCGCCAGCCACATACCGGCACCCGGATCATGCGGGGTCGCCGGATAATCATCTCGTTTCGGACCGAGGAACACATGGGCGATAAACCGGAACGAATACGCCGCAGAGAACAGCGCCCCCAGCAGCGCGAGGCCAGGCACCAGATAATGTGAGCCAGCCCAGGCCGTGTGTACCGTCTCCTCGAGCATCATTTCCTTGGACAGGAAGCCGTTAAAGGGCGGAATGCCGGCCATTGACAGCGCTGCAACCGTCGCAATGGCAAAAGTGATCGGCATCAGGTGCCGCAGGCCGCCAAGACGCTTGATGTCACGTGTATGGGCCTCGTGGTCGACAATGCCTGCACTCATAAACAACGCCGCCTTGAAGGTCGCGTGGTTGATGATGTGGAACACTGCAGCCACCGCCGCAAACTTGGTGCCAAAGCCCAAGAGCATGGTGATCAGCCCCAGATGGCTGACGGTGGAAAACGCCAGAAGCGCCTTGAGATCATCCTTGAACAGGGCGATGATCGCACCCAGCACCATGGTGATCAGCCCGGTTGTCGCAACGATATAAAACCACTCAGGCGTGCCGGCCAGAACGGGCCACATCCGCGCCATCAGGAACAGACCTGCCTTCACCATCGTGGCGGAGTGCAGATAGGCGGATACCGGGGTGGGCGCCGCCATTGCGTGGGGCAGCCAGAAATGAAACGGGAACTGGGCTGATTTTGTGAATGCGCCGATCAGGATCAGGATCAAGGCGGGCAGATAAAGCGGCGAGGCTTGGATGACCTCCTTCGCGCCGAGGATGACGGTCAGGTCATAGGATCCAACGATATTGCCGAGGATCAGCATGCCACCGATCATGGCCAGACCACCCGCACCGGTGACAGTCAACGCCATGCGCGCGCCCTGGCGCCCTTCCGGCAGATGTTTCCAGTAACCGATCAGCAGAAAGGAGCTGAGCGAGGTGAGTTCCCAGAAAATCAGCAGCAACAGGATGTTATCGGATGTGACAATACCCACCATCGCGCCCTGAAACAGCAGAAGATAGGTGTAGAAATTGCCCATCGGATCTTCGCGCGACAGGTAAAACCGCGCATAAAGGATGATCAGCAGGCCAATACCAAGGATCAACCCCGCAAAGAGGAAGCCTAGCCCGTCAAGAAAGAAGTTGGCGTTCAGCCCCAGGGCGGGCAGCCAGTCGAATTGCGCCTGAATGACCTCCCCGCGCATCACCGCCGGGGCGTGCAGCATCAGTCCGATGAGTGCGAGCAATGTTGTCAGGCCTGCCGCCGATGCCGAGGCATTGCGCCCGGCACGGATCAATAGCGCGGGGAATACCGCGCCCAGAAAGGGCAGGGCTGCAATCAGGAACAGGGACACGTGCGGTTCTCCTCCATGCACAGGGCCAGATCGTTTGCTGCCTAAGCAATTTTTCGCAACTGTGCCAGCCCCGACCGCGCCTGCAAACCCTGCAAAAGCGGCGATCAGGTTAGTTTTTTGCGCGCCGCACCGGTTTGATGCGATCTGGTGTCAGGTTGACAAGAACTTGATCACCGTGCGGGATGTCTCATGCTGAACACTATGCAGGAACCTGCTAGGTCTTGGATCATGTAGGACGGCGCCTGCAGTGAGGGGAGAGGCCAGATGTCGCATTCTCAATCAAAACGGTCAGATAATTCCAATCCTCAGTCCGAAGGCGGCGACGGCACTCCACAACTCACGTCCGGGCTGGGCGGTTCTGTGATTTCGCGGCGTCGGTTCCTGCGTGCCGGTGTAGCTGTCGGCGGGTTGGCCGTTGCGGGTGTCGGTGGATATGTCTGGTGGCGCCGCCAGCCCCCAGACCATGATTTGCCGCGTCTGACGGTGGAGGAGGCCTTTGCAAAAGCCAAGGCAGATGAGCTGATCCTGGTGGATATCCGCACCCCGCGCGAATGGCGGGCGAGCGGGGTGCCCGTTGGCAGCCATCAGATTGATATGCGGCGCGACGATTTTCTGGCGGCGCTTGATCAGGTTACCGGCGGCAATCGCAGTGCGGCGCTGGCGCTGATCTGCGCGCGCGGCGTGCGTTCGGCCCGTGTGACCCTGGCGTTGGATGCGGCGGGGTATTCCAATGTCATGGACGTACCGGAGGGCATGCTTGGCTCTGCCGCTGGTCCGGGCTGGTTGCGCAGCAATCTACCCGTCGCCCGCTGGACGGGGCAGGGCTGATGCGGCCCGCGATTGTGCGCGCTGGTCGCTTGTGCTTGGGTCTTGCTGTGGCGCTGTCCGGTATCTCACTCGCATCTGTGGCCGTGGCTGAATGTGGCCCACGGGGTGATGCCTGTCAGATTAAGGAGGGGGATTATCACATCATCCTGCCTGACACGCCACCTGACACGCAACCCGGCGCGGCAATCCCGGCAGTGATGTTTCTGCACGGCTATGGCGGCTCGGGCGAAGCCGCCCTGCGCAATCAGGCGATGGTCGATGGTCTGACCGGGCGCGGCTATGCGGTCATCGCACCCACGGCGCTGCCCCGCAATCCCGGCGGCCCCCGCTCTTGGGCGTTTTTGCCAGATTTCGGTGGCCGTGACGAATCTGCCTTCTTCGACGCAGTTCTGAAAGATGCCGAAAAGCAGTTTAACATCGACCGAGAGTCGATTGTATTATCAGGATTTTCCGCAGGTGCCTTCATGGTCAGCTATCTCGCGTGTTCGTCACCTGATCAGTTCCTTGCCTATGCGACGGTGTCGGGCAGTTTCTGGCGGCCTCAACCAGAGAGCTGCGCAGGCCCAATCCGCCTGATGCATACTCATGGATGGGCGGATGAGGTGGTGCCGCTGGAAGGGCGCTACCTTGGAAACAGGCGCTTTCAGCAGGGCGATATCTTTGCCGGGCTGGAGTTGTGGCGGGATACCAACGGGTGCGACACACATGCGCCAAGCCGCAGTTGGTCCGCTGGCGGTCAGCTGCGGCGTCGCTGGGACTGCGGACCGAACGCGGATATCGAATTGGTGCTGTTTGCGGGCGGTCACCGGGTGCCACGGGATTGGGCCAACTGGCTGGTGGATTGGGTCGAGAACAGCGCACTGTCGCAATGAGGGAACAGGTTTCGCAGCTATATTGATGTCGATATTTCAATAAAAATACCCTGAGAAATTTGCTAAAATCTCTCAGGGTTTACGTATTCACACAATTTCGGGCGTGTCACTCAGCTGCGGTGCGATGCGTCGGCACGGTCTCCAATGCCATGCGCAGCCGATTGCGTCGGGCGCGAGCGATGCGGGTGATGCGGGGTTCTTTGTGGACTTCGCGTGTTGCCAGAAGGGCCTTGGCAAAGCGCTGCAACGGCACACCAGAGAGCGCCGACAGCGGTACCGCCAGCACCAGCGATAGCGCGATCGGCAGCAGCCAGACAGAGACCACACCCGCCAGAATACCGCTCCAGAGGGCAATCCCGCTGACAGTTTCCAGCGCATGGCACGTTATCAGCGTCCGCCAGGAATAGCGGCCACCGTCGCGTGCCTGTGGCGACCAGCCTTTTTGCAGGCCGAAGGTGGTGCGCAGCACAGCAATCATCTGCTGTACCATCAGGATTGGCGCATAAAGGACCGCAAGTAGGATTTCCACGAACAGCGACAGGGTAAACCGACCTGCGCCACCATATTCGGAGAACCGGCTGCCGGTCATCGGCAGGGCGACAACAGCCAGCAATTTTGGCGCCAGCAACATGGCATAGATCAGCAGGATCACCAGCACGTGGCGTGGCTCTGACATGTCGGGCCAAGACGGCATCAGCGGATTGGTTTCGCTGAAGTAGGTGAGGACAGAGGCCTCTTCGCCGCGTCCGATCAGTGCCCAGATCACCAGCAACGCGAACCAGACCGGTGCCATCAGATAACCGATGGCCCCATGCAGCAGATGGAACCGCGACAGCGCGCGAAAGCCCTTGGCGTTCAAGAGGTTCAGGTGCTGCAGGTTGCCCTGACACCAGCGCCGGTCCCGTAGCACGTGATCAATCAACGTCTGCGGTGTTTCCTCGTAGGAGCCACGGATACGCGGCAGGAACTGAACACTCCAGCCTGCGCGGCGCAGAAGGCCCGCTTCGACGAAGTCATGGCTCATGATCAGCTTCTCACCGCCAAAGACCGAGCGCAGCGGTGGCAGCCCTGCGCAGGCGGCAAAGGCGCGGGTGCGGATGATCGCGTTATGGCCCCAGTAGTTGCCCTCATGCCCGGCCCAGCGGGCCAGCCCCTCGGCCAGCGCCAGACCGTAGACGCCATTGGCGAATTGTTGCATCCGGCCAAAGACTGACTGCGCGCCGATCAGCTGCGGGTAGCTCTGAATGAGGCCCGCGCCGGGATCGCGGGCCAACGCGTCCGCCAGATGGGCGATGGCGCGTCCCGTCATCAGGCTATCGGCATCCAGCACCAGCATGGCGTCCCAACCCGCGCCCCACCGGCGCACCCAATCGGCGATATTGCCAACCTTGCGGCCGGCGTTATCTTCGCGGCGGCGATAGTAAAGCTGGGTTCCGGCAGGCAGCATCGCACGCAGAGCCTCTACGCTGGCGCGTTCTTGCGCGGCGATGGCGTCATCGCGGGTGTCGGACAGGATGAACATTGCATAGTCATGAACCCCGCCACGGGCATGCAGTTCTTCCAGCATCGACTGGGCATTGCCCAGCACATACCAGGGCACCTCATTGTAGATCGGCATCAAGAGCGCGACCTTCATCCGCTGCGGGCGGCCTCGTCCCAAGGCGCGCGGCCGTTGCGAAAGCCCCCAGAGGCCTAGAAGAACGGTCGAAACCGAAAAGCAGATCCAGAAAAAGTTGAAGGAAATCAGTACCAGAAGCGCGATTTCCAGGGTGGAGAACCCGTCAGCGGCAAACCAGTCCTTCATCCCCCAAGTCAGCAGGCCAGTTGCCGCCATCGCCGGGGAAAAGGCCAGCACCCGCCAGAGCGCGACTTGCCCTTGCGTTGCCTCACCCGTCTGTGCGGATGTGGGGATCCGGTCAGCAAGAGCAGGGCAGGCCTGATCCTGAAAATAGGCGCCGAAGTTCTGCTCCGGCATGGCCAGTGGCTGTTCCGGTGGGGTCAGTGAAAAATTGGTCATTTGGTCCACCGGTATAGCCAGACTTCCGAGGCGGGCTGACCGTCCTTGCGCAGCTCTGCGCGCAGTTCGACATGATCGCGCTCGCCCGGATCAAAGGCAAACGCCAGCCGCAAACCGCCGGTTTCCGGGTTTTCCTGCAATACGCCTTCGGTCGGGGTGACATGGGGAGAGGTGATATGCGCCTCAAGATCATCCACACCGCCCGCAAACATCGGGTGGGCAGCAAAATCGATGGTCATGATGCGACCGGGATCCCCGAAGATCCGCGCGCCAGCCGCCGTGTTGATCACCTGTGGCACAGATAGGTCCGGACCATCGCCCCAGGTCAGGCGGTAGTCGATATTGATTTCGGAACCGGGCGCGTAGCTCTCACGTGGGCGCCAATAGGCGACGATGTTATCGTAGATTTCTTTGTCGGCCGGGATTTCCACCAATGTGACCGCGCCCTTGCCCCAATCGCCCTTCGGCTCCACCCACAGCGCCGGGCGCTGGTGATAATGGGCCTCCAGATCTTCGTAGTCCGACAGCAGCCTTGGGCGCTGCATCAGGCCAAAGCCACGCGGGTTTTCATCGACAAAGGAAGACAGTTGCAGCGTTTTCGGGTTGGCCAGCGGCCGCCATAGGGTTTCGCCATTTCCGTTGACCACCAGCAACCCGTCGCTGTCATGGACTGCGGGGCGGAAATCATCAAACCGGTTGCGGTTGGTCTGATCGAAGAGGAACATCGACGTGAGTGGTCCAAGCCCGATATTGTCCAGCTCTTCGCGGGCAAAGAGGCGCGCCTCGACCTCCATCACGGTGTTCTGACCGGGCAGGATATCGAACCGGTAGGCACCAGTGACCGAAGGGGAATCCATCAGGGCATGGACCACCATATTCTTTTGCCCCGGTACTGGAGCTTCGAGCCAGAACGATATGAATTCAGGGAATTCTTCACCCTTTGCGGTGGCCGTGTTCACGGCCAGTCCCCGTGCCGACAGCCCATAGGTATGGGCGGCCCCGATGGCGCGGAAGTAACTCGCCCCTTGAAAGACGCAGAACTCGGTTTTCTTGCCCGGTTCTTTCAGATCGGTGCGCAGGCGAAAGCCGGAATAGCCAAGGCTGTCGTCAATGCTGAGATCAGGCGCCTTATCGGTTTTGTCAAACAGGGACAGATCAAAGGCCACCGGCTGTGCCAGGCCATTTTCGACGGTGAAAATCTCTACCGGGCGGGGGAAGTAGAGCCCCGGCAGGAAGAAATCGACGTTGTAACTGCGCGGGGTTTTCGACCAGAGCGCGTCACGGCTGCGGAACCAGCGGGTCTGATAGTCCTCATAGCTTTGCTCTTGCCAGTCCTGCGGAACGCTGGCGCGGGGCGCATAGGGGGCGGCTGCGAGATCGCGGGCAAGGGACACCACGGTTTCGCGCGAAAAGGCAGGGCCACCCGTCGCCGATGCGGGCGATGTCAGCGCCCCAAGCGCAAACGGAGCGGTGCTGGCCAAGGCCGTTGCCAGAAAGGTGCGTCGCGAAAATGCTCTCATCTCTTGGTTTTCCATGGATGCGATTTGAACCAGGCAGCGATATAGGCGCAGCCAATGATCAGGCCAAACCCTGTGAGGTTGAAAAATGCGGTTGTCAGGACAGACCGGTCCGTCAGGTCCATGGCAAAGCCAAGGAGCCGTGCCAGTGCCATTGAGAAGACAAAGACCGCAAGCGATTGCTGACCGACCTTGGTGATCAGCGACAGGAGCACGGCCCAGATGCGGGCCGCCGTTGACTGGCCGGATGCGATCAGGCGTCGACCACCTTCACCAGCGATCACCCAACCGAGATAGGCCAGCGACAAGAAGTGCCCAAAGCGCAGCAGGCCAAAGTCGGTTTTCTCCCGCCATTCCGCCGTCTGCTTCCAGGTGGGACGGATGAGGTCGGCAAGATCCTGGTTCCAGGCCTCGACCCAGAGAAAAACCTTCCAGGACCCAAACGGGGCAAGCAGGACAAGGTAGGATGCGGCCACGACCACCAGCACGCGGGAGACGGGCGGGGCTGGCAGCCAGCCCTTCATAAAGGCAAAACCGGTAAAGAACAAAAGTTGCCAGCCAAAGGGATTGAAGAACCATTCCCGGCTGGACCAGGGTTCAGCCGAGAGCGACAGCCCATCCGGTCCAAGGCCGATCATATAGGGATTGGCGAGCAGCCAGATCCCGATTGAAGCGGCAGCCACCGCCCAGATCCCGATACGTTCCAACCCCATCATCAGCGGCATCAGCGCCAGAACAACCAGATACATCGGCAGGATGTCGAAATAGTTCGGCACATAGCTGAGCGTCATCAGCCCGACCAGCTGCGGCACCGGGTTTTCAAAGAACGGGCGCAGATTGAGCGAGGCGATATAGCTTTTGTCGAAGCTGCCATAAAGATCCAGCGCCGCCATGCTGGTCGCGATAAACACAAACAGCCCGATATGGGCCCAGAACACCTGCCAGCAGCGAAACAGAACCCGTGCGCTGCCCATCAGCCATCCCTGACGGCCAAAGGTACCACCAAAGGCGATGGCCGAGGCCATGCCGGAACAGAAGACAAAGATCTCTGTCGCGTCGGAGAAGCCAAACCGCGCCGGGATCCATCCGGTCCAGCGGTTGCCCGGGATATGGGCGCATAGGATGATGAACATCGCTATGCCCCGGTAGAAATCCAGACGTGGATCACGGGGTGCACGCGGCTGCACGTCCGATTGCGGGGCAACCGGGCGATTGGCCACTGGTGTGGTCTCGGTGCCCTTGGCACCGGGAAAGGGCGAGATGGTCGCCATAGGCTGTCGTGTCCTTACTTCGGTTATTCTGCCGGGACGCTTTGTGCGCCTGGCGCACCACGTCCGGCAGCGATCAGGGCGCGGCGCGCCTGGGCATAGCTGTCTTCGGCGCCACCTCGCTGGGCCCGCCGTTCGTTGAGAATAGCCTCCACCGCATCCAGACGGCCCGCCCGGAGGCCTGCATCAATGGTCACGCGCTCAAAGACGTCCCGCTGGGCATGGCTGCCACCGGCCAGTTGCAGCGAACTGCGGCCCGTCGCCAGATATCCAAAGGCTTCGCTGTAGTTGCCTTCACCAAACGCCTCCAGCCCCAGCGCGAGACCACATCCGGGCGTTGCCATGCGGGCATCGCTTTCACTTGCGCCGCGACGGGCGTCGGCATGAATGCGTTGCACCAGCTGACCGGTCTCAAGTTTGCGATCATCCCCAACCAGCGCCAGCAGATAATGCAGGTCAGCAAAGATCAGACAGCCATCCTCGGTGCGGTTGGCGCAAAGCTCGGCCAGTTCTTCCCAGCGATCGCCAATGGCCACGCCCTCCAATTCCAGCCGCATCAGCAGTGAGGTGGCGTTGGAGATGTCGCGGTAATCATCGGTTTTATCCTTGCGGATCTCATGATCATAGAGCGCCAGAACCTGTTCGGTTTGGCCTTGATCCAAGTGCATTAGCGCTTTGTGCCACCAGACGTGGTAGCGGAAATTGTTGCAATGTGCCCAGGCCTCCTCGCGCCCGGTGAGCCAGTCCAACCCGGCGCGTGAATTGCCTGTCATGTCATGCACATGGGCCACGGCGTGCAGGCCCCAGGCATCATCCGGCGCCATCCAGAGCGCCTGTCGGCCAGTCGCGTCGGCCAGATCATAAGCGCCGGTCTCCTCAAGCGAGAAAGCATGACAGCCAAGCAGATATCCCCGCCCTGCGTGATCAGGCGCATAGGCAGGCAATACGCGTTCAATGGATCGACGCATGCCCGTGCTGTCACCGAGAATGAAGCGGATCGCATGGCTCAGTTTCATCGCCAGCGCATCCTCCGGGTGGCTGCGCAGCACCGTCTCCATCTCGGCAATTGCAGCGGAGGGACGCCCCTCTAGCCAAGCTCCAAGTGCTGCAATGTAGTGACGCTCGCGCGGGAGGGCGCCGTCTTCGGTGGCCCTGGCGGCGGCATAGGCGTCATGGGCGGCCTGCATCAGCTCTGCCCGGCCCAAGAGCAGGACAAACATGCCCTTGGCAGCCTGCGCCAGTGCAAACTCCGGGGCGGTGTCCAGCAGGGCACCGAGATGTGTTGGCGCCGCAGCGGCATGTGACAGAACCCCCATCTGTACGGCGTTCCAGTTCTTAAGAGCTGCGGCGTCTGTCAGACTGGTCTCTTGGCCGAATATGTCTTGCATCATCGTTTGTCCGATCCGTGTCAAAAACGAAAGCAGTGGCGCTTTGTCGTCGAGCCTAAAGCACGCAATCGCGTCTCGCGATGCCCGCTCGCGGTTTGGTGAAGTGGCGTGTGCAATCTCGTGGGAATAGGGAGCCAACCATGTCGATTGGCAGCGATTTCCCGCATTTTTACCAATCTGGCAAGCCTGGGATGCCTGGCTTTGGCCGAAGATCGCCAGTTTCTGTAACACTCGGCCAGATCCTGCCGGTTGCAAATGACCAACCGGACTGTTTTCCGCGATTTCCTAAGGGGATAGGAGTGGCGTTCCCCTCAATCCCTCTGCGTTGATGCAGGTGGATTGAGGGGGCACCGATGCCGCGCCGTCGCGATCAGTGTCAGCGGCTCTCTTCGGTAAAGGGGTTCGTTGCCGTCGAAAGAAGGTCGGTGCTGTCGCCACAGGTTGGTGGCGCGTGCCGATAGGTGACCGGCGTGCGCGAGAATTTCAGCGGGTTGCCCAACAGCCTGACAGGCCCGGCAGCAGAGGTCATCTCAATTGTCATTTCGCGGGCCGCAACTTGATCGCTGGCAAAAACCTGATCCAGCGTTTGCACCGGCCCGGCGGGCACTTTGCGGGCCTCCATCGCGGCGATCACTGCGTCGGTGCTGTATTGGCGGAGAGCAGGCACCAGAATATCGGCCAGCGCATCGCGGTTCTGCAACCGTGCCGGATTTGTGGCAAAACGCGGATCCCGCGCCAGCCCATCCAGCCCGAGAAAGGACAGGAATCGGCCAAATTGCGCGTCGTTGCCCACCGCCAGAATCACATGCCCGTCGGAGGTTTCATAAAGCCCATACGGCACAATGCTCGGATGCTCATTGCCGCGCCGTTTCGGGGCGGTCCCTGTATTGAGCGTGGCGACACCTTCGTTGATCAGCCAGGCGATCTGCGCATCAACAAGCGCGATATCAACCTGCTGGCCCTCGCCGGTCTGCTCCTTGTGGCGCAGGGCAGCCAATATGCCGACGCAGGCATACATGCCGCACATCACATCGGCGATGCCGACGCCGACCTTCATGGGGCGCCCGTCTGGTTCACCAGTCAATGACATGATCCCACCGTAGCCCTGCGCCATCAGATCATAGCCGGGCTTCTGCGCGTTGGGGCCGGTCTGCCCGTAGCCCGAGATGGACCCATAGACGAGATGCGGAAACTCTGCATGCAGGCTGTCGTAGTCGAGCCCGTATTTGGCCAGCCCGCCGGGTTTGAAGTTCTCCAGCAGAATATCTGCTTCGGCGGCGAGGCGGCGGATCACCTGCTGCCCCTCGACGGTAGAGATATCCACCTCGACGGAGCGCTTGTTGCGGTTTGCGGCCATGAAATAAGCTGAAAGATCGGATTGCTGACCCTCGGCATCGACCACATAGGGTGGTCCCCATTGGCGGGTGTCATCGCCGCCGCTCTGCGGATTTTCCACCTTCAGCACGCTGGCGCCCAGATCGCCCAGCATCTGGGTGCAGGTTGGCCCCGCCAAAATGCGGGAGAGGTCCAGCACCTTGATGCCTGCGAGGGGGCCGTGGGGCAGTTTGCCGTCGGTGGTCGGATCAGATGAGCCCATCATAGGCCTCCCGGTCAAATTCTGCAGCAATAACGGTGAAGTGTTTGGCCTGCTGTGCCTCATTCAGGGCGGCGCGCAGGCTGGCGCGGTCGCGAACCCGCACACCGTTACCCCCAAAGGCACGGCCCATGGCGGCAAAATCATGCAGGCCAAAATCAACACCGGCATTGTCGAGGCGGCGCTGGCGTTGTTTGAGGTCAATCAGCGCAAGGCTCGCATCGACAAACACCACGAAAATCGGCGCCACGCCAAGTTCCGCCGCAGTGGACAACTCCCCCGCGACCATGAGGAACCCGGCATCGCCGGAGAAGCTGACAACCGTGCGCTGCGGCTCGGCCAGTTTGCGGCCAATGGCCATCGGCACCGCGCAGCCCATGGTGCAAAGGCCCGAGGATTGGATCAGCGCGCGGGGCTCCTGACAGCGCCACATTTGCGAGAGCAAAATCCGATGTGCGCCGCTGTCCGCCGTGGCGAGCGTATCGACGGGCAGGGCTGACTGACATTCTGCGATGATCGCGGCGGGGGCCCAGTCGGCATCTGCCGCAAATGCCGCAGCAAGGGCGCCGCGAGCCGCCTCCGGCTGTCCGTCAGGCCATCTCGCCTGTGCTTGGGCCGCATCATCCGTTAGCTGCGCGCCGAGGGTCAGTGCCCGCAGGCTGGGGGCGAGGCCTGCCACAACAGTCAGGCTGGCGCTGTGCATGTAATGGGTGTTGTCTTCGGCGCAGATGTCGATCACCCGCTGGCGGCTGCAATCCCAGGCGTTGCGCCAGCCTGGGCGCATTTCAATCGGGTCATACCCCAACGCCAAAACTAGATCGGCCTCCCGCACCAGCGGCAGCAGGTGACGATCCGCCAGAGGCGACAGCCCGGCACCGCCGAGGCAGAGCGGATGATCCTCGGGCAGGATACCCTTGGCCTTGTAACTGGTCACAAACGGGATCTGGTAGTGTTCAAGAAAGGCGCGCATGCTTGCCCCGGCGTCTTCGGCAACAGCATCGAGACCGATCACCGCAAGGGGGCGGTCTGCCTCCGCCAGCCATGCGCGCGCCTGCGCCAGGTCAGCGGGCTGGGGCTGCGTGGCTCTGGCAGGCGCGAGGCACGGACGGTGCGAGCCGGCAGGGGCATCAGCGACAGAGATCGGCACGTCGATATGCACCGGCCCGTTGCGTGGCTGGGTTGCAATGCGCAGGGCCTTGTCTGCAATCACACCGGCGGCCTCTGCATCAAGGCGATAGCTGGCTTTGGTGATTGGGGCGAACACTGCCTGATGATCCAGCACCTGATGTGTATAGGTCGCAGCCTCGACCGTATCGACGCAGCCGGTCAGCACCAGCATCGGCACGCGGTCCTGATGGGCATTGGCCACCACATTCACCCCGTTCAGGGCGCCGGGGCCAAGGGTGGCGACCAGAATGACCGGCGCGCCGTCGCTGTGATGCACACCTTCGCCCATGAAGCCGGCACTGTTTTCATGCTTGGCGAGGTGAAAGCTGATCCCCGCCTTGGTCAGCGCATCGACAAGGGTCAGAACCTCACCGCCGGGCATGCCGAAGGCGTGGCGGCATCCCGCCGCATATAGCCGCTGTGCCAGCACATCAGCGGCGCGCAGTGGGTCAGTGGCCGCCGCGGCTGCGGAATTGGTTTCAGTCATGAAATCTGCCCTTCGTGAACCTGTCCCGCCAAATTGCCGGAACCGGACAAGGTTGCAAGCCTCCTCACGGGGGTGTGAGCGTCAAGGTGCCGGCTGCACAGCCTTTTGCGCAATAGCCTCAAGATGTTGGTCCAGCTCGGCCGCGATGTCTGCGAGCTCTGGCCCGCCCTCCGCCAGATAGGGGGCAAAGACATGGATGGCGGTTTTGTAGGAGAGAGTGGCGTCACCGTTGTCCTCTTCGGTCACATAAAGTCGGATCGGTGCCTCGATCATTGCGGCAGTCGAGCGGCGCAGAACCCGCACCGCGTAGTCATTGTTGAAAATACCGATCACCCGATTGCCGGGAATGGTGATGCCGCGCGCGGCGGCGGCCTTGGTCGGGCCTGCTTGGGTGACAACAACCAGGCCCTGTGACTTGGTGGCCGTGATTACGTCGCGGACCAGCTGCGCATAAGGTTTGGTGGTGTGATGTACGGCCCAGCCAGGGCGGTCGGTGAGCGGGCCTGCTGCGACGTTAGACGTCTGCAGCAGTGCGGGGCCTGTCAGGATGACGACGGCAGCTGCGCGCTGCAGCGACATCCTGCTGAGCCGGATCAGATCCCTAACCATTGCCATGAACTCCCTCTGTTGCCGACAGTCTATGACGTCTGCAGGTGTTCTCCCGGTCACATTTTTGTGGTCACCGACAGGCTCCTGGGCCGACGCTCGTCAGGCCGCGCGGCGAAATCCAGTGATCAGCTGGCGCAGCCCCACGGCTGCTCCGGCGAAGATCGAAAGGAAGGTCACCGGCGCGGACAGCGACAGCAGGGAGAACGCGCTCAGCCCCTGGCCAACAGTGCAGCCCATGGCCAGCACGGCGCCTGTCCCCATGATTGCGGCCCCGATGATCTGGCGGCGCAGCTCCCGCGGATCATCGCAGGCTTCCCAGCGGAAATGCCCCTTGATCAGGGAACCGATGAAGGCACCGAGCCAGACACCACTGACCGATCCGACGGCAAAGCTGATTGGGCGCAGGCTGCCGGTCATGGTCCACATGATGGTCTCTCCCAGCGGCGCGGAAAACGAATGCGAGACAACAGGCACCGCGTCAAAACCGGTGCGCGCGATATAGCTGCTGCCCGCCCAGCCGCTGACAACGGCAAGCGCCACCAGTGCCGCCCAGCCGATGGCAGCAGGGGCCTCGCGCACCTCCCGCCCCAAGATGGAAAACAGCAGGATTGCCCCACCAATGGCAAAGCCGATGGGTGTTATTGCCAGCCCGAGCTGATCGGCCAAATGATGTGCGATCCCCGCAGGCAGGTCGTCGGTGATGGGATCCTGAAAAAAGATCAGGTTGCGAAAGGGGGCGAGGGGGCCTGACAGCACCACAAAGGTGGACACCCCCATCACCAGAACAATGACAAAACTGCGCAGATCGCCGCCGCCGAGACGTGCAATGGCGCCATATCCACACATCCCGCTGAGCGCCATTCCGTAGCCAAAGAGCAGCCCGCCTGTGATTGAGGCCAGCGGCATCCAGCGGATGGCGAGGTATTGCGATTGCACCGGATCAAGCCAGCCCAGTGCAATCAATCCGAAACTGCCAAGGATTGCCATACCAATGGCCATGCCCCACATCCGCATACGCAAGGAGGAGCCGCCATAGAGCAGATCCTCAATCGCGCCCAGCGTGCAGAAACGACCCAGCCGCGCGGTCAGCCCCAGAAGCATGCCACCAAACAGCCCCAGAAGGGCGGTCAGATGCGTGTCGCTGATGAGATCGGACAGGGCTTCGGGCATCAGAGGCGGGCTCCGCCGGTTTCAGGTCTGCGGGGGTGGCCGAACATGACGGCTCCGCAAACGAAACCGGAATGGCCGGTCGCTGCGGTCAATCGTCTTTGCAGAAAAGCTCATAGACCACTTCGAGAATGCGGCGCGGACGGTCATCGGCCAGTCGGTAGTAGATGGCCTTGCCCTCACGACGGGGAATGACCAGACCTTCGAGGCGCAGGCGCGACAGCTGCTGTGAGACAGCCGCTTGCCGCGCGGAGAGCAGTTCCTCCAGTTCGGTGACCGATTTTTCTCCCGATACCAGATGGCACAGGATCATCAGGCGCCCCTCATGGCTGATGGCCTTCAGAAAATTCGACGCACGGGTGGCATTGTCCACCATCGTGTCCAGATCTTCGGGATCCATATCGGCGGAAAACTGTGGCAGGGCCATGTCGGTGTTCTCTCCTGGTTCAACCATTGGTGGCCAAGGGGGCGGTGGTCTGGTCGGGGGCGCTGGGCGCGGAGCCTGTCGGTATGAAACCGGCATGTTCCTGCAAGAGCCCAGTGATCAACGGCCAGAAGAAATCCTCTCCCGGATAGCCTTCCAGTCTGGCCATTTCATGCCCGTCTTCAACGATCAAGAAGGTTGGCGTGAATGTGACCCGGCGTGACAGGGTCAGATCCTCCGGCATTGCACGCAGATCAGCGCGGCGCAGCGGGGCAAAGCGACCTTCGGCGGTCTTGGGATAGATCGGCGCAATCTCGGCATCCCAACGCGCGCACCAGGCACAGCCCGGTTGCTCGACCATCACCAGTTCTGCGGCATCAGCCGTCTTGGCCGCAATACCTGTCGTCGCCAAAAGAGCCAGCGCCGCTAGAGGCGCGCCAGCCGCGCGGTAAACGCGGCGCGGTAAGGATATCAGTGGGGCAAGGGCCATGATGTGATGGGTCTCAACAGTCAGCTGTGGGTCCGTGATGCGGTGTGGATGTACCAAAGTCGGGCCATTGACGGCCCCGTCTGGTAGGTGTCTATATGTACTACGTAATTTGAATATGTGAATAGTACAAGTTTCACAGAGCAGACTGTGCCCTGATAACGTCACTTGATAACGCCACCGGGGGCTGCCTCATGTGCCAGACACCTGCGGCGATTTCGTTTGTGTCCGCAACTGGCGGGGTATCGTTGTTGGCGCGGATAGGTGATCGCGGTCTGAACTGGTCGAACACACAAGGTCGCAAGGGGCCCGAAAATATGCTGGAGATTTCCCTGTTTGGGGCTGTGATTGCCGGGCTTTTGTCGTTCTTCACCCCCTGTGTTCTGCCGATGGTGCCGTTTTACCTGTCCTACATGGGCGGGCTCTCCATGGCTGAGCTGCGCAGTGAAGGTGACATCGCGCCCGGTGCGCAGCGTCGGCTGGTGCTGGCGTCGATCTGTTTTGCCGCTGGCGTGACCACCGTGTTTGTACTGATGGGCATGGGCGCCACTGCGCTGGGGCAGTTGTTCGGGCAGTATCTTGATATCCTAGCCTATGGGGCGGCGGCCCTGCTGCTGGTGTTTGGTCTGCATTTTCTCGGGGTTGTGCGCATTCCGCTGCTGTACCGCGAAGCCCGGGTTGAAAGTAGCGCGTCGCCCGCGACCTATACCGGGGCATATCTGGTGGGGCTGGCTTTCGGCTTTGGCTGGACGCCCTGTGTGGGGCCTGCTTTGGCCTCGATCCTGATGATTGCATCTGGCATGGGCGATATCTGGCGAGGCGGGCTTTTGCTGCTGGTTTACGGTGCGGCGATGACCGCACCTTTTGTGATCGCAGCCCTGTTTGCGCGCCCGTTCCTTGGCTTTGTGGCGCGCCACCGGGCGGCCTTTGCCTGGGTGGAGAAGGGGATGGGGGGCATGTTGATCGTTTTTGCGGTGCTGATCGCGACCGGCAGCGTGCGCTATATTGCCGAGGCGATGATCCGCTGGTTTCCTGCCTTTACGAACATTGGCTGATCAGCGGTGCGTTGGGCGCCTATTGTGAACCTGAACGGGAGGATGAGAGATGAGACGATTGTGGATTGCCGTGCTGTGGCTGCTCTGCGCCGGGCCCGTTTTGGCAGTAGAGCTGGGCGACGATGGCCTGCACAAAACCCCCTGGATGCGCGAGACTTTCAAGGATCTGCGCGAGGATCTGGAGGAGGCCAACGCCGAAGGAAAACGGCTGGTGCTGTTCTTTGAGCAGAGAGGCTGCATCTACTGCACCAAAATGCACGAGGAGGTGTTTCCCAAACCTCAGGTCAGCAGCTACATCGCGGACAATTTCTTCGTCGTGCAGCTCAATCTTTATGGTGATGTGGAGGTGACGGATTTCGACGGTGAAACCCTGTCCGAAAAGGATATGGCGCGCAAATGGGGCATCCTGTTTACGCCGACCATGATGTTCCTACCCCAAGAGGTGCCCGCGGTTCCGGCCCCTCAGGCGGCGGTGTCGATCATGCCGGGGGCCTTTGGCGTTGGAACCACGCTGGACATGTTCACCTGGGTTAAGGAAGAGCGCTACAATCTTGATAACGGAGAAGATTTCCAGCGCTATCATGCCCGTCGCATTCAGGAGCGCGACAACGGCTCTGCTGATTGAGGTGCTGCGTGCCCCGTGCCTGACACGCCAGCCAACCTGCAGCAGCTGCGTGTCACGGCCTCTCTTGGGCGGGCCATATGAAACGACATAATAAAATTCAAATTACTGAATTTGATGTTGCGTCAAGCGGGTGAGGTCGCCTAGGGTGACCGCCAGCGAAGCACGCCAAAAGCGCGTGGGAGCCAATGGGAGGAAACATGAAGCAAATATCTCTGACACTGGCAGCTTGTCTGGCCGGGACAGTTGCGTTTGCCGCTGAGATCGCGCCGAAAGACGTCGGCTACGACGAAGATGGCGCCGTTGCCGCATCGCTCAGCGGGGCTGCCGGGGATGCCGCCAGTGGCGCATTGCTGGTTGGCGATAAATCCAAGGGCAATTGCGTGGCCTGCCATCAGGTGACCGCGCTGTCCGATGTGCCATTCCACGGCGAAATCGGCCCCGCGCTTGACGGTGCAGGCAGCCGCTGGAGCGAAGCCGAACTGCGCGGCCTCGTGGCCAACGCCAAGATGACATTCGACGGTACCATGATGCCGGCCTTCTACAAGGTCGATGGCTTCATTCGTCCGGGCGATGCCTACACGGGCGAGGCGGGCACCGAGCCGCTGCCGCCCATCCTGACCGCTCAGGAAATCGAAGATGTGGTCGCATTTCTTGCGACCCTGAAAGAAGACTGACGCAAAAGACCGGGATCTTTTTGCGCCATCAACGTCAAAGGAGACATACGATGGAGTTCTCACGTCGCGACACACTTGGTCTTGGCCTTGGGGCCGCTGCTCTGACCATGCTGCCCCTGCGTGTCGTTGCTGCAACCGAGGATCGGATTGCAGAGTTCACCGGTGGCGCGGAGATGGCCGACACCGGCCTGACACTGACCGCGCCGGAAATCGCTGAAAACGGCAATACGGTACCAATCGCGGTCGACGCCCCCGGTGCCACCGCCATCATGATTCTGGCGACCGGCAACCCGACCCCTGGCGTGGCGACCTTCGCCTTTGGCCCGCTGGCTGCCAGCCAGTCTGCCTCCACCCGGATCCGCCTTGCAGGCACGCAGGATATCGTGGCCGTAGCCAAGATGGCCGACGGCAGCTTTGCCAAGGCCAGTTCCACCGTCAAGGTAACCATCGGCGGCTGCGGCGGCTAAGCGCGACCTGTCATTCAGGCTCGCCCCTATAGATATCAGGAGTTTACGACATGGCATCCGGTGTAAAACCACGCGTCAAAGTCCCCAAGAAAGCAGCCGCAGGCGAAGCGGTGACCATCAAGACGCTGATCAGCCACAAGATGGAGAGCGGTCAGCGCAAAGACAAGGAAGGCAATGTCATTCCACGGTCGATCATCAATCGCTTCACTTGCGAATTCAACGGCGAGAGCGTTGTCGATGTGACCATGGAACCTGCCATTTCCACCAACCCGTATTTCCAGTTTGATGCGACCGTCCCCGAAGCGGGCGATTTTGTCTTCACCTGGTATGACGACGACGGGTCGGTCTACACGGAACAAAAGTCGATCGCGATCGGCTGATCCCTTCCGGATCCATAGGCAAACGCCCTGTCCGGGACACCGGGCGGGACGACCACCCAAGGGAGGAAACAACATGAACAATAAGGCAATCACTGCAATTGCCATGGCGATGGCGCTGCCTGTCGCGGCTTATGCCGAGGCAGATGACGACATGCTGGTCGTCAACGAAGAGATTGAAATGGTCACCAAGACCACGGCGCCTGGCCATATCTCTGACGCGCTGGACGAGGTGATGTCGGGCTGGCATTTCCGCTCGAACGAGACGCAGGCGCTGCAAATGGATGATTTTGACAACCCCGCGATGGTGTTTGTCGATCAGGCCATGGACACGTGGTCCAAGGTTGAGGGCACGGCGGAGAAATCCTGTGCTTCCTGTCACGACGATGTCGAGGAAAGTATGGCAGGTGTCCGCGCGGTCTACCCCAAGTGGAACGAGGACGCAGGGGAAATCCGCACCCTTGCGATGCAGATCAATGACTGCCGTGAGAACCAGATGGGCGCCGATAAGTGGAAATACACCGGCGGTAAAATGGCGGCCATGGAGGCGCTGATTTCAGTGCAATCACGTGGGATGCCGGTGAATGTGGCCATCGACGGACCGGCCCAATCCACTTGGGAGCAGGGCAAGGAGCTCTATTACACCCGCACGGGTCAGCTGGAACTCTCCTGCGCCAATTGCCATGAGGACAACTATGGCAACATGATCCGCGCCGACCACCTGAGCCAGGGGCAGATCAATGGTTTTCCGGTCTACCGGTTGAAGAACACCAAGCTGAACACCGCCCATGCGCGGTTCAAAGGCTGCGTGCGGGACACCCGCGCGGAGACTTACAAACCGGGTTCGGCTGAGTTCGTGGCGCTGGAGCTTTATGTGGCGTCTCGGGGCAATGGCCTCTCGGTCGAGGCGCCGTCTGTTCGTAACTGATCTAGCGTGGCCCCGTATCAGCAATGGTACGGGGCGCGTTTCCACTTATTTCATTCAAACATGCGAATATATCGCCTGTCTCAGTAGAAAGATAACCCAATGATCTCGCGGCGTGATTTCATGCAGGTCTCCATGGCAGCCTCCGCTTTGGTCGGTGCCTCCGGTTTTGGCAACTGGGGTCGGTTGGCGGCCCAGCAGAAGCTGACACAGGATCAGCTTTTCCAGTTTGACACTTATGGCAATATCAGCCTGGTCCATGTCACCGATATTCATGCTCAGCTGAAGCCGATCTATTTCCGCGAACCGTCGATCAATCTGGGCGTTGGCGAGAACAAGGGCCAGGTGCCTCACATCACCGGTGCGGACTTCCGCAAGGCTTATGGGATCGCTGATGGCAGCCCCTCAGCCTATGCGCTGACCTACAATGATTTTACGTCGCTTGCGCAGGGGTATGGCCGGGTCGGGGGGCTGGACCGGGTGTCTACCATCATCAATGCGATCCGCGCCGACCGCCCGGATGCGCTTCTGCTGGATGGTGGCGACACTTGGCACGGCTCCTACACCTGCCATCACACCGAAGGCCAGGACATGGTCAATGTGATGAACGCGCTGAAGCCGGATGCGATGACCTTCCACTGGGAGTTCACGCTGGGCTCTGACCGGGTGAATGAGATCGTGGAGGGGCTGCCCTTTGCGGCTCTTGGCCAGAATATCTTTGATGCGGAATGGGATGAGCCGGCTGAGCAGTTCAAACCTTATAAGTTCTTCGACCGTGGCGGCGCGAAAGTTGCCGTGATCGGCCAGGCCTTCCCCTATATGCCGATCGCAAATCCCGGCTGGATGTTCCCGGAATACTCCTTCGGGATCCGCGATGAGCATATGCAGGAGATGGTCGACGAGGTGCGTGCCGCTGGTGCGGATGTTGTCGTGGTTCTGTCGCATAACGGGTTTGACGTAGATAAGAAAATGGCCGGCGTGGTCAGCGGTATCGACGTGATCCTGTCGGGCCATACCCATGACGCGCTGCCCGAGCCGGTTCTGGTCGAGCAGACCCATATCATCGCCTCAGGCTCCAACGGGAAATTTGTCTCTCGCGTGGATCTGGACGTGCGCGATGGCCAGCTGATGGGGTTGCGGCATAAGTTGATCCCGGTGTTCTCTGACGTGATTGCGCCCGATCCGGTGATCACCCAGCTGATTGACGATCAACGCGCCCCCTATGAGGCCGACCTGGCTGAAGTGATCGGACAGACTGATGAGCTGCTCTATCGGCGCGGCAACTTCAACGGGACCTGGGATGACCTGATCTGCGACGCGTTGCTAAGTGAACGGGAGGCCGATATCGCCCTGTCGCCCGGTGTGCGTTGGGGACCGTCCTTGTTGCCGGGCGATGACATCACCCGCGAGGATATCTGGAACGTCACTTCCATGAGCTACGGTGCGGCCTATCGCAATGAGATGACCGGCGAATTTCTCAAGGTCGTGATGGAGGATGTGGCCGACAACATCTTCAATCCCGATCCCTATTACCAGCAGGGCGGCGACATGGTGCGGGTTGGCGGCATGGGCTACCACATTGATATTACCAAGCCGCAGGGGGAACGGATCAGCAATATGACGCTGCTCAAGACTGGGGAAGCGATTGATCCGGCCAAGACCTACATCGTTGCTGGCTGGGCCAGCGTGAATGAGGGCACCGAAGGCCCGCAAATCTGGGATGTGGTCGAAAACCACATTCGTAAGATGGGCACCGTCACCCTTTCACCGAACAATTCCGTGCAGGTGTCGGGCGTCTAAGCCCGGCATCCGCCAAAAAATTTTACGCTGATGAATTCACGAAAGTGAATTTTTCGATGTAAGGAGACGATCAGAGATGAACGACAAACCGAAACAAACCAGCCCTTCACGCCGCCAGTTTCTGGCCGGTGCTGCGGCGGTCGGGGCAGGGGCGGTGACGGGCCGCTCGGCACAGGCTGCGACCCCTGATCCGCTGATCACCGAGGTGCAGGACTGGGCCTCTGGTCTGGGCGACGGAGTGGATGCGACGCCCTATGGTTTGCCCATCGAGTATGAGGCAGATGTGGTCCGGCGCAATGTGGAGTGGCTGACGGCGGACACCATCTCGTCAATCAACTTCACGCCAATCCACGCGCTGGACGGCACCATCACGCCGCAGGGTTGCGCCTTTGAACGGCACCACTCGGGCGCGATCGAGCTGCGCAAGGAAGACTACCGGCTGATGATCAACGGGCTGGTCGATACCCCCTTGGTGTTCACCTATGCGGATCTGGAGCGTTTCCCGCGCGAAAACCGCGTCTATTTCTGCGAGTGTGCGGCGAATTCCGGCATGGAGTGGGCGGGCGCGCAGCTGAATGGCGCGCAGTTCACCCACGGTATGATCCACAATATGGAGTATTCCGGTGTTCCGCTGCGCACTCTGCTGGAGGAAGCGGGCGTAAACCCCGCAGGCAAATGGGTCTACGTGGAGGGCGCGGATGCCTCCTCAAACGGCCGCTCCATCCCGCTGGAAAAGGCGATGGATGACGTGCTGGTCGCCTTCAAGGCCAACGGCGAGGCACTGCGCAAGGAGCATGGCTATCCGGTGCGCCTGGTGGTGCCGGGCTGGGAGGGCAATATGTGGATCAAATGGCTGCGCCGGGTTGAGGTGATGGACCAGCCGGTCGAAAGCCGTGAGGAAACCTCGAAATACACCGATACGCTGGCTGACGGCACCAGCCGCAAATGGACTTGGGAGATGGACGCGAAATCCGTCGTCACCAGCCCCAGCCCGCAATCGCCGATCAAACATGGCACGGGGCCGCTGGTGATCACAGGGTTGGCCTGGTCGGGTCGTGGTGCGATCACCGGTGTTGATGTGTCGGTAGATGGCGGCAAGAGCTGGCAGGAGGCGCGGCTGGCGGCTCCCGGCACGAACAAGGCGCTGACGCGCTTTTACCTCGATACCAACTGGGACGGCTCCGAGATGTTGCTGCAAAGCCGTGCGCGCGATGCCTCCGGCTATGTGCAACCGACCAAGGCGCAGCTGCGCGAGGTGCGAGGGCTGAATTCGATTTATCACAACAACGCCATCCAGACCTGGTGGGTCAAGGCAAGTGGGGAGGCGGAAAATGTCGAAGTTTCCTAAGGTTATTGCGGCAACATCGGTTGCGCTGACGCTGGCGGTTCCTGCGGCAGCAGAGAAATTCGGCCTTGGCCGCCCGGCGCTGCCGGAGGAAATAGCGGCCTGGGACCTAGACGTGGCGCCAGATGGCACCGGCCTGCCCAAAGGCTCTGGTGATGTCTTCACCGGCGAAGAGGTCTTTGCCGAGAAATGCGCCGTCTGCCATGGCGATTTTGCCGAAGGTGTCGGCAACTGGCCCAAGCTCGCAGGTGGGCAGGGCACATTGGATCATGATGATCCGCTGAAGACCGTCGGCAGCTACTGGCCCTATCTCTCCACCACTTGGGACTATGTGAACCGGTCCATGCCGTTTGGCGATGCGCAGTCGCTGACCCCGGATGAGGTCTATGCCATCGTGGCCTATATTCTCTATTCCAACGATCTGGTGGATGATGAATTTGTGCTGTCGGATGCGACCTTCGCTGATGTGGAGCTTCCCAATGTGGATGGCTTCGTCTTGGATGACCGGCTGGAGGCGGAGAAGCACTTCTGGAACCCGGAACCTTGCATGGAGAATTGCAAGGACAGCGTCGAAATCACCATGCGCGCCATGGTGCTGGATGTGACGCCTGAGGAAGACCGGGCCGAAGCACCCGCCGAGGTCGAACCGGTTGAGGACACCGCAGCCGAGCAACCCGCAGAGGTCCCTGCCGACGTGGTTGTTGCCTTGGACCCTGAACTGGTCGCCAAGGGCGAGAAAACCTTTCGTAAATGCAAGTCCTGCCACCAGATCGGGGCGGGGGCCAAATCGAAAACCGGTCCGATCCTGAACGGGATTATCGGCGCGCCGGCGGCCCATGTTGAGGGGTTCCGTTACTCAAAAGCAATGAAAGCCGCTGCCGAGGGTGGCTTGGTCTGGGATGAGGCCGAACTTGCCGCGTTTCTCGCCAAGCCGAAGAAATACATGAAGGGCACCAAGATGTCCTTTGCGGGTCTGAAGAAAGATGCCGATATCGAGGCGGTGATTGCCTATCTGAAAGCTGCAACTGCCGAATGACGCTGGGCGCATCGCCCTGCACACCACCTCCGCAACCGACAGGGGCGGGGGTGGTTTTATTTCAGGCGCGCCGATCCTGTGTCACATGTTTCTGGGCCCTTGTTTTGCGCAGGCCCTTGCGATACTTACGCCGGTTCTTTCTGAGCGACAGGTGCCCGACATGACCCATCCCAACACCCTTGGTATCGACTTTGGCACCTCGAACTCCGCCGCGGGTGTCGCCGTGAACGGGCGTCCTTGGCTGATTGAGGTCGAGCCGGGGGAAACCACCCTGCCGACGGCGGTGTTCTTTGACATCGACAGCCGCAGTATGATCATCGGGCGCCGGGCCACACGGGCACTGATCAACGGCGACGAAGGGCGGTTTATGCGCGCCTTGAAAAGCCTGCTTGGCACCCCCTTGATGCACGAAAAACGCCGTCTGAACGGAGAACTGGTTGATTTCGTAACCATTGTGGCGCGGTTTCTAGCTGCGCTGAAGGCACGTGCTGAGGCGGCCACCGGACAGACCTTCACACATGCGCTGTCCGGCCGCCCGGTGTTGTTCCACAGCAAGGATGCCACCCGCAATGCACAGGCAGAGGTGGATCTGCGCGCCTGCTATATGGCGGCGGGGTTTGAGGATGTGCGCTTCATGCTGGAACCCGAGGCGGCCCTGCGGTCGGCCCGCGCGCAATCCGGTATCGGGCTGATCGTCGATATCGGCGGCGGCACCTCGGACTTCACCGCCTTTGAGCAAACCGCAGAGGGAACGACCCGTATTCTGGCCTCTCACGGTGTGCGCCTTGGCGGGACAGATTTTGATCGGCAGCTGAGCATTGATCACGTGATGCCGCTTCTGGGGCGGGGCAGTGCTATTCGCAACAGCTTCGGCGGTGGCAGCCTGCCCGCACCTAATCGGTTGTTCAACGATCTGGCGACTTGGCAGATGATCCCATTCCTCTATGCTGCGGATAGCCGCCGGGCCGTACAGGATCTCGCGCGCAATGCCGAGGAGCCGGAAAAACTGGCGCGCTTGGTATCCGTGCTGGAGGATGAGCTGGGCCATGATCTCGCCTTCGCGGTGGAGCGGGGCAAAATTGCGGCCAATCAGCCGGGGGAGCGGAATGCGGTGATTGATCTGAAAGTGCTGGAACGGGGCCTGTCGGTGCCGCTGGCTGCTGAGGGTCTTCAACGCAGCCTTGCCGCCGATATCGCCGAGATTACCGCCTGCGCCCAGGAAACCCTGTGCCGCGCCGATTTGCGCGCGGAGCAGGTTTCGCGAGTGGTGCTTGTGGGCGGCTCAGCCCTGTTGAGGGGGGTACAGCAGCAGATGCAGCAGCTTTGCCCAAAGGCGGAACTTTACACAGAAAACGCGATGACCGCCGTGGCCGATGGTCTGGCCTTGGCATCAGGCAGCGCCTTTGCCTGAGCGAGGGTAAGGGCGAGCGACGCGGGCAAGGGGAAAAACGCTGATCCTGTGACTGGCTTTGATGCGGAAATCCGCTAGACTGGAAACCCATTTCCCAAGCGTTGGACCCAGGTTTTTATGATTTTCCAGTTGTTTCGTCGATCTCTCTCACAGTCTGCCACGGCCAATACCCGCAAAGAAACAGCGCAGCGGCGAGCAGGGGGATGGTTAGCCACCACTCTGTCTGCGGCGCTACTGTGTGGTCTGCCGTACACCGCTATGGCCGCGCCCTGCGGCAATACCTCTGCCGGATTTGACAGTTGGAAACGCGACTTCGCCGCTGAGGCCAAGCGGGCCGGTGTGCGCCAGGCCGGGCTGAACGCGCTGGCCAACACAACCTACGCCCGTCGCACCATTGCTGCAGATCGCAACCAGAAGAGCTTTCGCTACTCTCTTGAGAAATTCATGCAGATCCGTGGCGCCAATACGATCATCGCGCAGGGGCGCAAGCGGAAGGTGCGCAATGCCGACTTCTTTGCCGCGTTGGAACGTAAATACGGCGTGCCTGCCGGGATCCTGATCGCCATCCACGGTATGGAAACCGCCTTTGGCAACTACATGGGCGACAGTCAGGTGGTCTCTGCCATCGTCACACTGACCTATGATTGCCGCCGTTCTGAGTTTTTCAAACCCCATGCCATTGGCGCGCTGAAACTGGTGGATCGTGGTGCGATCACCGGCGCGACCAAAGGGGCCAAACATGGCGAATTGGGCCATACCCAGTTTTTGCCTGGCAATGCGCTGAACTATGGTGTCGACTGGGACGGCAACGGGCGGGTGGATTTCTACAACATGGGCGATGCGCTGGCCTCAACCGCTTATTTTCTACGCAAGAAAGGCTGGAAACCGGGACGCGGCTATCAGCAGGGCGAGCCCAACTATAAGGTCCTGAAACAGTGGAATGCGGCGACGGTCTACCAGCAGTCCTTGGCGATCATGGGGCGCAAGATCGACGGCTGACCGGCCAAATAACAGCTGTTACCGCAAGGGCTGTTTAATTCCAGCCTTTGCGGAAAAAATGCGGGCTGGCGCCGAATTTGCGTTTGAACTGGCGCGAGAAATGCGTGGCACTGTTGAACCCGGACGCCAGCGCGATCTCTGTGACAGACATTGACGTTTCATTCATCAGCGCAAACGCATGGCTGAGGCGCATGTCGAAATAGACATGCATAGGGCTCTGGTCGAGATAGCGGGCAAACAGCCGCTCCAGCTGGCGGCGCGAAATGTCCAGCCGATCACACAGCTCCCCAATGGACAGCGGTTCTTCAATCGATTCCTGCATCAGTTGCAGCGCATTCAACAGGCGCTGATTGCGGCTGCCAATGGCAACAGCATAGTTGGATTTCTGCGGCGTGCTCTGACCGCCGGTGCGCACATGCAGGCACATATCCGCGACGATGATCGCCAGCTGTTTGCCGTGGCGGTCTTCGATCAGGTTCAGCATCATATCCGTGGCTGCATTGCCGCCGCCACAGGTCATCAGCGTATCGCTGATCTCAAAGATCCGGGGGGAGGGCAGCAGATCCGGGTAGCGTTCGACAAACCCGGGCTGGTTTTCCCAATGGAGGGTGAAGCGATGATCGCCCAGCAACCCGGCCTGCGCCAGAGCAAAGGCGCCGGTGCAGATCCCGCCGATGGAACGGCCAAACCGGCGTTCGCGTCTGAGCCAGTTCAGCACCGCGTCACTGGCGGCATTCTGCGGCTCTACACCGGAACAGACAAAGGCCAAGGCGTCCCCCGGAAGCGGTCCCATCGGCAGATCGGGGGTGATGGTCATCCCATTGGAGCATTGGATCGGCGCGCCGTCGGGCGTCATCACATACCAGCGATAGAGCTGCGTGTTGGTCACCTGATTGGCAATGCGCAGTGGTTCCACAGCGGCCGCAATCGGCAGCATCGTCGCCTTTGGCAACAACAGGAAATAGAAATCCTGAGGCTCCCCGTCAAAAGGGATGGTCAGATTGGCCGAAGCCCCTTTTTGCACAAAATAGTCGTCGATCATATTGGGGAACCTGTAACACGCCGGTTTCGGTTGGGTCTGTGATCTATGCTAGTTAACCCCGATCTGCGGCTTGCATCCAACGTTTTGCGACGGCGGGACTGCGGTTTTCGACGCCGACCGGACTGTTTGCGCCATCGCGGCCGCCGGTTCGGGGCTGGCCACAACGGAAGGCAAAAACAATCACCGCCCCTTGCAGCCCAAATGTGCCGGCACTAAGACTCAGGTAATACTCAGTCGGCTATGATGCCGACACAATCCAAAGCAGGCAGGTCAATATGGTCGATCCAAGAGAAACATACATGAACACGCTGGTGCCGATGGTGGTTGAGCAGACCAGCCGCGGTGAACGCGCCTATGATATCTTTTCCCGCCTGCTGAAGGAGCGGATCATTTTTCTGAATGGTCCGGTTCACGACGGGATGAGCTCGCTCATCGTGGCGCAGTTGCTGCATCTTGAGGCAGAAAACCCCTCGAAAGAGATTTCGATGTACATCAACAGCCCCGGCGGCGTTGTGACCTCCGGCCTGTCGATCTACGACACCATGCAGTACATCAAACCGAAGGTTTCGACGCTGGTGATTGGTCAGGCGGCCTCCATGGGCTCGCTCCTTCTGACCGCTGGTGAGGCCGGCATGCGCTTCTCGCTGCCCAACAGCCGCGTGATGGTGCACCAGCCCTCAGGTGGTTTTCAGGGTCAGGCAACGGATATCATGATCCACGCCGAGGAAACGCTGAAGCTGAAGAAGCGTCTGAATGAGATCTACGTCAAGCACACCGGTCAGGAATATGACAAGATCGTGGACGCGCTGGAGCGCGACAACTTCATGTCGCCTGAGGATGCAAAAGACTTCGGTCTGATCGACGAAATCGTCGAAAACCGCAGCAAGCTGGACCCAGAGGACAGCTGATCAGCGGTGTGAGCTGACAAGTGTGCCCCGTCGTCATCGGGGCACACTTTGCGATTGTGGCGGCTGTGCCGGTGGCATAAGCTGCCAATATTACGGGTGGCGCAGGAGGCGCATGCACGCCCCGGACGGAAAGGTAGACCATGGCAACGAACTCAAGCGGCGACAGCAAGAACACGCTTTATTGCAGCTTCTGCGGCAAGAGCCAGCATGAGGTGCGCAAGCTAATTGCGGGCCCAACCGTGTTCATCTGCGACGAATGCGTCGAATTGTGCATGGACATCATCCGCGAAGAGACCAAGGCCTCTGGCCTGAAATCCACCGACGGTGTGCCCACACCGAAGGACATCTGCGAAGTTCTGGACGACTATGTGATTGGTCAGGCCATGGCAAAGCGGGTGCTGTCGGTTGCGGTGCACAATCACTACAAGCGCCTGAACCACGCCCAGAAGGCCGGTTCGGACATTGAATTGTCGAAATCCAATATCCTGCTGATCGGCCCCACCGGCTGCGGCAAGACGCTGCTGGCGCAGACGCTGGCGCGGATTCTGGATGTGCCCTTCACCATGGCCGATGCCACCACCCTCACCGAGGCGGGTTATGTCGGTGAAGATGTTGAAAACATTATTCTGAAGCTGCTGCAGGCGTCGGAGTACAATGTCGAACGCGCTCAGCGCGGCATTGTCTATATCGACGAGGTCGACAAAATTACCCGCAAGTCGGAAAACCCGTCGATCACCCGCGATGTGTCGGGCGAGGGGGTGCAGCAGGCCCTGCTGAAACTGATGGAAGGCACCGTAGCCTCGGTTCCGCCGCAGGGCGGGCGCAAGCATCCGCAGCAGGAATTCCTGCAGGTTGACACCACCAATATCCTGTTCATCTGCGGTGGCGCTTTTGCTGGTCTGGACAAGATCATCAAGCAGCGCGGCAAGGGCTCTGCCATGGGCTTTGGCGCGGATGTGCGTGATGACAGTGATGCGGGTGTGGGCGAAACCTTCAAGGATCTGGAGCCGGAAGATCTGCTGAAATTCGGTCTGATCCCGGAATTCGTCGGCCGCCTGCCGGTTCTGGCGACGCTGGAAGATCTGGACGAAGATGCGCTGATCACCATCCTGACCAAGCCGAAGAACGCTCTGGTCAAACAGTATCAGCGTCTCTTTGAACTGGAAGACACCGAACTGGACTTCACCGACGAGGCGCTGAGCTCCATCGCGAAGAAAGCGATCGAACGCAAAACCGGCGCCCGCGGTCTGCGCTCCATTCTGGAGGACATCCTGCTCAACACCATGTTTGAGTTGCCGGGCATGGACAGCGTCGAAAAAGTGGTCGTCAACGAAGAGGCCGTGACCTCTGACGCACAGCCCCTGATGATCCACGCTGACGCCGAAAAAGAGCCGGCCACAGCGGGCTGAACCTAAGCGACACGTGTACAACGCGTGACGATTGATTTCAGGCGGCGCAGGGGGAACCCTGCGCCGTTTTTCTATGACGAAGGACAGTTGTGATGATCAAACGTATTTCCTCAGGTGGTGAATTTGAGGCCAAGATAGGATATTGCCGCGCTGTGGTTGCAGGCGGGTTTGTGCATGTCGCGGGGACCGTGGGGCAGGGCGATGATGTGGTGGCGCAGTGCCAATCGGCGCTCGACACCATTGGTGCAGCATTGGCTGAGGCGGGCGCGAGTTTTGCCGATGTGGTGCGGGTGAATTACTACTTGCCGGATCGGGCAGACTTCGAACCCTGCTGGCCGTTGTTGGCGCAGACATTCGGCGACGCTCCGCCGGCTGCCACGATGATTGAATGCGGGTTGATCGACGCCAAGTTTCGGATCGAGATTGAGGTCACGGCTCTGGCGCCGGGCTAATGCGGCGTCGACAGAACAGGGACTTCTAGAATTCGAGGGCACGCATCGGTGCCGTTTCTTTGCGCCGTCGGTCCATCAGCTGTTGCAGCTCGCTTTTCTCCGGTTCCGGCTCAAGGCCCAGCATGGTTTTTCCGGCGGTCACTGTCTTCTCTGTCATCTTTTGCCAGTCTCCGGTCTCTGGTTCAGTCAGGCGGATTGTCTTTGCCCCCTGATGGGCACGGTTACCGTGGATCATCAGGCTGGTAACCTGCATCAGATCCAGAACGGCAACGGTGACAATAAGGGTCGCAACCAGAGAAAGGGTGAAGCGCACGCGCGGCCTCGCTATCGGATGTTAAGATTTCGAGATCAACATGGGCCGCAATTGTGGCCTGTTTGTGTACTTGTCCAAGAAGTTTTGCGACAATCCCCACGGGCGGGTGCGGCGCGTCTGGACCTTGGCGGCAAATTGCGCCATATCAGAAGCGAAATTTTCGGAGGAACCGATGGGAATCCTGAACTCTCTCTTGCGGGCTGTAACCTGGTGGAACGGCTCGACCTTGAATACACGTATTTTCACCGCCCGTAAGGGGCTCAAGGTGGGCGAAGACGATCAGGGCAACGTATTTTACCGCAATGCCGACGACAGCAAGCGCTGGGTGATGTTCAACGGCGAGGTTGAGGCCTCCCGCATTGGCGCGGATTGGCATGGCTGGCTGCACCGCACCTTTGACGAAATCCCGTCGGAAAAGCCGTTTGCGCATAAATCCTGGGAAAAGCCGCATCAGGAAAACCTGACCGGCACCATGCTGGCCTATGCGCCGGCCGGGTCGATCCGGGCCGCAGGCGCCCCGAAGGAACGCAGCGACTATGAGGCGTGGTCGCCGGAGTAAGTCCGGCCTATCCATGTGAGACAGCAGCGCTGGGAGATGGTGCTGATCGGTTGGCAGGAACGCCGACCCATCCAAGGGCAGGGGCTGAAACAGCATGTCGCATAACACTACTGAGGTTCTGGCAGGTGGGCTGGTTCTGGCCGCTGCAATCGGATTTGCCGTATATGCGGGGCAGGCCGCGGGTCTGTCTCGGGCCGGATCAAGCTATGAACTCAATGCCTCCTTCCGTTCTCTGGAGGGGGTCAGCGTGGGCACCGATGTGCGCCTTGCCGGTGTCAAGATTGGCACCGTGACCGGGGTTGATCTGAACCCACAAACTTTCCGCGCGGACACCCGGTTTTCGGTGAAAGATGGGATTGAGATCCCGGATGACAGCGCGGTGGTTATTTCCTCCGAAGGTCTGTTGGGCGGCAATTTTGTCGAGGTAATGCCGGGCGGATCGCCCTTTGCCTTTGAAGCAGGTGATGCGGTGGAAGATACCCAAGGCGCGGTCAGTCTGATTTCGCTTCTGGTAAAATTTGTTGCAGGTAGCGGAGACGAAAGCTGATGCGTCTGCTGGCGGCAGTCTTGGCATGTGGATTGAGCATTGGCACCGCCTTTGCGCAGGGCGCTGCAGAGAATGGCAATTCGGCTGTTCTGCGTGGTCTCGACAAGGTGAATGGTCAGACACAGGATCTAGAAATTCCCGTCGGCGGCAGCGCGGAAATTTTTGGCGTGATCGTCAGTCTGCGGGAATGTCGCTATCCGGCGGACAACCCGACGGGTGATGCCTATGCCTATCTGACGGTGCGCAATCCCAATGATGCCACAGTGTATTTCGATGGCTGGATGATCGCCTCAAGCCCGGCGCTGAATGCGCTGGATCACAGCCGTTACGACGTTTGGGTCATGCGCTGCACCAGCACCTGAGGATCGGGCAGCTCAACAGCAGTGAAGTCTGCGGCGATATCCAGCGCGTCGCGCAATTGGCGCCGATAGCTGGCACGGGTGATTTCGATCGCCCCGAGCGAGGCCAGATGCGGCGTCAGAAACTGCGTGTCGCAGAGCGTGAAGCCTGATTGCTGTAAGCGGTCCATGAGATAGGCCAGTGCAATCTTGGACGCGTCACGCCGCCGTGAGAACATGCTCTCACCAAAAAACGCCCCCCCCAGCGCGACGCCGTAGACACCGCCCGTCAGCGCGCCAGCATGGTAGACCTCAAGCGAATGGGCGTTGCCCTGATTGTGAAGGTCAATGTATCTGGCGCGAATTTCCGGGTTGATCCAGGTTTCTTCGCGATCCGCGCAGGCGTCCAGTACAGCTGCAAAATCCCGGTTCACTGCGATCTGATACCCGCCCCGACGCAGGGTTTTGATCAGGGATCGAGACAGGTGAAAGCCGCCAATGGGGAAGACGCCACGCCGCTTGGGATCTACCCAGAACACCTCCGGGTCATCCCGGCTTTCAGCCATGGGAAAGACGCCGACAGAATAGGCGTGCAGCAGCAGGTCTGGTGTGAGGGTCATGGCGTTAGTCTAAAACGGGAGTGGGCAGTCACGGAACCGGAAAAACGTGCCGCGCAAGGCAAAGTTCTGGCCGGTGCAGGAAGGAAGAAAGGGCGGCCCGTTTGGACCGCCCTGATCTCTTAGGCATTGCCGAGGTTGGTTTCCAGCCAATGCTCCAGCCAGTGAATATTATACTCACCGGTGTGGATGTCTTTTTCCTCAAGCAGCGCGTGGAACAGCGGCACGGTGGTGTCGACACCATCCACGATCAGCTCTCCCAAAGCGCGGCTCAGACGGGCCAAGGCCTCAGGCCGGTCGCGACCATGCACGATCAGCTTGCCGATCAGGCTGTCGTAATAGGGCGGGATCGAATAGCCGTCATAAAGCGCCGAATCCATGCGCACGCCCAGACCGCCTGGGGCGTGATACTGGGTGATCTTGCCGGGGCAGGGTGCGAAGTTCGGCAGCTTTTCTGCGTTGATCCGCACTTCGATGGAGTGACCGTTGATCTCCAGATCGTCCTGGCTGAAGGACATCGGCAGCCCCTCGGCCACGCGGATCTGCTCGCGCACCAGATCGACACCGAAGATGCCCTCGGTCACCGGATGTTCCACCTGAAGGCGGGTGTTCATCTCGATGAAATAGAACTCGCCATTCTCATAGAGGAATTCGATGGTGCCGGCGCCGATATAGTTGATCTTGGCCACGGCCTCGGCACAGGTCTTGCCGATGCGGGCGCGCTCCTCAGGGGTGATGCAGGGGCCTGGGGCCTCCTCGAACACCTTCTGGTGGCGGCGCTGCAGGGAACAGTCCCGCTCGCCCAGATGCACGGCCTTGCCTTTACCATCGCCGAAGACTTGGATCTCGATGTGGCGCGGCGTGGTCAGGTATTTCTCGATATAGACTTCGTCGTTGCCAAAGGCAGCCTTGCCCTCGGCGCGCGCCGTCATGAAGGCCTGCTCCATGTCGGCAGCGGTCTTGGCCACCTTCATGCCGCGACCACCCCCACCAGCGGTGGCCTTGATGATCACGGGGTAGCCGATGTCTTCGCCGATCTTCTTGGCAGTTTCCAGATCTGGCACACCGCCGTCAGAACCGGGCACACAGGGGACGCCGAGGTCCTTCATCGTGTCCTTGGCAGTGATCTTGTCACCCATGACACGGATGTGTTCGGCGGTCGGCCCGATAAAGGTCAGCCCGTGATCCTCAACGATCTGCACGAAGTTGGCGTTCTCCGACAGGAAACCATAGCCGGGGTGGATCGCCTGCGCGCCGGTGATCTCGCAGGCAGAGATAATGGCGGGGATCGACAGGTAGCTTTGCGTCCCGGAGGGCGGGCCAATACAAACGGATTCGTCGGCCATGCGCACATGCATGGCATCAGCGTCTGCGGTGGAATGTACGGCAACCGACTGGATGCCCATTTCCCGGCAGGCACGGATCACGCGCAGGGCGATCTCACCGCGGTTGGCAATCAGGATCTTGTCAAACATGGTGGACCCTTACTCGATGATGACCAGCGGTGTTCCGAATTCGACCGCTGCGCCGTCTTCGACGAGGATACGCTTGATGGTTCCGGCCTTGGGTGCCGGGATGTGGTTCATGGTCTTCATGGCTTCGACGATCAGCAGCGTATCGCCTTCGGCCACCTGATCACCCACTTTCACGAACGTTGGCGCGCCGGGTTCGGGCTGGGTGTAAACGGTGCCCACCATCGGCGACGGGACAGCGCCCGGATGGCTTGCAGGATCGTCATTGGCGGCGGCAGGTGCTGCGGCGGGAGCAGCCGCGGCCGGGGCTGCGGGAGCAGCGGCAACAGGCGCCGGGGCTGCGTATGCCTGCACCGGGGCAGGTGCGGCGATGGTCTGACGCGACACGCGCACATTCAGGCTGTCGTCTTCGCCGTAGTCGCGCTTCACCTGCAGTTCGGTCAGGTCATTGTCGCGCAGCAGTTCCGCCAGCGCTTTGATGAAGGATACGTCTGCTTCGTGGGTCTTATTTGTCATTTTTGTCCTCAGCCGGTTCCGACAGGCCCGCAGAAGCTGCGGGCATAAGATTTGAAGGCGCTTATAGGGTATGCTTTACCACAAGGAAAGCGCTGACAATATGGACGCTAACATGGGCGCCCTTGAGGTGATTTGCAATCTTGCGGTGCGGATCGCTGTTCAGAGCGGCATTCCGGTTAGTTTCGCCACCAATTCCGGCAGTTTGCGGGCGGAGAACTTGACCAGAAGATGCGCTCGGTGGGTTTCGATTGTGCGATAGGACAGGTTCAGCTCAGCGCCGATTTCTTTGGCTGAAAGTCCGCGACAGGTCAGGATTGCCACATCACGCTCGCGCGGGGTGAGGCTGACCACGGGCCGGTCGTCCGAGATGTCAGCGAAACTCCAGACACCGCTGCGAAAATGGTGCTCCGGCGTCAGGGAGCGCCCGCGCACCCGGCACCAGAACAGATCGCCGGTGCGACGGCGCATGATCCGTTCGTCGTTATACTGCCCCGACTGCGCGTCATGCTGTTGCAGCCGGTCGCCGATGCGCTGGAAGTCTTCTTGGCTGGGGTAAAGCTCAGCGATGGGCAGGCCGACGTAGCTGCCGCTATCCCCCCCAAAGGTTTCGGCAAACTGCTGGTTGCAGCGCTGGATCACCCGTTGATCGAGCAGAGCCAGCCCCACCGGCGCAAATTCAAAGGCAAGATCGGTCATGGGCGCAGATAACCGCTGTTCCGGCGCAAAGCAAAGCGAATTCAGGGCGCAAAATGCGTGGTGGGGTCCTTTGTGGCCACTTGCAAACTGGCATCACGGGTTCCAGAAAACGGGACCAAAAAAAAAGGGCTGATGCCACCGCATCAGCCCCAAGGTGCCAAGGCCGGTACGTGAACCGGCCCGACGGGGAGTGTTGGGGTTAGATGGCTAGGTATTCGGCGCGCAGGTCCTCGTTTTCGAGGACTTCAGCGGCGGCGCCATCGAAGACAATACCGCCTGTGTCAAGGATCACGGCACGGTCGGCCAGCTCCAACGCGCGCACTGCGTTCTGTTCAACGATGACCGTGGTGATGCCCTGTTGTTTGATGTGAATGAGGGTCTTTTCGATCTCATCCACGATAACGGGCGCCAGACCCTCATAGGGTTCATCCAGCAGCAACACCTTGATGTCGCGGGCCAATGCGCGGGCAATCGCCAGCATTTGCTGTTCGCCACCGGAAAGCGTGACACCCTCCTGCTTGCGGCGTTCGCCAAGACGTGGGAACAGCTCATAGAGCCTCTCAAGAGACCAGCCGATGGGCGGGGCAATCTGCGCCAGCTGCAGGTTTTCCTCAACGGTGAGACCGGGAATGATGCGGCGATCTTCGGGGACAAGACCCAGACCCGCGGCGGAGGCCTCATGCGAGGACATCTTGTGCAGGGGCTGATGGTCCAGCCAAATCTCGCCCTTGGTCACCATCGGTGAGCCGGTGCGCGCGATGGAGCGCAGGGTCGAGGTCTTGCCAGCGCCGTTGCGGCCCAACAGGGCGAGGATCTCACCTTCGTGCACATTGAAGGAAATACCCTGCACGATGTAGCTCTCGCCGTAGTAGGCATGCATGTCCCAGACCGACAGAAAGGCTGGTGCCGTGGTGGCGTGGTTGGCGTGTTTGGAAAAGTCGGGTTTGACGTTCATCTGTGATCTCCTTACGCCGACTCGCCGAGGTAGGCTTCGCGCACCTTCGGGTTGCCTTTGATGTTCTGCGGATCGTCCTCTACCAGCGGGGTGCCCTGCGCCAGCACAGTGATCCGATCCGCCAGTGAGAACACGACGTGCATGTCGTGTTCGATGATCGCGATGGTGATGTCGCGCTCGGCTTTGATCTGTTTCAGCAGGTCGATGGTGTTGTTGGTATCGGCCCGCGCCATGCCCGCGGTCGGCTCGTCCAGCAGCAGAAGACGCGGTTCTTGTGACAGACACATGCCAATCTCAAGCCGCCGTTTATCCCCGCGTGACATGGAGGCGGCGTTCATGTGCCGCTTGTCGGCCATGTTCATTTCCTCCAGCATGTGCTCTGCCTTCTCCAGAATGTCGCGCTGGCCAGAGACGGCGCTGATCGCATTCATTTCAAAAGCGCCATCGCGTTTGGCGAAACAGGGGATCATCATGTTTTCCAGCACCGACAGATCGCCAAAGATCTCAGGCGTCTGGAACACACGGGAGATGCCCATCTGGTTGATTTCGTAAGGCGCGCGGCCCAGGACGGATTTACCATCGAACATCACCGATCCGGTGTCCGGGATCAGCTTACCCACCAGACAATTCAGCAGCGTGGACTTGCCCGCCCCATTGGGGCCGATGATGGCGTGGACAGTGTTTTCGCGCACGCTGAGGTTCACCTCGGACAGTGCCTGAAGGCCACCGAACCGCTTGCCCACGTTTTTGACTTCAAGGATACCCATTGGTCTTGCTCCTTATTCCGCAGGTTCAGTTTTGCCCGAGGGGCCATCTTTTTTGGCTTTGCGCCCTTGGATCCAGCTGCGCAGCTTCTGTCCGCCTTCGACCAAGCCACCGGGCAGGAAGATCACCACCAGCATGAATAGAATGCCCAAGGTCAGATGCCAGCCTTTGCCGATGAAGGGGTGCACGATAAAGACCATCGCGTCTTCGATCCCGTCGGGCATGAAGCTGAACCAGCTGTGCAGCACATTGTCGTTGATCTTGGAGAAGATGTTCTCAAAGTATTTGATGAAACCTGCGCCCAGCACCGGGCCGATCAAGGTGCCGGCACCACCGAGGATGGTCATCAGTACCACTTCGCCGGAGGCTGTCCACTGCATCCGCTCAGCGCCTGCCAGCGGGTCCATTGAGGCCATCAGACCGCCAGCTAGACCGGCATACATGCCCGAGATCACAAAGGCAGCCAGCGTGTAGGGCCGGGTATTCAGGCCGGTGTAGTTCATCCGCTGCTGGTTCGACTTCACGGCCTTCAGCATCAGGCCAAAGGGCGAGCGGAAGATGCGGATCGACAGGTAAAAGGCGGCCAGCAGGATCAGCGCGCAAAGATAGTAGCCCGCATTGAACTGGAACGCCCAGGGGCCCACGGCCATCTCGAAGGTGGAGCGCATCTCCAGGCCAAAGAGGCTGGTCACGGGGATGGAGCCATCGGCGGTCGCCGACACGCCCAGAACACGGGGGTCATCCAGCGTCAGCTGCAGGCCGGTTTCACCATTGGTGATCGGGGTCAGCACAGAATAGGCCAGGTTGAAGGACATCTGTGCGAAGGCCAGCGTCAGGATCGAGAAGTAGATGCCGGAGCGACGCAGGCTGACATAGCCGATCACCAGTGCAAACAGACCCGCGACGATCACTGACAGTATAATGGCGGGCACCACGTTCATGCTCAGCAGTTTGAACATCCAGACGGCTGAATAGGACCCGACACCGAGGAAGGCGGCATGGCCAAAAGAGAGGTAACCCGTAAGGCCAAACAGGATGTTGAAGCCAATCGCGAAGATGCCGAAGATCACAAATCGCTGCATCAGGTCTGGATAGCCCGCATTGAACTGCGCCAGCGCGCTGCCCGTCGGGAAAGGGTTCAGGATGAACGGTGCAAACAGGGTCAGGATGGCAACGACCAGCAGCAGCGCCTTATCTTTTTTGTTGAGTGCGAACATGTGCTTAGTCCTCCATCACACCTTTGCGGCCCATCAGGCCCCGCGGGCGGGTGAGCAGAATGATGATTGCGACCACATAGATGATGATCTGGTCGATGCCGGGGATCAGGGATTTGATTTCATTCATCGAGGCAAAGCTTTCGAGCACGCCGAGAAGAAACCCCGCCAGTACGGCGCCGGGGAGGGATCCCATGCCGCCGACAACCACCACGACGAAGCTCAGCACCAGAAAATCCATGCCCATGTGATAGTTGGGGGAGTTGATCGGGGTGTACATCACGCCAGCCAGACCGGCGACGGCGGCGGCGATACCAAACATGATGGTGAAGCGGCGGTCGATATTGATGCCCAGAAGGCCCACGGTCTCCCGGTCTGCCATGCCTGCGCGCACCACCATGCCGAATGTGGTGAACTGCAGGAAGGAGAAGATGCCGCCGATGATGACCACAGCGAAGAAGAAATAGACCACGCGCCAAACCGGGTAGACGATGTCCATCCCAATGATCGACCCCAGATTGACAACGCCATTCAGGGCGTCCGGGGCAGGGGTCTGGATCGGATTTGCGCCGTAGAAGTATTTCACCACCTCCTGCAGAACGATGGCGAGGCCGAAGGTCACCAGGATCTGGTCTGCATGAGGGCGCTTGTAGAAATGCTTGATCAGCCCGCGTTCCATCACATAGCCGACGCCGATCATGATCGGAATGGCAAAGAGGATCGCAAGCGGCACCGCCCAGTCAATGATGGTGCCGCCCACCTCGGGGCCGAACCAATTTTCGACATAGGGGGTTTTCACCTTGAGCGGATTGCCCAGAAAATCCTTCTGGGTCTCATCCACGGTTTCAAAGCTGAGGCTCAGGACCCGTTGCACGGTGACCGCACAGAAGGCGCCGATCATGAACAGCGCCCCATGGGCAAAGTTCACCACGCCCAGCGTGCCAAAGATGAGTGTCAGACCCAGCGCGATCAGCGCATAGGCCGAGCCCTTGTCGAGCCCGTTTAAGATTTGCAATAGGATTGCGTCCATTGTCCCCACCTTCGGTTGGTCCGTCTGGAATTGGCATAAGTCGGCTGTTCAGCGCCGCTGGCGCTGGTCCTGTCGTCGTGAATTGTCAGGCAGGTTGACGCCGGGAGAGTGGCAGGGCGGGCACATGATCTGCGCCCGCCCCAAGTCTGTGATCAGGCGCCGCTGTTGCAGGTGCCCAGGGCACCGCCTGCGAACATTGGATGATCCGGCGCGTAGGTCACCTGTTCGGCCGGGGTCACTTCGACAACTTCAAGCAGGTCGAACTCCGAGGTCGGGTTTTCCTTACCGCGCACAACCAGAACGTCTTTGAAGCACTGGTGGTCTTCGGCACGGTACAGCGTCTTGCCGTTGCCCAATCCGTCGAATTCAAACCCTTCGAGGGCCTCAACAACGGCGCAGGGGTTGAAGGAGCCCGCGCGTTCGACTGCATCTGCATAAAGCAGGGTCTGGCAGTAAACGGTGTGTGCCGCCTGGCTCGGCGGGAAGCCATATTTGGAGCCGAAGGAGCGCACAAAGGCTTGCGAGCCTTCGTCCTGCAGCGACCAATGCCAGTTGGTGGAGCCGTGGATGCCCTTCACGTTGGCACCGGCACCTTTGGCCATCAGGCGGGAGTACAGCGGAACAACGATCTCGAAGTTCTTGCCGTTTACGACCTTCTCACGCAGACCAAACTGAACCGCGTTGGTCAGCGAGTTCACCATGTTGCCGCCATAGTGGTTCAGCACCAGCACATCGGCACCGGAGTTCAGAACCGGCGCGATATAGGACGAGAAGTCGGTGGCAGCCAGCGGCGTGCGGACCTTGTTCACGGTGTTCCAGCCCAGCGCCTCAGTGGCGGCGGCGATGGATTCTTCCTGGGTCCAGCCCCAGGTGTAATCCGCGGTCAGGTGATAGGCGTTCCGGTCCGTGCCATAGAGGTTCTTCAGCACCGGTGCCAGCGCCGCGCCGGACATGTAGCCGTTGAAGAAATGGCGGAAGCCATTGGCCTTCTTGTCTTTGCCGGTGGTGTCGTTGGAGTGGGTGAGACCCGCCATGAAGATGACGCCAGCCTCTTGGCAGAGGCCTTGTACAGCAATCGCCACACCTGAGGACGACCCGCCGGTGATCATCACGGCGCCGTCTTTTTCGATCATCGACTTGGCCGAGGCACGGGCCGCGTCGGATTTGGTCTGGGTGTCGCCGGTGACGAATTTGACTTCCTTGCCCATGATCCCGTTGCCCTGCAGGGCCTTGGACGAGAAGGTGTTCATCATGCCGCCGTCGCCGCCGCCATTCAGATGTTCAACGGCCAGCTGATAAGCGCGCAGCTCATCCGCGCCCTCATCTGCGTAGGGGCCGGTCTGGGGTACGTTGAAGCCCAGCGTCACAGTGCTGCCGGTCGGTTCATTTGTAAACGCGGCTGCAGACGATGCGGTAAAGATCGTCGGAAGCGCCACACCGGCGCCCGCGATGGCACCGGTCTTCAGAACTCCGCGACGCGATACGTCAGTCTTGGACATGTAATCCTCCCTTATGTGTAACGACGGCAACAGCTCCTCACTTCCGCTGACGTCCGCACGTTTTCGTGCAAAACCAGTATGGGCGCGGCTTGTAAAATCACGCAATAAAACCCTTGAAATGCTGATTTATTCTGTAAACAAATGAACAGGTGTTAAGGGTTTTCTGTAAAGAAAGTTATGTTGCAGCGCAGAAAGCCCTTGATCCGCCATGCTTTTGGAAGGGAGTGCCGCCATGGGGCGTGACACGCTGACAGGGAGCCGCATCCGCGAGCGGCGGTTGATGCTGGGGCTGCGCCAGGCCGAACTGGCGCGGCAGGTCGACATCTCTGCCTCCTATCTGAACCTGATTGAACACAACCGGCGCAGAATCGGCGGCAAGCTGTTGGTTGATCTGGCACGTGTGCTGGCGGTTGAACCGTCGATGCTGACCGAAGGGGCGGAGGTGGCGCTGCTGTCGACCCTGCGTGAGGCTGCTGCGGATTTGCCCAGGCCGGTGGCAGAGCTGGACCGGGTGGATGAATTCGCGGGCCGGTTTCCGGGCTGGGCCGAGGTGCTGGCGCAAAGCCAGCAGCGTATCGCCAGCCTGGAGCGCACGGTGCAAACCCTGTCGGATCGTCTCACCCATGATCCGCAGCTGGCGGCCTCGCTTCATGAGGTGCTGTCCACTGCTGCGGCGATCCGCTCAACCGCGTCGATTCTGGCGGAGACCGGAGAGCTGGAGGTCGAATGGCGTGACCGCTTTCACAACAACCTGAATGAGGATTCGCTGCGCCTTGCAGAGAGTAGCCGCGCTTTGGTGAACTTCCTTGATGAGAGCAATACCTCCGCAGAGCGCCGTGGTGTCCCTCAGGAGGAGGTTGAGCAGTTCTTTGCCAGCCACGGTCATCACTTCCCGGAGCTGGAAGCGGCAGGGCCTGAGGCGCGCGGGGATTTGATTGAGGTGCTGATTGCGCAGGGGGGCGATCTGGTGAGTGAGGCAGGCCGTACCATCGCCCGCGCGGCCCTGCTGCAATATTGTGCCGACGCCGCGGTGCTGCCGTTGATGCCGCTGACTGAACGTCTCGCCAGTGGCGGGATTGCCCCGGTCAGCTTGGCGCGTGCCTTTGACTGTGATCTGCCGACCGTGCTGCGCCGACTTGGAGCGTTGCCGCCTGCGGTGCTGGGCCAGGAGGCGGGGCTGGTGGTCTGCGATGCCTCTGGCTCCATCCTGTTTCGCAAGCCGGTCACGGGGTTTGCATTACCAAGGTTCGGCGCCTCCTGTCCGTTGTGGCCACTGTATACCGCGCTTTCGCGCCCGCAGGTGCCCGTGCGCCGGGATGTGGTGCAGCAGGGGCGCAGTGCCGTTGGTTTCGATTGTCTGGCGGTCTCCTGGCCTCATCAGCGGCCAGATTTTGACAGTGACCCGCTGTATCACGCGGTGATGCTGATCCTGCCCAAGGGCGAGGTGGCGGAGACAGCCCAGCCAGTGGGCGCGAGCTGCCGGATCTGTTCGCGCCGCGACTGTGTGGCACGGCGCGAACCGTCGATCCTGAAGGAAGAGTTTTGACAGCAGCGCAACCGCAACGCTACTGTTGCGCCAGGGACGGAGACGCCTTGAGGCAAAAACCTCGCGAAGGATCGGGCGTAGGGGAGGAATATCCACACAATGGGCAGGCATGTTGTTCTGGTCGAAGATGAGCCGAATATCACCGAGGCGATCCGATTTCTGCTGACCCGCGATGGCTGGCGGGTCGACAGCCACGCCGATGGCAGTGATGCCGTCGAGGCGATCTGCGCGGCCGAGCCGGATCTGGTGATCCTGGATCTAATGTTGCCGGGCAAGAGCGGGCTTGAGATCATTCGCGAACTGCGCGACAGCGGGCAGCTGCCGGGTTTGCCGGTTCTGATGCTGACCGCACGAGGGCAGCTGCGCGACCGGGAGATGGCAGAGCAGGCCGGGGTCACCCGGTTCATGACAAAGCCGTTTTCCAACAGCGAGGTTCTAACCGCAGTCCGCGACCTTCATGCGCAGGCGGCGCAGAACCGCGCGGGTGTGTCTGAGGCAGGCGCTGCGGCTGCTGATCTGGCTGAACAGGCCCGCCAGGGATGATCCGTGGCGACGGCGCTGAGAGCGAGGGCGAAACCGGAGCGCCGTTTGTTGAACGCCGGACCTATCGCCGCCGCCGTCTGATGGATGTTGCTCGCCTGTTGCCTGTCTTGGGCGCGCTGTTGCTGCTGGTGCCACTGATGTGGCCCGACCCAGACCCCTATCCTGCACCGGACAGTATGTCAGGCATGCCGCTGTCACGGGCGATGATCTATATCCTTGTGGTCTGGGCGGGGCTGATACTGGCGGGCTTTGGCTTTGCGCTGGCAGTGCGGCGCTGGGCGGAGCACTGGACCGAAGGTGGCGAACCGCGCCGGGGCGGGGACGCGGACTGATGGCGTCGCTCAATGTGTTGGCGCTGGTCTGTCTGAGCTATGTTGCGCTGCTGTTTATCGTGGCTTTCGCCGCGGATCGTCATGCCAGTCATGGACGCGCTGCCCGCTGGATGCGGTCACCGCTGATCTACACCCTGTCGCTGTCGATCTATTGCACCGCTTGGACCTTCTACGGGGCGGTGGGCTACGCGGCGCGCTCGGGGTTGGAATATATCACCATCTATCTTGGCCCGACGCTGGTCATGGTCGGCTGGTGGTGGGGGCTGCGCAAGCTGGTCCGTATCGGGCGCAGCCAGCGGATCACCTCCATCGCGGATCTTTTGTCGGCGCGATATGGCAAGTCAAACCTCTTGGCGATTGGCGTCACGATCCTCGCGGTGATCGGCACAACACCCTATATCTCACTGCAATTACAATCTATTACGCTGTCGTTTGCAATTTTCGCGGAAGCTGACCCGCTGCGCAGTGTCAATGAAACGCAGACGGTATTCTGGGTGGCGACCGGGCTTGCGGCCTTTGCCATTCTGTTTGGCACACGCAATCTCAACGCCAATGAGCGCCACCACGGCGTTGTGACCGCCGTGGCACTTGAGGCGGTGGTGAAGCTGGTCTCACTGCTGGCGGTCGGCATTTTCGTGGTCTGGGGGATTGCAGGCGGAGTGGGCGAAACCATGGCGCGGATCGACGCCTCCGCGATTGGTCAATGGCAGGTTGATGGCGGGCGCTGGGCGACGATCACTTTCCTGTCGGCAGCAGCCTTCGTCTGCCTGCCGCGTATGTTTCAGGTCATGGTGGTCGAGAATGAGGATGAACGGCATCTGCGCGTCGCGGCTTGGGCGTTTCCGCTCTATCTCCTGCTGATCTCGATCTTTGTGGTGCCAATTGCCGCCATCGGGTTGGAGCTGCTGCCGGTGGGGTCGAACCCGGATCTGTTTGTCCTGACCTTGCCTCTGGCCGAGGGCCAGCAGGGGCTAGCGATGCTATCCTTTCTGGGGGGGTTCTCCTCTGCAACATCCATGGCGATTGTCGCGGCGATGGCGCTGTCGACCATGGTGTCGAACCATATCGTCATGCCGATCTGGCTGCGCTGGCAGGAGGTGGGCGCCTCCGTCTCCGGCGATGTGCGCCATGTCGTGCTGCTGTCGCGGCGGCTGTCGATCGCGGGCATCATGGCGCTGGGCTATTTCTATTATACGCTATCGGGCGGCGGTGCGGCGCTGGCGGCTATCGGTCTGATTTCGTTCACCGGCATTGCGCAGATGCTGCCGAGTCTCGTAGGCGGGCTGTTCTGGCGTGGCGCGACTCGCAGCGGAGCGCTTGCAGGCTTGTCCGTTGGGTTTGCAATCTGGCTTTACACGATGCTTTTGCCAGAACTGGGTGGTGGGCTGCTGCCTGCACGTGTCCTGGCGGATGGGCTGATGGGATTGTCGTGGCTGCGCCCTCATGCGCTTTTTGGGATTGAGGGGCTGGACCCTACGGTCCATGCGGTTCTGTGGTCGATGGCATTAAACACGGCGGCGTTCCTGATTGGATCTCTGGCGTCCTTTCCCAGTCCGATGGAGCGCCTGCAGGGCGCGCAATTTGTGCATGTATTTGACCATTCTTCGGGGCCGCGTGGCTGGACCGGATCGGTGGCGCAGAGTGAGGATCTGATGGTCATGTCCCAGCGTATTCTGGGGGCGGGTGAGGCGCAGACGTTCTTTCAGAGCGAGTTGGCGCGCCAGGGCGGGCGGGGCCCGCTGCCCGAGCCGACCCCAGCGTTTCTGGAGCGGCTGGAACGCGAGCTTAGCGCCTCTATCGGGGCAGCGGCGGCCCATGCGATGGTCGGACAGATCGTCGGCGGGTCTTCAGTCTCCGTTCAGGATCTATTGGCGGTGGCGGATGAGACCGCGCAGATCCTTGAGTATTCCAATCGGCTTGAAACACAGTCCGAAGAACTGTCTAGAACGGCGCGCAAGCTTCAGGAAACAAATGAAAAACTGACACAATTATCGCAACAGAAGGATGCGTTCCTCAGCCAAGTGAGCCATGAATTGCGCACGCCGATGACCTCCATCCGGGCGTTTTCCGAAATCCTGCGAGATACCGAAAATCTCGCGTCACAGGATCACAATCGCTATGCCGGCATTATCCATGATGAGGCGCAGAGGCTAACCCGTCTGCTCAACGATCTTCTGGACCTCAGCGTACTGGAAAATGGGCAGGTAAGCCTTAACATCAGTGCAGGGCGGTTAGGGGACGTGCTGGATCATGCGGTGGCGACCGCGCTGGCGGATGGATCGGTGCGGCTGCGAGTGACGCGTAACCAGGCGACCGACGATATGCGGCTCTCCTCTGATCTGGATCGGTTGGCGCAGGTGTTCATCAACCTGATCGCCAACGCCGACAAATATTGTACCGCAGCGGACCCGGAACTGCGGATCACTGCCCGGCAAAGTGGTCATTGGTTGTTCATTGATTTCATCGACAATGGTGAGGGGATCCCGCCAGAGTTTCGCACCACTATTTTTGAGAAGTTTTCAAGGGTTAGCCCGGAACGGGCAGGCGGCGCGGGGCTCGGATTGGCGATTTGCCGGGAAATCATGCAACGCCTTGGCGGCGATGTGACCTATCTCGCCGGGGAGGTTGGCGGCGCCTTTCAGGTTTCCTTACCTCTTCGTCAGGAAAACCGGGTTTAACTGTTTAGCGTAAAGTTATTGGTAACCACTCTCGGGGTAAACCTAGGGCAAAGCGGTGCGAGAGGGGCAGGTCTAAAGCCTATGTCTGAAACGAAATCGGAATCGGCAGCGATTGGTGGCGAAGGGGTCTTGGCCCGCAAGCTGGCGGCCACCAAAGAGGGCAAGGGCGGGCTCACCAGTTCGTTGATCCTTAAGGCTTTGCGCCGTTCGATCGCGCGGGCGGCGGCGGATCTCTGTGATCTTCCCGTGGCTGTGCTGGCTGCGCGTCAGGCCAACCGCATTCCCGAGGATTTGCCGCCACATTTGTCGGACAAACACCTGCTGGTCGTTCTGGATGGACCGCACGGGAGAATAGGGGCGGCGACGCTGGACGCGGCGACCGTGACCGCGCTTATTCAACAGCAGACCATGGGTCAGGTTCTTGGAAAGGCGCCGAGCGAGCGGAACTATACCCCGACCGACGCCGCCATGGTTGCCGACTTTCTTGAGCGCACCTTTGCGAAGGTGGTCTCCATGCTCGCCCAGCAGAAGGATGAGGCCATCTTCTCCGGTTACCGGTTCGGTGCCCAGATTGAGGATGTGCGCAGCCTTGTTCTCGGGCTTGAGGCCGAAGATTACCGGGTGATTGAGCTGACTTTGGATCTAGCCTGCGGAGCGATGCAGGGCGGGCTCACCCTGATCCTGCCGGAGCCAACACCTGAGGATTTGGGGCAGGCGGGAGAGGTTGCCCATCAGGCAGGTCCATCTCTTGGCAGCAATATGGGATCCATGCGGGCCGAGCTGCGCGCTGTGTTGTGCAAGATGAAGGTTCCTGCGAATGAATTTTCTGTACTTGCGGAAGGGGACCTCCTGCCACTGGATCAGGCTTTCCTATACGAGACGGAGATGATTTCTATCAGTGGCCAATCAATTGCCCAGGGTCGTCTAGGCCAGATGAACGGCGCACGCGCTGTCCGGCTGACCGATCCGCGCACCAAACTGGTGAGTGACAATGCAGCCGATGAGAGCGCGTTCTCGTCGCATATGGGCGGCGGTGTCGGGTCTTTGGAGCATGAACCGCCAACCTTGGATCTCTCCGTTGCGGCTGACGGGTTGCAGGATCCCATGGGTGGCATGGGCGGTCTCGGCGATGGGCTCGGTGATCTCGGGGGTGACCTCGGAGGGGATTTAGGCGGCGACCTTGGCGGTGATCTGGCGGGTATGCCGATGGCGGGCGATCTTCCTGATGGCCTGAATGACGGTCTGGGTGACGCCATGTCCGGTGATCTGCCAGATCTTGGAGATCTACCAGACCTCGGTGCGATGCCGATGGGCGACGGTCTCGGGGATGGCTTAGGTGACGGCTTGGGTGACGGGCTGGGCGATTTCAGCGCGGATGCGGCTGCGACGGAAATCTCCGATCTTGCCGGGCTGAACAGCGGCACCGGGTGACCCTGTCAAACCGGGCAGTCGAAATGGAAAACGGCAGCGCATGATCTGCACTGCCGTTGAATTTCAGTACCTTACACGGTGAAGCTTACCTGAAGTCAGGGCTCTAGCTGACCATGTCAGCTTTCGTTTGCTGTCGGGGCTATCTGCGCTGCCTGAGTGGCCACGGCCATCAACGTCGGGCGCAGCCCATCAAGCTGATATCCGGCCTCTGCAGTGGTGGCGAGGATCTCATCCACCGGCATAAGCGGCGCTTGGCCCAATGCCCAAACAACCGAGCAGCGGGTGCCGGATGCGCAATAGGCCAGTACCGGGCCATCCGAAGCCTCAACAAACGCTTGCTGCTTGGCGACATTCTCTGGCGTCATGGTCTGGTGGGTCAGCGGCAGCACTTCGAACCGCAACCCCTGCGCCTCGGCAGCGGTGCGGATGGCATCGGCCTGATGGCTGGGCGGAACCTCAGCATCAGGGCGGTTGCAGATCACCGTGGTAAAACCGGCGGCGGCCAGCTGCGGCAGGTCCTCAACCGAAATCTGCGGCGAAACGGAATAGCGGGGGGTCAATGTGCGTGCGTCCATGATCCGGCCTTTTACGTGCTTGCAGCCGCGCGGTCCAGTCGCTGGGCGAACGGTGGCGCCGCCATCATGCCGACGAGCAGTGCTGCGATGAAAATGATGCCGCCGGTGCCGCCATAGCTAAGCGAGGCAATCGCCGGCCCGGGGCAGAGGCCAGCCAGCCCCCAGCCGATGCCAAACAGGACAGATCCGATGATCAGTCGTCGGTCAAGCTCCTGCCGTGGCGGGGCTGGAAAACTGCCGCCAACCAATGGCGCGCGACCGCGGGTCAACTGCCAGGCCAATGCCATTGGCAGTATGGCCCCGCCCATCACAAAGGCCAGCGTTGGATCCCAGGCGCCGAATATATCAAGCCAGCCCTGAACCTTTTGTGTGTCGGTCATGCCAGAGAGAAACAGGCCGAGGCCAAACAGCCCGCCCGCTGAGAAAGACAGAAGAAGACGCATCAGATCAGCCCCCAGACATGGCGAAACAAAGCAAGTGTCAGGCCACCGGCAAGAATGTAGATGACGGTTGCGATCAGCCCGCGCAGGGACAGTCGGGAGATGCCACAGACGCCGTGACCGGAGGTGCAGCCATTGGCAATCCGCGTGCCAAGCCCCACCAGAAGTCCGGCGGCGACAATCACCGCCGTGTTCGAAGTGAGATGTGTGTCCGGCGCCTCGGCGACGGTCAGCCACATTACCAGCGGGACCAGAACCACGCCTGCAATGAAGGCCAGCCGCTCAGCCGCGTTGTTGCGACCGCTGCCATCAATCAGGCCGCCAAGAATGCCGCTGGCCCCCATGATGCGCCCATTGCCGAGCAGGTACACCGCACCGCCCGTGCCGATCAGCACGCCGCCAATCAGCCCCCAGATCCAGTCTAAATTCATGGTGAAATCCTTGTGATCTATCAATCTGTGACAGGGAGCCCAGGGCCTATTCGCACCGGATCTCGCAGCCGTCTGCGAAATGGATGGCACTAGGACGGCCCCATCCGGAAGTTCTGGGATCAGAGTTTGTTGATCGGCACCTTCAGGTAGACATTGCCGTCGATATCGGCGTCCGGCATTTGGCCCGCGCGCATATTGACCTGCAATGATGGCAGGATCAGTCGGGGCATCGACAGTGTTGCGTCGCGGGCATCCCGCATAGCGACAAAGTCCTCAATCGGGCGGCCTTGACCGATATGGATGTTCAGCGCTTTCTGCTCCCCCACCGTGGTTTCCCAAGCATAATCGTCTCTACCCGGTGCCTTGTAGTCATGGCCGACAAAAATGCGGGTCTCGTCAGGGAGCGTCAGGATTTTCTGGATCGACTGAAACAGGGCTTCGGAGGAGCCCCCGGGAAAATCGCAGCGGGCGGTGCCAAAGTCGGGCATGAACAATGTGTCGCCAACAAATGCGGCGTCCCCAATCACATAGGTGAGGCAAGCGGGGGTGTGGCCCGGCGTGTGCAACACATCACCGCGCAGTTGCCCGATGTGGAAACTGTCGCCCTCGTTGAACAGCGCGTCGAACTGGCTGCCATCGCGTTGAAATTCGGTGCCTTCGTTGAAGACCTTGCCAAAGGTGTCCTGCACCAGAGTAATATTGGCGCCGATGCCAATTTTCCCTCCCAGATGCTCCTGAAGGTAAGGGGCGGCTGAAAGGTGGTCGGCGTGGACATGGCTTTCGAGGATCCACTCAACTCGCAGACCCTCGGCCTTAACCCAGGCGATCATCTTATCGGCAGAACGGGTATCGGTGCGACCGGCAGCGTGATCGAAATCTAGAACGGAATCGATCAGCGCGCAGGCGGTGCCATCCGGCTCGCGCACCACATAGGATACGGTGTTTGTCTGTTCATCAAAAAACGCTTTGACGATCGGCTTCATGGGGAACCTCCTGATGCTGCATATTACATATATCGAAAAATGAATATGTACAAGAGTGCCGGTGGGAAAACTTGAGGGGCGCACGGTCAGCTGGCGGCGGGCGCCGTGACTTGCAGGATCATTATTTCACGTTATGGTTGATCTCACTCAAGGTCACGTGGCGGGATTTCTGCTATTGTGGCGACAGCGGTGAGGTGAGCAGCGATGACCTGCGCCGAAACCCGGCAGCCGGGATGGAGTAGAGGGCCGTTGTGCAGCCTTCTACGATACTAGTGGGTGTCCGAGTTTTGTTTCCGATGCGGCCCGGCGCGCAGGTCCAAGGGAGGAGTGCAGAATGACCAGTGAGAACAGAAAGATCGATAGTCTTATGCAGCGGGCTCAGGAGCTTGAGCGCAGCATTTTGGCCGCGCACCGATTGGATCGGCTCGTCTTATATCCTGAGTTCAGCCAGGCGCTGGCACGTTTGCGGGTCGCGGGCGGGCGCGCTCCCAGTCGCATGTTGCGGTTGGAGCGGATGCTCTGTGAGGAAGCGGCTGACGAGATGTTCGACAACATGCCGGTCTGAGGCCGGGCCGGTCGGGTTTGTTTCCGGCAATAGATTTAGTGCTGAGGTTAGAAGTTGCTGCGAATGGCTGATCGCCCCTCTGGCACGGCCTTCGCTGTATTGCGTCAGCGATCAGCCGCCCAGTGTCAGCCCCAGCATGACCAGCATCAGCCCGATGACCGACAGAAACAGCGCACCAAGATTATAGGGCAGCACCTTTTGGACCACAGCGCGCAGGGCGTCGTCGTCCAGCTTTTGCCGTTTGGCCTGCATTACGCGCACCACGCTCCACATCAGCCCGATCAGACCTGCTACCGATACGGCCGCGCCGGCCCAAACCATAATCTCGTACATCGCACTCTCCGGTGGTGGCGCCTCACTGCGCCGGTGGTGTCGGCCTGCGCCTACCTGATTGACGGGGGCAGGGCAAGCCAGCCGAGGTCGGGCGCAGACACTGACCGGGGTGGTTTTGGCCTATTCGGACGGGTCCTATGTCGGATCTCCCTATCACCGCTTGCGGAGCAGGGGGCACGATTGTATCTGGAGGGCTGATCCGAGTTTCCACCCTTTGCCGACGGAGCCCACGATGGATATGACCGAAGACGAAAAAAGCGACAGCTACCGTGTGACCGCTGGTGAATTACGCCAGTTTATTGAACGGTTTGAGCGTCTGGATGCTGAGAAAAAAGATCTTGCTGAGCAGCAGAAAGAGATCATGGCCGAAGCGAAGGCGCGCGGCTACGACACCAAGGTGATCCGTAAGGTGATCGCGCTGCGCAAGCGCGACAAAGACGATATCGCCGAAGAAGAAGCGGTTCTTGAAATGTACAAGGAAGCGCTCGGCATGTGAGCCGATATGGCCTTATGTGATGGCGCAAGCCTGTTTGGCCCTTCGCGTTTGCGGAGGGCTTTTTTGTGTTCTTTAAGTTTGTATATTTTAAGCTTGAAGTAAATTTCATCCTGATGGATATTGGGAGCTGAAAAGTGGTTGCGCGGATCGTCGCGCTCAAGACAGGAGCCCAACATGCCGACAGTGAATGTGCACCCCGAAGGCTGGAAACCGGCCAAAGGCTATGCCAACGGCATGATCGGCGAGGGGCGGATGCTGTTTGTTGGTGGCCAGATTGGCTGGACTGCGGATCAGGTCTTTGAGACGGACGACTTCATCGGTCAGATGAGCCAGGCGCTGGAGAACATTCTGGCAGTCGTGCAGGAGGCCGGTGGCAGCGCCAGCGACATCACCCGGCTGACCTGGTATGTGACCGACAAGGCCGAGTATCTGGCGCATCAGCGGGAGGTCGGGGCGGCCTATCGCGCTGTCATGGGTTACCATTTTCCTGCGATGACGATGGTGGTGGTTGCGGGGCTTATCGAAGATCGTGCCAAGATCGAGATCGAAGCCACTGCGATGCTCGCCTGACCAGGACCGCGCATCTAATCAGATCTTATTGAAGCCGCTTTTCTGTTCGATTGTTTCGGGCGGAGGGGCGGTTTTTGCCTTCTTTGGGGCAATGGTGCTGACCCTGTTTACCGCACAGCAATAGCGTAATTCCGCTGATCGGGATGGTTAGCCGCAGCCGCCCAATATTTGTGCTGGGGTAATTTTTTGTTCTTCTGCAACGTATTGGCCCGTTACCTTCGTAGTTGCGCTTCAAAAAACTGACCGATCAAAAATTTTACCAGTTGATAAAAAATCAAACTGTGGCACTCTGATTTGCATAAAAAACAAATCCAGGGAGACACCCAATGGCGACCAGCCATCAGGCATCCGGCATTCAGGCAGGGCGTTTGTCCGCCTCAGAAATTGCCGACAACTTTGGAGACCTGCATCCACAATATGAGGCGCATGAGGCGGCAGTGGCGGCGGATCGCTGCTATTTCTGCTATGATGCGCCTTGTATGACGGCATGCCCGACCTCCATCGACATTCCTCAATTCATCCGGGAGATCCAGACCGGCCACCCGGAAGCGGCGGCGAAGACCATTCTGGAACAGAACATCCTTGGCGGGATGTGCGCTCGGGTGTGTCCGACCGAGACGCTCTGTGAGGAAGCCTGCGTCCGCGAGGCGGCTGAGGGCAAGCCGGTTGAGATCGGTCGCCTGCAGCGCCATGCCACCGACACGTTGATGGAAAAGGGTGTGCATCCCTTCACGCGCGCAGCGGCAACGGGCAAGCGGATCGCTGTGGTGGGTGCGGGACCTGCAGGTCTGGCAGCAGCGCACCGTCTGGCAATGCTGGGCAACGACGTGGTTATCTATGAGGCCCGGCCAAAGGCGGGTGGACTTAATGAATTTGGGATTGCCGCCTATAAATCGACCGAGAATTTCGCCAGCCGCGAAGTGGATTGGCTGCTGCAAATCGGTGGCATCACCGTTGAATACGGCAAAAAGCTCGGTGCGGAACTCAGCTTGGACGCGCTCAAGGCCGAGTATGATGCGGTGTTCCTGTCGATCGGTCTTGGCGGCGTCAACGCGCTGCGTGCCGAGGGCGAAGACAAGGATGGCGTGCGTGACGCGGTCGACTTTATCGCGGAGCTGCGTCAGGCCGATGATTTGACCAATCTGCCGGTTGGGCGCAATGTGGTTGTGATTGGCGGCGGGATGACGGCAGTGGATGCTGCGGTGCAGTCCAAGCTGCTCGGTTCAGAGACTGTGACCATCGCCTATCGCCGGGGCCGTGACGCCATGGGCGCGAGCCGGTTTGAGCAGGATCTGGCCGCAACCAAAGGGGTGCGCCTGTTGTTCAATGTTCAGCCTGTCGCGGTGCATGGCAACGGTGCCTGTGCTGAAATCGAGTTGGAATATACCAAAAGCGAGGGCGGCCAGTTGAGCGGCACCGGAGAGACGGTGCGGATAGCAGCGGATCAGATCTACAAGGCGATTGGTCAGACCCTTGAAGATCAGCCCGATGTGCTGACGCTTGAAGGGCGCAAAATCAAGGTGGACGCGCGGGGTCGCACGTCGCTTGCCGGGGTCTGGGCCGGGGGGGATTGCGCCTCTGGCGGAGAAGACCTCACCGTGACGGCCGTCGCCGAAGGGCGTGACGCCGCTATGGATATCCACGCCAGCCTGATGGGCTAAGCCAGCCACAGGGCCGACCTGGCCCTGTGTTGCCAGTGTAAGGAACAGACAAATGGCTGATCTGACAGCAGATTTCCTGGGGATCAAATCTCCGAACCCGTTCTGGCTCGCCTCTGCGCCGCCAACGGACAAAGAATATAACGTGCGCCGTGCCTTTGAGGCCGGCTGGGGCGGGGTGGTCTGGAAGACCCTTGGCTCCGAAGGGCCGCCGGTCGTCAATGTGAACGGACCGCGCTATGGCGCCATCTGGGGCGCGGATCGCCGGCTTCTCGGGCTCAACAACATTGAGCTGATCACCGACCGTCCGCTTGAGGTGAACCTGGAAGAGATCACCCGTGTGAAGAAGGACTATCCGGATCGTGCGATCATCGTGTCGCTGATGGTGCCCTGCGAGGAGCAGGCGTGGAAAGATATCCTGCCGCGGGTCGAGGCCACCGGCGCGGACGGCATTGAACTGAACTTCGGCTGCCCGCATGGGATGGCGGAGCGCGGTATGGGTTCTGCTGTGGGGCAGGTGCCGGAATACATCCAGATGGTTACGGAGTGGTGCAAGAAATACTACTCCAAACCGGTGATCGTGAAGCTGACGCCGAATATCACCGATATTCGCCAGCCTGCACGTGCGGCCAAGGCGGGTGGTGCAGACGCGGTCAGCTTGATCAACACCATCAACTCCATCGTGTCAGTAAATCTCGATGCCATGGCGCCAGAGCCGACCATTGGCGACAAGGGTACACACGGCGGGTATTGCGGCCCGGCGGTGAAGCCGATTGCGTTGAATATGGTGGCTGAAATCGCCCGTTGCCCGCAAACTCATGGTCTGCCGATTTCTGCCATTGGCGGCGTCACAACCTGGCGCGATGCGGCTGAGTTCATGACCATGGGCGCTGGCAATGTGCAGGTCTGCACCGCTGCCATGACCTATGGCTTCAATGTCGTGAAGGAGATGATCTCTGGCCTGAACCAGTGGATGGACGACAAAGGCTATGACCGGTTGGATGATTTCGTCGGCAAGGCTGTGCCGAATGTCACCGACTGGCAGTATCTGGATCTGAACTACGTCGCTAAGGCCAAGATCAATCAGGATGATTGCATCAAATGCGGTCGCTGCTTTGCCGCCTGCGAGGACACGTCACATCAGGCCATCGCCATGAGCGAGGATCGCGTTTTCACCGTGAAGGATGACGAATGCGTGGCCTGCAACCTCTGCGTCAATGTTTGCCCGGTTGAAGGCTGCATCACCATGGAGGAGGTGCCCGCCGGTCAGATTGATGAGCGCACGGGCGAGGTTGTTTCCGACGATTATGCCAATTGGACAACCCATCCCAACAACCCCTCAGTGACCGCTGCGGAGTAAGCGGAGGTCACCGGCCTGCCATCGTCGGATGGAATGGCATAAGAAACGGCGCGTCCTGATCGGCGCGCCGTTTTCTATTTGTCTTGTCAATAAAGGGGGCGACGGTCAGCGAGTGCTGGTGTCAGCGGGTGTCGGCGGGTGTCAGCATGCGCCGGAACATTCGATCCAGATGCTCTGGGGCCGCATCAAAAGGATCCTCATCCCCCATCAACGTCCGCACCTGAACATCAAAATCCGCATAGTGCTGGGTCAGCGACCAGACTGAGAACAGCAAATGTTTCGGATGGGTCGGGTTCAGCTTCCCAGCGTCCATCCAGCCCTTGATCAGATCCGCTTTTTCTTCCAGCAGAGGTTTCAGATCCTTAGACAGGGTGTCCAGCATCCGCGGCGCGCCTTGCACGATTTCATTGGCAAACAGTCGGCTTTCGCGCGGGAAATCCCGGCTCATCTGCAATTTGCGCTGCACATAGGCCAGCAATTCTTCCAGCGGATCGCCATCGGGATCAATGGCGCGCAGCGGATCCAGCCAGGTGTCGAGAAGGCCGGACAGCAGTTCAGTAAAAATCGCCTCCTTCGAGGGGAAGTAATACAGCAGATTGGGCTTGCTTAACCCGGCGGCGCGGGCAATCTGGTCCACGGTGGCTCCGCGAAACCCGTTGTTGGAAAACACCTCAAGGGCGGCCTCCAGAATAGTGGCGCGATTCTTTTTCTGAATGCGGGTCGGGCTGCGATCCTTGGGCATCGGGCTGTTCGGGCTCTTCCTGGGGGCCGCAACACCGCTGCGCGCCTGATTTTCACTCAACCGGCTCTGCCTGCCGGAGTTTTCTTGCTTCGTTAGACGCAATTTCTTGACTGAATGTCCACCCGTGATAGCCTGAGTTTGACCAGTTGGTCAAATCATGACCAGCGTTTCAAAGCCACCGACAAGGCGCAAAGCCGCACGTCCCTGCGAAAAAGCAGGGCAACAGGGAAGGAAGCTGAGATGACGTCGCTTGGACAGAATCTGAAGATCAATGGCGACAGGCTGTGGGACAGCCTGATGGAAATGGCAAAAATCGGCCCCGGTGTCGCAGGCGGCAACAACCGTCAGACCCTGACCGATGCGGATGCCGAGGGGCGCGCGCTGTTTCAGTCGTGGTGTGAGTCGGCAGGCTGCACCATGGGGCTGGACACGATGGGCAATATGTTTGCCCGGCGCGAAGGGACCGACCCCGATGCACTGCCGGTCTATATGGGATCTCATCTGGATACGCAGCCGACAGGTGGCAAATATGATGGTGTCCTCGGGGTGCTGGGTGGATTGGAAGTTGTCCGCACGCTCAATGATCTTGGCATCAAGACCAAACATCCGATTGTCGTGACAAACTGGACCAATGAGGAGGGCACGCGGTTTGCGCCTGCGATGCTGGCCTCTGGTGTGTTTGCCGGAAAACACACGCAGGATTGGGCCTATGCCCGCGAGGATGCTGACGGCAAAACATTCGGCGATGAACTGAAGCGTATTGGCTGGATCGGTGACGAAGAGGTCGGCGCCCGCAAGATGCATGCGATGTTTGAGTTGCACATTGAACAGGGGCCAATCCTTGAGGCGGAAAACAAGGATATCGGCGTAGTCACTCATGGTCAGGGATTGTGGTGGCTGCAATGCACAGTCACGGGCAAGGATGCGCATACCGGCTCCACCCCAATGAACATGCGGGTCAATGCGGGCTTAGGTATGGCGCGCATGACAGAAGCCGCGCATCAGATCGCCATGGCGCACCAGCCCCACGCGGTGGGCGCCGTTGGCCACTGCGATGTCTATCCAAACTCTCGCAATGTGATCCCCGGCAAAGTGGTGTTCACGGTCGATTTCCGCTCGCCTGATCTGGAAAAACTGACCTCAATGCGGGCGCAATATGAGGTGAAGGCGAAGGAAATCGCTGACGAGCTTGGCCTTGGACTTGAGATTGAGCCAGTCGGGCATTTTGATCCCGTAACCTTTGACGAGGGCTGCGTGAGCGCGGTGCGTTCCGCCGCTGAGCGGCTGGGCTATAGCCATATGGATATCGTCTCCGGCGCCGGGCATGATGCCTGCTGGATCAACGATCTGGCCCCGACCGCGATGATCATGTGCCCCTGCGTTGACGGGCTGAGCCACAATGAGGCGGAGGATATCTCCAAGGACTGGGCGGCAGCTGGCACAGATGTCATGTTGCACGCAGTTCTGGAGACTGCTGAAATCGTCGCATAGGGGGCGCTGCCCCCGCCGCGCCAGCGCGGCTCCCCCGGGATATTTCGGGCCAGAAGATGCCTGTGCCGTTGGGGGTAACAAGAAAGATGCGGCAATGACCGCGCTCTCACAGGGAGATAGACCATGGCGAAAGTCATCAAGAACGGCACCATCGTGACGGCAGATCTGACCTATAAGGCGGATGTGCTGATCGAGAACGGTGTGATCACCGAGATCGGTCAGGGATTGAAAGGGGACGAGGAGCTGGACGCGACCGGCTGTTACGTGATGCCGGGCGGCATTGATCCGCATACGCATTTGGAGATGCCCTTTATGGGGACATACTCCAGTGATGATTTTGAGAGTGGGACGCGGGCGGGGCTGGCTGGTGGCACCACCATGGTGGTAGATTTCGCGCTGCCCAACCCGGGGGAGAGCCTGCTGGACGCGCTGAAGCGTTGGGACAACAAGTCGACGCGGGCCAATTGCGACTATTCCTTCCACATGGCGGTGACCTGGTGGGGGGAGCAGGTCTTTGACGATATGAAGACCGTCATTGAAACGCGGGGCATCAACACCTTCAAACACTTCATGGCCTATAAAGGCGCGTTGATGGTGAATGATGATGAGCTCTATGCCTCCTTCCAGCGGCTGTCGGAGCTGGGCGGCATTGCCATGGTACATGCCGAAAACGGCGATGTGGTGGCTGAATTGTCGGCCAAGCTGTTGGCGGAGGGCAACAACGGTCCCGAGGCGCATGCCTATTCCCGCCCGCCGCAGGTGGAGGGCGAGGCCACCAACCGCGCCATCATGATTGCCGATATGGCAGGCGTGCCGCTTTATGTGGTGCATACCTCCTGCGAAGACAGCCACGAGGCCATTCGCCGTGCCCGCATGCAGGGCAAACGCGTTTGGGGTGAGCCGTTGATCCAGCATCTGACGCTGGATGAAAGTGAATATTTCAATCAGGACTGGGATCATGCGGCGCGTCGGGTGATGTCGCCGCCGTTCCGCAACAAACAGCATCAGGACAGTCTCTGGAACGGGTTGCAATCTGGCTCGCTGTCGGTTGTGGCGACGGATCACTGTGCCTTTACCACTGAGCAGAAGCGTACCGGTGTGGGCGATTTCACCAAGATCCCCAATGGCACTGGCGGGTTGGAAGACCGGATGCCGATGCTGTGGACGCATGGGGTGGCCACAGGCCGCCTGACACCGAATGAATTTGTCGCCGTGACGTCGACCAATATCGCCAAGATCCTGAATTGCTACCCCAAGAAAGGTGCGGTTCTGGTCGGGGCGGACGCGGATCTGGTGGTCTGGGATCCTGAAAAGACCAAGGTCATCTCGGCGGCGAGCCAGCAGTCGGCGATCGACTATAACGTCTTCGAGGGGCATGAGGTGAAGGGGTTGCCGCGCTTTACCCTGACCCGTGGCCAAGTGGCGGTTCACGACGGTGAGATCCGCTGTCAGGAGGGGCATGGCACCTTCGTTGAGCGCGAGGCCAATGCGACGGTGAACAAGGCGTTGTCGACCTGGAAAGATCTGACGGCGCCCCGTCCCGTCGAGCGGTCAGGTATTCCGGTGACAGGTGTGTAATTCAGGGACGGGCTGCCAGTATTGGCGGCCCGTTTTCCTGTGTGAAATCAAGGCGAATAGATGAATATGGAAACGACCACCCAGGCGCTCAATTCCCAGGCCGCCGCTTCCGATATCACCCCGCAGGCGCCGGTCATCGAGGCGCGCAATCTGGACCTGACCTTTCAGACCAATGACGGCCCGGTGCATGCGCTGAAGGATGTGAGCCTAGAGATCAACAAAGGCGATTTTGTCTCCTTTATCGGCCCCTCCGGATGTGGCAAGACCACGTTCCTGCGCTGCATTGCTGCGCTGGAACAACCCACTGGCGGCGCGTTGATGGTCAATGGCATGACACCGGATGAGGCCCGCAGGCAACGCGCCTACGGCTATGTGTTTCAGGCTGCCGGGCTATATCCCTGGCGGTCGATTGCCAAGAACATCAAACTGCCACTTGAAATCATGGGCTATTCCAAGGCTGAGCAGGCCGCTCGGGTCGAGCAGGTTTTGGAGCTGGTGGAGCTGGCGGGGTTTGGTGGCAAGTACCCCTGGCAGCTGTCGGGGGGGATGCAGCAGCGGGCCAGCATTGCGCGGGCTCTGGCGTTTGATGCGGATATCCTGTTGATGGATGAGCCCTTTGGGGCGCTGGATGAGATCGTGCGGGATCACCTGAATGAACAGCTGCTGAAGCTTTGGGCGCGCACCGACAAGACCATCGGGTTTGTCACACATTCCATTCCGGAGGCGGTCTACCTGTCCACGAAGATCGTGGTGATGTCACCGCGTCCGGGGCGCATTCACGATGTGATCGACAGCCCGCTACCTAAGGAACGGCCTTTGGACATTCGTGACAGCGCTGAGTTTATCGAGATCGCCCACCGCGTCCGTGACGGTCTGCGCGCGGGGCATGCCGATGACTGATCGGCGCAGCGGCAGAGATATGCCCCTGGAAAATTCGAATTTTCCGAGGAGTTTTCTTCGGAAAAAATTGGCGTCGCATGCGATCGGGTGGAAAGGGGCAGGATCATGAAAACAGCGCTTGCTGTCTTAAGCGTCCTCGCGGCAATTGCCGTGATCTGGTACGCGGCCTGCGTTCCGATGAACATCAAGGGGGTTCTGGATGCCGCCGAGCGAGCGGGTGCAGAGGTGGTTCCGGCCACCGCCCGCGAGCGTCGCGACATGGGCTCGATTGGACTGGTTGCGGCCAATTCCTTTGCTATCGGGGATGTCTGGTCGCAGGACCGGCCGCGACTGCCTGCGCCGCATCAGGTGGCAGTAGAGCTGTGGGAGACCACGGTGGAGAAGAAGCTCACCTCCAAGCGGAGCCTGATCTACCATGGGCAGGTGACGCTTTCGGCGACATTGCTCGGGTTTGCTATTGGCACCGGTCTGGGGATCCTCTTGGCGGTTGGCATCGTGCATAGCCGTGTGATGGATATGTCGGTGATGCCCTGGGCGATTGTCAGCCAGACCATTCCTATCATTGCGTTGGCCCCGATGATCATCGTGGTTTTGTACTCCATCGGCGTGCAGGGGATCCTGCCGAAGGCGGTGATTTCGGCCTATCTCAGTTTCTTTCCGGTTGTTGTTGGTATGGTCAAGGGGCTGCGCAGCCCTGATCAGATGCAGCTGGATTTGCTGAAGACCTATAATGCGAGCCTGGGGCAGGGGTTCTGGAAGCTGCGCCTGCCGGCCTCGATGCCCTATCTGTTTGCCTCTTTGAAAATTGGTATCGCAGCTTCGCTTGTTGGGGCCATCGTTGGGGAGTTGCCAACCGGTGCCGTCGCCGGGCTTGGCGCGCGGCTTCTGGCGGGCAGCTACTATGGGCAGACCGTGCAGATCTGGTCAGCGCTGTTTGCCGCTGCAATTCTGGCCACAGCATTGGTTGCCCTGCTGGGCGTTATTGAGCGTCTGGTTCTGAAACGGATGGGGGTGCAGGCATGAACGCTGATGGGATTGAGGGCGCTGCCCTCGCCGTTTTGCGGCTCACCCGGGATATTTCGGGTCAGAAGAACGGGGGGCGTGGCCAATGGTGATGGTATCTATGGCGCTGCTTATATGGTGTGCGGGGTGGTGGCTGAACGGTCGGCTGGCCAATAGTTCGGCATCGAATACGTCTGCGGTGAAACTGTTGGTTCCGGCCATTTTTGGTGTGACGCTGCTGATTGTCTGGGAACTGTTGGTGCGCGGGCTTGAGGTCTCTTTGGTGATCCTGCCAGCCCCCAGCGTCATCGCTGCGCGCTTTGCCACAAGCCTGCCGGTTCTTTGGCAGGATTTCCAGCAGACGATCCTGAAGGGCGCGCTGTCTGGCTATATCATCGGCTGCGGTGCTGCGTTGCTGATGGCGATTGCGGTGGACCGCAGCGATTTCCTGCGCCGCGGACTGTTGCCAGTGGGGAATTTTGTTGCGGCGCTGCCCATTGTCGGCACGGCTCCTATTCTTGTGATGTGGTTTGGGTTCGACTGGCAGTCAAAAGCGGCGGTGGTTGTGGTGATGGTGTTCTTCCCTGTCCTTGTGAATACGGTGGCAGGACTGCGCGAGACCTCAGCGATGCAACGTGATCTGATGCAGACCTATGCGGCCAGTTATTGGCAGAGTTTTTTCAAACTGCGCCTGCCGGCTGCGCTGCCGTTTATCTTTAACGGGCTGAAGATTTCCACGACGCTGGCGCTGGTTGGGGCCATTGTGGCGGAGTTCTTTGGTTCACCAACTGTGGGCATGGGATTTCGGATCTCGACCTCGGTGGGGCAGCTGGCGCTGGATATGGTCTGGGCCGAGATTCTTGTGGCGGCACTGGCCGGGTCGGCATTTTATGGCATGATGGCGCTGATTGAGAAAACGCTCACCTTCTGGCACCCGTCGCAACGGGGATAGGCAGCTTTGCGACCTGCGGTTTGGAAGTTGGCGCCAACTGGAAGAAAACCTTTGGAGACAGCGGGGTAACTCGCGCAGAATTCAGGACTACAACCAGATATAACAACAGGGAGAAGACAGATGAAAACACTGCTGACCGCCGCCGCCATGGCGCTGGGGGCTGCATCGGTGGCGCAGGCCGCCGATGAGGTGAAACTGCAGCTGAAATGGGTCACACAGGCCCAGTTTGCAGGCTATTATGTCGCGTTGGATCAGGGGTTCTATGAGGCTGAGGATCTGGATGTCACCATTCTGCCTGGTGGTCCGGATATTGCGCCGACCCAGGTGATTGCCGGGGGCGGCGCGGATGTCACGGTTGAGTGGATGCCAGCCGCGCTGGCCGCGCGGGAGAAAGGTCTGCCGCTGGTCAATATCGCCCAGCCGTACAAAAGCTCCGGCATGATGCTGACCTGTTGGAAAGACACCGGCATTGCTGCGCCTGAAGATCTGGCCAACCGAACCCTTGGCGTCTGGTTCTTCGGCAATGAATTCCCTTTCATGAGCTGGATGAGCCAGTTGGGGATTTCGACCGAAGGCAAAGGCGAGAAAGGTGTCGAGGTTCTGAAGCAGGGCTTCAATGTCGATCCGCTGTTGCAGCGTCAGGCGGATTGCATTTCGACCATGACCTATAATGAATATTGGCAGGTGATTGATGCGGGCGTGGCCCCGGATGAGTTGATTACCTTCAAATATGAGGATCAGGGCGTGGCAACGCTTGAAGATGGTCTTTATGTGCTGGAAGAGAACCTGAACGATCCGGCCTTTGTCGATAAGATGCAGCGTTTCGTACGCGCCTCGATGAAAGGCTGGAAATGGGCCGAGGAAAATCCGGATGACGCGGCAGAGATTGTCTTGGACAATGATGCCTCCGGCGCCCAGACAGAGGAGCACCAGAAGCGGATGATGTCTGAGGTGGCCAAGCTCACAGCCGGTAGCAATGGTGCGCTGAGCGAGGCGGACTACCAGCGCACGGTGAAGACGCTGCTTGATGGCGGTTCAAGCCCGGTGATCACCAAAGAGCCTGAGGGCGCCTGGACGCATGTTATTACCGACGCTGCGCTGAACTAAGTTTCGTGCATGTGGAATTTGTCCCGTCCGCCTCTGCGGGCGGGATTTTTATTTGTCGTGAGATGTGTGTTTAACGGGCTGATTTTATTGCGTATTGATGGCGTCGAAACCGTCGGGAATTTATAGGATCAAGACGATGAGAGACAGTTTGCGGCAGAAGATCGTCACGGTTTGCGAGGAGAAAACTGCAAAAAAAGGTGAAAATGTGGGGCTGTCCTTTTATGCGTTTTTTGCCAACCGGAATGACGATCCGGTGCAGCTGATGGAGGCGGCGGAATGGTGGATTAAATGCCATCAGCTGAACCACTTTGAAAAGGCAGTCAAGATCCGGGATATGGTCAAGGCTGATCTGTGATTGGATAGCGGCCACGCGTTCATCGTCAATTGGGCCTGGCTGGTCTCCGACAGATCCGGCTCCGGCCGGGTTTAGATACCAGGTAAATAGGCATTCGTTTGTTTGAGAAAACTCGATTTTAGATACCGGCTGTGACAGAAGTTCAGGAATAAATAACAGTTAAAAGTTGAGTCTTACTTTTTGAATACCCGTTACAAATGGCAATTCCATGTTAACCTTGTGTCATCGAACGATCGAGCGTTTCGGCTGTGGTTTGGATTTCAATCCGAAGGAAGAGACCATGACTGTCTGGGAAAATGTTCAACTCTGCCTGCGATCTCTGCCTGATGTGCGGGATAGGACCGAGCACAAGGCAACCGCTCAGGTGTCGCATCCCGGATCATCCTACCGGCGTTACAATCCAGAAAGCCAAGTTCGCTGGCCACTGGCCGATTTATGTCAGGCTGCTATGCAGCGCCGGCAAAAACACTGTGGGGATGACAGGGGGATACGGGGGGTCGATCAAGTATTGGTGATGTACGATGCCCAGCACGAATTAGAGGTGTCGACATTGAAAGATCGGGTTGCTCTGACGGGTATGGATGTCATCGCGGCGGCCACACGGGGGCTTGAACGCGCAGGCCATGCTGATCTGTTGCATGCAATCTCGGACGGGTTTGACTGGGTGTTGGTGGAAGCAGCACTGGAGCAGAACGCACGTCTGGCGCAACTGCGTGAGATGGAGCTGGCGGCCTGCTTTGGACTGGAAGACCGTGTCGTTCTGTTTCATTCCACCATCCATCTGGAACAACTACTGACCGAGGGCATTTCTCAGCTCCCGGAACTGGTTCACCGCGGAACAGACGGTGACAGCGGAGTCAAACCGGCACGTCGGCGCGAGGCCTTGCAGCTTTTTGCTAGCGTGACCCTGTCTGAAGACATGGATGTGATCGCTTTGCCGCAGGATGCGCCTTACGGCGGGATTGAGCTGACCGGTGATTGCACCCTTTGTCAGGCCTGCACCTGGGTGTGTCCGACCAACGCACTGATTGGAGCTGAGAATGGTGCCGGATTGGACTTTGTTGAGGCTGACTGCATGCAATGTGGGTTGTGTGTGTCAGTCTGCCGCCAAAACGCGATCCGTCTGGTACCGCGGCTGGAGCTGTCACCGCACCGGATGGCGGTATCGCTGACCCATCAAGATTTTTTCTGGTCGGATGGGGTGTCCGGTTCAAGCTCAACTGAGGTGCTGACTGCGGATCAGACTGAGGTGCAGGGGCAGGCTAGCTGCTTGAATGAAACCGATAGAGGCCCCAATGACCTTACGATTGAAAATCACTCTCTCAGCTGCGACCCAGTGAAGAAAGACCGTCAGGGACCAGACGACTGGCCCGGCGGCGGGGCGGGCACCTGGTCCGGTGAGGGGGGTGCGGATCTCAAAGAGCGCGGGCCTGAGACCGCGTCATCCAGGAGCGGGCAGGTGGACACGCGGCGCGTGCTCTGGCCGGATCTGGCGCGCGTATCGGCGCTCTTTGGGGCTGGTCGGGCTGATAAGTTATCCTAGCGCGCGATTGCGCCAAGCCACAGGCTGCGCGGCTAACTCTGCTCAAGAAACCCACCATATTGACCTCGCTTGAAAATTAGGCCTTTGCCGGGACGGCTGGTGGTGCGCAGAACAGCACCCACCAGGATGCTGTGGTCGCCGCCGTCGTGGCAGGCATGCCTGCGGCAATCGAAACGGGCAATGACATTTGGCAGCACGGGCACCCCATTGTCGTTCTGGTGCTGCGGCACGCAGGAGAAATCTTCGCCATTGCGGGCAAAGTGCATCGCCATATCCAGCTGATCCTCTGCCATCACGTGAATGGCAAAATGGGATGCCGCGACAAAGGGATCGTGGCGCTTGGACTGCCGTGCGGGGCACCATAGTAGTAGCGGCGGATCCATGGAGACAGATGTGAAGCTGTTGGCGGTAATCGCCAACGGACCCCGATCCGTGCGGGTGGTCACAACAGTGACGCCAGTGCCGAAGCATCCCAAAGCATCGCGATAGGCTCGCAGGCTGTCGGGGCCGGGAATAAAACTGGTTTCGGACATTTCGCGCGCGCTTTCACTTCAGGTCTTTGCTGGGTGCCATGGGAGGGATCCCATGTCTACCCGCTTCCAATGTGGCACGCGCATCAACAAAAGCCAGAGCGGATTGAAAACAGGCCCACATTTTTATGTGGGCCTGTTCAATAGGTTGGTGACAGAACGTCGTGGTGACGTCTTACCCGCCCGGACATTTCAGAAAATCGCTCAGGCGGTAGCTGATTTGACCACGGCACTCAGCGCGTTTGCAATGTGGTTGATCTCGCCCATAGCATCGATTCGGCTCAGCACACCCTTGCCGCCGTAGTAGCTGATCAGCGGGGCTGTCTGCGCGTGATAAGCGGCCAGCCGACTGGTGACAGTCTCGGCGTTGTCATCCGCGCGACGCGTCATATCTGTGCTGCCACACGCATCGCAGGTGCCAGCCACGCGTGGTTGTTTGAACTGGTCATGATAGCCCTCGCCACAGCCGCCACAGGTGTAGCGCCCGGCCACGCGGGCCACCATCGCGGCGTCGTCCACCTCAAGGCTGACAGCGGCATTGATCCGCTGACCCGATTCCGCCAGCAGCCGGTCCAGCGCCTCGGCCTGCACCGTGGTACGGGGGAACCCGTCGAGGATCACGCCTTTGGCGCAGTCAGGCTCGGCCAGCCGGTCGCGCAGAATGTTGATCACGATCTCGTCGCTGACCAGCTCCCCGGCCTCCATTACAGCCTTTGCAGCAAGGCCGGCAGGCGTGCCCGCAGCAACAGCTGCCCGCAACAGATCGCCGGTCGACAGTTGCACAAGGCCAAACCCTTGTTCCAGTTTGCGCGCTTGCGTCCCCTTGCCGGCACCAGGAGGGCCGAGCAGGATCAAAACAGCGGGGCGGGTAAGAACTGCGGTGTCCATATCGGCAATCATCCTTTATCGGCTCGGTTTTCGATCAGGTCTTCGACCACCGACGGATCGGCCAGGGTCGAGGTGTCGCCAAGCGAGCCGAAATCGTTCTCGGCAATCTTGCGCAGGATTCGACGCATGATCTTGCCGGAGCGGGTTTTCGGCAGGCCCGGCGCCCATTGGATCACATCCGGGGAGGCAATCGGGCCGATCTCGGTGCGGACCCAGGTGCGCAGCTCCTTCAGCAGCTCATCCGAAGGCTCACGGTCGTTCATCAGGGTGACATAGCAGTAGATGCCCTGGCCCTTGATCTCATGCGGGTAGCCGACCACGGCGGCCTCGGCCACGGCGGCATGGGCCACCAGCGCGCTTTCGACCTCAGCGGTGCCCATGCGGTGGCCGGAGACGTTGATCACGTCGTCGACGCGGCCGGTGATCCAATAGTCGCCGTCCTCGTCGCGGCGGCAGCCGTCGCCGGTGAAGTAGTAACCCTTGTAGTCGGAGAAATAGGTTTTCTCGAAGCGCTCATGATCGCCCCAGACGGTGCGCATCTGGCCCGGCCAGCTGTCCTTGATGCACAGCACGCCTTCGACGCCGTTGCCGTTGATCTCGACGCCGGACTGGGGGTCCAGAACCACCGGCTGGATGCCGAAGAAGGGTTTCATTGCGGCACCCGGCTTCATCGCATGCGCACCCGGCAGCGGGGTCATCAGGTGGCCGCCGGTTTCGGTCTGCCACCAGGTGTCGACAATCGGGCATTTGCCCTTGCCGACAACCTCGTTGTACCAGTTCCAGGCTTCCGGGTTGATCGGCTCGCCCACGGTGCCAAGGGTGCGGAGGGAGGACAGGTCGCATTTCTCGACCCATTCGTTGCCCTGGCCCATCAGGGCGCGCAGCGCGGTGGGGGCGGTGTAGAACTGGTTCACCTTGTGCTTTTCGCAGACCTGCCAGAAGCGGGAGGCATCGGGGTAGGTCGGCACGCCCTCGAACATCAGCGTGGTGGCACCGTTGGCAAGGGGGCCGTAGACGATATAGCTGTGGCCGGTGACCCAGCCCACGTCCGCTGTGCACCAGTAGATGTCGCCGTCATGATAATCAAAGGTGATCTCATGGGTCATCGCCGCATAGGTCAGGTAGCCGCCGGTGGTGTGGACAACGCCCTTGGGCTGGCCGGTAGAGCCGGAGGTGTAGAGGATGAATAGAGGGTCCTCGGCGTTCATTTCGGCAGGGGCGCAGTAATCCTCTGCTTCCAGCGCCATTTCGTTGTAGTCATAGTCACGGCCGTCGACCCAGGTGGTCTGGCCACCGGTGCGTTTGACCACCAGGCATTTCACCGTGTCCTTGGTGTGCAGCAGGGCGGCATCGGCGTTGGATTTCAGCGCCGTCTTGCGGCCGCCGCGGGGGGCCTCATCCGCGGTGATCAGCACTTTGGCATCGCAGCCGTTGATCCGCGCGGCGAGCGCGTCGGGGGAGAAACCGGCAAAGACAATCGAATGAATGGCGCCGATCCGGGCGCAGGCCAGCATGGCATAGGCCGCTTCGGGGATCATCGGGAGATAAATCACCACCCGGTCGCCCTTGCGCACGCCCATCGACTCCAGGATGTTGGCCATCCGGCAGGTGCGGCGGTGCAGTTCGCTGTAGGTGATGTGCTGGGCAGGTTCTTCGGGGCTGTCCGGCTCCCAGATGATCGCGGTCTGGTCGCCGCGGCTCTCCAGGTGACGGTCGATGCAGTTGGCGGAGACGTTCAGGGTGCCGTCGCCATACCAGTTGATTGAGACATTGCCGAGCGTGAAGTCCACATCCTTCACCTGGGTGAAGGGTTTGATCCAGTCGATCCGCTCCGCCTGCTGACGCCAGAACCCTTCTGGATCCTGCATAGAAGCGGTGTACATCTCGTCATATTGTGCAGCATTGACATGGGCGCGTGCTACCGTCTCCTCCGACGGCGCATAGGCTTTGCTGTCGCTCTCCTGGGTCATCTTGTGTCCCTCCCTCCAGTCTGTTCTCGGAATGGCACACCACAGCGCACGGCGGGATGTGTCAAACCTTTTCCGTCCTCCGCAGCGATAATACCCAAGCTTGAAAATAAGGAAATAAGTGTCCGTGGAATAAGGGTTTACCTGTAAAGCTATTTCCCTATAGGTGGCGTAACTGTAAATAACGCGGGTTTGTGCGGCAGTAATCTAATATTTATCATAATGTTAGCTGTAAAATATTGGCTTGGGTTTCGGGGGTGCTATTCTGGGCACAGCGCAGTGCTGGCGCTATCAGCCTGCGGCGACTGGCCCCATCGCCTGCGGCAAACTGTGACAGGCGGCCGGGCGTCGGACCGTTGTTTGAGCGTTGATGGCGGTCAAGAGGGATCCATACGCTCATGATGTGAGCAGGTTTTGTGCCCATGCCGCACGGCTGTCGTGTGGGGTTGGCAGCGCCGTGGCTTGGCGCTAGCGTGGTGCCAGATGCTCGTCACTTTGCACTTATGACGGGCCTCAATCTGACGATTGTGGTCAGGCCAGCGCTCAGGCGATTGAGAGGTTGGCACGGGGCAACGGGGCAAGAGTACAAACTGGGAGGAACTCATGAACACTTATCTGACCGCCGCAACTGCGGCGATTGCGGGCCTGTCCATTGCAGGCAGTGCGGCCGCCACCGAATGGAATGTCTCCGTCTGGGGCAAGCGGCGCGCCTTTACGGAACATGTTGAAAAGCTGGCTGAGCTGGTCTCTGAGAAGACCGGCGGCGAATTCACCATGAACATCAGCTATGGTGGCCTGTCAAAGAACAAAGAGAATCTCGACGGGATCTCCATCGGCGCCTTCGAGATGGCGCAGTTCTGCGCCGGATATCACCGGGATAAAAACCCGACGATCACTGTGCTGGAATTGCCATTCCTGGGTGTTGCAAACCTTGAGGAAGAAGTGGCCGTCAGCCACGCGGTTTATGCACATCCTGCCGTCCAGAAAGATCTGGCGCGCTGGAACGCGAAGCTGCTGATGACCTCGCCGATGCCGCAGTACAATATCGTCGGCACCGGCGAAGCCCGTGACGAACTGGGCGAATTCAAGGATATGCGTGTTCGGGCCACCGGTGGCATCGGTAAGGCGTTTTCTGCCGTTGGGGCCGTGCCGACCTCCGTGACCGCGACCGAGGCGTATAATGCGATGGAATCCGGCGTGGTTGACACCGTTGCCTTTGCCCAGCATGCGCATCTGAGCTTTGGCACCATCAACAAGGCCGATTGGTGGACTGAAAACCTCAACCCCGGCACCGTGAACTGCCCGGTTGTTGTGAACACCGATGCCTATGAGGCGCTAAGCGATGCTGAGCGCGAGGCGCTCGACAGCTCCGTGGACGAGGCGATTGCACATTATCTCGCCAACTACGGTGCCTTGCTTGAGAAATGGGACAGTGTTCTGGCCGAAAAAGGCGTCGAAAAGGTCACCATTTCCGAAGACCAGCTGGCAGAGTTCCGCAAAGTGGCCGCCGACCCGATCCGCGAACAGTGGATTGCAGACATGAGCGCGCAAGGTCTGCCTGCACAGGAGCTTTATGATCTGGTGCAGAAAACCCTGAGCGATCAGCGATCAGGCAGCTGATCTTTATATAGTTGCAAAGGGGGCCGGGCAGTTCTGCGCCGGCCCTTTCTTGCATGAATGCGAAGTAGAGATTACGGGGGCAGGGCATGGCAGGCAGTGCGGCGGTGCTGGAAGATGGCAGCCTGATCAGCAGGTGGGACAGGCAACTCTTGCGGCTGGAACGCGTGATGGCGTTGATCAGTGGCCTTGCGGTGTTTTCACTGATGGTGCTGGCAGTGGTGTCGGTTGGCGGGCGCAACGCGTTTAACGCGCCCTTGCCGGGATATGTCGACTGGATCGAGCAGGTGATGCCACTGATTGCCTTCATGGGGATTTCCTTTGTGCAGCGGGATGGCAGCCATATCCGGATGGATCTGGTGATCTCTGCCCTGCGTGGGCGGGCGCTTTGGCTGTTTGAACTGATTTCTGTCCTGTTGATCCTTGCGCTCATGCTGGCGCTGCTTTGGGGCAGCTGGTCACATTTTCTGCGCTCCTTTGATTTTGCGGCCCCCCTGTGGAGCCGCGACAGTTCAATCGATATCGGCCTGCCGATCTGGCCTGCCAAATTGCTGGCGCCGGTGGCGTTTGCAGTGCTGTGCCTGCGTTTGCTGCTGCAGGTTTGGGGCTACGGCCGGGCGCTGATCCTGGGTCTGGCACGCCCGGCCGCAGTGCCACTGGTGCAAAGCGCCGCAGAACAGGCCGCGGCCGAAGCTGAACATCTGGGCGGAGTGTCAACCTCCGCCAGCGACCGCGACTAAGGGGGCAGGCAATGGAACCTATCGAAATCGGCCTCTGGGTCAGCGGCTTTCTTCTGGCGACGGTGCTATTGGGGATGCGGGTCGCCTTTGCGGCGGGTCTTGCCGGTCTGGTTGGCCTTGTGTGGATTTTCTGGGCCAAGTTTGGCTATGATCCCGAGCGTTTCACCAAGGCGCTGACAATCGCCGTGAAGACCGCCGGGCAGGTCCCGCATTCCAAGGTCTCCAGTCAGGCGCTCAGCCTTATCCCGACCTTTATCCTGATCGGCTATCTTGCCTATTATGCGGGCCTCACCAAGGCGCTGTTTGAAGCTGCAAAGCGCTGGCTGGCATGGGTGCCGGGTGGGCTGGCAGTGTCTACCGTTTTTGCCACCGCAGGCTTTGCCGCGGTCTCCGGCGCGTCGGTTGCAACCTCCGCCGTGTTTGCGCGTATCGCCATCCCGGAGATGCTGAAAATCGGCTATGACAAACGCTTTGCGGCGGGTGTGGTTGCGGCAGGGGGCACGTTGGCCTCGCTTATTCCACCCTCGGCCATTCTGGTGATCTATGCGATCATTGTTGAGCAGGACGTGGGCAAACTGCTGCTTGCAGGCTTTATCCCCGGTGCCTTCTCGGCGGTGGTTTACGGTTTGCTGATCATCGGGATGGCGATGACCATCAAGGGGTTCGGCCCTGCGGTCACCGGTTTCACCTGGCGCGAGCGGCTTGTCTCGCTGCCGCCTGCGCTGCCGATCCTTTTCGTCGTCGCGACAATTATCCTGTTTGTCTACAATCCCTTTGGTGGTGATGCCTGGGGTACGCCAACCGAAGGAGGCGCAATCGGGGCCTTTGTGGTGTTTCTGATGGCGCTTTATCGCGGCATGCGGTGGGCAGAGCTGAAAGACGCGTTGTTGGAAACGGCGAAACTGTCGGTGATGATCTTCACCATTATCTGGGGTGTGCTGATCTACGTGCGCTTTCTGGGCTTTGCTGAACTGCCGGCGGCGTTCTCCGACTGGATCACCTCCCTGACGCTCTCGCCAATGCTGATCCTGATCTGCATCCTGCTGGCCTATGCCGTTCTGGGCATGTTTATGGATGCGATTGGTATGCTACTGCTCACTCTGCCGGTGGTCTACCCGGCTGTGATGGCGCTCAATGGCGGGGAATATGTTTCAGCGGCGGAGAGCACCTTTGGCATGTCTGGCCCGATGTGCGCGATCTGGTTTGGTATTCTGGTGGTCAAAATGGCCGAATTCTGTCTGATCACACCGCCCATCGGCCTCAACTGTTTTGTTGTGGCGGGTGTGCGCGATGATCTGACGGTGCAGGATGTGTTCAAAGGCGTGACACCGTTTTTCATCGCGGATGGGATCACCATCGCGCTGCTGGTAGCCTTCCCGTCGATTGTGCTGTGGCTGCCCAGCCTCGCCTGACAATTTTTCCCAGCTTACAAATTTGTAAGGCAGCGGAAGAGACCATGTAAGTCTGAACCGCCAAGTTCCTCTCATCAGCCGGGGCGCAGTGATCGCCCCGGCCCCACCAAGAGAGGACATCCCATGGTTACCAAGACCACCACCGGCATCGTCATGACCGCAACGCTAATCGCCTTTGGCTTCGCAGCACAGACAGTGCGTGCCGAGACGATTTTTGAACCGGATCTGACCTACGAACAGATGCTGAACGCCCCCATCGGTGTTGAGCAGGCCATGTCCATCGCCAGGGAACAGGCAGAAGGGCGTGTGATTGAGTTCAGCATGGAAGAGTTCAACAGCAAGCCGGTCTATGAGGCCACCATCGCCGCGCCCACCAGCCTGACGGAAGTCATCATCAGCGCCGATGATGGGGCGGTACTCAGCACCGCGCGCCAGACTGCGGCGACCCCGGAATTGATGCAGCAATTGATCGAAGAAGACATCGAAGACGTGATGGAATTCGCAGCCTTGATGGATGGTGAATTGTTCAGCGGTGACCGTCACGACGATGATGACGACGACGAACACTGCGCTGCGCCGGATGACAAGGGCTAAACTGCCGCTCTGAAATAGCTGCTGTCCGGGATGTAGGATTTGGCGCCCGATAGACGGTGCGACCGGACAGCAGCAGCGGCTCAGTAAGACATGAAATTTCAGACCGCGATGGATGCGGTCTCAGTGATTTGCCCAACACCCGAGGCACTCAGAGGTGCGGCAATCCGACGACGGAGAGAGACGACAATGAAAATGATTTTTGCAGGATGTGCGGTGCTTGTGACTGTTGCTGCGTGTAGCAACAGCTTTGATGAGCCGCTCCTGACAGACGGCCCCAAACAGGTTGGATATGAGGCAGATCTGGGGGCATGCCGGGCCTTGGCAGAAGGGCATACGGAGAAGACGTTGCAATCGGGTGCCGTCACAGGTGCGGTGATTGGCGGTATCATCGGTGCCGTGGATAGCAAGGATGGCGACCGCGCAGATGATGCGCTGGTTGGCGCGGTCCTTGGCGGGGGCGTTGGCGCCCTTGAGGGGCAGAGCGAGCGGGATGAACAGCGGCGCACCATTCTGATCCGCTGCATGCAGGGACGTGGACATCGCGTTCTGGCATGACGCCAAGACCTGGCGCTGCACTGGTATGGCTTGCGGCGCCGGGGGGCATATGGTCGGATGCGATCAGTCAACATCGGGCATGACCCGACTTCAGCACCAAGAGGTCGTTTCGGCGGCCCCTTGGTCGCTCTCCCGAAACTGGCGGTGGCGTGATGCGAATACTCTTGCTGGAAGATGATCCTGAAATCGGGACCTGGACGGTCAAGGGCCTCACGGCTGCAGGCCATGTGGTTGATTGGATTGAAAATGGCCGTGAGGCGCTGCTGGCGGCCACAACGCGGGACTATGATGTGTTGGTCTTCGATCGGATGACGCCCGATCTGGACGGGTTGTCGGCGCTGAAGACACTGCGTTCGGCGCGCATTACCACGCCTTTGATCCTGCTCACCGCCCTTGGGGCTGTTGAGGACCGGGTCGAGGGGTTGGAGGCGGGCGCGGATGACTATCTCAGCAAGCCCTTCGCCATGACCGAGCTTCTGGCCCGGATCACCGCCCTTTGTCGTCGCGGTCGGGGCGAGGCCGCGGAGACAGCAACCCGGCTTTCACATCGCGGGCTTGATCTGGATCTGCTCAGTCAGACCTGCGCCTGCAACGGGACAACTGTGTTGCTGAACCCCAAGGAGTTTCGCCTGCTCGAGGTCCTGATGCGCTCCAAGGGGCGGATCCAGACCCGGGCGATGCTGCTGGAACGGGTCTGGGATATCAATTTCGACCCATCCACCAGTGTTGTGGAAACCCATATGAGCCGCCTGCGCAACAAGATTGAAAAACCGTTCGGGCTGGAATTTATCAAAACCGTGCGCGGGTCGGGGTATATGTTCATTGATTAGATCTTTTATCAGACGCCTCTTCCGGATGAGCGCGCTACGTCAGGCGATTGTCTTGTCGCTGGCCTTTTTGGTTCTGCTGACGCTGGGCGGGCTGCTTCTGGATGACGTCATCACCGAAGAATTCCGCGCCGAGACCGAAGAGGCGCTGCGCGAAGAATATCAGCGCATCAGCGACCGGCTGACGCGGGAGGGGCAGTTTCCTGAGGATATCGTGACCGCCGAAGTGTTTTCCGACAGTGGCGTCGGCTACGCGGTGCTGCGGGCCGATGGCAAAGTGCTGGGGCCGGTATTGCGCGGCGCCTTTGACAGCCAGGGTTTTGATATCCTTGAGGCCGAAGCCCTGTTTCAGCCCGAGGCGCTTGAGACGCTCGACCGGATCTTTGATCTGATCGACGAGGATGAGGAGGAAGAGGCCAGCGACGGCGGACCTGCAGCCGAGGAGGACGCTGCGGGGCAGCTGGGATTTGATGTGGCGTTTGAGATTGAGGCGGATCTTGGCTGGCGGATATACAGTGGCGCAGTGCTGGATGGCCGCCTTCTGGTCTATGCGCCGGGTGTTAGCGCCTTTGGGTCGGATCTGACCAGTGTAATCCTGATTTTTGTGATCATCCTGTCGCTGCCTGCGCTGATTATCGGGTTGATCTTTGGTATTCGGGCACAGCGCCGTCTGAACCGGATCGGAGCCGGGTTTGACCGTATTGCGGATGGTGAATTGGATCTGCGGCTGGCACCAAAGGTGATCCGCGACGATATTGACGAGCTGGCCGCGCGTATTGATGGTGCAACGGAGCGTTTGCAGGCTTCCATTCGGCAGATGTCTGATTTCTCGGCCAATATTGCCCATGACCTGCGCACGCCGCTGACCCGTCTGCGGCTGCATCTGGATGAAGCCGATGAGGCCGAGGATCAGACTGCGCACAGGGAGGCCGCGATTGCGCAGATGGATGATATCATTGCCATCTTTGGCGCGATCCAGCGGATTGCCCGAATGCAGAGCCAGGGACGACGCGACGGGTTTGCTGCGGTAGATCTGGGCGTGGTGGTTGACCAAGTGCATGAGATTTATGAGGCGGTGGCACAGGACGCAGGACAAAGCCTGTCCTGTCGGATTACCAACGCCGCCACCATCCAGGCCGACCGCAGCCTTATTATGCAGTTGCTGGCCAATCTGATCGAAAACGCCATTCGCCACGCAGGGGAGGGGGCGAGGATTGCCATTGATCTCTCCGGTAGCCGGCTGACGGTGACGGACGATGGCCCCGGCATCCCTGAGGCTGAGCGCGGGCGCGTGCTGGATCCGCTTTATCGACTTGACCGCAGCCGCAACACCGCCGGGGCAGGGCTGGGGTTGGCAATGGTGAAAGCCATCGCTGAACTCCACGAGGCTGAACTGGTGCTGACGTCCGGCCGGGGTACACGCGGATTACGCATCGAGCTGCGATTTCCGCAGCCCTGAAGGGGGGAGAATATCCGCTCCTTGCGTCCCGGCAGAGGTGTTTTTGTGTCATTGCGGAAAAAACGAACTGGGCGGCGCAAATAGCGTTATCGGTACTTGCCTTGCATTGCTACCAACGCGCCAAGGGGCGCTGCCCGCACCAATCCTGATTGATAAAGACTGCCCACATGAAGTTAACCGGTCCTTTCCTGTTTATTCTGGCCACTTTGATGATCGATGCCATCGGCGTTGGCATCGTGTTTCCGATCATGCCAGACCTGATGCTGCGGGTCGGCGCGCAAAGCACCGCAGAAGGCGCCTTGTGGAGCGGCATCATGATGTCAGCCTACGCCGCCGCGATGTTTCTGTTTGGCCCGATTGTGGGCAGCCTGTCGGATTCCTATGGGCGCCGGCCGGTCCTGATCCTCGCACTTGTGACGCTCACTATTGACTATGTGATCATGGCGCTGGCGCAGACCTACTGGATGCTGCTGGTCGGGCGCGTCATCGCGGGGATGGCGGGCGCGACCTATATCACGGCAACCGCCTATATTTCCGACATTGCCAAGCCAACAGAACGCAGCGCGGCGTTTGGCATGATCGGGGCGGCGTTTGGCATTGGCTTTGTGCTGGGACCAGCGCTTGGCGGGCTGGCATCGGGCCTGCATATCAGCGCGCCGTTCTGGATTGCGGCCGGTCTCTCCGCTCTAAACGTGGTGTTTGGGATTGTTATCCTGCCGGAGTCCCTGAAACCTGAAAACCGTCGCCCGTTTGGCAAACGCGATCTGAACCCCTTTGGTACGCTGCTCCGCGCCTTTGTTATTCCGGGGATGGCGATCCCATTGATCTGTATTTTCGTGTTCGAATTTGCCAATCTGGTCTACCCGACGCTCTGGTCTTTCTGGGGCCGTGAGGTGTTTGGCTGGGATGGGTTTACCATTGGGGTGACGCTGTCTGCCTATGGGGTCCTGATCGCTGTGGTGCAGGCTGGAATCCTGCCGCAGATGACCAAACGTCTGGGAGATTTCAAAACCCTGATCATCGCGATGGTGGCGGCGGTGATCGCTATGGTCGGCTTTGGTTTCGCCAGCGCAATCTGGGTTGTGGTGGTCTTCCTGCCGATTGCGGCCCTGTCTGATATGGCGCCACCGCTGATCACCGCCTTTGCCGCCAATCGGGTAGGTGAAGACCAGCAGGGCGTGGTGCAGGGGGTGATTGCATCGCTGTCATCCGTCGCAGCCGTTGTGGCGCCGCTGGTGCTGACAGGGGTGTTCGAACGATTTGTCGGTGAAGCCGAATGGTACCTCCCGGGCGCGCCGTTCTTGGTCGCGGCAGTTCTGGTTCTGGCACTGGCACCGCTGGTCTTGCGTCTTAGGGATCACGATAACCGGTCGCCAAACTGAGCACCCCCAGTCTTTGGCTAAGGTGTTTTTTGGCACATGGTGATGCAATCAGCGGGCCAAAGATTGTGGCCTGCAATATGTATGGGCGCGCTGATGTCCGCGTCAAAAAGTACGCAGCGCCATTTGCCAAAAGAAAAAGGATTAGAGAGAAATCCCTCTAACCCCTTGAATTCTTTGGCTCCGGCGGTAGGGATCGAACCTACGACCAATTGATTAACAGTCAACTGCTCTACCGCTGAGCTACGCCGGAACGGTCTGTGCCGTATAGCGGTGCGATCTGGTGGCGTCCAGAGCCGTTTTGTGGTTTTTGGAAAAAAAATACCTGGTTTCGGCAAGATCAGCGCAGAGGTCTGAAACGCGCACCGAATGACAGCGGGCCATCCGTTGCAACCCGGGATTTTCCCACAAGATCAACAAGGTGTGCGAAGACATTGCGCTGTGCGGCAACAAGCAGGGAGGGCGGAGTTTCAGTGTATATCCGCGCTGTCAGCTCGGTGACGGTGGCGGGGCCGGCAGTGAGTTCGGCAAGGATTGCGGCCTCTCGCCCTGTGCGGTGGTCGATCAACCATGCAAGGCGGGCGGCGGGGTCTGTCACCGGGGCCCCATGGCCGGGGTAAAACACCCGCCAGTCGCGCGCGGCCAGCCGCTGGCAGGAGGCCATGAAATCGGTCAGGTCACCATCCGGAGGCGAGACCAGAGAGCTGGCCCAGCCCATCACGTGATCGGCAGTGAAACAGGCATCCCGCCACGCAAACGCAATATGGTTGCCGAGATGGCCGGGGGTATGGATCACCTCCAGCTGCCAGTCGGGGCCGATTACGGTCTCCCCATCCCGCAGAGCGATGTCCGGCGCGAATTCTATGTCGATGCCCTCGCCACCACCGGCCAGACCTGCGTCGGCGAGCGATGTCATCACGGCGCTGCGTCCCGCGATGGCGTCCCCGAAGGCATAAACGGGTGCGCCGGTTGCCTCTGCCAACGGGCGGGCAAGAGGGGAGTGGTCCAGATGGCTATGACTGACCAGAATATGACTGATGCGTTGACCTGCTTCCAGGGCGGATAGGATCGCCTGCAGATGTGCCTCACTCGCTGGACCGGGATCAATCACCGCAACATCCGTGGCGCCGATCAAATAGGTGTTGGTGCCCCGGTAGGTCATCGGCGACGGGTTTGGGGCCAGGATCCGGCGCAACCCGGGTTCTAGCGTTTCGGCGATCCCGGCGGGAGGATTGAATTCATCGGGTGCCTGCATCGGGTCTGATCCTTGGTGACAAACGGGGCGCAGAGGATGCGCGTTTTGCTTTTCAGCGGCGGGGTCGCGGGGTAGGTGTAACGCATGTTCTTTCAATGGCTCAAACACTATATGCCGCGCAGCCTCTACGGGCGGGCGGCACTTATTCTGCTGGTGCCGATCGTGACGCTGCAATTGGTGGTCTCGGTTGTCTTTATCAAACGCGATCTTGAGGATCTGACGGTCCAGATGACGTTGACCATGCTGCGGGAATTGCGACTGCTGGAGCAGACCATGGCACCGGCTGCCAGTCAGCAGGAGGCGTTGTTGCTGGCAGAGCCTTTGTTGCAGCCCTTGCAGATGCAGATCCGGTTTCTGGAACCGGAGGAGCCGGTGCCATTGGATCAGATGGGGCTGCTGGAATTTTCCGGGCGGGTGGTGCGCAATACGTTGCAGGCCACAGCGCCGCAATTCATTTCGGCCCAGTTCCCCAACACCCGTCGGGTCCAGTTGGTTCTTGCGAGTGATCACGGTCCGATGGCGTTGGTGTTTGATCGACGCCGGGTGACCGCGGCGGCACCGCACCAGCTGATCGTGACAGTGATTGCCTTTGGCTTTCTGATGACGATCATCGCCTTTGTCTACATGCGCAATCAGCTCCGTCCGATCAAACAGCTCGCCGATGCGGCGCAGGCCTTTGGACGGGGGCGGACGGAGCCATACTCGCCGCGCGGCGCGAATGAGGTGCGGGCGGCTGGCAGCGCATTTCTGGACATGCGCGCACGGATCGAACGGCAGATGGAGCAGCGGACCCTGATGCTCTCGGGGGTGAGCCACGACTTACGAACACCGCTCACAAGGATGAAGCTGGGCCTGTCGATGCTGGACGATGAGGAGGCCGAGCCGCTGCGGCAGGACGTGGATGAGATGCAGGCGCTGTTGGACGCGTTTCTGGACTTTTCGCGCGGGGTTTCGACCAGTGAGCCGGAGGAGGTCGACCCACAGGTGATGATCACGCTGCTGGTGGATGGCTGGCGCCGTCAGGGCAAGGATGTGATGCTGGGTGAGATGAGCGGCAAGGGCAAGGTGATGCTGCGCGGGTCTGCGATACGGCGCGCGGTCCAGAACCTGATCTCTAACGCAGTGCGCTACGGCACGCGTGCGCGGGTATCCGTCGCCATGACCGAGAAATTTCTGCGTATCCGGGTTGAGGATGATGGCCCCGGTATTGCTGAGGCGTACCGCACTGAGGCGACGCGCCCCTTCACCCGGCTGGACCCGGCGCGCAATCAGGATCTGGGCAGTGGCGTAGGTCTCGGCCTTGCCATCGTAACCGATATCGCACGCGCCCATGGCGGCACGCTGCGGTTGGAGCAAAGTGCTGCCTTGGGAGGGCTGCAAGCCGACATCGTGATCGGCCTGTAACACCCTGTCACCTGTGCGCGCTCAGATCAGCTCTGATATCTCTACGCTGCGTAGCTCATTGATGGAGATCTGTGCCGCCATTCCCATCAGCACTGCCATTCGCCCGTCATGAAGGCTGACCTCAGGTGCCGCGCGGGCACCGCGCACCAACTCCAGAAACTTCTGGTGCTGATAAAAGGTGGACCCATTGTGATCACCCGCCTCCAGCAGATCGGGATCAACCGGAACCTCCCGTGTTACGGGGCCTTTGGGCACGCGCGGTGAGGTCACCAGCTTCGGTAGCGGAGGGGCGCCCAGATGGGCGGGCCAGAACCGGCCCGGACCGGGTACGAAGGCTTCGACCTTGCCGTTTGGGCCAATGGCTGCGACCTCCTCCTGATACTCCGCCCCTTCGGCAAACATGCAGAGTTCCAGCATGGCGCGCGCGCCACAGCTGAAGTCCACGATCACATAACCATTGTCGAGGATGTCAGGCACGCCGTCGCTATAGCGCTCATCCAGATGGTTCACATTCTGCCCACCACTGGCCATCACCCGCACCGGTTCCGAGCCAAGCGTGAGCCGCATCAGATCGAAGAAATGGCAGCATTTCTCGACAAAGGTGCCGCCGGATTTGGCGTCGAACCGATTCCAGTCATCAATCTTCTCCAGAAACGGAAACCGATGCTCGCGGATGCTTAGCATTTTTACTCCGCCGGTGGCTGCTTCGACATCACGCAGGAAAGCGGCAACTGGCGGCATGTAGCGATATTCCATTGCCACCCAGACCGGTGCATCATAGCGCGCGGCAAAGGCATCCAGCCGCCCAAGATCGGCGAGACTGGTGAACAGCGGCTTTTCCACCAGCACCGGCAGTGGGCGATGTTCGGCCAGCGCTTCCAGCTGTTCCAGATGGCAGAAGTTGGGGCTGGCAATCAGCAGGCAGTCAAGGTCGGGGTGGCTGAGCAATGCCTCAAGGCTGTCCATGAACACGGCCCCTGGCGCCAGTTCAGCCGAAATCTCACGCATGGCGGCGTTTGGTTCATAGATCGCGCCAACTGCCGTGTTGTCCAGCAACGCGATATTGCGCAGATGTTCCTGGCCCATCATGCCGCAGCCGATGATCCCGTAGGTGGTGGGTCCGGACATGTTTCCTCCTAAGTGAGGCGCTGTACGTAGAGCGCCCTTTCCGTGTCAAACCAGGTGCGTGAAAACTCAACCGGGGCCAGCTCCTGCGCCCAACTGAGCCGTTCGATAAAGCCAACTGTGGTGCCGGGGGGCTTGGTGAATTGCGCTGGCGCCCAGTCAGGGACGGTCCCAAGCGAGACACGATCCTCGGCGCGACTGATCCAGAATCCCAGCTGCAGGCGGTAGTAGCGGTAAAGGGAATCAGACAGTTGCGCGGGATCCACATGACCCGCTGAGGCATCCAGCCAGATCTCCTCAACGGCGATGATCGTGCTGTCCAGATAGCGCAGTCTGCGGATGCGTGTGCCCCTGGGGCTGGACCCGAACTCTGGCAGATCTGCAGGTTTTTCGCATGCTGTAACCGACAGGATATCTGCTGTCGGCAGGCCGCCGCCACCGGGCAGTTCCAGCCGAAACATTGAATAGACGCTCGGCAGGGTTTGCGTTGTGCGGATATAGTTGCCTGAGCCTTGGATGCGCTCCAGCATACCCTGTTTTTCCAGTTCTGACAGCGCTTTGCGCAGCGTTCTTACGGTGGTTCCATAGGTCTGTGCCAGTTGGCGTTCCGGTGCCAGACGTTCGCCATCCACCAGCCGTCCGGCCGCGATTTCGCGCGTCAGCGCCTCGCTGATCTGCAGATAAAGTGGCAGGGCGGTGCCGGAGGTGCGGGAGCTGGACATGGGGCCAATCGTCACGATGCGGAAAAAATTGATACACCATTGATCTACATCAAGGCGCGGGTTATGCAAGAGTTAAGTTGCAAAGCGCGAGGGAGAGGGTGATGAGCGTTGTTCCAGTAACATCTGCGGATCTTGATGCGGTTGAAGTGTCCTGGTTCGCCGCGCTCTGTTCCGACGACTACCAGTTCCTTGGTGTGCCAGACGGGGATCTGCGGTCATCCTGGGCGCATTGCTCGGACATCGTAAAAGAGGCCGAGGCGCAGGGGTTTCGCAACATCCTGTGCCCGTCGTCCTATCAGGTGGGGCAGGACACTCTCAGCTTTGTGGCAGGCTGCGCGCCGATTACCGACAGGATCAATATGCTGGCAGCGGTGCGCTGCGGTGAGATGCAGCCGATCATGCTGGCGCGCACTCTTGCGACGCTGGACCACATGCTGGAGGGGCGGCTGACGGTCAATATTATCTCTTCCGATTTTCCAGGCGAGAAAGCGGACAGCGCGTTCCGATATCAGAGATCGCGCGAGGTGGTGGAGATCCTGAAGCAAGCCTGGACCCGCGATGAGATCAATCACACCGGCGAGGTTTATCAGTTCGAGGGACTCACAACCGATCCGGCCAAGCCCTATCAGACCGGCGGGCCGCTGTTGTATTTCGGTGGTTACTCTCCGTCGGCGCTGGAGCTGTGCGGTGAACATTGCGACGTTTATCTGATGTGGCCGGAAAAGATGGAAGAGCTCGCGGGTCGTATGAAGGCCGTGCATAGTGTAGCGGAAACCTATGGCCGCACGCTGGATTACGGGCTGCGGGTGCATGTCATCGTGCGCGACACCGAGGCCGAAGCCTATGAATACGCTGATCATATTGTCTCAAAACTGGATGATGCGCAGGGTAAGGCCATCCGAGACCGGGCGCTGGATGCCACCTCGCTCGGTGTCGCGCATCAGGCAAAGAACCGCGATATTGCGGATGAATTCGGCTTTATCGAGCCAAACCTCTGGACAGGAGTGGGACGTGCGCGGTCTGGTTGTGGGGCGGCGCTGGTTGGATCGACGGATCAGGTGATGTCCAAGCTAGAAGCCTATCAGAAAATGGGTATCCGCGCCTTTGTTCTGTCCGGCTATCCGCATCTGGAGGAGGCGCGGCATTTCGGGGCGCGGGTGATGCCACATCTGAAAACCTGCTCGCTGCCGCATGAATATGGCCGGGTGCCGCAATCGACCCCGGCAACACCCTTAGGGAATGGAGAACGTCGTTGATGGAACGTATCAAGATCGCAGAAGGGCTGGATTTCAGCCGTCTGGTCTATGGCATGTGGCGCCTGGGCGATGACAGCGACACCTCACCCATCCATGTCGAGGCCAAGATTGAGGCCTGTCTGGCGCAGGGCATCACCACCTTTGATCAGGCGGATATCTATGGCGGGTACACCGCTGAGGGGATTTTGGGGCAGGCGCTGAAGGGCAATCCGGCACTGCGGGATCAGATGGAGATCGTGACCAAATGCGATATTGTGGCCCCGGTCGGTCGCTATGCCGACGCGACGGTCAAACACTACGACACCTCGGCCGCGCATATCACCCGGTCGGTGGATACCTCGCTGTCGGAGATGGGCATCGACCACATCGACCTGCTGTTGATCCACCGCCCGGATCCGCTGATGGATCATGTCGAAACCGGCGCGGTACTGGATGAGCTGGTCACCGCAGGGAAGCTGCGCGCCGTGGGTGTGTCGAATTTCCGCCCCTGGGATTGGGAGCTGCTGCAATCTGCTATGAAGACGCCGCTGGCCACCAATCAGATTGAGATTTCGCTTTCTGAGGTCACTCCTTTCACCAACGGAGATCTGGCCTTTCATCAGCGCCACGGGCATCCGTTGATGGCTTGGTCGCCGCTTGGCGGGGGGGGCTTAATGACCGGCAGTGGCCAATTGGCCGAAAGGCTGGATGCGATTGCCGCAGCGCAGGGTGTTGACCGCGCCGCGGTTGCCATAGCCTTCCTGCTGCGGCACCCGGCGCAAATCCTGCCGGTGCTGGGGACGAATAATCTGGAGCGGATCAAGCAGGCCTCCGACGCACTGAAAGTCGAGCTGGATCGCCCGACGTGGTTTACCCTTTATGAGGCGGCATTGGGCCGGGAGGTCGCATGATGTCCGCGCATGCAGGGCAGGGCAAACGCAGCTTCGTCCCGGCGGCTGACAATACCCGGCTGCTGCGCGATGCCTTCGGCCGCTTTGCGACCGGCGTGACCATTGTCACGGCAGCCTCCGAGCAGGGGGTGGTGGCGATCACCGCCAATAGTTTTACCTCGGTTTCGCTGACGCCGCCACTGGTGCTGTGGTCGCCAGACCGTCACTCGCGCCGCTTTCCCTATTTTGAGGAGGCCCGCCACTACGCCATCCATGTGTTGGCGGCGGATCAAGATGATCTGTGTTGGCAGGTCGCAAAAGATGCTTTTGGGCTGAACCATTTGCAGCTTGCGCAGAACGAGCACGGCGTGCCGCTACTGGAGAATTGTCTGGCGCGTTTCGAATGCACCCGCTCAGCCATCCATGACGGAGGGGACCACGCCATCGTGCTGGGACATGTGGACCGCGCCACCATGCGCGAAGAAGGGGATGCACTGACATTCTACAAAGGTCAGATGGGCCAGATCGCCGCCTCAAGTTAGCGGCCGGTTGCCCGCACCGAGGGAGGTCGGCGCGGCACAAGGGGAGGAGAGAGACGCGATGACGGCAGTTTTATCTGTCCTGAATATACTGCGCCCGCTCAACACTGGCCTGCTTGCAGTCGGTCGTTGGGTGGGCGTTTTTGCCATTGGCCTTATGGTTCTGGCGATCCTTATCCAAGTGTTCTTTCGCTATGTGTTGGGCAGCGCCTTGCCCTGGCCGGACGAAGCGGCGCGGTTCTGCATGCTGTGGATGACAGGCCTGATGGCCCCCACGGCGCTGCGCAGTGGCGGTTTTGTCGCGATCGATGTTGTCGATTCCCTGCTGCGCGGCTGGCTGTTTCACCTCTTGCAACTGCTGCTTTTGATGATTGGCCTGACCGTGCTGATCGTGGGGCTCCAGATCGGCTACAAGGAGGTCACAGGGCTTGGCGGGCGCTTTGCCACAGCCTCTCTCTACCTGCCGACATCGCTGGGGTTTGACAGTTGGTTCCGGGTGCCGCGCAGCTGGATGATGCTGTCATTGCTGGTGGGGATCGGACTGCTGATCCTGGTCAATATCGAGCTGATCCTCGAACGCATCGTGCGATTGTTTGGCCAGGGAGATCGCCTGCCGGAGCGTCCGGGGCTGAGCATCGGAGGGGCGGAGTGATGTTGATCTGGTTCCTGCCGCTGTTCCTGTTCCTTCTTCTGATTGGCTTGCCAGTGTTTTTCTGCCTGTTGGCAGCACCGGGCGCGCTGTTGTGGCTGAACGGACAAGAGCGCGATCTGACGCTGCTGTATCGCAATCTTTATAACGGGATGGACAGCTTTCCCCTGATGGCAATTCCGTTCTTCATGCTCGCGGGGGAGCTGATGAACCGGGGCGGGATCACCGTTCGGCTGGTCGAGTTTTCGCAGGCCCTGATGGGGCATCTGCGCGGCGGGCTGGCGCAGGTGAATATTCTGTCGTCGATCCTGTTTGCCGGGCTTTCGGGGTCGGCAGTTGCCGATACCTCGGCGCTTGGCTCCATGCTGATCCCGGCGATGGAGCGCGAGGGGTACAGTCGGAAATTCGCGGCAGCCGTGACCGCTGCCAGTTCCGTGATTGGGCCGATCATTCCACCTTCGGGCATCATGATCATCTATGCCTATGTGATGGGTGAAAGCGTCGCCGCATTGTTCCTCGCTGGGATCGTGCCGGGCGTCCTGGTGGGCGTCGGCCTGATGATCATGGTCCGCGCCATGGCTGACCGGTACGAGCTGCCAGCTGCGCGGCGGGTGGTCTTCGACAGTGTTGAGATCGGCGCGATGGAGCGGTGGTTCTCCTTCGGGCTGGTGCGGCTGAACCTTGGTCTGCTACTGGCGCAGTTTGTGCCCTTGGCCGAGGGGGCAGGGGCGCAGATGAAATGGCTTGCCTTCCTTGGGGCGGTGCTGTTTGCCCATGGGTTGATGTTGGGGTTGCGCCGCGTTGTCAGCCCGGCGTTTCACACCATCTGCAAACGGGCCGTGGTGCCATTGCAAACGCCTGTTTTGATCCTTGGCGGCATTCTCGCAGGTGTTTTCACCCCGACCGAGGCCGCCGCCGTGGCGGTCGCCTATGCGCTGCTGATCAGTTTTCTGGTGCTTGGATCGATGCGGCTGGCAGACTTGCCGCAAGTGTTTTCACGCGCAGGGATCACGTCGGCTGTGGTGTTACTGCTGGTGGGCGCCGCGATGTCGTTCAAGACCGTCGTCAGCCTCAGCCACGCGCCGGAGCAACTGGCCGATTTCATTCTGACGTTGTCGGAAAACCCGCTGATCCTGCTGTTCCTGATCAATTTGCTGCTGTTCGTCGTTGGCATGTTTCTGGATGCGGGACCGGCGATCATCATCCTTGGCCCGATTTTGGGGCCGGTGTTCACCGATCTTGGCGTTGAATCCGTGCATTTCGCCATCATCATGTGTGTGAACCTGACGGTCGGCCTTGCAACCCCGCCGATGGGGCTGGTGCTGTTTGTGGCCGCTGCCGTCTCGCAGGAGCGTGTCACCACCATTGCCAAGGCGATTCTGCCGTTTCTGGCGATCGAAATAGCGGTGATCTTTCTGATCACTTTTGTTCCGGCCATTTCGCTGACCATTCCGCGTCTGACCGGGTTTCTGAACTGAGGACAACCAAATACCCAGAATAAAAGAGCAACAGGAGGAGAAACGAATGCTCAGGACAATGGTGAAAACAGTGGCCCTGTCGGCTCTGATGGCTGGCACAGCCCTGTCGGCCTATGCCGCGGATTACAAGATCCGCGCGACAGCGAATTCCAACGAGAACGATGAAGACTACGACGGTTTGGTGGTGTTCAAAAACTACGTTGAGGCGGCGTCCAACGGCGCCATTGAGGTTGAGCTGTTCATCGGCACCCAGCTTTGCTCCAATGGAGCAGAATGCCTGCAGGGCGTCGCCGACGGCTCGATTGACGTCTATATCTCCACCTCCGGTGGCGCGTCGGGGCTGTTTCCCTATGTGCAGGTGCTTGATCTGCCCTATCTGATGGCCGACGACCGGATCGCCGAACATGTGCTTTCGGGTGATTTTACCCGTGCCATGCGCCAGATGGCGCTGGAGGATTCCGGCGATGCGATCCGTCTTATGACCATTGGCAACACCGGCGGTTGGCGGAACTTTGCCAATACCAAGCGCCGGGTGGCGGAACCCGCCGACATGGAAGGCCTAAAGATCCGTACTGTGGTTGCAGATCTGCCGCAGGAACTGGTGAAAGCGCTGGGGGCCTCCCCGACACCGATCCCATGGCCTGAGCTGTTCACCTCGTTCCAGACCGGGGTGGTGGAAGGCTCCAAAAACGGCATCACCGATATCATGGGCATGAAGTTCCCGGATGCAGGCCTGCAATACGTGACGCTGGATGGTCACGCCTACATGGGCGCGCTGTGGTGGATGTCAAACAAGACCTTTATGGATATGCCGGAGGACATGCGTCAGGTCGTCGTGGATGGGTTCTATGCGCTGCAGCAGGCGACGTTTGCTTCGCCCAAACGCAAGTCGATCCAGGCCTACGAGGATTTTGTCGCGGGTGGCGGCGATCTCTATGTGCCCACACCGGATCAGAAGGCGGCGTTCAAATCCGCCGCCGAGCCGGTTTACGACTGGTTCAAATCCAATGTGACCCGTGGTGATGAAATCTTCACTGCATTGACGGAGGCCGTGGCCGAGGCAGAAGCCGACGTCAATGCGGCGCGCGCAGCAGATCTGAACTGACCTCATCCTGAGATATCAAAGCGCGGCGCGGGATCCCCTCGCGCCGCCGCCCCGTTGGTTAGCGAAACGGGTACATCCAGACCTTGTAATCCTCGACTAGAACATGCGCCTTATCGATCTCTGCCGGGGTCATCTTCTTGACCACTTCTTCCAGGCTGATGGCCGCATCGGGGTCGCCACCGATGGCCGACAGCGTGTACCACATATAGGCGCGCACCAGATCCGGGGCGGGCATCCCACGGCCGATTTCATAGTACCAGCCAATTCCGGATTGGGCGCCCGGATGCCCCTTCATGGCACTGCGCAGGTACCATTCAAAGGCCCGGACATCGTCTTGCTCAACGCCCAGCCCCATGGCGTACATCACGCCGATCAACTCTTCCGCATCGGCATTGCCGGATCGCGCCGCTGGCCAAAGCGCATCATGCGCCGCCGCAAACTGCCCGGCCTCCATCAGATCGCGGGCCTGCTCGATTTCGGCCCAGGCTGGCAGAGGCGCAGTCATCGTCAGGCTGGTCATGGACAGCGCCACCGCGACCAGAACCGGTTTCCATCTCTTGCGCATGTGCTCTCCTGTGTCGTGCTGACGCTTGGCCCTTGTACGGGGGCGGCCCTGGCAAAGGAACCGCAGCTGCCGCCATCTCTTGGACCGGGTGATTTTTTGCCCGTAGATCCGGCGCAGGCGGAACTGGGGCGATTGCTATTTTATGACAAGATCCTGTCGGGGAACAGAAATATCAGCTGCGGCACCTGTCATCATCCGCGTCATGGCACCTCCGATGGGTTGTCGCTGGGGTTGGGCGAGGGGGCGGAGGGGCTGGGACCTGCGCGTCTCTCCGGTAGCGGCGCAAACCGGGTGCAGAAACGTGTACCGCGCAATGCCCCGGCCCTGTGGAACCTTGGCGCGACATCCATCCGCGTGCTGATGCATGATGGGCGGATCAGCGCGGATCCCATCTATGGCAATAGTTTCAACACCCCGGCGGAGGAATGGTTGCCGAAAGGGTTGCAATCGCTGCTGGCTGCGCAGGCCTTGTTCCCCATGACCTCCAGCGTCGAAATGGCCGGGAATGTCGGCGAGAATGAGGTGATAGGCGCCACCCGCGACCGGATTGATCTGGCCTGGCCGATCATTGCCAAACGGGTGCGCGGAGTGGCGGCTTATGGGGCGGGGTTTGTTGCTGCCTTCGACGATATTGCCGCGCCCGAGGATGTGAAAACCACCGATATTGCAGAGGCGCTGGCCCAGTTCATGGTGCAGGATTTCACCTCGATTGACAGCCCGTTTGATGCCTATCTGGCAGGGGATGACACGGCGCTGACCGCGCGACAGAAAGCCGGGGCGGATCTGTTCTTTGGCTCTGCTGGATGCAGCGGCTGCCATGCAGGCGCGCTGTTTTCGGATCAGGGGTTCCACGCGCTTGGCTTGCCGGCCTTCGGCCCCGGACGTGCGCGTCGGTTTGATCCTTATGCGCGCGATGTCGGACGTATGGGCGAAAGCGATGATCTGGCAGACGCCTACCGGTTCCGCACGCCTATGTTGCGGAATGTGGAACTTACCGGCCCATATGGCCACAACGGGGCATTTTCGACGCTGGAGCGGATGATCCGGCACCATCTTGATCCTGCTGCAAGCCGTGCGGCGTGGTCGCCGGAAGATCTGAAACTGCCGGAGGTGCCGTGGCTGGCCGCCACCGATTTTGTGGTGCAGCAGGACCGTTTCGAGATGTCGCGTCAGGCGCGGGCCCGCGACATCTATCTGCGTCAGGACCTGAGCGATCAGGATATCGCGGCGCTGGTCGCTTTTCTTGCGGCGCTGACCGGCGAAAAAGCACGCGCACAGGCCTCGTTCGTTCCTCCCACAGTTCCCAGTGGCCTGCCGGTCGACGGGGCAAAGCGCTGAACATTGGATGAGCCGCGATTCCGCGCGCTGCCTGTCGGCGAAAAAGGACTGTCAGTGCCCTAAATATTCACGAAGCGCCGCGCGGCAACCCTGCGCCCGGATCATCGACAGCCAGTAGGAAAACCGCGCAGCCACGTCTTGCTGCTCTGATAGATCGCCGTAGATCTGGCTTTGCTGCAACCAAGCCTCAGGGGTCTTCTGCGCGTGCTCCGCTGCGGAATTGCGGGCCTCCCAATCGGGATCGTTGGGCGCGATCTCGCTGCCATCCTCCCGCTGCCCGGTACACATCTGCGCCCAGAGCGCCTCCACCAGGCAAAGCCCGTCAATTGCACCCTTGCTTCGCACAGCATCGCGCAGGATTGGCAGTACGAACCCCGGATGGCGCGATGTGCCGTCATAGGCGACACGCCGAGTGGTGTCGCGGATTTCCGGATTGGAGAAACGCGCCTCAATCAGGGTCAGGTAATCCTCCGGTGCCATCTCGGGTACTGCCGTCACATGCGGTAGAATTTCCGCTGTCTGAACCTGGCGGAAGAAAGCCGCCAGCAAGGGATCTTTCATACAGTCGGCGATGGTTGCGATCGACAGAAGCTCACCTGCGTTGGCCAACACCTGATGGCCCGCATTCAGCACGCGGATTTTCATGCTTTCGTAGCCATGAACATCGTCGGTGAATATGGCCCCCGCCAGATCCCAAGGAGGGCGCCCGGCGCAGAATTCATCCGCGATGACCCAATGCCGATAGTTCTCATGCGTCACGGGGGCGCTGTCCTCAATCCCGTAGCTTTGGGCCAGAGCAATCTCAGCAGGACCGGTGGCGGGCACAATGCAATCCACCATGGAATTTGGAAAGGCCACGGTTTGATCAATCCATGCAGCAAGTTCTGGATCGGTCTGCTGCGCCAGTGTCACCACTGCCGCGCGGGTAATCTGACCATTGCCTTGCAGGTTGTCGCAGCTTTGCACGGTGAAGGCAGGCAGACCCCGAGCCCGGCGCAGGCGTAGCGCCTCCACAATGGCACCGAACACGGTGCGCGGACGGTCAGGCCGGGCAATGTCGTGCTGGATATCATTATGGTTGAGGTCCAGCCCGTCGTGCTGTGCGTCCCGATAATAGCCCCCCTCGGTCACAGTCAGCGCAACGATACGGATGGCGGCGCCCGCCATGCAGCGGATTAGGCTGGCATTGTCATCCTCCACCGGCAGGAAATCGATCATCGGTCCGATCACCTCGGCGGACCGGCCGGTCGGATCCAGTTCGATCAGTGTTGTCAGACAATCCTGCGCCAGCAAGCGGTCCCGCATTCCTGCATCGGCCGCACGGACGCCGGCCCCGATGATGCCCCAATCTATCGCCAAGCCCTGCTGCATCAAGGCATGCAGATACCAGGCCTGATGCGCGCGGTGGAAATTGCCAAGTCCGATATGGACGATGCCAGGGCTGATTTCGGCGCGGTCATAACTGGGGCGACCAATCGTTTGCGGCAGTTGGCTCAATGTATCATTCGAGAGTTTCATGGCTGCTGCCTCCCACCTGTGTTCTTGCATCAGCTCATCCATTGGCCGCCATCGACGTTGTAAGTCTGTGCCACGATGTAATTGGCGTCGTCGCTGGCCAGAAAGACGGCCATTCCGGTCAGATCTGCTGCGGTGCCCATCCGCCCGTAGGGAACAGATTGCGCCACCTCGGCTTTTTTCTGGCCCGGGGGCTTGCCCTCGTGTTTGGCAAAGAAGGCATCAACACCGTCCCAATGTTCACCATCGACGACACCGGGGGCGATGGCGTTCACATTGATGCCATGTGGGATCAGGTTCAGCCCGGCAGACTGCGTGAGGCTGATCACCGCCGCCTTCGTTGCGCAGTAGACGGATACCAAAGGCTCTCCCCGGCGCCCGGCCTGGCTGGCCATGTTGATAATCTTGCCGCCGGTGCCTTGGGCGATCATCTGTTGCGCCGCTGCCTGTATCATGAACAGCGTGCCGGAAACATTGATGTCAAAGGTGCGCTGATAGGCCTCTCGGGTGACCTCAACCAACGGTGCTGCCGTGAACACGGCGGCGTTGTTGATCAGAATGTCGAGGCCGCCGAAGCACTCAACGGTGCGGGAAAGGGCGCGGTCAATGCTGGTCTGATCCGTGACATCCAGCTCTATGGCCATCGCCGCCGCGCCGATTTGCGCCGCAGTTGCCTCTGCACGCGCAATATCAATGTCGGCGATGATCACCCGCGCGCCCTCATTCACATAAGCTTCGGCAAAGGCCGCCCCGATGCCACGGGCAGCACCCGTGATCAGGGCGCGTTTTCCGCTGAGACGTTTCATTCGAGCCGCAACCCATCAGGGCCAAAGCGGTGCAGATGCGCCATGTCCGGTGTCAGAAACACCCGCGCGCCGTAGCCCAGATCCAGCTCTCCGCTGGCCCGCACGGTAAGCGGGTCCTCAAAGGCGTCACATTGCACGTGGAAAAACGTGTCTGATCCCAGATGCTCGGAGACACCAATGGTTCCCGCCCACATCCCCTCTGTTTCTGAGATGCTCAGATGTTCGGGTCGGATGCCGATGGTGGCTGCGTCGTGCTGCGCAGCCTGCGGACCGGTCAGAAGGTTCATCTTCGGCGATCCGATGAAACCGGCGACAAATACATTGCGCGGCGCGCGATACAGCTCCATCGGGCTGCCGACCTGTTCGATCACGCCAGCCTGCAAGACGACGATCTTGTCCGCCATGGTCATCGCCTCAACCTGATCATGGGTCACATAGATCATGGTGGTGGCAAGGCGTTTGTGCAGCTCCGAGATTTCCAACCGCATGCCAACGCGCAGGGCGGCATCCAGATTGGAAAGCGGCTCATCAAACAGGAACGCCGCAGGCTCACGCACAATCGCCCGGCCGATGGCGACCCGCTGACGCTGACCACCCGACAGCTGCCCCGGACGGCGATCCAAGTAATCAGTAAGGTTCAGCGCCGCAGCGGCGTTATCAATCCGGCGTTTTTGCTCATCCGCGGGGATGCCCGCCATCTTCATCGGAAAGGCGATGTTCTTGCGCACCGACATATGCGGATAAAGCGCATAGGACTGAAACACCATTGCCAGCCCGCGTTTCGCCGGGGGGATGTCGGTTGCATCCTCACCGTCGATGCGGATGGTGCCGGAGGTGATATCTTCCAGACCCGCAATCAGCCGCAGCAGTGTTGATTTGCCACAACCGGACGGGCCGACAAAGACGGTGAATTCGCCGTCTTCAATGGTCAGGTCCAGCGGCGGGATGACCTCAACGGGGCCAAAATTCTTGGTCACGCTTTCAAGTTTGATCTGTCCCATGGATGTCTTCCTTATTTCACGGCGCCGAAGGTCAGGCCGCTGACAAGTTGTTTCTGGCTGAACCAGCCAAGGATGAGGATCGGCGCAATGGCCATTGTCGAAGCTGCCGACAGCTTGGCGTAGAACAGGCCTTCGGGGCTGGAATAGCTGGCGATGAATGCGGTCAGCGGTGCGGCCTTGGCGGCGGTCAGGTTCAGCGTCCAGAAGGCTTCGTTCCAGGCCAGAATGATGTTCAACAGGAGGGTGGAGGCGATTCCGGGGATGGCCATCGGTGTCAGCACATAGAGGATTTCTTCCTTCAGCGTGGCACCATCCATGCGCGCCGCCTCAAGGATCTCACCGGGGATTTCCTTGAAGTAGGTGTAAAGCATCCAGACGATGATCGGCAGGTTGATCAGCATCAACACCACGACCAAACCAAAGCGATTGTCGAGTAGCCCCATTTTGATGAACAGGATGTAGATCGGGTAGAGGACGCCGACCGCTGGCAGCATTTTGGTCGACAGCATCCACAGCAGGATATCCTTGGTGCGTTTCGACGGCACAAAGGCCATCGACCAGGCAGCAGGCACAGCGATGACAATGCCCAGAATGGTTGAACCACCGGCGATGATCACTGAGTTCCACAAGAACCGCATATAGTCGGAGCGTTCCTGCACAACGCTGTAGTTTTCCAATGTCCAGTCAAAGAACAGGAAGACGGGTGGGTCGCTGATGGCCTGTGCCTCGGTCTTAAAACTGGTGAGAATGGTCCAGAGGATGGGAAAGAAGATCAGCAACCCAACAGCCCAGGCCAGCGCCGTATTGATGGCTTTGCGTCTTGGTGTAACGGCTCGTGCCATGGTGGCCTCCTATGCGTCCAGGTTCTTGCCAACGATGCGCATCAGGAAGATGGCAACGATATTGGCGAGGATGATGGCGTAGACACCACCGGCGGATCCCAATCCGACGTTCTGGCTCTCCAGGACGCGCTGATAGATCAGATAGGTGAGCGTCTTGGTGCCAAAGGAGCCCTGGGTGGTGACGAAGATCTCGGCAAAGATCGACAGCAGGAAAATGGTCTGGATCAGAACCACCACGGTGATGGCACGGCTAAGATGGGGCAGCGTGATGTAGCCAAAGCGAGCCACCGGCGGCGCGCCGTCCATCTCAGCGGCTTCCAACTGCTCACTGTCCAGCGACTGAATGGCGGTCAGCAGGATCAGCGTTGCAAAGGGCAGCCACTGCCAGCTGACAATCAGGATGATGGATTGCAGTGACGCCTCAGACAGCCAGGACACAGGGGTCGCGCCAAAGGCTTTCCACAAGTGGGCAAAGAGGCCATTCACCGGGTCCATGAACATATTCTTCCAGACCAGCGCTGAGACCGTCGGCATCACGAAGAATGGCGCGATCACCAGAATGCGGACAATCCCCTGTCCCCACATCGGCTGATTGAGCAGCAAGGCAAGAAACACACCGAGGATCACGGTGATGAGCAGGACGCCGCCCACGATGGTCAGTGTCGCCTGAACGCTGGGCCAGAAGGCGCTGGAGGACAGGAAGCGGGCGTAGTTGTCGAAGCCCACCCAACCCAGATCACCACCGCGCAGGGGCAGGTATTTCTTGAAGGAAAAGTAAAGCGTCATCGTCAGCGGAACCAGCATCCAGCCCAGAAGCAGGATCACTGCGGGGGCCATCATGATGCGTGCTGCCGACCGGGAATGTTGGGTCGCCATGGCAAATCTCCATTGTCGCCGGGTTCGAATGCCGTCGTGACAGAATAGTGGCTTGTTCGGGGAGATGGAGCCAGAGGGCAGTCAGTACTGGTGACCGCCCTCTGGGAGGGAGGAAGGCGTCAGTAACCTGCCGCTTCCATTTCGTCAGCTGCCAGAGCCTGCGCCTTGGCGAGGGCCTCTTCAGCGGTCTGCTGGCCTGCGAGTGCTGCAGAGAATTCCTGCCCAACCTGGGTGGCAATGCCTGCAAACTCCGGGATCGCCGCAAACTGGATGCCGACATAAGGCACCGGATCAACCGTCGGGTTGTTCGGATCTGCCGACAGAATGCTCTCCAGCGTCATCTTGGCGAAGGGGATGTCTTTGTAGTTCGCATTCTCATAAAGCGATGTCCGCGCACCCGGAGGCACATTCGCCCAGCCTTCGTTCTCGGCAACCAGCTCAATATAGTCCTTCGATGTGGCCCACTGGATAAACTCCTTTGCGGCGGCTTCCTTCTGGGTGCCGGCAGGGATCGCGAGAGCCCAGGCCCAGAGCCAGTTGCTGCGCTTGCCCAATCCGGTGTCCGGCGCCAGTGCGAAGCCGACCTTATCGGCAACCGTGGAGTCATTGGGGTTGGTCACGAACGATGCCGCAACGGTGGCGTCGATCCACATGCCGCATTTGCCCTGCTGGAACAGCGACAGGTTTTCGTTGAACCCGTTGTTGGAAGCACCCGGAGGGCCCGCGTCGTTCAGCAGATCAATGTAGAAGTTGAGCGTGTTCGACCAGGCTTCACTGTCAAATTGAGGCGTCCAGTTCTCATCAAACCAGCGCGCACCAAAAGAATTGGACATCGCCGTGATGAAGGCTGCGTTTTCCCCCCAACCGGCCTTGCCGCGCAGGCAGATCCCATAGACTTCATTGTCCTTGTCGGTCATCTGGCGCGCAGCATCCGCAACAAAATCCCACGTCGGGGCGCTGGGCATCTCCAGACCGGCCTTTTCCATCAGGTCTGTGCGATACATGATCATCGAGCTTTCGCCATAGAATGGCGCCGCAAAAAGCGTGCCATCATGCGACAGGCCGCCCCGCATGGCGGGCAGAATATCGTCTACATCATAGTCGGCAGGCAGATCATTCAGCGGCACCAGCCAGCCGTTCTTGCCCCAGATCGGCGTTTCATACATGCCGATGGTCATGATGTCGAACTGGCCACCTTTGGCAGAGATATCGGTGGTCACCCGCTGCCGCAGCACGTTCTCCTCCAGGGTGACCCATTCCACCTCATGCCCGGTTTTGGCCGTGAAATCATCAGTCAGCCCCTGCATCCGGATCATATCGCCGTTGTTCACGGTGGCGATGGTGATCGTTTCGGCAAAGGCGGCGGTGCTGGCAAATACGGTCAATGCCGTTGCCGCATGCAATGCGCTCTTAAGGTACATCCTTATCCTCCCATGATTGGATGTTGCCAAGAGAGGATAGCGGAGCATGGCGTCGCGCGTCAATTTAAAATTTACGCGCGTAAAGTTTGCGGAAAATCGTATGATCCGAGCGATTTAGGCGGAGCCCCGCATCACCAGCCGCCCGTCAAACAGGATCTCGCGGCGGGAATCAGCCAGTGCGTTGCCTTCGATTCGGGCCACAAGTGTTTCGGCACTGGTGCGGGCAATTGCGGTGTAATCCTGCGAGACTGTGGTCAGGGTCGGGCAGGTGTAGCGGGAAAACGGGTGGTCATCGTGTCCCGCCACCCGCAGGGCGCAGCCATCCCCAAGGCCGACCCGCAGGCCAAGCTGATAGGCCGCCGACAGCAGCCCGATTGCCAGGCGGTCGTTGCTGCACAGGATCGTATCAGTCGCGGGACGGGGCCCCGACAGCAACCGGGTACCCTCGCGAAATCCGATTTCCTCGAAATCCCAGCCATCGCCGTCGACTTGGATCAGTTCGGGCTGGTGTCCCAGCGCAGCCATTGATGAGATATAGGCATTGCGCCGTTTGACGGCATTCGGGTTGGTTGGTGTCCTCATCTCAAAGAAGGCCGGGGCGTCACCGGTGCGACACAGATAATCGACGATCGTGGTGACGCTTTGTTGGTTGTTGGAGCCGATGAAGGCCTCGCCGGTGTCGTCCAGATTGGCATCAAACAGCACCGTTGGCACCTCGTTGCAGAATTCCCGGATCTGTGGCGTTTCTGAGACCCGACCCAACGGGGCCAGCAACGTGCCGGCCGGTTTCAGCAGACGCAGGTTGTTGAGGTTCTCCAGCTCCTGCGCCGGGGTGCCATTGGATCCCAGTAACACCGGCCGGTAGCCGGCCGCGATGACGTGATCTTCGATGTGGCGCGCAATCTTTGCAAAAAACGGGTCGGTGAGGTTCGGGACCACGATGCCGATGGTCTTGGTCAGTCGCCGGTTTTGATTCATCGCATAGAGATTTGGCCGGTAGTCAAATTTCTCCAACGCCTCCTCAATCCGCTCCCGGGTCGATTTGCGCACGCTGTCCGGGTCATTGAAGAACTTGGACAGCGTTGGTCGTGAAATACCGCTCACCGAGGCAAATTCATCCATGTTCCTGATTTTGGGATCACTCATCGCGGGCTGTCCTTGTCGTCCGGGCGGCCTGAAAACCGGTCCCTTGAGCGGGGAGATGGGAGGCGGACTGTGTCACGTTAGTTGACGCGCGTCAAATTTGACGGCCGCAATAGGCAACACGCAGAGTCTGGTAAAGATGGCGGAAAATGGTAGGCCCGGCAGGATTCGAACCTGCAACCAAAGCGTTATGAGCGCTCTGCTCTAACCGTTGAGCTACAGGCCCGCCACAGGTTGGTTAGGAAATCGCGGGCAGGAGGTCAAGCGGTGATCGCGTCGGATCAGGCGCGTTCGAACCGGTCCGTGCACAAGTGCGACAGCGCAGATGGTCGAGAAAGCCGTCAATCACCACCTCATGCCGCCGATCCAGTGCGTGGCGCGAGGGGTAGACCGCAAAGATGTCCTTGTTCGGCGCGGTATAGCCGGGCAGGATTTGTTCAAACTCGCCTGTGCTCAGCGCCTCTTCGACCAGCAGTCGGGGCGCGCGGGTATAGCCGGAGCCCTTGCCGACCGCGCGCATGATCAGATCCGTATCATCGGCGGTGAAACCAACCCGGATTGGAGCCTGATGCACAGCCCCGTCGCGGGTGAGGGGAAAATAACCCATCGTGTGGTCTTCGTGGTGCTGAATATACTTCAGCCGCTGCATGTCCTGCGGGCAGCTGGGGCGACCGACACGATCAAGATAAGCCGGTGTCGCAAACAGCACCGTTTCCAGGTCCGCGATCTTGCGCCCAACACCATCCGTATCGCCAAGCGATCCGGTGCGGATGGCAAGATCGTAGTTCTCGCGCACCACATCGACCAGACGGTCCTCAATCCGCATCACGATATTGAGATCAGGATAGGGCGTGTCGAGATCCATCAGCATCGGCCCCAGCACAGCCTGCGCCATAAAGCGGCTTGTGCTGACCTTGAACCGTCCCGAGACCTGATCGCTCTGGGCGTCCAGCTCAGCCGTTAGGCGGTCATAGCCGCCCAGCAGGTTTTGCGCATGGGCATAGACCAATTCCCCAGCGCGGGTGGCCCGCACGCCGCGCGGCGTGCGCAGCATCAGCGCGTGCCCCAGCAGCGTTTCAAGCGATTTGATCTGCTGGCTGGCGGCGGATTGGGTCAGACCCCGGCGCTGTGCAGCGCGGTTGATGCTGCCTTCGTCCAGCGCAACGGCAAAGGTCTCCAGAAGCGTCAGACGGTCCATGTCGAGATCCTTATAAGCACGGCTGATACCTCATATCGCGCGCGGGCGCCTGTTGCCAGAGGCTTTCGCGCGCTAGGTTCTGTATCACGTTAGATTTGCTGACCTAGATACCGGAGTTTCTTATGACCCTTTCTCGCAGACATCTTCTTGGTGGCCTTGCCGCTGCCCCGGTGGCGACCCTCGCCAGTCCTTCGCTGCTGCGCGCCGCGAGCCACAGCGCGGCTGAAAGTGCGACGCCGGACCTGCCGGTGGCCTATCACAGTTTTCAGATCGGCTCGGCCCGGGTGACCGCGCTGCTAGACGGGCATTTCCTGCTGAACACCAACCAGATCAACGGGTTTGATCAGGCCGAGGCTGACGCAGTTCTGGACGGCACATTCTATCGCATCAAGGACGATCAGATGTCACTGCCGGTGAATGGCTATCTGGTGGAGCAGGGGGAGGCCGTGACCCTGATTGATGCAGGCACCGCCGACCTCTTCGGGCCGATCCTGGGCGGGCTGGATGCCGCCCTGCGTGCGGCTGGCCGCACACCGGAAGAGATCACCAGCGTAGTCGTCACCCACCTGCACCCGGATCACATAGGCGGCCTGCTGAAGGGCGACGGCACCGCGCGGTTCCCCAATGCTGAAATCGTCGTGGGGCAGGGCGAGTATGACTTCTGGCATGATGACGCGGTCTATGCGGGGGTCCCGCAGGATGCGCGCGGCTTCTTTGATATCGCACGGGCGGCCGTTGCGCCCTATCAGGATCGCCTGAAAATGTTCGAGGGCGAGGCAGATGTCATGCACGGGCTGCGCTCGGTTCCGCTGCCAGGCCACACGCCGGGCCACTGCGGTTTCCTGCTTGAGACCGGCGCGGCTCCGCTGCTGATCTGGGGCGACCTGATCCACAGCACAGCGCTGCAATTTGCCCGCCCCGACTGGACACTGGCCTTTGACATGGATCCGGAGCAGACCGTGAAGAGCCGCACCATGATGCTGGACCGTGCTGCAAGTGAAGGGCTGTTGGTCACCGGCATGCATCTTGATTTTCCCGGTCTCGGCCGGGTGGAGCGGGATGGCGATGCCTATGGCTTTGATCAGGCCCCCTGGCAGTTCTCGCTTTGAAGGCATCGCGTTCCGGGCTCTGAACACGCCCGGATCCAGCGGTCGCACCCCGGTCTCCGGGGTGCGGCAGATTCCTTTGTTTCTTTCTGTCGTGCCTTGCGCTAAAGGCTGCGCAACGTCTTTGAAGGAGCACTGAGATGACCAGCGGCAAGAACGGTTTGACCTACGCGGATGCGGGGGTGGATATTGATGCAGGCAACGCTTTGGTGGACCGCATCAAACCCGCCGCGAAACGGACCAACCGTTCTGGTGTGATGAGTGGCCTTGGAGGCTTCGGTGCGCTGTTCGATCTGAAGGACGCAGGCTACAACGATCCCATCCTGGTGGGGGCCACCGATGGCGTTGGCACCAAGCTGCGCATTGCCATCGACACCGGCGTCGTGGACGGCGTGGGCATCGATCTGGTTGCGATGTGCGTCAACGATCTGGTCTGTCAGGGGGCCGAGCCGCTGTTCTTCCTCGACTATTTCGCCACTGGCAAACTGGAAACCGAAACCGCCGCCCGTATCATCGAAGGCATTGCCGAGGGCTGTGTGCGCTCTGGCTGCGCCCTCATCGGCGGCGAGACGGCTGAGATGCCGGGAATGTACCCCAAGGGGGATTTCGACCTCGCGGGCTTTGCTGTGGGCGCGATGGAGCGTGGCACCGCGCTGCCTGCAGATGTGCAGGACGGGGACGTGCTGCTGGGCCTCGCCTCTGATGGCGTGCACTCCAACGGCTATTCCCTGGTGCGCAAACTGGTAGAGGTCTCCGGCCTTGGGTGGGACGCAGATTGCCCGTTCGGCGCGGGCACCCTGGGGGAGGCTCTGCTGACGCCAACCCGTCTTTATGTCAAACAATGTCTTGCAGCCGTGCGGGCTGGGGGCGTGCATGCGCTGGCCCATATCACTGGCGGCGGTCTGACCGAGAACCTGCCGCGGGTTCTGCCCGAGGATCTTGGCGCAGATATTGACCTGAGCGCATGGGAGCTGCCGCCCGTCTTCAAATGGATGGCAGAAACCGGCGGTATCGCTGAGGCGGAAATGCTGAAGACCTTCAACTGCGGCATCGGCATGATCCTATCCGTCTCTGCGGACCGCGCGGAGGACCTGGTCAAGGTGCTGGAAGAGGAAGGCGAAACAGTCTCCCGTCTGGGCACTGTGACTGCGGGTGCGGGGATGCGCTACGCGGGCAAGCTGCTGTGAGCCACAAGCGCGTCGCGATCCTGATTTCGGGCGGCGGTTCCAATATGGTGTCGCTGGTCGACAGCATGACGGGCGATCATCCGGCGCGACCCTGTCTGGTGTTGTCAAACATTGCCAGCGCAGGTGGCCTGACAAAGGCCGCCGCCGCAGGCATTCCGACCGCCGTGGTGGACCACAAACCCTATGGCAAGGATCGCGCGGCTTTTGAGGCTGAACTGGTCAAGCCGATCCTTGAGTCGGGCGCAGATATCGTCTGCCTCGCCGGATTCATGCGGGTTCTGACGGATGGGTTTGTGTCGCAGTTTCAGGGGCGGATGCTGAACATCCACCCCTCATTGCTGCCGAAATATACCGGTCTCAACACGCACGCGCGGGCATTGGAGGCCGGCGACCACCAGCATGGCTGCACCGTGCACGAGGTGACGGCCGTGCTTGATGACGGGCCAATTCTCGGGCAGGCGCGGGTCGACGTCGATGCCGCAGATACACCCGAGACGCTCGCAGCTAAGGTGTTGGTGGAGGAGCATAAACTCTATCCCGCCGTGCTGCGCCGCTATGCGGCGGGTGATAAGACTCCGGTCTATCTGTCCTAAGGGCAGCCGCGGATGTCGCTGCCACATTTCTGCCTCCCCCCCCCAAAGAAATCGGCCAGAGGTTGTGGTCTCTAACGGATGCTGCCTGGGCTGGCGCTATTGCCATGCCACTCCGTCAGCGGCGCCTGTGCTCCGGGGGCCATCAGGGCAGGCACGCCGAGGACAACGATCAGGGCGGCGGCGGCCAGAATGGCTGCAAGTGCGCCGCGTCCTGCGGCGGACGTGCCGAATGTCGGGCTGAGATCGAGCATGGTCATGTCAATGTCTCCTATCAAGATATGACACCAACCTAGGCTGGCTTTAAGTATTCCCAAAATGAATGTTTGATCTAATATAAATCACAAATGTTGATTATTCGCGACGGCATTGCGCCCTGAGGATCACGCCGCAGCTGATTTCCTCTGACACCGCCCGCACATGTTTGCAATAAGCGGGACAAGCGCGTATCACAGCGCAACAATTCAGATAACCAAAAAGCCGTAATTGATGAAAACTCTGACCTCTACCGAAGACCTGCAGGCCTTTTGCGAAGCTGCAGCGCAGCATGATTATGTCACGGTGGATACCGAGTTTCTGCGAGAACGGACATATTATTCCAAACTCTGTCTGGTGCAGCTGGCCTATCCAGGCCCCGGGAATGAAAACGCCGTGCTGGTGGATCCGCTTGCGGACGGGCTATCGCTGGAACCCCTATATGATCTGTTTCGCAATGAGACCGTAGTGAAGGTCTTTCATGCTGCGCGGCAGGATCTGGAAATCTTCTGGGTTGATGCACAGGTCTTCCCAAAGCCGCTGTTTGACACACAGGTTGCGGCCATGGTCTGCGGCTTTGGCGAGCAGGTCGGCTATGAAACCTTGGTGCGCAAAATCGTCAAACAGGGGTTGGACAAGACGTCGCGCTTCACCGACTGGTCCCGCCGCCCCCTGAGCGACGCGCAGAAAACCTATGCGCTGGCGGATGTGACCCATCTGCGCCAGATCTATGAATATCTTGCCGCTGAGCTGAAACGCACCGGTCGCGCCCGTTGGGTCGAGGAAGAATTGCAGGTGCTCACCGATCCGGCAACCTATGATGTCGACCCTCAGGAGGCCTGGCGGCGGGTGAAAACCCGCACCAACTCCGGCAAGTTTCTGGCCGTTGTGCGCGAATTGGCGGCGTTCCGCGAAACCTACGCCAAGACCAACAATGTGCCACGCAACCGGGTGTTCAAGGATGACGCGCTGGTTGAACTGGCCTCGACCAAGCCCAAGAACGCCTCGGATCTTGGAAATTCGCGGCTGCTGCTGCGCGAAGCGCGCAAAGGGGCCATCGCCGAAGGGATCCTTCAGGCCGTGGCCAAGGGTGTGGAGTGCCCGGCAGGATCGCAGCCGCAACCCGATCGCAGCCGTGAAAAACTGCAGGTGAACCCGGCGCTGGCCGATTTGCTGCGGGTGCTGTTGAAGGCCAAGACCGAAGCCTCCGGCGTCGCTGCGAAACTGATCGCGCCCAGTTCGGATCTGGACGCGATTGCTGCCGGTCAGCGGAATGTTCCCGCGCTCAAAGGCTGGCGTCTTGAGGTCTTCGGCGCCGATGCGCTGCGTCTGTGCAACGGTGAAATCGCCCTGGCGGCAAAGGGGCAGGACGTGAAGGTCGTCACGCTCTGACCGATTGCAGGTCTGCATAAATGCTGCACAAATGACAAAAGGCGCCAGATCCGGCGCCTTTTTCTATTCTACCAGCGGCATTGTCCGGCGCCGATCAGCGGCGGCTTTCGCGGGCGTTTTGGGCGGCAACAACGCGAATGCTGCGCACGCTGGCCAGCTGCTGCTGGCTAAGGCTCACGGCTGCGCGCAGGGTCCGGGTCCGCTCACTGCCGAGGGCGGTGCGGGTGTCAGGGTAAATGGCGCGGAAGGTGAAATCGAGCGTTGCATCACGGGTGCGGGCGTCGCGGTCGGCCTCATCCAGACGCAGCTCGACCCCATAGGCGCCCTGACGTGCGGCAATGCCGGTGGCGTAGACAATGGCGCCCGTTGGCGTACGCTCGACTCGCATGTCGGTGACGCTCTGTACCAGCACGGTTTCGTCGACCGCATCGGGGCGGGCAAAGACGCTGACCCGGTTCTGAACCGGGATCAGCGGGTTAACCGGCTCGCCGCTGGTCTCGACCACCTCAACCTCATCGGAGCCGCCAAACCAGTTCAACGGGTTCACCCGCGAGTCGCGAAACCCGCAGCCAGACAGCGCCACGGCCCCCACCAGAAGGAGTGCGAGAGATCTTTGCATGATGGTCCACCCGTTCGATAAGTCCTCGCATGTGGTTACCCGATTGCAAGCCACTTGAAAAGCAGTTGAAAAGCCATTGTTTGCGGCTTAGGTCCAGCTGTGACGCCGGGCAGAAACCAAATGAGGAAAAACCGTCATGGCCAGTGCCGCCTTTGAAGAGATCGTCGAGGATTTCGCGTTTCTCGAAGATTGGGAAGATCGCTACCGCCATGTCATCGAGCAGGGCAAGGCGATGGACCCGCTGGAGGATGCCCTAAAGGTGCCTGCCACGAAGGTGGATGGCTGCGCCAGTCAGGTCTGGCTACATCCCACTATCGAGAATGGCGTCTTCCACTTCGACGGGGAGAGTGACGCGATGATCGTGCGGGGTCTGATCGCGGTTCTGCGCGCACTTTACAATGGTCTGACAGTGGCTGAGGTGCTGGCAGTGGACGCGCGGGGAGAGCTGGCGCGGCTGGGCCTCAATGATCACCTGTCTGCGCAGCGCTCCAACGGGTTGACCGCGATGGTACAACGCATTCGCGAGACCGCAGCAGCGGCGGCTGAGTGACCTGATGTGATCTCAGACCGACGCCACCTCGGCGCCTCGGTCTCTGGAATGCAGGTGCCCGATGAAGGCGCGCAGCAGGGCCACGCGGCGCGGGCGAAAACTCTCGCCGGTGTTGCGGTACCCGTCGATCCGCGTAACATGAAAACTGCGGAAATCTTCCCGTTTACAGCACCAGGCCAGCAGCATCACGCTGCGGTCGTGGTATGACAGCGCCAGCGGGAATATACGGCGCTCCGTCCGGGAGTCCTTCAGGTCACGGTAGCCGATGTCCAGAGCCTCCTCTGCCCACATCGCCTCGCGCAGCAGGGTCATGTCGATGGTGGGTGTGGCAGGCGTGTAGAAGCGATGGACCAGATTGACAGCATGCATGGCCTGCCTTTGCTGACGTTCCGGTAGCGTGGCGAGGATCTTCACCAGCGCATCATTGGCGGCCTGCGCCAGATCGGCATCGCCGCGCTGGTTCACATCCGCCAGCCCCAGCGTCAGGGCTTCCAGCTCAATCTGGGTGAAGGTCTGCGGTGGCAGGGCCGGGTCTTCGATCATTGTATAGCCCAGACCTGCCTCCCCCTCGATCCGCGCACCGGCAGCACGCAGACTGTCAATGTCGCGGTAGATAGTCCGCTCTGAAACCTCCATCGCCGTGGCAAGCCGCGCGGCGGTCACAGGCGGGCGCAATCCTCGAATGAGGTGGAGCAGGCGGAACAGACGATCTGTTTTTGGCATGAGGATTTATACCCGCAACATCCTGACAGGAATTGGCAGGAGGGTAGCGGCATATCCTCCTCATCAGCAACTCCAAAAGCAAAAAGGTCATTGTTATGCCAACCCTTTATCACTCTCCCAATAGCCGCTCCTCTCGCGTCATTGCCCAGCTGATGCTGATGGGCAAACTGGACGATGTTGATATCGTGATCGTCGACGTGCAGCGCCATGATGGCAGCGGCGGTGCCGATCCACGCAACCCCCACCCCGAGGGGAAGGTGCCATATCTGGTCACCGATGAGGGGCAGGGCATCCGCGAAAGTGCCGCGATCATGATGTATCTGGATGAGCTGTTCGGCCAACTGCTGAGCCCTGCGATTGGGTCCCCGCACCGCGGTGCCTACCTCAGCTGGATGGCCTATTCAGGTGGGGTTTTGGATCCGGTTCTGGTGGCCGCGTTTTCAGGATTGGAGCATCCGGCCCTTGCCGTGGCATACCGTGGGATGAGCGAGCTCTGCGCAGCGCTAGAAACCGCGCTGAGTGAGGGGGATTTTCTGCTCGGCGCATCGCTCAGCGTCGCGGATGTCCTATTGGCGTCACCCTTCCAATGGGCGCCGCATCTGATGCCCGACAGTGCGATCATCAAATCCTGGGTGGACCGTGTGGGTCACCGTCTGGACGGGGAAGCGATAGCCGCATTTGAAGTACAGGCGCTCAGCACGTTGAACGCGTTGGAAGACGCCTGAGCTCGATGAATGACAGGTCGCGCGCGGGGATCAGTCCCCTGCGCCGCCGCCCCAGCGCATCATGGCGCTCTGCAGATCGCCATAGCCAGTGTGGCGATGCTCAAACGCCAGACCCATTCGGTCGGCGCAGTCTCGTGCCTTGGCCAGCAGGGCAGGGTCGTCGATCTGGGACTGGTAGACCAGTTTGGTGTAGTTCCCGAACACCATGTCGCGCAGCTCCGGGTGCTTATCCAGCCCCATCGGACGCCAGACAAAGGCATCGAACTGTTTCACCAAGAAATCCGTCAGATAGAAGGCGGTGATTTCACCCTCGTCCGCATGGCGGGCGAAGGTTTCGTTGCCTTCAAAAAACGAATAGCAATGCGGCCCTGCGATCATCTCAACCCCCAGTTCGGCGCATTTGCGCTCCAAGATGCCACCGGTCCCGCAGTCCGCATAAACCACATGGATGGTGTCATAGGTTGCCGAATGTTTGGCCACGGCACCTTCAACCGCTTCGGTGATCTGTTCAGGGTAGAGATGCAGCTTGGCGGGCAGGCAGGTCAGATCAATATGATCCAGTCCATTGATGTCCTTGATCGCCAGGATCTCACGGGCCAAAGCGCCACAGGCAATCAACAGGATACGGCCGGTCTTTTTCTCCGGGGCAGCCAGACCCCGTTCGGTGAGGGACGTTTCCTCAAGCGTGCGCCCCGTGGGCGGTTGGAACGCCGCCCGCTCAGTCAGGCGGGCGGCGCGTCCTTTGCGTGCCAAATCAGGCGCTCATCTGGTTGTGCTTGCGCGCAACGAAGTCCTTGGCCATTTCCACCGCAACAGCGGCGTCACGGCAATAGCCGTCGGCACCGATTGCCTTGCCAAATTCCTCGTTCAGCGGCGCGCCGCCAACCAGAACGATGTAATCATCGCGTTTGCCCTGCTCGACCATCGTGTCGATCACGACCTTCATATAGGGCATCGTGGTTGTCAGCAGCGCTGACATGCCGAGGATATCCGGCTGATGCTCTTCCAGAGCTTCCAGATAGTTCTCCACGGGGTTGTTGATGCCAATGTCGACAACCTCAAAACCAGCGCCTTCCATCATCATGGAGACAAGGTTCTTGCCGATGTCGTGGATGTCACCTTTTACGGTGCCGATGACCATGGAGCCCATGCGCGGTGCGCCGGTTTCAGCCAGCAGCGGCTTCAGGATGGACATGCCACCCTTCATCGCGTTGGCCGCCAGCAGCACCTCAGGGACAAACAGGATGCCGTCGCGGAAATCCGCACCCACGATGGTCATGCCGCCCACCAGTGCTTCGGTCAGGATCTTGTAAGGCGCCCAACCACGTTCCAGCAGGATGTTTACGCTCTCTTCGATCTCTTCCTTGAGGCCGTCATAGAGGTCATCGAACATCTGCTGTACGAGATCCTCATCATTGAGGTCTGCCAGGATGATGTCATCTGCGTCTTCCGACATGGGTGTATTCCTTGACTGGGCGGGGTGACCCCGGTTTGGCCTTGTTTTATTCGTATTGGTCCAGATTGCCCCTACGAGACTGCAATGTTTGCGACATTGCCTTGGTCCGAACCGACCTATAGGGGCAAAAATAGCGGAATAATAATGAAGATTTCGCATGGAAATCTTCGGATTCTTGCGTTTGTTCTTTATTTGTTCCTGCGCTTGCGGCAGAATGAGCCATGACTGAGATTTTGCCGCCCCCGCCACAACGTCGCAAAGCCCGCGCCAGCCTCAGCAATGCGGCAGGGCGGTTTGATATGACACGCGATGCCATCGACGACGGCTGGGGCGACCTGCGGGATTCGGTGCCGGATCAGGAGGACGTGGGCCTCCCCCGGATAGAAACCGACATTCGCCATGAGGTGGCCCGGTCACTGATTTCCTGCAATAAGTCGCCTGATCTGCCGTTTGACCGCTCCATCAATACCTACCGTGGCTGCGAACATGGCTGCATTTATTGTTTCGCCCGGCCCAGCCATGCCTATCTGGGTCTGTCACCGGGGCTGGATTTTGAAACCCGGCTGATCGCGCGCTCCAATGCTGCTGAGGTGCTGCGCCGTGAGCTGTCGCAGCCGCGCTACCGGGTGGCACCGATCGCCATTGGCACCAATACTGACCCCTATCAGCCTTGCGAACGGGATCTGGGGCTGACGCGCGCCTGTCTTGAGGTGCTGGAGGCTTTCTCGCACCCGGTCGCCATCGTCACCAAGGGCACCCTGATTGAGCGGGATCTGGATATCCTTTCGGCCATGGCGACGCGGGGGCTGGTGCGGGTCGGGATCTCAGTCACCACGCTGGATGCGGATCTGTCACGCCGGATGGAGCCGCGCGCGCCATCACCGGCGCGACGGCTTGCTACCATTCGCCGCCTGTCTGATGCGGGTGTCCCGGTGCGGATCATGACCTCGCCCATTGTGCCTGGATTGACAGATCATGAGCTGGAGGCGCTGTTGGCCGCGGGAGCAGAGGCAGGCGCGGACGCCGCCAGCTGGATCATGTTGCGACTGCCACGTGAGGTGTCGGAGCTGTGGCAGGAATGGCTTGCCGAACATGTGCCGCTGCGCGCCGAGAAGGTGATGGCCCGGCTGCGCGAAATGCACGGTGGGCGGGATTACGATCCACGCTGGGGGCACCGTATGCGCGGTGAGGGACCCTATGCCGAGGTTATCGCCAATCGGTTCAAGACAGCGTGCAAGCGGCTGGGGTTGCTTCAGAAATCACCTGATTTGCGTTGTGATCTCTTCGCAAAACCTGCTCAGGCCGGCGACCAGCTCGCGCTGTTCTAAGACGCGATACTGGAATCCCGCGAAACGATGGCCGAAGCGACGATCACATCGCTTCGGTCCTGTTATGCATGCCCAATCAGCCGCGACGGCGACCGCGACGGCTGCGGCGTTCAGGGGCGGTGTCCTCACCGGTGCCGTCACTGTCGGAGGTGAACGGGCCCAGAACCTCAACAATCCGCTCCAGTGTTGGCTGTTCGCCACGGGGCCGGGTGTCCAGCGCCTCGCGCATGGCGCGCAGGTGATCCGGCATGGTGCCACAGCAGCCGCCAATGATCTTGGCGCCGCAATCCCGTGCCATGGCTGCATATTCCCCCATCAGGGCTGGCGTGCCGTCATAGTGGATATGGCCATCGACATATTTCGGGATCCCGGCATTGCCTTTGGAAATGATCGGGCGGGTTGTCCCCTGTGCCGCGAACCCAAGGACAGTGCGCAGAATGTCGGACGCCCCGGTGCCGCAATTGGCGCCAAAGGCCAGGGGCGCGGGGTCAAACTCCTCAACCAGCTGGGCCATATCGGCAGAGGTGACCCCCATCATGGTGCGCCCGGCAGTGTCAAAACTCATGGTGCCACACCAGGGCATATCTGCCAGTTTGAACGCTTCGGCGGCGGCGCGGTATTCTTCCGGGGCAGAGATCGTCTCCAGCCACAAAACATCAACGCCGCCCTCTTTCAGCGCTTCGGCCTGCTCATGGAACATCTCGACCGCCAGCGCGTGACTCAGCTCCCCCACGGGTTGCATGATTTCACCGGTCGGGCCAACGGAGCCAGCCACTGCGATCTTGCGCTCAGAGCGATCCGCGACATTGCGGCCCAACTCGGCCCCTGCGACGTTCAACTCACGCACCCGGCGGTGGGCATCGTGCAGCTTCAGCCGCGCAGCCGTCCCGCCAAAAGTATTGGTCAGGAACAGATCGCTGCCCGCATCAACCGACCCCTGGTAGAGCGCGGTAATTTTCTCTGGTTCATCCACATTCCAAAGTTCCGGCGCATCACCGGACTGCAGGCCCATGTTGAACAGGTTGGTGCCGGTGGCCCCATCTGCAAGCAGGGCGTCCTTGGTCTCCAGCAGGGTGGTGAATGTATTGGTCATGGGATGTTCCTGTGGGGGTGATGTCGGTGTTTGCGCTGAGACCTGCCTGTTATGGCGGGGCGGATCAGCGTTCAGTAGTGGCCCGGTCTGTCATGCGCGGCGGGTGAGGGCAATTTCATTTTCTTCATCTTCATTATGAGGCAGATCACCGCGGCGCTGGGATCGGTTGTCATCGCAGTCGTCCAGGCCCTGATCTGCGGCGGAGCTGCGCCGGTTACGTGCCGCTGCGGCGCGCCGTTCAAATGTCCACCACAGGCTCTCTTCGGTGGCGCTGGCTGGATCCGCGAGCGTTTCGGATAGGCTGCTGGAGCTGGTGGTGCCTTCGTCGGCTGGTTCTGACCAACGAGGCAACGGTACCGGGTGATGCACCAGCCGCAACAGCTCGCCCAAGGCGATGGCCAAATGCAGCACGGAGGGCGCGGCGACATACCGGTCCTCCCACCGTGGTGCAAAGCATGTCTTGAAGCGGCGCAGGCCAGGGTCCAGGCGTTGGGCGAGGCGATGATCGGGCACCGCCGCCAGCGACAGGCGCGGGATCTGAAGTTCGGCGGCTTCGACGATCGCGGCGCGGATCAGAGCATGGCCAGTGCCATCCGGGGCGTCCGGCAGCAAGCGCACCAGATCCAGGCACCATTCACGGGCGATGGCATGGAAGCTGACAAATCCGACCATGCGCTCCCGATGCCAGGCGATGAACACCTGCTGCTGCGCCAGATATTCCGCCTGAAACCGGCCCATCGTGGTGCCGTTGGCACCGCCATGCGCGGCCTGCCAGGCCGCATCAATCTGAGCCATCTGTTCAATTGGCAGTTCCGGCGCTGCGGGCAGGACACGGACCTCAGCTTTTTCGGCCTGCCGCAGTTTGCGGCGCAGCTGTCGGCGGCTGGAGCCGCTCTCGCTGAATTTTTCAGGCAGTAGCACCGCCTCCTGTGCGATCCGCAGCACCCGCCACTGGGCACGCCGGCACATGGCTGCATCCCGGGCGGTGCATTTATATAGGCAAGCCACAGCGTTGCGGAGCTTGGCATGCTGACGCAGCCCTGGCAGCACCTCCGCCAAATGACCGCTCACCGCGCCAAAAAGCGCGATTGAGGCCTGCGGACTGTCCACCAGCGCCACTTGATTGAGGCCAAATGCATGGATATGCCCACCGTTTTGCCGGATCACGGCGGCCTCCGCGATGGGCCGGTTCTGTGGCAGATGTGAGGCTGGTCGCATGGCACTGCCACTCAGTGCCTGCGGATCGTCCGCGGGCAGGGTGGTTTCTGCGATGTTCGACGCCAGAAGTGTCAGTGCGGGCCAACACAGGCAGAGACCGGCCAGCACCGCCGGAAGAAGGTAATAAACCAGCCGAAAGGCAAGGATCGCGGCAATGATTTCCGCCGTGGCATGTGTCGGCAGCATTGCACAGAGCGCCAGCTCAAACGCACCAGCACCGCCGGGAGCAGAGGAGAGTATCGCCACGCCGAGTGCCAGGAAATAGGCAGGCAGCAGCGCCGCAAGCGGCAGGTCAACACCCGCGGGCAGCAATAGCCACAGGGCGCTGCCGGCGGCGATCACATCAATCATCGCCCAGAATCCCAGCGCGGCAATAGCCGTCAGCGAGGGCCAGCGCAGGGTCATCCGACCGATACGCACCACCGGCACAGCCACCATGGCGGCGATCATCGCACATGTCGCCAGAAGGATGGTAAAGCCCAGCCAAAGGCTGGAGACAGGCGGCGGGCTCAGCAGCAAGGCTGCGCCACAGATTCCGGCCAGGGCAATGAGAAACGTAATCGCAACCATACCGGTGAGCTGCGCCGCACGCAGCGGGCGCAGTCCCTTCAGCATGCGCCAGCGTGCAAAGGCACCGGTGACCAGTCCAAATCCCAGGGTCTGGGAAATTGCGATGGCGATCATGCCAGCGCGGCGCGCCTGAGGCCCGTCCAGCCCGGTTCCAAGATGGCGATGCGCGACACTGTCATAGCGCCCCAGCGCCCAAAAACTGATCCCCGTGGCAAGCAGGGCACCAGCCCATTGCCAGCCAGCTAGGTCGCCCAGAATACTGCGCAGCTGTGGCAGATCAGGCAATGCAACATGGGCCTGCAACAGCATCAGACAGCCGATCATCGCCGCAACTGGCAGCAACAGACGTGCGCCGCGCACGGCGGTCCGCGTCAGAGCGCGGGCGGCATTGGTCAGGCGTCTGAGCATTCGGATCCTTGTTGCAAACAGCGTGTCGCCGTCTGCGGATCCTACGCTGGAGGCATTGTCACAGGGTTAATGGCCGCAACGTCTCAGCAGCCGTCCCGTGAAGAGGCCGCAAAATCAGTCGTAACTCAGCTGTTGTCGTTCAGGACCTGCGCCTTGGCTTCTGGCAGCAAGGCGGCTCGCTGCTCCCGCACGTCCTCCGCGCTGGCACGCCCTTGCAGATCGCTGCTGACCTTGCGCAGCACATCTTCGAACCCGGCTTCCTCGAAATCGGACTTGATGACCTCCAGCGCATAAGCCTCGGCATCGGCACCGGTTTTTCCCATCAGGCCTGCCGCCCAAAGCCCCAGCAGCTTGTTACAGCGCGCCTGCGCCTTAAATTGCATTTCCTCATCATGGGCATATTTTGCCTCAAACGCCTGTTCGCGGTCGTCGAATGTGGTCATGGGGCCTCCTTTGGTGTGACAATGGTTATTTCTCAATATGATATGTGGGTGCAAAGCCGCCCCCACAAGTGCCAAGCGCGGGTTCGCTGGCTGGTCGCTGTGATCGCTTTGGCTGCGGTCGGGATCCGCGCGAAACAGACATTCGCTGCGTATCGGCCCGACCTTGGACACGGCTTGGGCACTGACCTTGGTTTTACCTTGGCATTTCCAGCTTAGCACAGGCGCCGACCCAGCCAAGGGGCGGCGGGCAGGGACCAAGCTTGCGGCAGCGCCCCCCTTGCCTTATGAGGGCGGCAGTTCCCGGGCATGAGATTCCCGCTTTTTTCCCGAAAGGCTCCGCATGGCACGTCGCAAGAAGATCTACGAAGGCAAGGCGAAGACACTTTATGAAGGGCCCGAACCGGGCACCATCGTTCAGTACTTCAAGGACGACGCCACCGCTTTCAATGCTGAAAAGCGCGACGTGATCGAAGGCAAGGGTGTACTCAACAACCTGCTGAGCGAGTTTTTCATGCAAGGTCTGGGCCAGATCGGCGTGCCGACCCATTTCCTGAAACGGCTCAACATGCGCGAGCAGCTGGTCCGCAGCTGTGAAATCATTCCGCTGGAAGTGATTGTGCGCAATTATGCTGCCGGGTCGATCTCTAAACGCCTTGGCATTGATGAGGGCACCCAACTGCCGCGCCCGATCGTGGAATACTGCTACAAGGATGATGGCCTCGGTGATCCGCTGGTCACCGAAGAGCATATCGCGGCCTTTGGCTGGGCCAGCCAGCAGGACATGGACGATATCCTGAGTCTCGCACTGCGGGTCAATGATTTCCTGTCCGGCGTGATGCTGGCGGTTGGGATCAAGCTGGTGGACTTCAAGATCGAAATCGGCCGCATCTATGACGGCGATTTCCAGCGTCTGGTGGTTGCAGATGAGATCAGCCCAGACAGCTGCCGCCTTTGGGATCTGAAAACCGGTCAAAAACTCGACAAGGATGTGTTCCGCCGCGACCTTGGCAACCTGACCGACGCCTACACCGAGGTGGCGCGGCGTCTGGGCGTGATGCCGAACAACCCGCCTGCAGGCGGCAAGCCGACGCTGGTGAACTGATCCGATCCACAGATCCCGTCCTGACAAAAGGGGCGGGATTTTGACTATCTAACGAAGAGGCCCCTAATCCGGGCTTTGCCATCGAAACCTGAGGGAAAATGCGATGAAGGCACGCGTGCATGTAATGCTGAAAAACGGGGTTCTGGATCCGCAGGGCGAGGCTGTGCGCCACGCGCTTGGCGCCATGGGCTTTGACAAGGTGGACGGCGTGCGTCAGGGCAAGGTGATCGACCTCGATCTGGCCGATGACGCCACCGAGGCCGATGTCACCGCGATGTGCGAGAAGCTGCTGGCCAACACTGTCATCGAATCCTACAGCATCGAGATGCAGGGATGAAGGCGGCTGTTGTAGTCTTCCCCGGCTCCAACTGCGACCGCGATCTGGCGGTGGCGTTTGAGCAAGCGGGCTGTGAGGTTTCCATGGTCTGGCACAAGGACAGCACGTTGCCTGAGGGCATCGATATCGTTGGCGTGCCGGGTGGGTTTTCCTATGGCGATTACCTGCGCTGCGGGGCCATTGCAGCACAGTCACCGATCTGTCAGGCGGTTGTCGATCATGCCAACCGTGGCGGCTATGCCATCGGTGTGTGCAACGGCTTTCAGATCTTGACCGAAACCGGTGTTCTGCCGGGGGCGCTGCTGCGCAACGCCGGTCTGAAATACATCTGCCGCACCGTGGATCTGCAAGTGGCCACCGCCGATAGCGTCTTTACCGAAGCTTATACGGCGGGCGATGTGATCGGTGTTCCGATCGCGCATCACGACGGCAACTACTACGCTGATGCCGAGACCGTGGCAGCGCTGCAGGATCAGGATCGCGTCGCGTTCCGCTATGTCGACAACCCCAACGGGTCGGTTGCGGATATCGCAGGCATTCTGTCGGAAAATCGTCGGGTTTTGGGCATGATGCCACACCCCGAACGGGCGGCAGATGCGGGTCATGGCGGCACCGATGGGGCGGCAGTGTTCCGCGCATTGGCCGGGCTTGTCACTGCGGCGTGACTTGTGAAGCCGCGGTGGCTTGCGTTAGGTTTTGCCTATGACTGCCGCGCGTGACGCAACAACATCTTCTGAAAAACCGCGCTCCCGCACGACATCGTGGCGGGTGCGTCTTGCGTTGCTGGTGTTGATGGCGGTGGCCGCAGTGACCGTTTGGGTCACCAACCGTGCCCTGACCGACCGCTTTACCGAAAGTACCCGCAACCGCGCTGAGCTGCGTCTGGCGCTCTATTCTGGCAACCTGGTGAGTGAGCTGGGGCGTCATGCCATCGTGCCACAGCTGCTGGCGCGGGATCAGGCGCTGATTTCTGCGCTGCAGTCCAACGACTTCTCGCTCTCCACCCAGCGGTTGATCTCCTTTGTTGAGGAAATCGGCGCCGCCTCCATCATGCTGATGGCGCAGGACGGGCGCACTGTTGCGGCAACGGATCGCAACCGGCTTGGGGAAACCCACCGCAATGCGGCCTATTTCGTCGACGCCCTGCGGTCCAAAACCACGGTATTCTCCGCCATCCGCACCGAAGTCGGCAGCTATCGCTTCACCTATTCGCGCCGCATTGTGGACACCTCCGGCATCCTTGGGGTGATTGTGGTGGAGGTCGATCTGCAGAAATTCGAACGCGCTTGGGCGGGCATTTCCGATGCGGTGATGGTCAGCGACAGTACTGGCACCATCCTGCTGGCGACGGAGTCGCGCTGGCGCGGCCTGTCGGAAGAAGACGCGCTGCAGCTGCAGACGCCGGAGGGCGCAATCCAGCGGGCGATCCGCGCCACCACCGACTGGACCGCCCTGCCAGCGGATGCCTACCTGCAGGGTGAGGCGGTGATGCGGCTGGAGTCGCGGATCCCGTTTCAGGGCTGGCGACTTACGTCCTTCACCACCTATGCGTCGATCCGAGAGCGGGTGAACACGGTATTGGCGTTGGAAATCATGGGATTCGCCATTCTGCTGGCGCTGGCCTTCTATGCGCTGAGCCGCCGCACCGCGCTGCGCATGGCTTTGTTTCAGCGGGAGTCGGCAGAGCTTCGCGTATTGAACGCGCGCTTGCAGCGGGAAATTGCCGAACGGGAACGCATGCAGGAGACGCTTGCGGTCGCCGAACAGAGCCTTGCGCAGAGCTCTAAACTGGCCGCCCTTGGCGAGATGTCAGCCGCCGTCAGCCACGAGCTGAACCAGCCGCTGGCGGCGATGAAAACCTATCTTGCCGGCGCGCGTCTGCTGCTCAATCGCAACCGCCCGGAGGAGGCGCTTGCCTCCTTTGGCCGGATCGATGACCTGATTGAACGGATGGGCGCCATCACCCGCCAGCTGAAATCCTACGCGCGCAAGGGCGGTGACGCGTTTAGCCCGGTAAATATGGGCGATGCGCTCGCCTCATCCCTGTCGATGATGGAGCCGCAGCTGCGTCAGCGGCATGTCAAAATCGCCCGCATCCTGCCCGAACAACCGGTCTATGTGATGGGGGATCGGATGCGCATTGAACAGGTTATGGTGAACCTGCTGCGAAACGCGCTAGATGCTACAAAGTCAGTTGCAGATCCTGAGGTCGAAATCCTGCTTGCCGCAGGCGAGACCGCGACCCTGTCGGTGCGCGACAACGGGATGGGGATCAAGGATTTCGGCAGCCTGTTTGAGCCCTTCTACACCACCAAGCAGCCGGGGGACGGGGTTGGGTTGGGGCTTGCCATCTCCTCCGGTATCGTGAACGACCTAGGCGGTCGGCTGACTGCCCGCAACGGACAGAACGGTGGCGCCGTATTTGAAATGCAATTGCCGATCCTTGTGGACGGCATCGAGGCCGCAGAATAGCGCGGTATCACTGGATGGAGGGCACGCGAATGGCACAGGCCATGAAAATCGCGATCGTCGATGATGAACAGGATATGCGACAGTCGATCAGCCAATGGCTGGCGCTGTCTGGCTATGACACCGAGACCTTTGCCAGCGCCGAAGATGCGCTGAAAGTGCTGGGGCCGGATTATCCCGGCATTGTCATCTCGGATATCAAAATGCCCGGCATGGACGGGATGCAGTTCCTGAAGAAACTGATGGGCAGCGACTCTGCGCTGCCGGTGATCATGATCACCGGTCACGGCGATGTGCCGATGGCGGTTGAGGCGATGCGGGTCGGGGCCTTCGATTTTCTCGAAAAACCCTTCAACCCGGATCGCATGTCAGAGCTGGCCAAACGGGCCACGGGCGCGCGCCGCCTGACGTTGGACAACCGGGTGCTGCGCCGCGAGCTGTCTGATGGCAGCACCATCATGAAGAAACTCATCGGCTCCAGCCCGGTGATGGAGCGCCTGCGCGAAGATATCCTCGATCTGGGGCAGGCCGACGGCCATGTTCTGATCGACGGCGAGACCGGCACCGGCAAGACGCTGGTGGCGCACGCGCTGCATGCGGTGGGCAGCCGGGCGGGCAAGAAATTCGTGCTGGTCTCCTGTGCCGCACTGGAGGAGGAGGCGCTGTCCAAGCGTCTGTTTGGCCCGATGCTGCCCGAAGACAGCATGCTGCCCGCCATCGAGGAGGCCCGCGGCGGCACGCTGGTGCTGGAAGATATCGACGCGCTGAGCGAGACGCTGCAGGCCAAGCTTTTGAGTGTGATCAATGAGCAGGGCATCCCTGGCGAGACCCGCATCGTGGCGATTTCGAACCTGCAGGAGGCAGGCAAGACTTGCGAGGACGCGCTGCGCCCGGATCTGTTTTACCGGTTGGCGGCGCTGCGTATCACGGTGCCACCGCTGCGCCAGCGCGGCGAGGATATCCTGACCCTGTTCACCCGTCTTAGCGAGCAGTTCTCCGAAGAATATGGCTGTGACGCGCCCCAAGTCAGCGCGCAGGAGGCGGCCCAGCTGTTGCAGGCGCCCTGGCCGGGCAATGTACGCCAGTTGATCAATATCGCCGAACGGGCCGTGCTGCAGTCGCGTCGCGGCTCTGGCACCATTGCCTCGCTCCTGATGTCCGATCATGAGGATATGCAACCGGTGATGACCACCGAGGGCAAACCACTGAAGGAATATGTCGAAGCCTTCGAGCGGATGCTGATCGACAACACCATGCGCCGCCACAAAGGCTCCATCGCCAGTGTCATGGACGAATTGTGCCTGCCGCGCCGGACGCTGAATGAAAAAATGGCCAAATACGGCCTGCAACGCTCCGACTATCTGTCCTGAGTGCTGATCCACGCGCATTCACAGGCAGGGCCGCATCCTCCGGAGTGCGGCCCTTGCTGTTTGCTAACGAATTATTCACCAATTTTCGCCTAAGAACCAAGTAGATAGTATTTAGATTGCGGCTGTGACGAATGACCATTGTCATTACCTATCCACAGGTCTTATGCTGTCCAAATGAGGATGGGACCCTCGTGATCCTGCCCCTCTTGATGAGATTCGCTGCCTTTGTTTTTGTCCGGCAAGATCCGAGAAAGCAAAGTCAGACCGATTGGCCCCGCAGTATTCCGGGGCAGTTTAGCACCTGACTGAGGTTTCTCAGCAGGGATATAATCAGGGCAGGGCGCGGGTATTCCCACCTGTCGGAGAAGAAACGCGATGACGCGCGCGAGAGAGAACAGCAGACAGGCAGGAGGGCCGGACAGATGTTCCGGGGCTAACCGCTGTACTGCATGGGCCAATCGCGCGCCACAAGACATCGCCCAGACAAGACACCACCCCGATCGTTCACGTCCGCCCGGCAACGGGCCAGATGCGCGCGTGCGCGGCAGGTGCACCAAGGACACATGGCAAAGAAGATGCTTATTGATGCCACCCACGCGGAAGAGACCCGCGTCGTGGTGGTCGACGGAAACAAGGTTGAGGAATTTGACTTTGAATCCGAAAACAAACGCCAGCTTGCTGGCAATATCTACCTCGCAAAAGTAACCCGCGTCGAACCGTCGCTGCAGGCGGCTTTTGTGGACTATGGCGGCAACCGCCATGGCTTCCTCGCGTTTTCGGAAATTCACCCCGACTACTATCAGATCCCGGTCGCCGACCGTGAGGCGCTGATGGAAGAAGAGCGCGCCTATGCCGAGGCACAGCGCGCGCGTGATGACGAAGAGGATGCCAAACCTGCCAAGCGGCAGTCGCGGTCGCGTCGTGGCCGGACCAAAGCTGCGGAGGTGAAATCCGCGGACGTGGTCGAGACCAAGGACGTCAGCCCCGAAACCGCTGAAAACGGCGCTGATATCGCGGGTATGGAAACCATTGACCTGACCGATGAGGTCGCAGCCGCCGAGACCAAGCTGGCGGAGGTTCCTGAGGCCGCTCAAACGGAGGCCGCTGCCGCCGATGACGCGACCGTTGCTGAACCGGTTGTGGAAGAGGCCGTCAAAGAGGCCTCGGACACACCTGAGGCGCAGGACGCATCCGGTGAGGCCGAGGGCGCGGCAGATACGGCGACACCTGAGGCGGATGACGCCGCAGAGGACGCGGAGTCTGATGACAGTGTCGATAAGGACGCTGGTGCAGATGCGACGGCGAAGGATGAGAATATCGAATCCGTCGCCGATGAGGATGACAGCGAAGATATTCGCCCGGTACGCAAACCGCGCCCACGTCGCTACAAAATTCAGGAAGTGATCAAGGTTCGTCAGGTCCTGCTCGTTCAGGTCGTGAAAGAGGAACGCGGCAACAAGGGCGCTGCCCTGACCACCTATCTGTCGCTGGCTGGCCGTTACTGCGTTCTGATGCCCAACACCGCGCGCGGTGGTGGCATCTCCCGCAAGATCACCAATGCCGCCGACCGCAAAAAGCTGAAGGACATCGCCGTTGAACTCGACGTGCCGACCGGCGCCGGGCTTATTGTCCGCACCGCGGGCGCCAAACGCACCAAATCCGAGATCAAGCGCGACTATGAATATCTGCAGCGCCTGTGGGAACAGATCCGCGAGCTGACGCTGAAATCCATCGCGCCCGCGAAGATCTACGAAGAAGGCGATCTGATCAAACGCTCGATCCGCGATCTTTACAGCCGCGAGATTGACGAGGTTCTGGTTGAGGGCGAACGCGGCTACCGCATCGCCAAGGACTTCATGAAGATGATCATGCCGTCCCACGCCAAGAACGTGAAAAACTATCAGGACCAGCTGCCGCTGTTCGCGCGCTTCCAGGTCGAAAGCTACCTCGGCGCGATGTTCAATCCGACGGTGCAGCTGAAATCCGGTGGCTATATCGTGATTGGCGTCACCGAGGCACTGGTGGCCATCGACGTGAACTCCGGCCGCGCCACCAAGGAAGGCTCGATCGAAGAAACCGCGCTGAAGACCAACCTGGAGGCCGCCGAAGAGGTGGCCCGCCAGCTGCGCCTGCGCGACCTTGCCGGTCTTATTGTCATCGACTTCATCGACATGGACGAGCGCAAGAACAACGCCGCCGTCGAAAAGCGGATGAAGGACAAGCTGAAGACCGACCGCGCCCGCATCCAGGTGGGCCGGATCTCCGGCTTTGGCCTGATGGAAATGTCGCGTCAGCGTCTGCGTCCCGGCATGATCGAGGCGACAACCGCGCCTTGCCCGCATTGCCATGGTACCGGCCTGATCCGCTCGGATGACTCGCTGGCATTGTCGATCCTGCGCCAGATCGAGGAGGAAGGCACCCGCCGTCGCTCCCGCGAGGTGCTGGTGCGCTGCCCGGTCAGCATTGCCAACTATCTGATGAACCAGAAGCGCGAGCATATCGCCCAGATCGAAACCCGCTACGGTCTGTCCGTGCGGATCGAAGGGGACCCGCATCTGGTCAGCCCGGATTTCTCGCTTGAGAAGTTCAAAACCGCGTCCCGCGTGGTGCCTGTTGCCGCAGCGCCTGTGGTGTCCGTCGATACCTCGATCATGGATCAGGTTGATGCGGATGAGGCGCATGACGAGGCGGATGAGGCCGAGGCTGAAACCAATGACGCCGACGTCGCAGAGGTACAGACCGCAGGTGATGAGGGCGAGGGCGACAATAAACCCAAGCGCAAGCGTCGCCGTCGGCGTCGCCGGAAATCCTCCGGTGGGGACGGTGATGACAGCAACAACGCCGCTCAGGCTGATGCAAACGCGGACGACCAGACGGCGTCGGATGGCGCCGCTGCGGACGAGGCCGACGCCAAGGCTGAGCCAGCAGAGAGCGCCGATGCCAAAGAGGGCGAGGGTGACGGTGAGGTGAAGAAGCGCACCCGCACCCGGACCCGCTCGCGCAGCCGCAAGAAGAAGACTGACGAGACAGTCACAGCTGAGTCCGACGCCCCGGCGGAGACGGACGCCAAGGCAGAGCCTGTGGCTGAGGTCAAAGAGGTGGTTGAGGACGCAAAGGCAGAGGACAGCAAACCTGCCGAGGCTCCGGTTGTTGAGAGCGCTGAGACGCCCGCTGAGGCTGCTGCGGAACCCGCAGCGCTGAACGGTGACGCCGCCGCAGAGGTGCCCGCCGCCGCCGCCGAAGCAGAGACCGCCGCCGTAGCTGAGGAGGCCGCACCGAGCCAGATCGTGGCGGATGAGGCCACCGCTGAAGATGTTGTCGCAGATCAGGACACCCCTGCCGCTGAGGAAACAGCACCAGAGGCTGACGAGCCACAGACCGCAGAGGCCTCGACGGAAGAGGTAGAGACAGCCCCGGAGCCGGAGCTGGCCACCGCTGATGCCGAACCGGCAAGCCCGCCGAAGCCGAAACGGCGCGGCTGGTGGTCGGTTGGCAGCTGATCGCAAAAGACTGAAAAGGCGGGCATCAGGCCCGCCTTTTTCATGTCAGGACCATCTGGCCGCTATGCGAGGAACGATGCAAACTGAAAACACCTCTCAGCCGGAGATGCTGGTGCAAGAGTTGCTGGCAGCTGAAACCGCTGTCTGGACCGCATTGCAACAGGGCGATATCGCGGCTGACAGGGCCGCATTGCATCCGAAGTTTCTCGGCGTCTATCCAAGCGGCTTTGCCGGGCGGGACGATCATACCGATCAGCTGTCACAGGGGCCGACGGTGGCAGAGTTCAGCATCGAGGATGCGCGCGTTCTGCCGCTTGGCCCCGAGACAGCGCTGCTGGCGTACCGCGCCAGCTACACCCGTCCGGGGCAGGCAGAGGGGGAGGCTGAAGGCGCTGCGATGTATGTCAGTTCGATTTGGCAGCGTCAGGATGGCGGCTGGATCAATATCTTCAGTCAGGACACCGAAGCCCTGCCAGAGGGGGCGGAAAACCCGCTCCCCTGATCTTAGCCACCCTTGCGGATCAGGTAGATTTGATGCTGCGGATTGTCGCGGATTTCCAGCAGCTCATGGCCTGCCTCATGGCAGAAATGCGGGATGTCCACCACCGCAGCCGGGTCATCGGCATGTACCTCCAATACCCTGCCAGAGGCCAATGGTTTCAGACGCTTACGTGCCTTTAGCACGGGCAGAGGGCAGAGCAGCCCGAGGGCGTCGAGGATCTCGTTTTCGTGGGTCATCCCTTGCAGATAATCCGGTTGTTTCATCCTGTCCACAAGGTTGTGACCAGCTCCCCCCGTGACCTTTGTCGGAGGCTGGTCTAAGGGTTGGGCATGTTTGGAATTGAAATCATCGACGCAGGGCTGATCCCTGCCATGCTGGTGGCGCTGACGGCTGGATTGGTCAGTTTTCTGTCGCCCTGTGTCCTGCCTATCGTGCCACCCTATCTGGCCTATATGAGCGGCGTCTCCATTGGAGAGATCCAAGGCACGGCGCGGGCAAGACGCAAGGCCATTGTGGCCGCGCTGTTCTTCATCATGGGGCTGTCTACGGTGTTTCTGCTGCTGGGCTTCACCGCTTCGGCCTTTGGCGCGTTTGTGCTGCAGAATCAGGAGCTTTTTGCGCAGGTCTCCGGCGTTGTGGTGATTGTCTTCGGGCTGCATTTCCTTTCCGTGTTCCGCATTCCGCTGCTTGATCGTGAGGCGCGGATGGAAACCGATCAATCCGGCGGCTCGGCGGTTGGGGCTTATATTCTTGGGCTGGCCTTTGCCTTCGGCTGGACTCCCTGCATCGGCCCTCAACTCGGCGCGATCTTGTCGCTGGCGGCAACCGAGGCTTCGGTCACACGCGGCACCTTGCTGCTGGGGATCTACGCATTGGGACTGGGTGTGCCGTTTCTCTTGGCCGCGATCTTCCTCACCCGCTCCATGGTGCTGATGAACCGGATCAAGCCCTACATGGGCGTGATTGAGAAGTTCATGGGCGGGCTGCTGATCTTTGTCGGTGTGATGCTTGTCACCGGTCTGTTTTCTGAATTCTCCTTCTGGCTGTTGGAGACCTTCCCGGCGCTGGCAACACTCGGCTGATCCGAACGACCCACTGCAGCTTTTGCACGGATCAAAAGCCCCGCTCGGCAAATCACCGGCGGGGCTTACGCTTTTGATGCAGCGCGGCTAAGCTGAGCGGACAACAACAGGCAAATCGGGCCGCGCAATCCGTGCAAGAGCAGAACCCCAAAACCCCCACAGCCAGTGCGCCGCACCGGGATCCGGACGGCGCACCGCAGGATCCGCCGGTACGTCGTCGCAAGGTCTTCTATATCCCCGGCTACGACCCGATGCCGCCGCGCCGCTACCGTGAGCTTTATCGCAGTGAGGGCGCAGCGCAGGCCGAGATTTCCGGCTATCAGCTGTCTCTGGTGCCGCGTCCCAAGAGCGCGACCGCGACCGACGGCGCAGGCGGCTTTGGCTGGCAGGTCCACGCAGAGATTGAGGGGCATGAGGTCGACACCGATGTTGACGTGCTGGTCTGGTCCGACATCGTGCAGGACAGCATGGATCCATCCATTGCCGAGACCTATTGGCAGATGCTTCGCACCGCATGGATCTATATCTCCACCGGAACGCTGCGACGGCTGATGTGGCTGCGCAAAGGGCCGGTCATTGCTGCCCTGTACCCCGTGGGGATGCTGGTGCTGCAGGCGGCGTTGGCCTTCATCGTGGCGCTGGTCATCGCGCGTCTGGGGCAGGGGGGCGTTGCCCGGCTTGGGCTGACCTCCACCTGGGGTGCGGCGCTGGCCGCACTGGTGTTTTGGGTCGCCGGTCTGGTTGCGGCAGCCATGCTGTTGCGTTGGTTCCGGCGGCAGGATGGTCGCCTCTTTGCCTATTATCTGATGCATGATTACGCCCATTCCGCAGCCCTGCGCGGCGCCTACGCACCCGAGCTGGAGCAGCGTATCGCCCAATTCGCGGGTGAGATTGCCGTGGCGCTCAGCGATCCCAGCTATGATGAGGTGCTGGTGGTGGGCCATTCGTCCGGGGCGCATGTCGGTGTCAGCGTGCTGGCTGATGTGCAGCGCAGCGGGCTGGCGGGGCGTCATGCGGTGCTGGGGTTTTTGAGCCTGGGGCAGGTGGTGCCGATGGTCTCCTTCCTGCCTGAGGCGCATCGCCTGCGGCGTGATCTGCGTGACCTCTCCGGGCGGGGAGATCTTTGCTGGGTCGACGTCACCGCACCGGGGGATGGCTGCGCCTTTGCGCTCTGTGATCCGGTCGCGGTCACGGGGGTGTCCCCACCGCAGAAACGCTGGCCGCTGGTTATCTCGGCGGCCTTTACCCAGACCCTCAGCCCGGCACGATGGGCGGCGCTGCGCTGGCGCTTCTTCCGGCTGCATTTCCAATATCTCTGCGCCTTTGATCAGCCGGGAGATTACGACTATTTTCTGATCACGGCAGGTCCGCGCACATTGGAAAGCCGCTATCGCAACCGCAATCCGTCGCGCTCACGCATTGATGTGACCGCGTCCAAATACACTTCGGTTGGTGGGTGATGGGGGATCTGCCGCACTTGGATGATCGCCATGACAGCGAGGCTGCTGCGTCAGCTGGTGGACCTGTGATCATCCCGCCAAAACCTGCGGCCCGCGCCGCCAAGGTTTCGCTCTGGCGCTATCTGCGGCTGTTTCGCGCGGATCTTCTCTCGGCGCAGCCGGCCAAGCTTTATCGTGCCTGGATGGCAGAGTTTCGCACGCCCTTCTTTCGGTCCTTTCTGGTCAATCAACCGGATCTGGTGCGCACGGTGCTAAAGGACCGCCCGGAGGTATTCCCGAAATCCAACCGCATTGGTGAGGGGCTGCGCCCGTTGCTTGGGAATTCGGTCTTTCTCACCAATGGTGAGGTCTGGAAACGGCAGCGCCGGATCATTGACCCCGCGTTTGAAGGAGGCCGGCTGCGAGAGATCTATCCGGCAATGTATGCCGCTGCGGAGGCAGCTGTGGCGCGGTTATCGACTCAATTGGAGCAGCAACCGGACCGCCCCATTGAAATCGAGGCGGAAACCTCCCACGCGGCAGCGGATGTGATCTTCCGCACGCTGTTTTCGATCCCGATTGAGCATCATCTGGCACAGGAGGTGTTTCACCGGTTTCGGGCCTATCAGCAGGGGCAGCCCATCCTCAATCTCGCGGCCTTTGTGCCGCTGCCATGCTGGCTGCCCAGATTTCACCGACCCGCCACGCGGCGGAATGCGGCCCGGATCCGGGGTCTGATCAGGGATCTCACAAACCAGCGCATGACGGCCATCGCATCGGGCCAGGCACCGGATGATCTGGCCACCAAGATCATGACCACACAAGACCCCGAAACCGGTGAGCTGTTCACGACGGATGAGATGGTTGATCAGGTGGCGATCTTTTTTCTGGCCGGGCATGAGACCAGCGCGTCTGCATTGGCCTGGGCACTTTATCTGGTGGCTTTGGCCCCCGACTGGCAGGAGGAAATCGCAACGGAGGCGGCGGCGCTGTCTCTGGACCAGTTTGCCGCGGCGGCTAAGCTGCGGATCAGTCGCGATGTCTTCCGCGAGGCGCTGCGCCTTTATCCGCCGGTGCCGATGATGGTGCGAGAGGCCAGTTGCCCGCAGCAGTTTCGCGGCCGGACTGTTCCAAAGGGCGCGCAGGTGGTGCTGAGCCCCTGGCACCTGCACCGTCACGAGCGGCTCTGGGAAAACCCGGACGGATTTGATCCCGGTCGCTGGCAGACGGAGAACGGCAAGACCTGCCAGCGCGAGGCCTATATTCCGTTCTCGGCTGGACCGCGTGTCTGTACAGGTGCCGGTTTTGCAATGATTGAAGGACCGTTGATCCTGTCGCTGATCCTACAGCGGTTTCGGGTGAAACCTGTTGCGGAGCAAGAACCCGTGCCAGTCGCGCATCTGACAGTTCGGTCGAAAAACGGGATCTGGTTGCGACTCATTCCGCGCTAGCCCAGCAGCCGTTCAGTGCCCCGCTTTTCACGACGCACCACGCCGCCTTTTGCAGCGGCTTGCGACGGGAATAGTTGCAGCAATCAGGCATCAGCGGTGAAGGTGGGCAAGGACCGGCATCTCTCTAAGATGCCAAACTTGGTTAACGTGACCTTAAGCGTCGCAGCACATGCAGGCGAATGGCTGAGGCCAAACCGCAGTCCACGCCTCTGGTCTCGTCAATTTCGGCGGCCAGATCGTTGATGGCACGCCCGTCTTCAGCCGCAATCTCGCGGAAGGCCTGCCAGAACTCATCCTCCAGCGAGACCGAGGTCCGATGACCGCGCAGGGTCAGGGAGTGTTTCCGCGGGCGATTAGTCATCGTCGGTCTCGGGCGCGTCGCGCTTCGTGCCATCCAGTCGCCGGACGTCTTGCGCGTTGCGGGCCTTGTCCAGATCCTTCTCAGCCTTGGTCCGGCCATAGGTCACGGCATTCTGGTCAGCGCGGGCCTTTTTCTCAGCCCGCGCCTTTTCCTTGCGATACCGGTTCAGATTAACCGGGCCTGAACCGGAACCAGCCATCAGTCTTTCGGGCCGATCATCTGCTCGGGACGGACAACGGCGTCAAACGTCGCCTCATCCACGAAGCCAAGCGCGATTGCCTCTTCCTTCAGCGTGGTGCCGTTCTTATGCGCGGTCTTGGCGACCTTGGTGGCATTGTCATAACCGATTGTGGGCGCCAGTGCGGTGACCAGCATCAGCGACTCTTTCATCAGCTTGTCGATGCGCGGTTCATTGGCCTCAATGCCGTTCAGCATCCGCTCGGTGAAGCTGTCCGCCGCATCACCCAAGAGCTGGATCGACTGCAGCAGATTGTAGGACATCATCGGGTTGTAGACGTTCAACTCGAAATGCCCTTGCGAGCCTGCAAATTTGATCGCCGCGTCATTGCCCATGACGTGGGCTGCGACCTGCGTCAGCGCCTCGGCCTGTGTCGGGTTCACCTTGCCCGGCATGATCGAGGACCCCGGCTCGTTTTCCGGCAGGATCAGCTCACCCAGACCGGAGCGCGGGCCAGAGCCGAGGAAGCGGATGTCGTTGGCGATCTTGTAGCAGCTGCCTGCGATCGTGGCCAAAGCGCCCGACAGGAACACCATGGCGTCATGGGCGGCCAGCGCCTCGAATTTGTTCGGCGCGGTGACAAAGGGCAGGCCGGTGATTTCGGCCATATTGGCAGCGACTTCTTCGCCCCAGCCCTTTTGGGTGTTGAGGCCAGTGCCCACGGCGGTGCCGCCCTGCGCCAGCTCATAGATGCCGGGCATCGCCGCCTCGACCCGCGCCAGACCCTGACGGATCTGATGCGCATAGCCGCCAAATTCCTGCCCCAGCGTCAGCGGGGTGGCGTCCTGGGTATGGGTACGGCCGATCTTGATGATGTCCTTGAACGCCTCGGCTTTGGTTTCCAGCCCTTCGGCCAGTTTGGTCAGCCCGGGCACCAGCACGTCACGCACGGACATCGCGGTGGCGATATGCATGGCGGTGGGGAAGGTGTCGTTGGAAGACTGGCCCATGTTGCAGTGATCATTCGGGTGCACCGGATCCTTGGAGCCGATCACACCGCCGAGGATCTCAATCGCGCGGTTGGCGATCACCTCGTTGGAGTTCATGTTGGACTGGGTGCCGGACCCGGTCTGCCAGACCACCAGTGGGAAGTTGTCGTCAAACTTGCCCTCGATCACCTCGCCCGCCGCCTCAATGACCGCATCGGCGATCTTGGCGTCCAGCTTGCCCGAGGCCTTGTTGGCCATGGCGCAGGCCTGTTTGATCACCCCCAACGCACGCACGATGGCGACGGGCTGTTTTTCCCAGCCGATGGGGAAGTTCATGATCGACCGCTGGGTCTGGGCGCCCCAGTATTTGTTGGCGGGGACCTCAAGCGGACCGAAGCTGTCGGTTTCGGTGCGGGTATCGGACATAAGTCTCTCTCCGTCTGATGATGACTAAATGTATGCGTCGGTATGCCGTCTACCCCGGTCCGGGCCACGAGGCAATTGCGCAGTTTCGCGCAGCATAGCCATTCCGAACCCAAGGTATAGGGGCCATTGCAGGATGAGTTATTGCACCAGATCAGAAGACCGCTAGATTAAGCGCAGTTACACCCGCGACAGACAACAATCCAAAGGATCTGCCCGTGCTGACATATCAAGCCAAACCGCCACAGCAGGCCGCGACCAAGGGCAGGCATCGGCGCCCTGCGCGGGGCATAACGCTGTCTCTGGCGCGGCTACAGTGGCAGGTCCAGACGGGTTTTCTGACGCTGTTGATGATCATGGCGCTGGCGGGGCAGGTGATTGCGGCCGATGTGCGCCCGTTCTTCGGGCGTTATCAGGGCTCGCTAGAGGTGCCCAACCCCGATGGCAGCAAGGAACAGCGCGATGCGACCGTCCGGATTGGTCCCCTCGCCAACAGTGACGACGGGTTTTATGTTCAATGGACCACAACCTCGCTGAAGAAGGACGGGCGCCGCAAAACCAAATCCTACAATGTAGAATTCCAGCCAACCGAACGGGCTGATATCTTCGCCGCCGCGATGAAGCGCAATGTTTTCGGGCATACTGTGCAGCTTGACCCGATGAAGGGGGAGCCTTACGTCTGGGGCCGGATTATCGGGGACACGCTGACGGTGTTTTCGATGTTTATTGGCCCCAATGGCGACTACGAAATGCAGCAGTATGATCGCACATTGGCGGAGGGCGGACTGGATCTTGTTTATTCCTCGCATCGCAACGGTTTCCCGCGCAAAGAATTGAAGACCTTTCTTGAGCGCCGTTAATGCCTTGGTCTGAAGCCTGTAAATATATTTATTAACAGCACATTAAGGGGTGAACCTCATCTCACCATCACCCCAGATGTGAAAAATGCGCCGCATGGGTTATGCAGCGCATCTGTCTAAGTGGGCACAGGCCCAGCTAAGCTGGAAATTCTGTTACTTGCGGAAACTGTCGAGCGAGACGACGTCAGCGGGTTTCTTGTCCGCCGGATCTTCCTCCACCTCAATCTCGATATCATCGTCGAGTTCGGCGACCATTTCCTCAACCTCGTCGTCATCCTCCGGGGATTCAAAGCGCAGGCCAAACTCCACAGACGGATCCACAAAGGTCTTGATCGCGTCGTAAGGAATATACAGCGGCTCTGGTGCATCGCCGAAATTCAGCGTGATGGCAAACCCGTCCTCGCCGACATCCAGATTGTCGAACCAGTGCTGCATGACCACGGTCATCTCGCCGGGGTAGCGGTCCGACAGCCAATCCGCCAGTTCCGCATCCGGGTGTGAGGTATCAAAGGTGATAAAGAAATGGTGGTTGCCGGGCAGCCCGTGCTCCGCCACCCCATCCAGAACCGAGCGGATCAGGCCACGCATGGCCGAATGCATCAGATTTCCATAGTCAATTTCGCGGGACATTCCGATACCCTTAAATCTCTTTGCGTTCAGAATACGGATTTCTGACGGAAACTAAAGGGTCGCTCGTTAGAGATTCGTAAATAATTTCTGACACTAGCAGGACAATGAACTTTGTTTGTACAGCGGTTGCCCAGCCTAGGTGACTTGCCATATCGCGATCCCAAGCCCTGCCATGACGGGCAAAATCAAGGCCAGTCGGCCGCCGCAGACCAGCGCCACAACCGGCGCTGCCAGCACCAACAGGGCGGCAGAGACATCAAGGCTGGCCATGACCGGCAGCATAAGCGAGATCGCAGGCAGCTCCAGCGTGACAGTCTCGCGAAACAGCACATGCAGCAAAAACCAGACCGAAAGGTTGAGGATCACGCCCACCACAACGGCTGTAATCGCCCGCAATGCGGCGCCCAGCCGGGGATGGCTGGCAATCCGCTCCACATGAGGGGCGGCGAGAAAGATCCAGAGGAAACAAGGCATAAACGTCGCCCAAAGCGCCACCAACCCAGCCGCCAGCGCCATCCACATGCCAGAGGCCAGCGCGCCGGCCAGCATCGCCACAAATTGCGTCACCAGGATCAGCGGTCCCGGTGTTGTCTCCGCCAGCCCCAGTGCATCAATCATCTGACCGGTTTCGATCCACTGGTACTGCGCGACCACGGTCTGCGACATATAGGCCAGCACCGCATAGGCGCCGCCGAAGGTGACCACGGCCAGCTTGGCAAAAAACCAGCCAATATCCGCCAGCAGCTGCGGGCCAAACAGGCTCAGCGCGCCGAGGGGCAGTAGCCACAAACCACCCCAGAGCAACAGCGTTACCCAGAGCGGCCCCGCGGTCGCGGGTGTCCGCGCCGCAGGCTCAACCTTCGCCGAAACCCCACGCAGACTGCCGAGGAGTGCGGCGGTCAGCAAGACCAGCGGAAACGGCAGATCAAAGAGAAACAACGCGAAGAATCCAAACGCGGCCAGTGCCAGATCCGTCCCCCCATGCAACGCCTTCTTTCCCAGCCGCTGGAGGGCCTGCAAAACGATAGCAACAACTGCGGCTTTGATGCCGAGAAATCCGGCCTGCACAATCGGTTGCGTGCCAAAGTTCACGTATAGATAAACCAGTGCGGCAATCACCAATGCCCCCGGCAGCACAAACAGCAGCCCAGCCAGAACACCACCAAGGCCGCCGCGCAACCGCCAGCCGGCATAGGTGGCCAATTGCATCGCCTCAGGTCCCGGCAGCATCATGCAAAACGACAGCGCGCGCAGAAACCCGGCCTCACTCAGCCAGGTGCGATCCTCGACCAGTTCCTTATGCATCAGCGCAATCTGAGCTGCCGGTCCTCCAAAGGACATCAACCCGATACGGCCAAAAACCCGGACCAGATCGGCCATAGCGATCGCGTCGCCTTTTGGGGAGGTTTTGGAATCTGCTAATATCTCGGTCATAGGCGCCCCGTCGACTGGTCGACGACCTTCTACCATCAACAGTGCACTGTTCCAGTAGCCTGCGGCCCTGATGAGGCGAAAAACCGTAACTTATGCAGACTCGTAAATAGGTGTGGCGGCCGACTGGGATGATCAGTCAGGTCTCATCGGTCCATGCCAACCGTTCGCCCGTCATACAGACAGGTAGACAATCCTGTGGCAACTGGCCGAGTTGCTCGAACATGGTCATATAGTCGAAGTTCGACAGGAACTCCCTGATCTGGTCATCCTGCATCCGGACAATCAATTGGCCGAAGTAATCCAGCGGCTCCTCCGCGTTTCGCCCATAACCGCGCACCCAAATCCGGATAGCTGCAAGGTCGCCGTCGTCCAGCGCGTGGGTCAGCGTCAGATTGAGATCGTGAATGATATTGCTAAGGGTCGCAACCACCTCTCTATAGTCTTCGGCGATAGCAACAGTGCCATGGAGTGGGCCATTGACCTCTAGTTCGGGATGAAACATCGGCTCAACCAGATCTAGGTTCTGATCCACCCAGACATCATGAAACCACTGAAAGAGCCGTTCGCTGTTTTTCATTTTTCCTCGAAGGTTTACAGGAAGAGGCCGAACTGATGCACACCAATTTCTTGGTGTGGGACATTGGCGGTCGGTGCCACTGCTGACGCGACCTAGCGCCATTATTGCGATCACACATCAGACTGGACCACAGGTGTTAACAAGACCTCAATGATCGAATTCAGCCTCGTCCCGCGACGATATCAGCCACAGAGCGTAAAAGCCATCACATGCTGTGCGATTGGTGCACAAGCCTAACTTGGATTGACCAAGGGAAAGACCGTCTTGGCAGCAGAGAGGGTAGCCATGGAGGATGCGGCTAGATCAATCTGGCAGTGCTCCGTGACCTGCAAGCAGCGATCCGTGCTCGGATCTAGACGTTCAACATTAGGGAAATACAGTGTCAAATGACGATTTGGTACGTCATGCGCGGCTTATAGGTCGCGCTCCGAAGTGAAAATGGCCGATCCATGGGCCATGAACATTCACACCGATACCCACCGAAATCTTGCCGAGGCCTTGACCCCGCTTCCAGCTGGATCCGCTTCGGATGGTCACACCTCTAAGGGCCAGCCGCGTCGTGCGTTGGCGGCGCTGCGAATGCTGCTGTTCGCAGCTTTTCTTGGTGTAGGTGGGCTTTTCCTTTGGTCGGCTGAGTTGCCTGTCGTTGCGGGTGTGCGCGAGTGGGCTGGAATCCAACTGGAGCCAAGAGATCCGGCGATTCAGCGCGAACCAGCTGCTGTCGACACATCAGATTCCGGTCCAATCAGCGACCACCAATCGGCACCTATCCTTGCTCCGGCGGGCGAGATCACGGGGTCGGGGTACGTTACCGTTCAAAACTATGCTTCGGTCTTTGCAAAGTACGAGGGAACCATTACGCAACTGTTTGTCGAATTGGGGGATCAGGTCCACGCGGGACAGAAACTGGCTGAGGTCAGCGATCCCGGCGCCCAATTTGCATTGCAGACTGCACAGATCGATCAGGCGCTTGCAGTGCTTCAGCGAGATACCCGACGTATTGAGGTTGAGCAATCCATACGTGACCATGTCCGGTTGTCATCACTGCTGGCTAAGGAAACCGTCACGGCACGCGCGACACAGGATGCTGCCACGGCGTTGGAGTTGGCACGAACCGCTTTGAGGCAGGCGGAGCAAGAAGTGCTTATGGCGGATCTGAAGGTTCAGATCGCTCAGGAACATGTCGATGAGCTGATCATCAGGGCACCGGTGTCTGGAACGGTGACAGATCTCTCTGCCCGTATCGGCAATAGCGTCCTTGCGCGCGTTGATACCATCCGGAGCACGGACAACCTCATGGTCATCACTGACACAGCGTCAGTCTACCTGGATGCCGAGGTTGCTGAAACCAATGTGTCGCGTCTTCGGGTGGGATTGACTGGGGAGGCTGTTTTGGATGGCTACCCGGACCAGCCCTTTGGATTTCGCGTCGCGGGTATTTCGCCAGTCGTGTCAGCCGAAAGGGGCACGATCACACTGCGTCTCACTCTCGACAGCCCCCCAGATGGCATTCGCCCCAATATGGCGGCCCGCATCCGTATCGCCTTGGGTGATACTTGATCGCCCAATCTTTAGAGGAGTAGCTTTTATGCCCCCATCTCAGACCATGCCCTTCATCCAGTTTGATAGTGTCTCAAAGGGTTTCACCTTCGGCAAGGACAAACTCCAGATATTCTCGAGCCTCAGTCTCTCGATCGGCGCCGGCGAATTTGTCGCGGTGATGGGGCCATCTGGATCCGGGAAATCGACGATGCTCAACCTGCTGAGCGGGATTGATGCACCTGACCAGGGCAGCATTAGGATCGGCAATTCAAAACTTGAACAGATGGGCGAAGCCAAGAAATCCAATTGGCGTGCCCATAACGTGGGCATCGTCTTTCAGTTCTATAATCTGCTGCCAACTCTGAATGTGGCCGAAAATATCGAATTGCCACTGCTACTGAAACCCATTGGGCGGGCCGAGCGCCGTGCACGGGTCGAGAAGATCATTGATTTGGTTGGCCTTTCAGGACGTGGCAAACAACTCCCCTCCAGCATGTCCGGCGGACAGCAGCAGCGGGTGGGCATAGCCCGCGCCATCGTCAGCGATCCGCCTCTGCTTCTGTGCGACGAACCCACGGGTGATCTGGACCGCGCCTCGGCTGACGAGGTGTTGGAGGTGCTGGGGTTTCTCAATCGCGAACTGAAGAAGACTATTGTGATGGTCACCCATGATCCTGAGGCTGCAACCCATGCAAGCCGTGTACTGCACCTAAACAAGGGGCAATTCATCGAGACACAAGAGGTCGCCGCATGACCTTTCTGACATTGGCCAGACGCAATGCTTGGCGCAAACCCATGCGAACCCTGCTTTTGGTCTTCTGTATTGCAGTCGCGTTCCTGATCTACGGGCTGACAGCCAGTTTTCTGTCGGGAACCCAAGGCACAGCTGGGGCAAATGATGATGTGCTTGGCGTCATGAACAAATCGGGCCGGGGTCATACATTGCCGATCGCCTATCAGCGCCGCATTTCCTCAGTGGAGGGCGTGGCCGATGTGGCCTATATGTCCCGCCTGCGCGGCTACAGCGAGGTTGAGCGCAATGTCGTCGTCGCCAACGCGGTAGTTGCGGATGACATTGCGCGGATCAACAGCGAGAGCCTCGGTCTGACACCGGATCTCCTGGCCGCGCTGAAACAGGGCCGTGATCGTGTTCTGGTCGGGCGCGCGCTTGCCGATGCGCAAGGTTGGCGTGCCGGGCAGCGAATTGACATCACCTCGTTCAATATCTTGCAGAAAGCAGGTGGTCGCAATTGGGGGTTTGAAGTCGGCGGCGTGTTTGAAGGGGCGACCGCAAGTACCGACACTTATTTCATGCTGGCAAACTACGAATACGTGAACGCGTTGCGGGCACGGAATGTGGATACCGTTGACAGCTTCGTGGTGCAGCCAGCACCGGATATCGCGGCCAGTGCACTCGCCGCACGTATTGACGCGCTCTTTGCTAATACTGGAGCGCCGACAAAAACGCAGTCTGAAAAGCAATTTCTGGAGGCCTTTCTGCGCCAGTTCGCGGATGTTGAACTGATCGTATCGCTCGTTGTCGGCGCAGCCTTTGTGACCATCCTGATGATTGTCATCAATACGATGCTGTTTGCGGTGCGCGAACGGACCTTTGAAATCGGCGTTCTTAAGACGCTTGGATTCACCAATCAGTTCATCGCTGTTCTAATTCTTTGTGAAACGCTGCTTATTTTCGTTCTCGGCGGGTTTATCGGCGTGGCACTGACCAAACTTGCAACACAGGTTGCCAGTCCGGCGCTTGGTCTTGTCTTGACCCCGGCTGTTGTGGGCAAGGCGACGATCATCACGGTGTCCCTGGGGATTTTCACCGGTTTGCTGCCCGCGGGTCTAGCAATGCGGACCACAGTTTCCAACGCGTTCAGGGCGAGGTAGTCAGATGTTTTTGCAAGTGAAACAAACCTTGGTGATGATCTCTGCCAATTTACGCAGCCTGCCACAGCGGCTCTGGATTTCGCTCTCCATGGTGCTCTCAGTTGCACTGGTGGTAGCGGTTCTGACCGGGTTCCTGGCGATGGCGAAGGGGTTCGAGACGGCTTTGGCTGGAAATGGTTCACCCGGAATTGTCGTGATTTTGGGTGGTGGCACCAACCAGGAAACCAGCTCTGACATGCCATCAGGCGTGATCCGCAGCCTTCAGGCCACATCGGCTGATCTGGGGTTGAAACGTGGCGAGACAGGGGCGGTTGTCTTCTCCCGTGAGATTGTCGTACCGGTCGAAATTCAGACAGCGACGGATGGATCACTGCAAACCTTGGCACTGCGCGGTATGGATCCCACGGGCGTCGCGCTAAGACCGAATGCGGAAGTGGCGGTCGGGCGCAGTTTTTCACAAGGCACCCGGGAAATCGTGGTGGGTCGCAACCTTGCTGCGCGCGCGCGCATCTTTGGTATTGGTCAGACCGTGCGATTGGGGGCCGTCGATTGGCTGGTTGTCGGGCATTTCGATGCCGATGGTGGCGCAATGGAATCTGAAATCTGGGGGCCGCTTGAGGCGGTGCAATCCGCTTTTGATCAGATGGGGCAGGTGCAGGTTCTGCGTGCATCGTTGATCACCCCGCAGGCATTGGGCACGGTGCAGGCCGCCCTGCCTGCACTGTCGCAAACGCCACTGACTGCGGTGACAGAGTTACAGCTTTTGTCAGCGCAATCGGCGCGGACCTCCACGCTGATCCGACTGTTCGGTTGGCCGCTGGCGATCTTGATGTCGATTGGGGCCACGGTTGGAGCAATCAACACGATGATGACTTCGGTGTCCAATCGTGCCATGGAGATCGCCACCGTGCGCACGCTCGGCTTTTCCCGCTTGTCAGCTTTTGCCGGCACGTGGGTCGAGGCCGTGGCGCTTTCGGTCGCTGGCGCGGTTTTGGGCGCTGCTGCTTCGTGGCTATTATTCAATGGGTGGCAGGCAAGCACAGTCGGCCCGAATAATACGACCACTGGCTTTCAACTAGAGGTGAGCCTTGATGTTCTAAAGGATGGTGCGCTTTTGGGGATCGCCATTGGAATGGTGGGCGGTGCTCTGCCAGCATTGGCGGCAACACGGGTGAAACTCGCGACAGCCCTGCGTTCAGCCGGGTAGCCATTCTGGAAGCTGCAAGCGGGCAGACAGTGCCGGCTCCATTATTGGGGTCGGCATTCCCTATTCGAAGGGTGAGGCCAGCAGACGGTTCTGGCCAAAAATCCGTGGATGGGAAGCCTTCCATCTGCGCCTGCAGGGTGCCCATGTGGCAATGGACCAGGTCTTTCAATACCTGCATAGTGGAATGGATCTGAGTTTAACTCGCGACCCAGGCCTCCGAACAACCCTCATCAATGATCCAAAACTGGGCGCTCCTCTGGGAAACCGAGTAGCGAGGTGGGCTGGTTGATACCAAATTAATGAGTGACCGCCCCCCGCGTTGACAGAAGATGATTCCTTTTGGGGTCCACTGTCGCGCCTGTCACCTGATGCTGCGGCCGCACCGCCATGCTCCCGGTATTCGTCTTTATGATAATCTCCCTCAGGTTGTATTATGCAAAGGATGTTTCGGCAAATGAACAATCCTGTTCCCAAGGAAAGCCAACGGTTCTCGACCGGCTTGGCTGGTGCTGACCTCTGGCGGCCCGCGACTGTCCCTTAGGGAAGCTAAAGGTTCGATTATACGTTCTAAAGGGTACATTATCGTGAAAAAGGTCGTTCTCTGGTTGCGCGAAATTCACAGACTACAACGTGAAATCGCTGACCAAGGCCTGTTTTCGACCAGGTTCGTCAGCAAAAAGGACACGTTATGCTGGCGCTCAATCACATTTGCTTTCCCGATGACGAAATCAAACGCATCCCCCTGCAAGATCTTGGCCCTAGCCATGGTTTGACCTCTGGGTCTGTGAAAATGTACCAGCGCTTCTTCGAGCTTGAGAGTGTCGGGCTGCATTGCGGAGATTTGAGCGAAATGCTTGGCTCCGCGCTCAGCCCGCTGCTGGCGGGCTACCCCAACCTCGGGAATGAGAGCGGTGTCATCTATTACTGCCGCACGCAAACTCACCATGGGTTTGCGGACGAAAACTGGCTGCGCGGTCTCGTTGACACCTATGGTCTCGAGGGCTGGGATGTCACCTCTCTGACGATGACCAGCTGTGCCACGGCCCTTGCGGCAATGCGGTTTATCCAGGCGTGTGAAGAAGATCGGCCGGTGATCATCCTTACTGGCGAGAAGGCCTTTCACTACAATGTTGCGCGCTTGCCGGTGGGGTTGCTGGGCGAGTTGCCCACTGCGGCGCTGTTCAATGCAGGTCCCGGAAAATGGAGTCTGCTCGACAGCCAGGTGCGTCATCTGCCGCGCTACTTCCAAAATCCAGATGCTATGGCAGTTGAGGACCGGCGCGCGCTTCAGAAAGACTATCTGACAGGACTGATCCGCTTCGTTGAGGATTGTCTGAGCAATTGCGCAGATGTGCTTCACCCGGACTTTCGGGTCTTACCCCATAACCTGAACCTTCCCGTGACACGGGCGCTTCTGCGTCATTTCAATTGGGATCAGCGATGCGTCCAGGGTGACATCCACGGCCTCGGTCACGGCTATTGCTCCGACATCTTTGTAAATCTGAGTGAGTACGAGGTGTCGCAGACTGATCAGATTTCACCTGGCACTCAGTTGTTGGTGCTGGCGGCGGGGACGGGTGTGACCTTTGCGACCTGTCTGCTGGAACGAACGGACATCACTTAAAAAGAGGTATGGAACATTGACAGCGATGATTTTCAAGGCAATCGAGACCGCGCTTTCCGAGGTTACGGAACGGCAGGTGAGCGGGATCACACCTGAGACTGAGCTAGACAAAGCTTTTGATCTGGATTCTTACATGTTCGTACAGTTCCTGCTGGCGCTGGAGGATCAGATCGACGGGCTACAGTTCGACCCGGACGCTATCGGACAACAAGAGTTCAATCGCGCGGCATCTCTGGTCAGCCACATCCAAGACCGCATCGGCGTGCGGCAGGCTGAACATGTTTGATCTGGAAAGCGCAGACAGCCTGTCGTCACTGACGGCCATGGCGCGCAACCATGCGCCTAAAGAAGCACTGGCTGAACTGGGGCGGCTGCTGACAGGTGCGCCTGCCTATCCCGCCTACAATGGGATGGCCCTCCATGCTTCAGATCGCGACGTGACAGATACTGTGGCAATTCGTGATCTCAGCCAGCCGGGCCGATCGCCTATGCTGACCGGATCGCTGGAGGAGGTTGGGCTCGAGGCATTTGACCTGCAGTTGTCGCAGAGTGATGCGGCTTTGCTGCCAGAGATGACAGATATGAGCGCAGCATTCTTAGCGGTGCGGTTGGGCTGGCTGCTGCGCTGTCTTGATCTGGCGTTTAGGCAACTGGAGGGTCGTGAGAGCTTTGGGATCAAGCTTCTTCATCAACCGCTCATCAAGGCACAGTTCTCCGAAATCAACGCCGCTGCGGAGCGTCTGAGTTGCGAGAACCAGCTGCCTGGTGAAAGCATGGCGACCATGAGACTGTCAGCGCATCGTGAGGTCGGGCGTCTGTTCAGCAAAGCAGCCAAGCTCATGGGTGGCCGCGGTCTTCTTGAAGGGCAATGCCACGGGTTGGAGTTTCTGGATACAGTGCTTTTTGCGCTGATACGGCCTGCGCTTGGCGTGGGCTCTGACGATCTGGAACGGGGCTGACCATGACCCGTACGAGCGGTTTTAACTTTGATGTCAAAGGGATGACAGTTGTTTCTCAAGGGGCTTGCAATCCTGCGCTATGCGGATTGTCTCCTGGGCAATCCTTCACAAAGTCGCCAACTCCCAAACGCGAGCCCTTGCCTGAGCTTGGACCAGATAGCCGTGTCCCTCTGGTCTACCTTCACCGCGACTATCACGCCGATGAACGCTCGCCCAAGCTGCTCGACATACTCAGCGACCTGCAACATGGCGGGCCGGTTCATGCTTTGCGGATCAGCAGCGCTGTTACCGTGACCTCGGCACGTTCTTTTGTGCAGGCACTATTGGGGCAGTTTCCGACCATCGTTGTCTTAGAGGATGGATCACAGCCCGCCCAGGCCTGGAACGGGCGGTTTTATGTCCTTTCATCGAACAACAGTGCGGACCACATCTCTGCGGATCCTTGTGTTGGATCCGCGGCACTGTCCGCCCCGCGATCGCCTCTTGGCACTCATTCCCCCTCTGCGCGGAGTTAGCATGATGCAACCAGCCACCTTCCCAGCCGTCGCGGATGACGGGCTACCTCCTTCACGCCGGTCGCTCGGATCGGTGCTCTCTGAAATTATTGTCATGGCAATCCCATTTGCCGCGGGCGCGATCATCGTGTCGGGGCTACATCTGGGGAAGGTTGCTGTCCTCGCACGCGCGCCTCAGGCGGGCCCACTTGAGCTGCAATCCATGCTGCAACCTGCCTTTCTGCTGGTGCTGGCTTTGATGGAAGGTCTGGCGATCTCCAATCAGGTGTTCAGCGCCAGATCAAAGAACAATTGGCCGCGCTCGGCGATCTTCCCCGCGTCCTGGCGGATGTCGGCTTATGCAGTTTTAGGGCTGATTGTTGTGGCGGTGCTGGCCTACTTTGCGAGCTCATTCCTGCCCGTTGAAGATGCGCTTCTTCGCCGCACGCTCGACTATCTGCCGCTCTACATTCTGTCTTTGAGCGCTTTCGTGGTGTTCGATATCTTCTACGCCGCGATGCGCGGGCAGGGGAAGCTGGCACGCAGCTTGATACCCTTTCTCGGCCTGGCGGCGATTGATCTGTCCACCACCTACGTCCTGTTGACGGAATACAACATGGGCTTTGAGGCGGTGTTGTTCGGTAATCTGGCGGGACCGCTCGTAATGTTACCGGTTATTGTCCTGCTGCTGAAACGCGAGGCCGGTCCAGTTGTCACCCATGTCAAGGAACAGGTGAAGATCCGTACGACACAGCTGTTGATGTTTGTCGGTACACCTATTTCGCTGACAATTCTGGTGGGCTCTCTCAGCGCAGCAGTGATCTTCCCCGTGCTCGCAGACTTTGGCAGCGAATATGCCTCTGCGTTTCTGGTCGTGATGCGCCTTCGGGTATCCTTCATGATCCCGGCCATCGCGCTTGGATCGGTAATTGCGATCCTTGTCAATCAGTTGTCGGACAGCAGCACTCCGGCTGCGCGGCTACAGTATCTCGGCATTGGCGTACCGGTCGTGCTTGGCTTTTATGCACTGCTAACAGCTCTGCTGCCCTTTTGGGGAGGGCCAATGATTGCCCTTCTCGTGTCGCCCGAACATACAACCACTGAATTGCGGGCGGCGACCGATCTGGTGATGCAGGGCTTGCAGCTGACCTTCTTCTTTGTCTCGGGGGCTGCGATGCTACAGGTGGTGATGGAGCAATTGGGGCGGGCGACGCAAGTTCTTATAATCGCGATTGTCACTGAGCTGATCACCGGGTCAGTGGTGTTTTATGCACAATATGCCGGTCACAATCTGGATATAGCGATCTTGCTGTTGTGTGGGGTCAGCGGACTGACCTTTGCGCTGTTTCTGATCCAGTTCGGATTTCTTCTGCGCCAACTGGGGCGGTGCGATGCTGTATGAACTCGCACTACCAGGATTGTTGCTACAGGGGGGCTATCGCTGGTTGCGTACGGCCTGGCGTACAACTCCAAGAGAACCCGCGCTGCGGCTACGCTCTGCGCGCGCCCGTCTGCGACGCGCCGAAATCGGGCTGCTGGATCGGACTGCTCCGGTGCTTGCTGCATCCTTGCTTCTGCGCCGCTTTCACAGAAACCAGTCTGAAGCCCCGATGGCAGTGATACCGCAACGGGCAGACCAGACCGTTTGCTCTGGCAATTGCTTCCGCCGCCATGGCGTGTATCTGCGGCAACTCGGTCCGGTTGACGGCCCGCGCGTCCTGCTGATCCACGGCTGGAATGCAGATGGGCGCATGATGATGCCGTTGGCGCGGGCGCTGGCGGATCAGGGTCTCAGAGTTGCTGTGCCGGATCTCCCCGGTACCGGCAAATCAGAGGGTCGGCCACGCAGTTTCGTAGCCTTAGCATTGATCCTTAATAAGTTATTTCTAAACGAAAAAACATATGACCTGGTCATCGGTCACTCCGCCGGTGGTCTGATTGCAATGATCGCGCTTGGTCAGGGTTTGAAGGCACAGCGACTGATGACCATCTCGGCGCCATCATCGCTGGCTCGCATGATGGATCTTTACCTGCGGTTCACGGGGCAGCCCGCGAGGACAGCACGTGCGCTGTTGGGTCGCTATGAGAACGTATGTGGCAGGCCATTGGCCGCAATCGGGCCGTCTGAATGCCGAGAGATGTCGATCCCGTTGAAGGTGGTCCACGCCAAGCACGACTGGCAAGTGCCCGCCTCTGAAGCCCAGGGCATCTGCGCCGCGAGAGAGGGTCTCACCCCCATCTATCTCGGGAATTGCAATCACAGAACCGTGCTGCACCATCCCGAACTAACAGGCCTGGTCGTTCATTTCCTGCAAGAGACCTCAGACAGGGAGGCGACCCATGCTTCATATCGTTGATTTCGAGTTGGATCACCCAGAACGAACCGAAGCTTTGGAGGAGGTTGCTGAGCAATTGTCCCTCAGCCGGAACCAGCGTCGAATGTTCTCCCGTTTCTTCGGCTTTGAGGCATTCCACTATGATGAGGCCGCGCCGCTGGAACAGATGACATCTGGCGCCGTGGATCGATTGTTGGCGCGTAATGAAAGCGGCGCTGCCGCGTTGAGTCATGTTGCGCATTGCCACACCTTGCCCGCGGTTACCTGTTTTGAAGGGGAAACTTCGCCGATCCTTGCCCCCTTCGCCGAGCGTGGGCTGGAGGTGTTCAGTGCCACAATGAACCATTGCGCCACAGGTCTGTCGATGCTTTGGGCCATGGAGCAGCTACTTGGTAAGGCGGACACCGGGCTAGTGCTGATTGCCGAGAAGGCCTTCCATCCTGACGTGCGGCTGATCGAAAACACGACGATCATGGGGGAGTGTGCGGCAGCGGTTCTTGTTCGGCGGGAACCGAGCCGCCTGCGGATTGTGGATAGTTACACCCTGCACGAGCCGCGCTTTTGGCAGAATACCGGACATCTGGACGAACCCTATCTGGAAGGGTTCGAAGACATGTATCTCGATTTTGCCTGCCGGACCCTGACAAAGGCATTGCAGCAGTTCAACCTCGACATGGGCGACGTTCGCTTCATCCTGCCGCACAACGTCAACATGGCCTCCTGGATCATGATGGCTCAGATCCTCGGGTTTGATCGTCACAAGGTTTGCCTGTCGACCATCGGGCGCTTTGGGCACTGCTTCGGGGCGGACCCGTTCATCAACCTAATGCAACTCATTGAGGAAGACTGCCTGAAGTCTGGCGACAGGCTCCTTCTGTTCAGCATCGGTCTTGGGGCCACTGCGACCTGCACTTTGGTCCAGGTCGGCTGATCTTTTTTTATTTCAAAGTATTGGAGAAGACAGATGACAGATCACCAATCGATTGTCCGCGACGCTCTGCAAGGTATAGGGCTTGGGCCGGAACGCGTAGAGGCGGCCTTGAACGGCAGCCCGATCTACGGGGTTTCGGGGCTCTTGAATTCGCTCGAGTTGGTTCAGTTCGTCACCGCGTTGGGTGAGGTCACGCGGATTGATCCGACCGAGTTCCTTTCCGCTGGCGAAAGCGAAATCAATACGGTTGTCTCGGGCATCAGTGCGCTCTGCGGTTTTCTGGAGAGCCGTATGTGCTTGGCGGAAGGAGTGTAGCGCATGACTACACTTTTTCCTGACACAGATCCGAGCGAAATTGCCGAGATCGCAGCGGTGGCCGGGACGCCGTTTTATCTCTATGACGCTGCGACCCTGCGCGGGCGGCTCGATGCCCTGCGCGCGGCGTTGCCGCAGGTAGAGTTCTTCTATTCTCTGAAATCCAATCCAAACCTCTCTGTGGCGCGGGTTTTGCATGACCATGGGGCGGGCTGCGAGGTCTCCTCGCTGCTAGAACTGGAGACCAGCCTCAAGGCCGGTGCGGCTCCGGAGCGCATCCTGATGGTCGGGCCAGGAAAGTCGGAGGCAGAACTGGCAAGGGCTGTCGATCTCGGGATCAAGGCCATCGTGGTTGAATCTGCCCATGAGTTGACCCAGATCGATGCGCTGGCGCGCCTGCGAGGCCGTGTTCAGAATGTCGCGCTTCGGATCAATCCGGATTTTCACGCGGGTGGTGCAAAGTTGAACATGAGTGGTCGACCCACGCAATTCGGCATTGATCAATCTGATCTTTCCGAAGTGTTGGTCAAGGCGGAAGATTGTGCACATCTGCGGGTGTGTGGGCTGCACGCATATATGGGCACGCGCATTCTGTCTTATGAAACTGTCGTCGCCAACGTGCGCAATATACTCAAACTTGCCACAGACATTGCGCCAACGCTTCGCTATGCCTTGGATTTCGTCGACGTTGGCGGCGGCTTTGGCATTCCCTACTACGAAGGTGAAAAAGAGCTGGATCTGGAGGCGCTGGGTCGAGAGGTCACGCCACTGGTTCAGGCCTTCTGTGCGGCTCATGAACAGACACGTGTTGTGATTGAACTGGGCCGTTATCTCTCTGGTCCATCCGGGCAGTTCGTGACCCGGGTGCAGCACATCAAAAACAGTAAGGGAGAGAACTTCGCTGTGTGCGATGGTGGCTCCAACGTACATGCAGCTGCAGCCGGGCAGGGGTTTTTGAGAAAAAACTTCCCCATCAGATTGCTGCGCGCCGGACAGATCGTTGGTGCCCATGACTCATCGTCAAATTGGACGCTGACCGGCCCCCTATGCACGCCGCAGGATGTGATCGGAAAATCGGTTGCCATGGCCTCACCGCAGGTCGGCGATCTGATTTCAATTGGACAGTCGGGTGCCTATGGGCCAAGCGCCTCACCGGTGAACTTCCTAGGTTTTGGTGCTCCCGCTGAAATCATGATTGATGGCGACGCCCTGACGCTCGTGCGGTCGCGCGATACCGTGGATGCACGTCTCGCCCTTCAGCAGCCCTCCGATCTACGCCGCTCTGGCAGCTCAGGCCCTGCTGCGCTTGCTGATCTTTACGCTGCGGTTCCCGGGAATGGTCTTGAAGGAACCCCCTTCGCGGATCCCTGCCTAGAGCGACTAAGCGGGTTGCAGCCCCTGTTTCGGGACGTCGGCGCCAGACTCGATCGCGATCCTGAAAGCTGGACCGCGCTTTGGGAAAATCCGACTGTACGAGCGCTCACAACCGTTGGCGTGCCGGAGGCGTTCAACGGGTTTCCGCTGCGCGACAGCGGCCTTGGGATTTCAGACTGCCCCTATGGGCTGCACGTCGCCATGGTCGAACGTCTCGCCCGGTTCGACGCCAACTGTATCCTGTCTCTACCAGGACCGTCGCTCTCCGGTGGCGCAGTATTGGCCACAGGGACCAAGGCTCAGATCGCGCGCTTCTTTGATGGTTACCGCTTTGGTCCGCAGGGCACATTCTTTGCCGTGACCGAACCCGATGCCGGTTCGGATGCTTCGAATGGGCGTAGCACGCTGAGCAGCAAGAAAGGGGGGCTCGTTCTCAATGGCGTGAAAACACTGGTCGGTGGGGTCGCGCGCGCTGAGATCGGCCTTTTTTTCGCCCATATCGAAGCGACGGGACGTATGGGGCTGGTCATGATCAGACCCTCCGATGCGCCAGAGTGTGTGAAGATCGAACGGCTTGGTACCAATGGTCTGCGGGGCGCCGATCTTTGCCAGTTGACCCTGACTGATTTCCCAGTAACCCAGGATATGGTCCTCGGCAGCAGCGGGCGCTCACTGCGTGATGGTTTCATGGCGATCAACGGCGTCTTTGAGCGCAACCGCCCGATGGTCGCGGCGATGGCGCTGGGATCAGGCCGCGGTCTGATTGAGCTGATGTTGGAAGACCCGGCGCGGCTACCATTCTACCAGGATCTGTTGGCGCGCCACACGGCGTTGCTCGTGCAGTTGGTCAAGGTGATCCGCGCTCAAGAAAGCGGTCGGCCCAAGGTTCAAGACATCAGTAAGATAAAGATGCAGGCGGTCAGTTTTGCCGACCAGGTGGTGCGCCGGATCACGGATCAAGATCCCATGCGGTTCCTGAAGGATGCGGAGCTGCGCCGCCGCTGCCGCGATGTAAAGGCCTTTGAATATATGGAGGGCACCAGCAATATCCATTTGTTGAACGCCTACCGGTCTTATGCGGCAGGAGTGATCCAATGAGCCTACGCATTGTCCCGGACAGCCTGATCTGCCGCGAATTTGGTGGCCTCGAGCCTGCTGACCCAAACTGGCTCAGAGAGCTGGACTATTGGGAGGATTATAATGCGCGGTTTTTTCGCGCCAATGGAAAAACCTATCAGCCCGGCGATAGCAATGTGGAAACATGGCTGACCGCGGATGATCGCGCGCCCTACGCAGCGATGACACGAGAGCTGCTGGATGAACTGTCAGGGCGAATGGATCTTTCCGACATTGATCTGGTGCTGCTGGCGCATTGGCTTCCAGATATCCACCTGGGTACGTCGGTGACCAATTTTGCGCTGCATCATCTTGGGGTGCAGGGTGGGTTTGGTTTCGCCATCTCTGACCGCGGCCTGACGGCCCCACTCTTTGCCATGCATTGTGCCGCACGCTATCTCTCCGCCGACCGTCGCAAGGCGCTGGTGCTGACGATGGATCAGAAGCACCTGCTGTACCGATCGCCGGTTGTTGAGGCATTGGATCCGGTCAATAGCGCTGCAGCTATGGTCCTTGAGCACGATGCATCACAAGGCATGAGCTATACCGGATATCGTCGCATGGCGCTTGCCGATCAGGACACCCCTTGGGAGGCCGTAGCGGAATTCTGTGCCGCGCAGGGGCAGGTGCCAGAAGACGTCTGCCTGATCGCACCTCCTGAGTTGTTGGCCTGCGCAGAACACCAAGGTCCAAGCAGAGCCCAATCCGCGCAGCTACTGAGCACCGCGCCCTTTGCTGCCCTAAAGGATGCTCAGGCCTCCACCTCGTGCAACGCGTATTTGCTGCTGACACTGGAACGCCATGCGGTCTCTGCAGTCATGATCCGTTCGGATGAGATGAGACTGGTGGCATGAGACTGACGGCGCTGGCAACCCATGTCCCGGACGGGCGCATCGATGCGGAGCAGATTATCCGTGATGCAGGCGGCACGCCCTCGGAGGCGCGGGTCTTTGAAAGACTGTTCGGGTTGGGTCAGGTCGCGGGTTGTTCCCGTTTGGAGACCCGTTTTGATCAGTTCATGCGTATCATGGAAGATCTGGAAGCGCAGAACGCTGATGCGCCGCCCCCGGATACATTGATCCATGTGCGTGGTCTACCAATGCGCGATGGTGTCTCCGGTGCGGTGATGCCGCGTTTGCGGAGAGAATTCAGCTTTTTGTCGCAGGTTCAGCAGAAATTCGATCTGGACCAGACCAATTGCGCCGGATTGATATGGGCGCTTGAACTGGCGCGCACGTTGCTCCGGGCCGGACGTGCGCGGGTAGTGGCCGTGGTTGCGGGCGACGGTCACGAGCGGTTGCGCCTCGCGGATCGCTATGTGCCGGGCAGCACTCTCATGGGGGATGCCTTCTGCGGTCTTTTGTTGATGGCCGACAGGTCTGCACCTGCGGATGCCGGTTTACACATCGGGCCTATATCGCTGGCTTGTCACCCGAGGTTCTCCTTTGGTTACAGGGGTACTTCGGCCCAAATGGGGACTTTCTTTGCGGCACATGGGCAGATCGTTTGTAAAACGCTTCAGGAGTTAGGGTTTGACTGGGATTGCCGGTCGGCTCTGCTTCCCCATAACGTCAACCGGCTTGCCTGGCATAGCTTCTGCGCCGAAACGGGAATTTCTGCGGATCGTGTTCGCCTCGGCCTGCTGCCGGATATCGGCCATTGTTACACCGTGGATCCCTTTCTGCTGCTTAAGCAAGAACTTATCAATCCCACCTCCAGCCTCAATAACGACCCGACCACCTCGGCCACGTTGATGTCGGTTGGCATGGGTGGCTACGCGGCCGGCTGCCAGGTGCGTGCTGCCGCCGTCCCCCCCTATTTTCCCAATCTGCAAAGGAGTGGCAGCCATGCTCTCTCAGCGTAATCTGCTTACGGATTTTCTTGAACAGGCCGCGTCAGACCATCCGCAATCGGTGGCAATCGAGGACAGCACAATACGGCTGACCTTTGCCGATATGCGTGATCGCGCTCTTCGGGTGGCATATCTGCTGAAAGAGCAGGGTGTTGCGCGCGGGGATCATGTCGTTCTCTGCATGAGCAATTCTGCGGGTTTCTGCGCAGCGTTCTGGGGGACGCTTTATGCAGGAGCCGTCGCGGTCCCGCTGAATACCGATACCAAGACCGCAAAACTCGCCTTCGTACTTGGTGATTGTGCCGCGACAGCGGTGATCCTTGACGCGGATCAATCCGCAAAGATCACTCAGGCGTTGCAGGTGACCGCCTCGGGTGCTGCCATGATCTCCTTCGGGACGGGAACATCCTTCTCTGCCGCACTGGAGGGAAACGGCGATCTGGGTGCTACGGCCCCGGCCATAGTGTTGGATCAGGATCTGGCGACGATCATCTATACCTCTGGCTCGACCGGGCGCCCCAAGGGCGTGATGCTGTCGCATCTCAATATGGTCAGCGCAGCCCGCTCAGTTGCTCAATACTTGGGGTATCACGCTTCGGATCGCATATTCTGCGCCATACCGATGAGCTTCGACTACGGCCTTCACCAGCTGACCATGGCCACGCTCGTCGGCGCATGCCTGCTTGTTGAACCCTCGTTCGCGCGGCCTCTCTTTGCGCTCCAGCGATTGGCCACGAGCCATGCGACGGTGTTTCCGATGGTGCCAACCATGGTCCCCCTTATTGCACCTTTGGCCGCACGCTACGATTTCTCCGCTGTACGCTGCATTTCCAGCACCGCAGCAGCGCTGCATGCGCCGTTCATTGACCAACTGGAAACCATCTTTCCCAATGCGACGGTGTTCTCCATGTACGGGCTCACCGAATGTCACCGCTGCACCTATCTGGATCCGACCGAGCTGACACGGCGCAGAACCAGCGTCGGCAAAGCGATCCCGAATACCGAACTTTGGGTGGTCGATGCGGAAGGGAATACCCACCGGCGCAATGCCACTGGGGAACTGGTTATTCGCGGTTCGACGGTGATGAAGGGGTATCTGAACAACCCTGAACAGTCCGCAGAGAAGCTGCGTCCCGGACCAATGCCCGGTGAGCAGGTGCTTTATACCGGCGACACCTGCCGCCTGGACGCCGAGGGGTTTGTTTATTTCATCAGCCGCTCTGATGACATCCTGAAGGTGGCCGGTGAAAAGGTGGCCCCTAGCGAGGTGGAAACCGCCCTCATCGCACACCCCGATGTGAACGAAGTCTGCGCGCTGGGCATGGAGCATCCAGTTTATGGTCAGCAGTGTTGCGCGGTGGTGAGTGGTCCAGATGGATCTTCGCCAGACAGCGTAGCTGCCCTGAAACGGTGGTGCTCGGACCGGCTGGAGGCCCATGTGGTGCCCGCCCGCATTCTGGTGGTCGACGCGCTGGCCCGAAATGGCAACGGCAAGATCGACCGCCAGATACTGCGTGAGTGGTTGGAGGCAGGCACTTCGTCCTCAAGGCAACCCGATGTCACCATCCAGCCGCGCGCTGAACCCGTCCCGTCCTGACCCGAGTGCGGTCCTGACCCATTTCCGAGGTATCAATATGCAAACTATCGAACAGATCATCACCGAGGCACTCATTGAACTGCTGGACATGCCCGACCACAGCCAGATTTCAATCGAAAGTCGCCTGCAAGAGGATCTCGGCGTGGACAGCGGTCTGCTGCTGGAATTGTTTATGGCCGTGGAGGAGAGCCTGCCACAGGCTGTTTTGGATCCGGCCGTTATGAAACCGGATGACATCACTACGGTTGGCAGCTTTGTCGGCATGGTGCGCGCCAGCATGGTCGAAGAGGCGTCGGCATGACCCGGCCATCGGCCGCCCCATCCGGGAACCTGGGAGCATATCGGCGGCTTCGGCAGATTTTCGCGACCTTTGAAGGCGAGCACAAACCAGCCTATTGCACATCTGAGGCCGATCTGAGCTATGCCGGGCTGTACAACCACGCCCGCTCACTGGCTGATCAGTTGCAAACACGTACCGGAGGTGGCCAGCGAAAGCCGATCCTAATCTTTGGTCACAAGGATATCCGTTATCCCGTAGCTTATTGGGCCTGTTTGCTGGCGGGACACCCGCTGATCCCAGTCGAGCCGGAAACACCAATCGCGCGGATCAGCCAGATTGCCGAAGCCTGTGGAGCGTCGGTGCTGTTATATGCAGCGGCTGACACTCTGCAATTCGCTTCGGAATTAGCCGGGACGCCTCTAACGGTCGTTCCGGTACCAGATCCCCTATCTCGATGCCGGCCTAGGGCAGCCCAACTGCCTCGCGTTGAAACCATTGCAGACCAGGATCATGCCTATGTGATGTTTTCCTCAGGCACCCTGGGGCAGCCGAAAGGCATCGCCGTTACCTATGCCAATCTAGTTGATTTCATCGGTTGGCTTGATGCGCTCTATCCGGACACGGTTGAAATGACCGCTGTCTCTGGCGTGATCCGCCATTGTTTCGATGTGTCCTTGTTCGAATTGTGGATGTCCTGGAGCCGCCGCATCCCATTGGTGGCGCTTGATCACGCTGACTTCGCAAATTCAACTGCCTATCTGGACCGTCTGGCAGAGCATGGCACCGGTCTTTGGGTTTCGACCCCCTCGATCACGCGGTTGTTCCTAAAGAACCGTCGTTTCAACGGGGCCCACTTGCCCCACCTGCGCAGCTTCGTGTTCTGCGGCGAGGTTCTGACGAAAAAAATCGCAGCGGCTCTCATCGATCGTTTCCCGGGCTGTCGCATAACCAATACTTATGGTCCCACTGAATGCACCGTCGCGGTAACCTCAGTGGATATCACTGACCGGCATATGAAGTCACAGTGGGATCTGCCGATCGGCGTAGCACGCCCCGGAACACGGCTTGAAAGTATGGCTCTGGCGGATGGGGGCGACGGTGGCGAGTTGCTCGTCCGTGGTGGCAGCGTCGGAGCAGGCTACGTCGGTCTGCCGGGCAAGACCAAAGCCGCCTTTCCCGAGCCGAACCTTTACCGAACAGGAGATCGTGGCTTTCTGGGCATGGACGGGCTCTGGTATTTCGTCGGCCGTATCGACCGCGAGGTCAAGATCCAGGGGGTTCGTATTAACCTCAATGACATCGAGACCCATCTGCGCAATTTGCCAGAGGTCGAAGATGTGGTGGTCGAACCTCAGATGCTGCGCGGCGTCCCCCACGCCCTGGCGGCGTATGTTCTGGGGCCGTGCAAACTTGCTGATCTTACCCAGTTGCCAGCACGGCTGGCCGCTGAGCTGCCGCCCTATCTGGTGCCGCGATATTGGTATGCGGATTTCCCCGCGGGCCTGAATCAGAATTCCAAATTTGATCGTTCACGGCTGGCAGATGCTGCCGCACATGCCCGCTTGCGCCACATTCACATGCCGTCAAACGTTGCCCAGGTTGCACAGGAGGAGCCCGCATGACCCAGCAGGAGATCCCGATCTTCGATGCCAACTCAACCATGTTCCAGAATATTGGCCTGTTGAAAGTGGCAGAAACGGCGACACGTCAGCATGGCGATATCGTCGCCATCCGTGTCAGCGACACCCGAGATCTCTATATCGCGGGCAACCCCGAGTGCTTCCACTACTGGCGCAGCCATCAGGGGCATTTTCAGACGGATCTCGGCGATATTGCCAGCAATCAGGCGATCACGCGGATGTTGCTGGGCGACGAGCTGCAGGACCCGCGTTGGAGTGATATCTGGGTACTGACTGCCAATCGGATGTCAGCGATAGCGCGCGATTTCGACGGCTGGCTTGAAACCGCATTGGCAGAGGCCACAAAAACGCTGATCCGGGATCTACCGCAGGACGGCACCGCTGTTGATCTGCGCGACCTGTGTCGTGACTGGTCCATTCGTGCGGTCTGCCCGGCGATCTTCGGCGCGGATATCGACGTTGCCGAGATCGCGCAGGGGGTGGCCGATGTCGAAGGCTTCTACTTCGCTATGAGTACACAGGACGCGGCCGAAACCGCCGATCACGAGAAAATGCCGGAATTCCAAGCTGCGCGCGGTTTCTTGGACAAAGCCATCTCGGCAGCATTGAACGGCAGCACAGGGTCTGACAGCAACCTGATTGCACAGATCGCTACAGCCATTCCCCCCGATGTGTCCGCAGCTGATCGCCTCAATCTCCTGCGACCCACCGTAGGGCATGTGATCACGGAGAAGCTGAACATAGGCGGTCTCAGTCTGTTGTGGACCTTGGTTCAGCTTGCGCAGGATCCGAAGCTGGTCGCTGATATCCGCACCGAGTGTCTTGGGAAGGACCCGTTGAAGATGTCAGATTTAGACAGCCCGCTGGCCAGTTCCACGGTCAAGGAAGGGCTGAGGCTATTTCCCGAATTGCCCTTCATTTATCGCATCACCAGCGAAGCGGTTACAATGGGAGACTATGTAATTCCGTCAGGGGCAACCGTGGTTTTTGCGCCTTGGCTGATACAGCGCGACCCCCGGTTCTGGGAGGCGCCCAAACGGTTTCAGGGAGATCGTTTCCTGGAGCAGACCAAACACGATGCCCACTATTTTCCGTTTGGCGTTGGCGCTCGCATCCGCTCACGTGCCAATTTCATGCTGCATCAGCTGACCCTTGCGGCTCGGACCATTTGCAGCTCCCAAACCTTCGCCCTGTCACCGGAATGTCCGCGCGGCAATATTCGTCCCCTGCTGCGCTCTGCCCTTATACCCCGAGGTGCTGTGCCGGTTGTCTTCAACCCGTGTACCAGTTCAGCAGAACCAGTGGACGACCACGCGCTTGCCGACGCGCCCCAATGACGCGCGGCCAATCAGGATTCACTGAAAAAGGAAGACCGCAGATGTTTGAGACATTTATTGCAGAGCTCCGTGAAACCCTCTTGGCCGGAGGCGCGCGTCAAGCCTTGATCACCTCTGATCGCACGGTCAGCTTTGGTGAATTGGCAGGCCGGGTCGAGGGGATATTAGAGGCGCTTGGCAAGATGCCAGAGGGTCTCAGCATGATTGTTGGCCATAAGGAGCCCGATTGTATCGCTGCAATGGTAGCCTGTGCGATGGCGGGGCGTCCTTTCACCTTTGCGGATCGCGCGACGCCGCGCGACCGTATGCAGCAGATCGCCATCACAGCAGGCGCCAGCCATATCCTTGCCTATGGTCAGGAAACCCTGCCGGAAACCCTGCCGGTTCTCACCCTGAAGGACTTGCCGACACGGCGTCCGCGGTTCGACATAGGGACGTCTCATAGGCCCGAGGGTACCTTTTATGTGATCTTTACCTCTGGCAGTACAGGAACACCCAAAGGGGTACCGATTTCACGGTCCAACTACATGGCCTTGCATCGCTGGTACACGCCCCTGTTAGCTGCTGTCAGGCCAGAGGGCGCCCATGTCAATCATGCCAGTATGGCCTTTGATATGGGGATGTTCGACCTCTGGCCTACACTGTCACTGGGGCGCCCGGTGCAGTTGCTGAACCATGCCAACAACATTATGCCACGCAACAATATCCGCCACCTGACACGCGACGAGGGCGCGTCTGTTGCTTCTTGGGCCTCGACACCCTCTCTGCTCCAGCTGATGTGTACAGATCCGCAGTTCTGTGCCGGATACCTGCCGGATCTGCGTTTCTTTGTCATTGGAGGTGAGATGTTACCCGGAGCCTTGGTCCAGGAACTGCAAAAGCGGTTCCCGCTGGCGCAGATTCTGAATGGATACGGCCCCTCCGAGGCAACATGCGCGACCCATCTTTACCCGATCAGCCAAGCTGATGCGCGTGCTGATGGTCCGATGAAAATCGGCCCGGCGGTGGGCGAGACGCAGATGCAGATCGTCGACCATGCCGGGTGTGAGGTCCGGAGCGGAGAAGAGGGGGAGCTGGTACTTTTGGGGCCGCAGGTGATCAGCCACTACCTGCCACAAGATCACCCGGCCAATATGGCATTGAGCCAACAGGGCGGGGTCAATTGCTATCACACCGGCGACCGTGCCCGCCTGGATGCCGACGGAAACCTTGTTCTACTGGGGCGGATCGACCGGCAGGTCAAACTCTTGGGTAACCGAGTTGAACTTAACGAGATCGAACGCATCGCCGAAGATTACCCGTCGGTGTGCAGGGCCGTATGCCTGCCGCAAAAGGATGCAGCGGGCCGCATAACTGGATTGCAGCTCTTTGTGGAGCCATCGGCTGGTCAGACCTGCCGCCGTGACGGGTTGCTGGCACATATGGGACGACAGCTCTCGGCGCAGGTTTTGCCGCGCGAGCTGCGTCTCGTGTCGCAGTTCCCTATAACCCGCAATGGCAAGCTTGATACCCAAGCCTTGCTGGCCGGGGCGGCGGATCTACCCGTGTCATCCGCGTCTGAGCCGTTGGCCCGCAACCCGTTGATGGGGGCAACACCGTGAGCCTGTCTTCCAAAACCCCCGCTCCCCGGTGGCCGCACCGGAGCGCTGCTGTGGTCGGATCTGGCTTTGCAGGCATGGTGGCAGCGGCAGCCTTAGCACGGGTTTTCGGCACCGTCTGGCTGATTGATCGTGAGGGCCACGCTGACAGCCCTGCCATGCGCAAAACCGTGCCACAGGCGGCCCATGTTCACGCGCTTCTGCAATCGGGTCAGGACGTGCTGGCGGAGATGTTTCCCGGCTTCGAGCGCCTGGCCATCACCAATGGCAGCCTGCCGCTAAAAGTCCGATCCGGCTGGCGCAGCTTCAGCGCGGGACGCTGGTTGCCACCTGTAGACACCGGAGTGCAGGTTCTGTCGCAGACGCGTCCGGCCCTAGACCACCTGATCCGCCAACAGGTCACGGCTCTCCCGGCCATCCGCCCGGTTCTCGGGCGTGCCGTGGGATTGCTGGTTGACGATCTGGGTACTATTAGTGGCCTGCGCCTGTTGCAGGACGGGACGGAGCGTGATCTGGCAGCAGATCTGGTGATCGACGCGGCCGGGAGGGCAGATCAGGGAGCGGCCTGGTTGTCCGCTCTGGGGTATGCCGCACCGCCAGTTGAAACCGGCTATCCGGAGGTGCGGTATGTCTCGGGGCTGTTCACCCGCCAGATCGATCGCGGAGATGATCTGGCGGGGTGGCTCAACTTTGCCGCAGCGCCGATGACGCGCGGCGGGGTTCTGGCTCCGGTTGAGGGAGGGCGCTGGATGGCCACGGCAACCTGCCGTTTTGATACGCCAGCCCCTGCAACGCCGGCTGAGTTTCGCGCCTTCCTTGAGGCCTTGCCGGATGACAAGATCGGCAGCTTGCTGACGACTGAAAACCTGATCAGCGATTTAAAGAGCTATCGCATCGCCTCCGTACGGTTCAACCGGTTCGATCAGGCCGCACAATCGCTGCCGCGTGGATATCTTCCCATCGGTGACCGGATCGCGACCTTCAATCCGTTGTATGGTCAGGGGATGTCAGTGGCCGCGCTCCAGTGTCAGGCGCTCTGGGATGCGCTATCGCAGGTGACAACCGCGGGCGCGGATTGCGACTGGCGCCGCGCACTTGCAACGTCCTATTTGTCGCGCGCACTTGTCCCGGCAGAGGCGGCCTGGCTCATCGGCCAGGCCAGCGATATGGAGTATCCGGCTTACCGGGGTCATCCCTCGGCAGCAGCAATTTCCCTCAACCGCGACCTGCGCCGCGCATTTGCGGCTTCGATCGGACGCCCGGAGCGGATGCGTCGCATTGACCGGGTGCTGCACCTACTCGAGCCACTCTCGCATTTGACTGCAACAGACCATTGTTCTGCTGACAGTAATGACCCCCAGCCAAGCCCTGTCGCGCCCCCCGGGCGCGAGATTACGCCTGCGTTGAATTGATAAAAGGAATTGTCCGATGAAACTTTATACCACGGCTCCGCCCTCGGTTCGTTCCAGCGCCGGAGACTATTTGACCCAGGTTGCTGATATCGCTCGCTGGCATGAAGACGCCGGTGTCGAGGGTATGCTGATCTACACCGATAACTCGCTGATGGATCCCTGGACGGTTGCACAGGCCGCGATAGAGCGCACCTCGCGTTTTGTGCCGCTGGTGGCGACCCAACCGCTCTATATGCATCCGCTTGCGGCCGCACGTAAGATTTCCTCCCTTGGGTTTCTCTATGGCCGCCGACTGGCGTTGAACATGGTTGCTGGTGGATTCGTCAGGGATCTGAAGCAGCTTGGTGATCAGGCCGAACACGATCCGCGCTATGACCGCCTCACCGAATATACCCAGATCCTGATGGCGCTTTTGCACGGAGAAACCGTTACGCTGAACGGCGATTACTACCAGGTAGAGGGCTTGCGTCTTGAACCGTCGCTGGATCCTGCGCTGATGCCAGATCTCTTCGTTTCCGGCATGTCCCCGGCCTGCCGGGCCACCGCCGCAACACTGGGTGCGACACGGCTCAGCTATACCAAGCCCCGCGAACAGCTGGATCAGGCAGCGGTTTCAGACAAGAACCTTGGCGTCCGTTTCGGTGTCATCACCCGGCCCAACAGCGCAGACGCCTGGGACGAGGCCCGCGCACGTTTCCCCGCTGACCGGCGCGGTCAACTGGCCCACCGCATGGCGCAGGCAACCTCTGACTCCATCTGGCACCAGCAGATCTCAGCGGCGGCGGAGGAGCTGGAGGACGCACGCGCGGGGGCCTATTGGTTGTTCCCGATCAAGAACTACAAAACGTTCTGCCCCTATCTCGTCGGCAGCTATGAAGAGGTTGCGGATTATATTCAGAGTTACATCTCGCTAGGGTTTGAAGCCCTGATACTTGACGTTCCCCGAGGTCCGGAAGATCTGGCCCATACTATGCGTGCCTTTGATCTTTGCCAGCAGCCTGTGGTCTGAAGGGGCAGGTATGTTCAAGCGTACATTATTCGAACAAGACCACGAGATCCTGCGCCACCAGGTCGCCGATTTCCTGGACGCACAGGTGGTGCCGGATCATGCCGGTTGGGCAGCCAGCAGGAAGGCGCCACGCGCGATCTGGCAGCAGGCCGGAGCGGCCGGTCTTCTGTGTCGCACGATACCTCAGGAGTATGGTGGGCACGGTGGGGATTTTCGGCAATCCGTTGTCATTATCGAAGAAATTGCCAAACGGCGGCTCTGTGGGATTCTCACGTTTCTCCAAAGCGATATCGTTGCTCCCTATCTGCATCGCCTTGGCAGTGACCATCAGCGGCAGGAGTATTTGCCCGGTTTGTGCTCCGGGCAGCGCATCGGGGCCGTTGCCCTGACAGAGCCGCAAGGAGGCTCTGACCTCCATCAAATCAGCTGCCAGGCGGAGTCTGACGGCGACGAGATTATTCTAACGGGGCAGAAGACGCATATTTCAAACGGATCCGAGGCGGATATCATAATCGTTGCAGCACGCAGTGCCGGTGCAAGGGGCACATCAGGGCAGGCCGAAAGCTTCGACATGGTTCTTGTCGAGGCCGGTACCGAAGGGCTCCTCCGCAGCCGGATTGACAAGACCGGCATGCCCGCTTTGGACACCAGCCATCTTCGCTTTGATGGTTGCCGGATACCCAAGGGGAACCTGCTGGGTGCCAGCGGTATGGGCTTTTTCTACCTCGTGAGTTTCCTCAGCATTGAGCGCCTGGTCCTGGCCATTTATGCGCAGGCGATGATGGAGGCGCTGCTTAAGGAAACTGTAAAACTGTGCAATATGCGCAAGAGCGCCCATGGCTCAACGCTGGACTATCAGGCCACGCAATTCCGGCTTGCCGATCTCTATAGCGACGCGATCGCCAACAGATCCTTTGTTGATAGCTGCATCGCTGACCACGTGGCAGGGCGTCTGGACAACCGGAATGCCTGTATTGCCAAGCTGCGCAGCACCGAACTGTTGGGAAGGGTTGCCGCCGCCAAGCTGCAGCTCTCGGGTGCGCGCGGGTTCTGTGCAGACAGCGCTGAGGAGGCGACGCGGGATGTGGTGGATAGCGCAGTGCAGACCGTCTGGGGCGGCAGCAGTGAGGTCATGCGCAACGTGATCGGCAGCAGCCTTGTCAATATTCTGTGAGGCAGCGATGTGACTGGACCTGAGAGCGGTGCCCGTCTGCAACCTTTGCAGCGCGGAGATGTTCACCTGTGGCAGGGGACGACCTGTCGTGACCGCGGGAGATCGCTTGATCTTTCCGTTCTGTCAGATGCTGAACGCTACCACCTTGATGGCCTGCCTCTACCCGGGGCGCGCGCCCTCTACCTTGCCTCTCACCTGGCTTTACGCCGGATCCTAGCCATCTATGACGGTCGCCCGCCGCGGGCTCTCAGGTTCACGAGAGCTGAGGGCGGCAAGCCCAGACTGGTTGATGGGCGTGGTCTCGAATTCAACCTGTCGCACTCAGGTGAGATGTGGGTGTTGGCAGTAGCCCGACATTACGCCGTTGGGGCTGATATTGAGCGACTTCGCAATGGCGACCGGTCAGAGGAGGTTGCGCGTCGTTTCTTTGCAGCGGAGGAATGCAGTGCTGTCGCGGGATGTCCGCGGCACCTGCGATCAGAGCATTTCACGCAGATATGGACCATGAAAGAGGCTTATATCAAGGCGACCGGGCAGGGGTTGGCATTGCCGCTGAACAGCTTTGCAGTCAGTTATACTGATAGCGCGCCTGAAGTGCTCCGCAGTGCGGTGGGTGCTGTCTCGGATTGGACAATAAGCTGTTGGGCACCGGCTGCAGGCTACCGGGCGGCTGTCGCCGTGCACAGAGCCGACGCCCGGGTTCACCATTTCAGCTTCGTAGAGGAGGATGACCCGGCGGTCTCGGGTTCTCTTTTGCGAAAACCGCATCCTGTCCGTCCTTAATCCCCATTCAGGACGCAACTGCGCCGGTGCTCGGGCAAGATGGCGCCATGCACCAGAGACTCTGATGAGACTTCAAGCCAAGACATATGTCACATCACCCGGTCGTGGTGTGACAGTTTGCCACCCGACAGCAGCTACAGGAGCTATCCGATGACCGCCTATACCGTTCGCCCGCAAGTTCGTTCACCACTGATCCGTCTTCTCGCCGCTGCAATGGCGACATTGGGTATCGGCAGTGGCGCCGCAACTGCCAAGAATGTACCACTCCCGGAATTATCCGCCCCGATCACCACCGTGCGGCTGGTCGGCGACGAAACCGCCTTGAAGCTGACCAACAGCCAAGGCGCGGTCCAGCCACTGGAAATTTCGACTGCAAACAGCTTGGGATGCGGTCTGGAAGCACAGGTGAAGCAAAGCGGCAAAACCCTTGAAATCCACCTGACACGCTCTGGGCTGCGTAGCAGCTGGTGGTGCGAACCAAAGCTTCACATCTCTATGCCAACGGATCTCGGGCTAAAGGTTGAAATCGGTAGGCTGGTGGCCGACATCCAGGGTGCATTTGGCGTGGTCGAAATCGCGTCGGAAAACTCAGTGGTGAATTTCACAGGGGATGCCGCCCGTTTCAAACTGACCGGCGCCAAGGCGATCTCACGGCTGGAGTTCGGCCCCGATACAAAACGGGAAAACGTGGATGTGAACGTGCCTTTGAACCTGTCCCACATCTCTTTTCACACCAACTAGAGCGTATCAGCGCGCACAAATTGAAGGCTGTCCAAACAGACCACATCGGCAGCAATCCTCCACTTTTCATAGGGGGATGTCACAAAGTAAGGCAAAGCAATTGTGCAGTTGGTCCACAACCTGTTATAGAGCAGATAGATATTGAATATACTTATGGGAGGTTTTGCCCCCCCGTGAGGAAACGAACTGACGTAGGGTGATACAAAGGGTGCGATCGCGGTGCAGAATCACTCAGGCCGTCGCGGGATTGCCCTATGTTGTCGCGCCGATATCCGGTTCCCGATACCGCAGGGTTGAGCCACCAGATCGCCTTCACCCTTGCACGCAGGCAGACCCTGCGTCCTGCCCGGTGGGATGCGCGATCAGTCCAGCCGTTCACACGCGTCGGCCAACCGCCGACGCTGAGACCGCCCACCGCGGCGACACAGTTGTTTCATCTAACCCGGGCATTGTTACGCCCAGCAAACAGGCGTGCCGCATGGTCTCCGCCTGCGTCGCAGTGATGCAAGACGGCCGTCAATACTAGGGCAGCAAAAGAATGATTTTCATACCGATTGAGTTCATGTTTTCAGCACAGATGATGTTCTTGTTTATTCATGTGGTCAGAAACGATGACACGGCCAACAAAAACAAACCGTTTTTGCTGCTTATTCTGCTGAGCGCGGTTCAGTCGTTTTTGCTGGGTCTGCGGTGGGGCTATGATGTTGAAGCCACGTCCTACATTGTGCCGATACTGGCCACTTTGCTGCCGGCTCTGGTCTATGCTGGTGTGTTGAATGTTATTGAGCGCGACCGCTGGCCACTGGCGCAGCGGATGGTGGTCTATTACCTGCCGACCGTTCTGGTGGTCGGGCTGACGCTCTTCTGGCGCGAGGCAGTTGATATAGTCGTGGTGATAACCTTCCTGGCCTATGCGGTGGTCATTCTTCGGCTGCTGTTGCCGGGGACCGATGCGCTGGGGATCACTCCGCTGGACGGCGCGGATTCTACCTACCGCGCAATCTTCTTTGCGGCGCTGTCTCTGCTGTCCTTTGCGTTGATCGACACGATCCTGTTTCTGAGCTTCATCTGGAAGCATGTGGACCACGTGCCGTCGGTGATCCTGTTCGCAAATTTTGCAGCCTTGGTGATGCTCGGCTTGGCTGCAACACTTGCCAGCAATAGCAAAACCCCGCCGCAGGACACGCCGCAGCCACGCCGACTGGATGAGGAGGAACTGAGTGGCTCGGCTACTATCCAGCGGATCGAGGAACTCATGAATGACGATCATGTCTATCGAGATGCCAATCTGAACCTCGAAAGACTGGCACGCAAAGCGCTGATCCCATCGCGGCAAATTTCACAAGCAATCAACCGCTCTGTGGGCATGAATGTATCGCAATATGTCAACGGCTACCGCATCGCAGAGGCCTGCGATCTGTTGCAGGCGACACGCCGGTCAGTCACGGATATCATGTTCGATGTGGGCTTTCAGACGAAGTCCAACTTCAATCGAGAATTTCGCCGGGTAACCGGTATGACCCCGCAGGCATGGCGCATGAAATATACTCCGGCTGCTGAGGATCCCACAGCCGAACCAAACACCGGCTGCGCCGCGGCACAAGGGGGCACGACCTGATGCGAAGTACTTGCTAAGGGGAAGTACTTGCTAAGGGATGGACGGCAAGACTCTGACGCGGTCCGAAACAGAGAGACGTTCCGCGATACACAATAAGCCGAAACCTGTGCACAACCATGATACGGGGGAGGGAAAGTGCAGGTTTCTGTTGCCAGGTACCTGCGAACCCCGCCTTACACGGCTAGGCATAAGGACTTAAGTTTCGGCGACATTAACAGCTTACGCTGCTACTGCCATTGCCGGAGCACGATTGTCATTTGCAATTGTACAAGTTTCGCCGATAACGGTGGCAGACAGCCGAGACAAAGCTAACCCCTTTAGACGTTCGTCGATCCTGTTTCGACCCCATGATCCCCAAATGAAGGATGTTTGGTGGAGTCGCCGGGTACCGCCCCCGGGTCCGATCCGCTTATTACGAGCGCGTTTATGTCCATAGTTCCGAAGAACAAATCTTATATAGGCAGGTTTTTGTCGGATGCAAAGGGGGCGGTATCAAAATCCTGCAAGGTTTCTGATGGTCTGCGACGGCAAGGCTGAACCCTGACGAGGCTGCGTCAGCTTGAGGTGGGTCGCTGTGCGCGCGCCGCAAAAACCAGTGCCGCCAGCTTGCAGCTCTCCGCTTCCAGCGCGCTCAGGTGGGTGGTGGCCGCGTCGCCATCCCCGGCCTCGATGGCTTCGACAATCTGGCTGTGCAATACAGTGATCACGGCGCGGTCCCGCGCGCTGAAGGTAATCATATTCATCAGCGGCTGCATCGCCTCCACAGCGCCAGCCAGCTGATAGGACAACACCGGATTGCCCGCCGCATCCACCAGCGCCCGGTGAAAGGTCACATCAGAAGCACAAAATGCCTCATCGGAGAGACCAGGTTGGCCCTGCCGGAAAATCTCCGCGCGCATGGTGGCAAGGTGATCTGCCGTGCGCCGGGTGGCCGCCAGCGGCGCACAGGCGCGCTCCAGCGCGTAGCGGGCCTCGCAGGCGGTATCGAAACTGACGGCATTCATGCTGAGCAGCAGCGTCGACGTGGTGATCTGCTGCGCATAGGCCTCCTCAAAGCTCAGCCGATTGACAAAGGCGCCGCCGGTGGCCCCACGCTGGGTGCGGATCAGCGATTGTGCGGCCAGCCGCTTCAGCGCTTCGCGCACGGTGGGGCGCGAGACCTGAAACTGCTCTGCCATCTCCGCCTCCGAGGGCAGCCGCTGGTCGACGATCAACGCCCCTGTGATGATCGCATCACGAATGGCTTCGGCGATCTGGGCGGACAAATCCGCTGTGCTGCGAGGGGTCAATTTCATGCTCTGGCGCCGCCTGTCGGGAGAAATCATTTGTCAGACATTTAAAAGTCTGACATTTGATTGGCAAGAGCTGAGTCGCCGTCGTGGAGGAGAAAGAGGCCCGTCGGCATGATCGCTCAGCCAACGCACCCAGGCGTGCCGGTGCGCCAATGAATGTCAGAGGAGGACAGATCATGTTCAAAGCTGTGGTCGTGAACAAGGACGAAGACAGCGGCAAAACATCAGCCGCCGTTGAAACGCTCAGCCTGGATCAGCTGCCCGACGCAGAGGTGACGGTGGCGGTGGACTATTCCACAGTAAACTACAAGGACGGGTTGTGCATCGGTCCGGGCGGCGGGCTGGTGCGCAAATACCCCCATGTGCCGGGCATTGATTTTGCAGGCACGGTCGAGGCCTCAAACGATGACCGCTACAAGCCCGGCGACAAGGTGGTGCTGACCGGCTGGCGCGTGGGAGAGGCCCATTGGGGCGGGTATTCGCAAAAGGCCCGCGTGCGCGCCGATTGGCTGGTGCCGCTGCCAGAGGGGATCGACACGCGGCAGGCGATGGCGGTGGGCACCGCAGGCTTTACCGCGATGCTGTCGGTGATGGCGCTGGAGGATCACGGGCTGACACCGGACCGTGGCCCGGTGCTGGTCACCGGGGCCGCGGGCGGCGTCGGCTCTGTGGCCACCGCGATCCTTGCCAACCTCGGCTATGATGTCGCCGCAGTGACCGGCCGCCCCGAGACGGCGGAGTACCTGACCGCCCTTGGTGCCACGCAGATTGTGCCGCGCGAAGAGCTGAACGAAACCGTCAAACGCCCGTTGGAGAGCGAAAACTGGGCCGGCTGTATTGATGCCGTCGGCGGCGCAATGCTGGCGCGTGTGCTGGGCCAGATGAAATATGGCGGTTCGGTTGCGGCGGTCGGGCTGGCTGGCGGGGCAGGGCTGCCGGCCACCGTGATCCCGTTCCTGTTGCGCGGTGTGAACCTGCTGGGCATCGACAGCGTGATGCAACCCTATGACAATCGGCTGCGGGCCTGGCAGCGGGTCGCCACCGACCTGCCGATGGAGAAGCTGGAGGCGATGGTTCAGCCCGCCACCCTGTCGGACCTGCCAAAGCTTGGCGCCGATATTCTGCAAGGGCAGGTGAAAGGGCGCGTGGTCGTGGATCTGAACGGCTGACGCGGGCAGGCGTTACCCGCCCAAACCCCGGCCCACACTCCGGCCCACACCCGGCCCACATTTTGCCCAACACTCTGGCGATAGGGCAGAGAAACGCGCAGTACGGCTGCGCGTTTTTTCACATCGGGTTGCCAGCCCATCCTGATGGTGCGCGCGTAGGGCGCATAAGGCGCGACAATCACGCGGTTTTCTGCTATGCTCGGCCTCTGCACCCGACCGCGCCGCCGCTGCGTGCCAGCGCGCGACCCTCTCTTCTGGCATAGGCTCTGACCGGTCAGGCAGAGCGAACCGCGCACATCGTCTGAGCGTTCCTGCGATTTTTTCACGATCGGCGGGAACCCGCGCAGCCGATGAGCAGTTGAGACACTGGACGTTCACATAAGACAAAGCAGGGACACCCATGACAGATGAAACGGCCAATCAGGGCATACCCGCCCCCGACGGTGAGGCCGCCGTCATCGACACCGAATATGAAATTGGACAGGACAATTTAGAGGGATCGGTGGGGCCGATCGGATTTGACATCCACAACCCCGTGTTCATGGTCTCCGGCATCAGCATCATGCTGTTTGTCTTCTACGCGCTGGTGCTCCCCGAACAGGCCGCCGCTTTCTTCGGCTGGCTGCGCCCGGCGGTGACCAGCTCCTTTGATTGGTTTTTCCTCAGCGCGGGCAATATTTTCGTGCTGTTTTGTTTTTTCCTCATCGTCTCGCCCTGGGGCAAGGTACGCCTGGGTGGCGCGGATGCGGCACCCGATTACACCTATACCGGCTGGTTCGCGATGTTGTTCGCCGCCGGCATGGGCATTGGCCTGATGTTCTATGGCGTCAGTGAGCCGATGAGCCATTATTCCACCTCCTTCGGCGGGGTGAGCATGGGCGAGAACGGCGCCCGCACCGATTGGGCCCCCTTGGGCGGGGCCGCAGGGGACAGTGCGGAATCCGTGCGTCTTGGCATGGCGGCAACGATTTACCACTGGGGCCTGCACCCCTGGGCGATCTACGCCATTGTTGCGCTGTCACTGGCGCTCTTTTCCTTCAACAAGGGGCTGCCGCTGACCATCCGCTCGGCCTTCTACCCGATTTTTGGCGAACGGGTCTGGGGCTGGACGGGCCATGTGATCGATATCCTTGCGGTCTTTGCCACGCTCTTTGGACTTGCAACCTCCCTTGGTTTTGGTGCGACACAGGCCAACGCGGGGCTGAACGAACTCTTTGGCGTGCCGGTTGGTTCCACCACCGAAGTGATCCTGATCTCCGCCATCACCGCGGTGGCGCTGGTGTCGGTGGTGCGTGGCCTTGATGGCGGCGTGAAGGTGCTGAGCGAGCTGAATATGGGGCTGGCCTTCCTGCTGCTGATCTTCGTGCTTCTGGTCGGGCCAACCCTGCTGATCATCACCGGCTTCTTCGACAGTCTGATGGCCTATGTGCAGTATCTGCCTGCTCTCTCGATGCCCTTCGGGCGCGAGGATACCAAATACAGCCAGGGCTGGACCGCCTTTTATTGGGCGTGGTGGATCAGCTGGTCGCCTTTTGTCGGCATGTTCATCGCCCGCGTCAGCCGGGGCCGCACCGTGCGGGAATTCATCATCTGCGTGCTGCTGATCCCCAGCCTGGTCTGTGTCTTGTGGATGAGCGTTTTTGGTGGCACCGCGATCCATCAGGTGGTGGCGGATGGCTATACCGGTGCGCAGGATGCGGCGCTTGAACTGAAGCTGTTCAAGATGTTGGATCAGCTGCCGCTGGCGTCCATCACCTCCTTTGTCGGGATCCTGCTGGTGATTGTGTTTTTTGTCACCTCCTCGGATTCCGGCTCGCTGGTGATCGATACGATCACCGCGGGGGGCAAGGTTGATGCGCCGATGCCGCAGCGGGTGTTCTGGTGCGTGTTCGAAGGCGCCGTTGCGATTGTGCTGCTGCTTGGCGGCGGTCTGGTCGCCCTGCAGGCGATGGTGATCTCGACGGGCCTGCCGTTCACGGTGGTGCTGCTCCTGATGTGTTGGGCAATCCTGCGCGGACTGCAAAGCGAGCCGCGCTGACAGGTCAACCTGTCCGGTCTGACTCTCCGAACTGACCCATTCGCCACACACATCTGACAGAAAACGCCCCGGGGATCCTCCGGGGCGTTTTGCACTGTCTGGACGGCGGTTTTTACCCGCCTAGCCCGTTGCCTCAAAAAAGCCGACGGAATTACCATCCGGATCTTTGGCGTAGAAGAAATGCCCGCGTGGCAGCGGGATCGCCTCCGACACCACTTGTCCTCCGGCATCCGTCACCCGTGTCATCACATCGGCCAGCGCGCCCTCGGCCGCCAGATGCAGGGTGGGACCGATCCCATCGGGGGCAGGGGTGCCGGGGTAGATGCTCAGCGCGACACCGGTGGCCGGGTCTTTCGGGCGAAACAGCAGCATCGGGTTTGGCCCATCGGTGACCAGCTCCAGTTCAGCCCCTGTCACATGCTGATAAAAGCGGGTCGCGGCGTCCATATCGGTCACGGGGATCTCGCCCCAGACCAGAAAATCCTTCGGAGTATATGCCATCATCTGCGTCCTTTCCTGCTGATGTGGCCCTTTGCTACCCGCCGTTGTTGCCAGAAAATGTCATCAGCGCAGCAACGGCGGCTGCGGGCAGGCATCACCATCGGCGCTTGACCTCATGCACCATCATCGGCACTCCTTTCGGAGACAGACATAAGGAGAGACCATGGCCCTCGATATCGATTTCGTCCGCAGCCAGTTTCCGGCATTTGCAGCAGCGAATTTGCAAGGTCAGGCGTTTTTTGAAAATGCCGGCGGCTCCTATACCTGCCAGCCGGTGATCAACCGGCTCACCCGGTTTTACACTGAACGCAAGGTGCAGCCCTATGCGCCCTATGAGGCCTCGACGCTGGCAGGCGCTGAGATGGATGAGGCGCGGCATCGTCTGGCGGGTATTCTCGGGGTGGATCGTGATGAGCTGAGCTTTGGACCCTCCACCACCCAGAACACCTATGTGCTGGCGCAGGCCTTTCGTGACTTTCTGTCCCCGGGGGAGGCGATCATCGTCACCAATCAGGACCATGAGGCCAACAGTGGTCCGTGGCGCCGTCTCGCTGATGCGGGGATTGAGGTGCGCGAATGGCAGATCGACCCGCAGTCCGGCCATCTGGATCCGGGCGATCTTGAAAACCTGCTGGATGAAAAGGTCCGTCTGGTGTGTTTTCCCCATTGCTCCAACGTGGTCGGGGAGTTGAACCCGGTCACCGAAATCACCGCACTGGCCCATGCGGCGGGCGCCTTTGTCTGTGTCGATGGCGTCTCTTATGCGCCCCATGGTCTGCCAAATGTTGGCGAGCTGGGGCCGGATATCTATCTGTTTTCTGCCTATAAAACCTACGGGCCCCATCAGGGGCTGATGGTGATCCGCCGCGCCCTTGGGGAGCTGCTGCCCAATCAGGGTCATTTCTTCAATGGTGATACGCTTTACAAACGCTTCACCCCGGCGGGGCCGGATCATGCGCAGGTCGCGGCCTGCGCCGGTATGGCCGATTATATTGCAACCCTTGCCCATCACCACGGCGGTCCGCTGACCGAAGGCGCCGCGCAGGGCGCCTTTGTCCACGATCTGATGCGCGCCCATGAGGTGGAGCTTCTGCAACCGCTGCTGGACATGGTGAAGGACCGCAATGACCTGCGCCTGATTGGTCCGTCTGATGCCGCCACCCGCGCGCCCACCGTGGCGCTGGCGCTCGACCGCCCGGCAGAGGCCGTGGCGGCCAAACTGGCAGAGCACGGCATCATGGCGGGGGGAGGCGATTTCTACGCCCTGCGCGCGCTCAATGCTATGGGCGTGTCGACCAGCGATGGGGTGCTGCGGCTCAGTTTTACGCATTACACCTCGAAAAAGGAGATGACACAGCTGATGGAGGCCCTAGATCGCGTCTTGAGCAAGTGACGAGATCCAAAGGACAGGCCCTTCATGACCGACGAGAAACCGAGCAACGCCCCGATCATCTGGTGGGTGCGGCGCGACCTGCGTCTTGCCGATAACCCGGCGCTGGCCGCGGCTGTCGCTGCGGATGTTCCGGTTATCCCTGTCTTTATCCTTGATACGCTGGATGAGGATCTGGGCGCCGCGCCAAGGTTCCGGTTGGGGCTGGGGCTGGCGCATCTGGCCAAGGAACTGGAGCGGCGCGGCGCGCGGCTGATCCTGCGCCGCGGGCCAGCACAGGAGGTGCTGACGCAGCTGATCACGGACACCGGTGCGGGCGCAGTTCACTGGACCCGCGCCTACGACCCGCAGGCCATCGCCCGCGACACCGACATCAAGGATCAGCTGAAGGGGCAGGGAATTGCGGCGAAATCCTTTGGCGGCCATCTGCTGTTTGAGCCCTGGACGGTCGAGACCAAGACCGGCGGCATGTACCGGGTCTATTCGCCCTATTGGAAGGCGGTGCGCGACCGCGATGTTGACGGGCTGATCGCCGCCCCCTCACGGATCCCGGCACCGACGCATTGGCCGGCCTCAGATGATCTGCACAGCTGGCAGATGGCTGCCGCGATGCGCCGGGGCGCAGATGTGGTGGCGCAATACTGCCGCGTCGGCGAAGGTGCAGCGCAGGAGCGGCTGGCAGAATTCCTCGACAGCCGCGTTGCCGACTACAAACAGGACCGCGATTTTCCCGCCATGGATGCCACCTCGGGCCTGTCTGAGAACCTCGCTTGGGGGGAGATCAGCCCGCGCCGCATGTGGCATCACGGGCTGGAGGCGCGCCGGGCCGGCAAATCCGGCGCTGAGCATTTCCTCAAGGAAATCGTCTGGCGCGAATTTGCCTATCACCTGATGTTCCACACCCCCCATATTCTGACCCGCAACTGGCGCCCGGAATGGGAACAGTTCAACTGGTCGGAGCGTGACGATGACAAGGTCGACGCCTGGCGGCGCGGCCAGACAGGGTATAATTTCGTCGATGCCGCCATGCGCGAACTCTATGTGACCGGCAAGATGCACAACCGCGCCCGGATGATTGTGGCCAGCTTTCTGACCAAACATATGCTCACCCATTGGCGCATCGGTCAGCAGTGGTTTGAGGAGTGTCTGGTGGACTGGGACCCGGCCTCCAACGCCATGGGCTGGCAATGGGTGGCAGGCTCCGGCCCTGATGCCTCGCCGTTCTTTCGGATTTTCAACCCCGATGGCCAGCTGGAGAAATTCGACGCCAAAGGCCGCTACCAGTCCGCCTGGATCGCCGAAGGGCAGGCCAATCCGCCGCAGACCGCGCTGGATTTCTACCGCGCCACACCCCTGTCCTGGCAGCTGTCGCCAAAGGACAAACGCGCTGAGCCGTTCCTTGATCTGAAGGAGGGCCGCGCCCGCGCGCTGGAGGTCTACGGCCAGCGGGAACTGCCTGACGACTGACAGATCCCTTGCCAGAAGCGCCTGATTTGGCCTAGCCTTTTGGGTGGGCACGTCTTGGGGAGGACAGAATGGCGCTCACAACGACCGACGGACAGGCCAATCTGCCGCGCTACTTCGCAGCGATTTTTGACCAGCTGCACGCGCTGGAGGTGGGGCAGCTGGACATCCACCTGCCGGACGGGCGGGTGTTTCGCGTCAGTGGCCAACGGCCCGGCCCGGTGGCCGATTTGCGCATCCACAATCCGGACTGCTTTGCCCGGCTGATCCGCGAGGGCGATCTGGGATTTTCCGATGCCTATCTGGACGGCTGGTGGAGCACATCGGATCTGCAGGCTTTCATGGATCTGATCCATCTCGGATCGGAAACCGTTTACGACGGCTTTCCGGGACGCGGGCTGATCCGCGCCTATGAGCAGTTCCGCTTCTGGCTGCAACGCAATCACCGCGCCCAGGCCAAGGCGAATATCTCCTACCACTATGACCTTGGTAACGCCTTCTACGGGCTGTGGCTGGACGACACGATGACCTATTCCAGTGCCCTGTTCAAAACCGGACAGGAAAGTCTGGAGGCCGCGCAAACCGCAAAATACGCCTCCATGGTGGATCAGATGGGGGTGAAGCCCGGCGACCATGTGCTGGAGGTTGGCTGCGGCTGGGGCGGTTTTGCCGAATACGCCGCCCGCGAGCGGGGCTTGCGTGTCACTGGCCTCACCATCAGCGAAGAGCAGTTGAAATACGCCCGTCAGCGCATTGAAAAGGCTGGACTTTCCGATCAGGTCGAACTCAGGATGCAGGACTACCGCGACTGCGAGGGCACCTTTGACGGTATCGCTTCCATCGAGATGTTTGAGGCGGTGGGCGAAAAATACTGGCCCGCCTATTTCCAGATGATCCACGACCGGTTGCGCCCGGGCGGGCAGGCGACCTTGCAGATCATCACCGTCGCGGACCGGCGCTGGACCGTTTATAAACGCGGCGTCGATTTCATTCAGAAACATATTTTCCCGGGCGGGATGCTGCCCGCGCCAAAGATCCTGCGCCAACAGGTGGAACTTGCCGGGCTGCAGGTCATGAAATCGCTCGAATTCGGTGATAGCTACGATCAGACGTTGCGGCGCTGGCACGCCACATTCAACAACCGCTGGGACGAGATTGCTGCCATGGGATTTGATGATCGCTTCAGGAAAATGTGGAATTTCTACCTCACCTCCTGCGCGGCCGCGTTCAAGGCTGAGACCTGCGATGTCACCCAGATCACGCTTGCCCACCGCTGACCGAAAGCCCCGAATATGCCCACCGCCGCCCGATTGATTGCCGCCCTTAGCATGGCTCTTGTCGCCATCGCCGTCTCCTTCCTGATCATGCCGCTGATGCCAGAGGGCACGGATTTTGGCTATTTCGTGCCCTTCAATGCCGCGCTTGGCGTGCTGATTGGCTGGGTCTGGGTGGGGCGCCATGTGGGGCGCGGGGTGGTCAATGCCATCAATAACGGGCTGACCGGTGCCGCGCTTCTGGTGCTCTGGGGGCTGTTCTTTCAGGGCGCGTGGGAGATGTTCCGCCTCGCCATGCGCAATCGCTACGACGGCCCGTTTGAGGCGCTTTCGGCAATTTTTGTCATCGGATTGGATTTCTTTTTTGTGATGGCGGTGCCACATGTGTTGCTGGCGCTGGTGATTGGCGGCATCTTCTCTGGCCTGGTGACCGAGAACGCCGCAAGACGCTGGCGCTGAAACAACATATTTCCAATAGGATACAGACCGTGGTTGATCTTTTTGTCTATGGCACCCTGCGCCATCTGCCGCTGCTTGAACTGGTGCTGGGGCGGTCCGGTGCCGCGCTGGATGCCGTGTCGGCGCATCTGCCGGACCACGGCGCCTTTGCGGTGGTGGATCAGCCCTTTCCCGCGATTGAGGCCCGCGCCGGACACCGCGCCCCGGGGCTCTTGCTGCGGGGCCTCACGCAGGACGATATCGACGCGCTGAATTTCTACGAAGGCGGGTTCGACTATACGCTGCGCCGCGTCACGGTGGAGTTGGACGCAGGCGGCAGCGCCCCGGCGGATGTCTATTTCCCCGATCCGGGCCTCTGGCAGACCGGCGCGCCATGGGATCTGGCCGCATGGCAGGCCGACTGGGGCGCCTTGTCCCTACGCGCCGCAGAGGAGGTCATGGCCTACCGTGGCCGACTGACCCCGGCTGAGGTTGCAGCCCGTTTTCGCCCGATCCGTATTCGCGCTGCCGCGTGGTTGGCGGCGCAGAACCGGGCCGAGGATCCCGATCACGATCTGACCCGCGATGTCGTCGTGCATGAGCATAAGCGCGCTTATGTGAATTTCTTCGCCATGGAGGAGATGGACCTGCAATTCCGCCGCTACGACGGCAGCCTCAGCCCGGTGGTGAACCGGGGCGCGGCCTTGGTGGGGCAGGCGGCGGTGGTGCTGCCTTATGATCCGCGCCGCGACGCGGTGCTGCTGATCGAACAGTTTCGCGCGGCCACCTATATCGCAGGCAACCGGCGCCCGTGGATGTGGGAACCGGTGGCTGGGCTTATTGATCCCGGCGAGACGCCCGAACAGGCGGCCCACCGCGAGGCGATGGAGGAGGCCGGCCTGACCATCGACCAGCTGGAAACCGTGACACGGGTCTATCCGTCCAGCGGCGCGTCGGGCGAGTTTTTGCACATCTTTGTGGGCGTTTGCGATTTTGACAACATCGCAGGCGGCGGCGGGCTAGAGAGCGAGAATGAGGATATCCGCAGCCAGATCATCCCCTATGATGACCTGATGCGCGGTGTTGATGATCACAGCTATCAGGACATGCCACTGGTCACCGCCGCACTCTGGCTGTCACGTCATCGTGACCGGCTGCGCCACGGCGAACCCTGACAAGGCGGCGGGCAACCCGGCATGTGATCTGCATCTCGGCTTGTGGTTGTCCAATGCCTTGGCTACACCTCAACGGGAATGATCGAAAGGGATACCATGCGCATTGCACATGACTTGGCCGACGCGATCGGCCACACGCCTCTGATCCGCCTGAACCGCGTCAGCGATGAAACCGGATGTGAGATTCTGGGGAAGGCCGAGTTCATGAACCCCGGCCAGTCGGTCAAGGACCGCGCGGCACTTTATATCATCAAGGATGCGATTGCCCGCGGGGATCTGAAACCGGGCGGCACCATCGTCGAAGGCACCGCCGGCAACACCGGGATCGGTCTGGCGCTGGTTGGCGCCTCGATGGGGTTCAAAACGGTGATCGTCATCCCCGAAACCCAGTCCGAAGAGAAAAAGGACATGTTGCGGCTGGCCGGCGCTCAGCTGGTGCAGGTGCCCGCAGCGCCCTATCGCAACCCCAATAACTTCGTACGGTATTCGGAGCGTCTGGCCAAGGAACTGGCCAAGACCGAACCCAATGGCGCAATCTGGGCCAATCAATTCGACAATGTCGCCAACCGTCAGGCCCATGTTGAGACAACCGCACCGGAGATCTGGGACCAGACCGGGGGCAAGGTTGATGGTTTTGTCTGCGCCGTTGGGTCCGGCGGTACATTGGCCGGTGTCGCGGATGCACTGCAGCCCAAGGGCGTGAAGATCGGTCTTGCGGACCCGATGGGCGCCGCGCTTTATTCCTATTACACCACCGGCGAGATCGCGACCGAAGGCGGCTCCATTGCCGAAGGCATCGGTCAGGTCCGCATCACCAAGAACCTCGAAGGGTTCAAGCCTGATTTCTGCTATCAGGTCGAAGACCGCGACGCGCTGCCGTATGTCTTTGACCTCTTGCATGATGAAGGGCTGGTTCTGGGCGGGTCTTCGGCGATCAATATCGCTGGCGCCGTGCGCATGGCCAAGGACATGGGTCCGGGCAAAACCATTGTTACCGTGCTGTGCGACTATGGCACGCGCTACCAGTCGAAGCTGTTCAATCCCGACTTCTTGCGTGAAAAGGACCTGCCGGTTCCCGATTGGATGACCCACACCCCGGCCTCTATCCCCGGCGTGTTTGAGGACGTATGATCCCCGTCATGCGTGGTATTGTGAAATGTCTGGCCGGGCTGGTTCTGCTGATCAGCCTGGCCTTTCCCGCTCTGGCCCAGCTCGATGCGCGCGCCAAGTCCTACTATGAGGACTGGCTGCGCACCGCCAACCGGGCCGAGACCGTCATTGACGCCAGCCGCGCCTCCAATCTCGCACTGGAACAGCTGCGCAGCGAGCTGGCGGATTTTCGGCAGACTTTCCAGGTCAAGCGTGGTGAAAATGGCGAGCGCATTCAAACGCTACAGGGCCAGCTCGATGCCCTAGGTCCCGCTCCCGGCGAGGGGGAGGAAGAGCCCGAAGATATTGCAGATCTGCGTGCCTCGCTGACCCAGCAGCTCAATCAGCTCAAGGTTCCGCGCATCGTCGCCGAGGAAGCTTACAGCCGCGCCGATGGCCTCATCAACGAGATCGACAAGATCGTCCGCGAGCGCCTGACCAAACGTCTGTTTGAACGCGGCACCTCGCCGCTCAACCCCGAACATTGGCCCGGAGCGTTGCGGGATATGCTCCATGCCAGCCGTGCGGTGGGCAATGAAACCCTGTCGCAGCTGCGCAATGACACCACCAGTGAACGCATCAGCGGTGATCTGATCGGGCTGCTTGCGGTGTTGTTCATCGGTCTGCTTCTGATCACGCGCGGACGTTCATGGGCCCATCGGGCTGGCGATTATCTGCGCCGCTACGGTGCGCGTGGGACCGGGGTTTGGACCTTCGTCGTCTCGCTCCTTCAGGTGCTGCTGCCGCTTATTGGTGTGATTTTTCTGGCAGCGGCGATTGATCTTTCGGGCATCCTTGGCGTGCGCGGCAGTATCATTCTGGATTCCGTTCCAGCCTGGGCGTTCATTATTCTGTCCTTCCATTGGCTGGGTGAGCAGCTCTACGCCAATCAGATTGAAAACGATCTGCTGCCGGTTCAGGAAAACAATCAGGCCGAGACCCGCTTTCTGATCGACATGATGGCGGTGATCCTGGTGCTTCAGGATGCATTCGACACGATTGTGAGAATCCAGAACATCCCCGAAAGCAGCGCCGCCGTCTACGCTTTCCCGCTGATCACCTGCGCCGCACTGATCCTACTGCGGCTACACCGGATCGGAGCCAAACAGCGTCAGGCACAGGATGATGAAGACAGCGAGGAGGGCGCGATTGCCGCGGGCGCCAACCGGATTATCGCTGTGCTGCGGCGCAGCATTTACTTGCTTGGTTTCGCCGGTCCCGTTCTGGCAGCAATTGGCTATCTTAACGCCGCTGAGGCATTGATCTATCCATCAATGCTGACGCTCGCCGTGCTGGCCGGGCTGTTTGTTCTGCACCGCTTTCTCGGTGATCTCTATGGATTTGTCAGCGGCAAGGGCACAGCGGCACGCGACTCACTCTTTGCCGCGCTGATCGGCTTTGCGCTGGCGCTTCTGGCGCTGCCGTTGCTGGCGTTGATCTGGGGCGCGCGGGTGGCGGATCTGACCGAGCTTTGGTCGAACTTCCTCGAAGGTTTTCAGATCGGGGACACCCGGATTTCACCCACGGCTTTCCTCACCTTCGTGACGATTTTTGCCGTTGGCTACGGCCTGACCCGACTGGTGCAGGGCAGCTTGCGCAATGCGCTGCTGCCGAAAACCCGCATTGATATCGGCGGTCAGAACGCCATTGCCTCCGGGATGGGCTATGTCGGGATCTTTCTCGCGGCTCTGGTGGCGATTTCGATGGCGGGGCTTGATCTGTCCTCCCTCGCCATTGTGGCTGGTGCGCTGTCTGTGGGTATCGGTTTTGGCCTGCAAACCATCGTGTCAAACTTTGTCTCTGGCATCATCCTGCTGGTCGAACGCCCGGTTTCAAAAGGTGACTGGATCGAGGTCGGTGGCCTGATGGGCTATGTGCGCGACATCTCGGTGCGCTCCACCCGGATTGAAACCTTCGACCGCACTGATGTGATCGTGCCGAACTCGGACCTGATCACCGGCACCGTCACCAACTACACCCGCGGCAATACCGTGGGCCGGGTGATTGTGCCCGTTGGTGTGAGCTACGGCACCGATCCGCGCAAGGTGGAGGCGATTCTGATGGAGGTGGCTAAGGATCACCCGATGGTGCTGATGAATCCGGCGCCCTCGGTGGTGTTCCAGGGCTTTGGCGCCGACAGTCTCGACTTTGAGATCCGCGCCATCCTGCGGGATGTGAACTGGGTCTTGTCGGTGAAATCCGACATGAACTACGACATCGCCCGCCGCTTTGAAGAGGCCGGGATCGAGATCCCCTTCGCCCAGCGCGATATCTGGATCCGCAATCCCGATGCGCTTGCCACCGCCGCAACCGAGGCCGCGCAGGGTATCGCGCCCCCTGAGGCATCGGTGGCAGCCTCAAATCCACCCCCATCCCCGGCCAAGAAACGCCCGGATCGTCCTGATCTTGACGATCTGTCCAGCGGCGACGACGGGGAAGGCAGCGAAGACGGAGACGGAGACGCCGATCGATGACCGAACAATTGTTCCTGACCGACGCCTATACGCAAGAGGCCCCGGCACACGTAACCGAACACACAACAGAAGGCGGGCTGGTTCTGAACCAGTCCGTCTTCTACGCGACTGGGGGCGGGCAACCGGGCGACACCGGCCGCCTCAACTGGTCCGATGGGGCAGGGGAACATGACCTGCCCATTATCAACACGGTAAAGGGGGAGGCGGGCCGCATTGTCCTGATCCCCGCCGAGGGGCAGCCTCTGCCAGCTGTCGGCCAGGAGGTGGTGCAGACCCTCGATTGGGACCGCCGCTTTGGCCATATGCGCGTCCACACGGCGCTGCATCTGCTGTCGGTGGTGATCCCGCTGCCGGTCTCCGGTGGCTCCATCGGCGCCGAGAAGGGCCGGCTTGATTTCAACATGCCGGAGGCGCCTGAGGACAAGCAGGCGTTGGAGGATGCGCTCAACGCGCTGATCGCCCGCGACCTGACGGTCAGTGAGCGCTGGATCACTGAGGATGAGCTGGATGCAAACCCTGAATTGGTGAAAACCATGTCGGTGGCGCCGCCCCGAGGCACTGGCCGCATTCGTCTGGTGCGGATTGGCAGCGCTGATGAGCAGATTGACCTGCAACCCTGCGGTGGCACCCATGTGCGCAGCACCGCCGAGATTGGTCCTATCCGCCTTGGAAAGGTTGAAAAAAAGGGAAAACAGAACCGCCGGGTCTACCTGCATCTGGGGGGCTGAGCGGGGCGCGAAAATAAGTTTGGGCAAGAGTGAATTTTTTGCTGTTTTCGCTCTTGCAATTGCCCCCGTGATCCGTCAAAAGTCCGCCCAACGGAGAGGTGGCCGAGTGGTCGAAGGCGCACGCCTGGAAAGTGTGTAGGCGGGAGACCGTCTCCAGGGTTCGAATCCCTGTCTCTCCGCCATAACATCTAGACCAAGATGATTTTGTGACAGCCGCCACCGCATGTGGTGGCTTTTTGCATTTTCACCGTCGATCTGCGATCCGCCATGCAACCCGTCACATCAGGGTGGCCGTTACCTGCATGACAAAATGATAGACGTCTATCAGGAAATGATATACGTCTATCAAAACTCACGAACGCAGAGGCGCCGCAAGGATGGGAAAACCCACATTACATGATGTCGCGGCTGCGGCGGGGGTCAGCTACGCGACGGCGGACCGGGTGCTGAACAACCGGGGCGGCGTGGCAAAGAAATCTCAGGACCGGGTGCGCGCGGCGATTGCTGATCTGGGCTACCAGCGTGACATCACCGCCGCCAATCTGTCGCGCCGCCGTCAGTACCGCTTTGCGGTGTTGCTGCCTGCGGCGCGGGAGGGGTTCTTTGCCGCGCTCAACGCTGATCTGGAGCAGGAGGTGGCCGCCCGCTCTCAGGCCCGCCAGCAGATCAGCATAACCCGCGTGCCGCCCTTCGACGCCGCAGCGCTGACCCGCGCGATAGAAGGCCGCGCCGCAGAGGGCTACGATGGTGTCTGCCTTGTCGCGGTTGAGGATCCGGACGTCGAAGCCGCGCTGACCCGGCTGCGGGCGCAGGGAATGGCCGTGGTGACATTGGTTGCGGACAGCGCGCCGCAGACCCGCGATACCTATATTGGCATTGATAACCGCAGGGCCGGGCGCACCGCTGGTGATCTGATGCGGCTGGCCCATCGTGGTGCTGCAGCCCCTCAGGGTCAGATCCTACCCATCACCGGCAGTCTCAACGCCCGCGATCACGCCGACCGCTATGCGGGCTTTTGTGATGTGGTGGCCGCAGATCTGCGCATCCTGCCGCCGCTGGAAACCGGCGATGATCCGGAGATCCTTGAACAGGCCTTGCGCCACGCGCTGCGTGCCAACCCCGATATCACCGGCATTTACAATCTGGGGGCGGGTATTCCGGGTCTGATTTCGGCGCTTGCGACGACACAGCCAGGCGACAAGCCGGTGGTGATCAGCCACGAACTCTGCCCGGCCACCCGCGATGCGGTAGCGCAGGGCCTCATTGATGCGGTGATTGATCAGAAACCGGCGCAGGAAATCACCGCCGCCCTGGCCGCGCTTGTCGCCCTCAGTGACGGGCAGCCGGTTGATCCATTGGCGGGGCAAATCACCCCGGCCGTTCATTTCAAACACAACATGCCCCCGCAGTCTGCGGTCGGGCCAGAAGAGGGGGCCTGACCATGGCTGGCTATTTCGATGACATCGCGGCAATCACCTATAACCCGGAAAGCGACGGGCTGGCCTATCGCCACTACAATCCCGATGAAATGATCATGGGCAAGCGGATGGAGGACCACCTGCGCTTTGCCGTTTGCTACTGGCATAATTTTGTGTGGGAGGGGAACGACCCCTTTGGCGGCCAGACGTTCCAGCGCCCGTGGTTCCCCGCCGATACCATGGATCTGGCGCGTATGAAGGCCGATGCCGCCTTTGACATGTTCCGCATCCTTGGCGTGCCGTATTACTGTTTTCATGACCACGATATCCGGCCAGAGGGCGACAGCCTCGCCGAAAGCCACAAACGCCTCAACGCCATGGGCGATGTGCTGGAACAGAAGATGGCCGATGGTGGCCCCAAACTTCTGTGGGGGACCGCCAATATGTTCTCCAATCGCCGCTATATGTCTGGCGCCAGCACCAACCCGGATCCTGATGTCTTTGCCTATTGCGCCTCCACCGTGCGCGCCTGCATGGATCTGACCCATCGTCTGGGTGGTGAGAACTACGTGCTCTGGGGTGGGCGCGAGGGATATGAAACCCTGCTCAACACCGATCTCTCGCGTGAGCTGGAGCAGATGGGCCGCTTCCTGTCGATGGTGGTCGACTACAAACACAAGATCGGCTTCCAAGGCGCGATCCTGATTGAACCCAAACCGCAGGAGCCGACCAAGCACCAATATGACTATGATGTCGCCACTGTTTATGGCTTCCTCAAACGCTTTGGTCTTGAGGAGGAGGTGAAGGTCAATATCGAACAGGGCCATGCGATCCTGGCCGGGCACAGCTTTGAACATGAGATCGCCATGGCCAATGCGCTGGGGATCTTTGGCTCCATCGACATGAACCGCAATGACTATCAGTCTGGCTGGGACACCGATCAGTTTCCCAACAATGTGCCGGAGGTGGCGCTGGCCTATTACGAAATCCTGCGCGGTGGCGGGCTGACGACTGGCGGCACCAATTTCGACGCCAAACTGCGCCGTCAGTCACTGGATGCCGAGGATCTGATCGCCGCCCATGTGGGCGCAATGGATGTCTGCGCACGCGGCCTGCGTGCCGCTGCGGCCATGCTGGAAAGCGACAGTCTCGAGGCCAAGCGCCGGGATCGTTATGCCGGTTGGAACAGCACCGAGGCGCAGGCCTATCTGGCGGAGGGGGCCACGCTGGACGCCATCGCCGATCAGGCTGAGGCCAAGGCGCTTAATCCGCAGCCGGTTTCTGGCCGTCAGGAACAGCTGGAGGCACTGGTCAACCGCTTCGTCTAAGGCGGCAGAGCGGGCAGCACCAAACGGGAGAGGGGACAGATATGTATCTTGGCATTGATCTAGGCACATCGGGGCTGCGCGCCTTGCTGACGGATGACACCGGCAGGCCCGTTGCCTCGGCAGAGGCCCAGTATGATGTGCAGACCCCCCATCCCGGTTGGTTGGAGCAGGATCCAAGCCACTGGATCACCGCGCTGGATCAGGCGATGGCGCAGTTGCAGGGCAGTCCCGGATACAGCGATATTCGCGGGATTGCGGTCGCAGGTCACATGCATGGTGCGGTGTTGCTGGATAGCGGCGATCAGGTGCTGCGGCCTTGCATCCTGTGGAATGACACCCGTTCGGCGGCAGAGGCGGCAGAACTGGATGCCACAGCGCAGGTCCGTGATCTCAGCGGCAATATCGTCTTCCCCGGTTTCACTGCGCCAAAGCTCCTGTGGGTGCAGCGCCATGAGCCGGAGATCTTTGCCAGAACCGCCAAGGTTCTTCTGCCTGCGGCTTACCTCAACCTGCATCTGACCGGGCGGCATGTCGCGGATATGTCCGACAGTGCCGGCACGTCCTGGCTGGATGTCGGCGCGCGGGACTGGTCCGATCATCTGCTGGAGGCCGGACAGATGCGGCGCGATCAGATGCCGGATCTGGTCGAGGGCTGCGCGGCGGCGGGTCGCTTGCGTCCTGAACTGGCCTCTCGCTGGGGGCTGACCGGGCCTGTTACAATTGCAGGGGGCGCAGGTGACAATGCCGCTGCGGCCTGCGGCACCGGCGTGATGACCGCGGGGCAGGGGTTTGTCTCGCTTGGCACCTCTGGTGTGGTGCTGACGGCGCGCGACGGGTTTCACCCCGATCCGGCCACGGCTGTGCATACCTTCTGCCATGCAATCCCGGAGCGCTGGTATCAGATGGGTGTTATGCTGTCGGCGACCGATTGCCTGAATTGGCTGGGCCGTATCACCGGGCGCAGCCCTGCCGATCTGACGGCAGGCCTTGGCGATCAGCTGCGGCCACCGGGGGAGGTGACATTCATGCCCTATCTCTCAGGTGAGCGGACGCCGCATAACTCGGCCAACCTGCGTGGCGGGTTTGACGGGCTGTCCATCGCCACCACGGCTGAGGATCTGGCGCGCGCAGTGATGGAAGGGGTCTCTTACGGTCTGCGGGACTGTCTGGAGGCGTTGCGCAAGACCGGTGCGCAACTTGACAGTTGCCAGGTGATCGGCGGCGGCAGCAAATCCGCCTATTGGGTCAAGCTGCTGGCCACGATTCTCAACCTGCCGCTGCAATTGCCCAAGGATGGGGAATTTGGCGCGGCCCTTGGCGCGGCCCGGCTGGCGCGACTGGCCGTCACCGGCGAGGACCCGGCCGAAGTGTTGACCGCACCGGAGCGTGCGATGACCGTTCCGCCTGATCCGCAGCTGCGCGACAGCTATGAGGCAGGCTATGCCGCGTTTCGAAAACGCGGGGCAAAGTTGACCCTGCGGTAGCTTTGCGGATGGCGCGAAACGTGCCGTGGGCCGCGAATCGGATCCTTTGGCGCGGTTCACGACAAGTTGCCTTAAATTTTCCATATTGTTGCGCGTCGCGGGACAACCTCAGGTCCATCCTGACGGGCTGCGCAAACCGTCCGAGGTGATCTGTCGGAACAGCTGGCGCTCAATTGTTCGCATTGACGCAACAACGGGCGGTGGTTTGGAGGCCCGCGTGGCGGATTTGGGCCGGATCAGGGCCAACGCAACCTTCGCGCGGAAACAATCACGCCCGCGCACGCCTCAGAGACCAGCATGTCCCGCTTGGGGCTGGTCGGCGACGGGATGCTGATTAAGATTTTGTTCTTTTTTGGGCGCAGGGGGCTGCGTAGGATACCTTTAATGCTGCCACAGAATGCGTGGCGCTCTCTTCTACGCCGTGCCGACAGATGCGGTTCGATTTAATGACACCAAAGCAGGCCATGGCCGGTTGCACGAGGTTTGCGACCGGTGGAGGCGGCTTTGGAACGGAGACTGCAACGTGCCCTGCTTCACGCCCGGAACAACCATTGCAACCCCCTATGGGGCCTGCGCCGTCGAGGATCTGAGCGTCGGCGACCGGGTGATGACCCGCGACAATGGTCTGCAGCCCATTCGCTGGATCGGGCAGCGGCAGCTGGACCGCGCGGCCTTGCAGGGGGCGGCGCATTTGCAGCCGGTTCTGGTTGCGGAGGGGGCGCTTGGCAATGGAATGCCGGAGCGGGATCTGCTGCTCAGCCCCAACCACCGCGTGCTGATCACCAATGACAAGACGGCCTTCTATTTTGAGGGCCGCGAAATTCTGGTCGCGGCGAAACATTTGACCGGATTGTCTGGGGTGGATGCGGTGGAGACGTCGTCTATCGATTACATCCATTTTGTCTGTGCGGGCCATGAGGTGGTTTGTGCGGACGGGGCGTGGATCGAATGTTTTCAGCCGGCCGATCAATCCCAGCGCGGATTGGACCGGGCCCAGCGGGAAGAGGTGCTGATGCTGTTTCCCGAGTTGCAGGCGCAGCCATCCGCCATGGCAACATCAGCGGTTGGATCTCCGCGCGGTGGCAAAGACGGGGTGCAGTGGTTCATCCACTGAGGCGGATCTTGTTATTCTGTTGACGCTGACTTGCGGGCCTGACGCCAGGCGGCCCAGGCCTCTGGCGTGTCCAGATCGGTGAGCGCATGGGACGCGGGCAAGGGGACCGGGCGGATGATCTCCCCCTGATGCTGTGCCGCCTTTAGGATTGCGCGCGCGCCCTGATCGCCGGTCAGCTGGCTGAGTGCGGTGAAGTATCGGCGCGGGAACACCACCGGGTGACCAAATGTCCCGTCGGCACCGGTGGCGCGCAGGATCTGATCCGGGGTGCTGCTGGCCTGCGCCACCACCCGCGCGAGGTCTTTGGCCGTCAGCTCCGGCATATCCGCAGGTAGGATCATCACCGCATCATACTCCCGGGAGCGCGCGCCGATGCCTGCGCGGATGGAGGCGGCCATGCCCTCCTCTGCGTCTGGCACATAGACAGGTCTGGCCCCTTGGCAGTGGTCGCGGATCACTGCGGCGCGGGGGTGGTCGGGGGTTGGCAGGGTGACATAGGTCGTCGCTGCGCTCTGCGTTGCCGCTGCGCAGATCCGGGCCAGAAGCGGGGTGCCGTCAACCGGCTCCAGCAGCTTGTCGCGCCCCCGCATCCGGGAAGATCTTCCCGCAGCGAGGATGAGAGCGGCGATGGCGGTCATATCTGTCGCCTCCCCGGCGTTTGCTTGGGCTGTTGGATGCCTTCGGCGGGGATATTTTGAGCCAGAAGCGGGGGCGGGTCCAGCAAAAGCGGCGATAATAGGTCAGAGAGGCTGACGGGATGTTTCGCGTGCGAAACATTGGGGCCGATATATGCCCTAAGTGTTGCGTGCTATCAGCAGCTCGGCGCGCGCGGGGCGCGCAACAGGGGGTGAGGTGGGTCAGCTCATCTGACCCACCTATGATATTAGCCGCGCATGCGGGCGCCATCGGCGTCAAACAGCGGTGTGGTGATCAGCCGTGCGGCGCGCAGTTCGCCGAGGATTTCGATTTCCACCTCCAGCCCGTCCTGCGCCAGATCGCGGGGGATCAGGGCGAAGGCGATGGATTTCTGCGCGTGATGGGAATAGCCGCCGGAGGTGCAGAAGCCGACCACAGCGCCATCGTGCCAGATGGGTTCATAGGCGGTGACATCGGCGTCCTCGGCCGCCACCTCAAAGGCGCAGAGCTTGCGGGCGGGGCCTGCGTCGCGCTCGGCCTCCGCTGCGGCACGACCGATGAAATCGACATCTTTCTTGAAGGAGATGAAGCGATCCAAGCCGGTTTCCGCAGCGGTGTAATCGGGCGAAAACTCACTGAGCCAGGAGCCGAAGAACTTGTCGAGCCTGAGTGACATCATCGCGCGCATGCCAAAGGGTTTCATGCCGTGCGGCTGGCCTGCGGTCCAGAGCGCATCCCAGAGCGCGCGTTGCGAGGGCAGGTCGCAGTAGATTTCATAGCCCAGATCGCCGGTATAGCTGACCCGCTGCACAATGCAGTCGGCCATGCCCACGGTCATGCGGCGCACATCCATGAAACGCAGGTCGGAGATATCCTGACGGGTGCAGGCCTGCAGCACCTCACGTGCTTTGGGGCCTGCGATCTGGAAGCCGTTGCAGGTGTCAGAGATGTTTTCAAGGCTGACGCCGTCGTCCAGGTTCTGCAGGAACCAGCGCATGTGGTAGGCCTGCGAGCCGTAAGAGGCGGTGAGCTGGAACTCTTCTTCGCTGAGGCAGGAGATGGTGAAATCACCGATCAGCCGGCCCTTGGGGGACAGCATCGGGGTCAGCGACAGGCGGCCCGGCTGTGGCACCCGGCCGGCCATGATGCGGTCGAGCCATTGGCGGGCACCCGCACCCTTGACCAGGTATTTGCCGAAGTTATGGACCTCATTGATGCCGACGGCCTCACGCACCGCCTTAACCTCGCGCGCGGTGGCGTCAAAGGCGTTGGAGCGGCGGAAGGAGGGGGTCTCGTAGCGCGGCTCGTCGCCTTCCGCGAAGTAGTTCGGGACTTCAATGCCGTATTGCGCACCCCAGACCGCGCCCATGCCATCGAAGATGTCGTACATCGGCGTGGTGCGGAACGGGCGGGCCGCGGGCAGCTCCTCGTTCGGGTAGGCGATGGAGAAGCGTTTCTGGTAGTTTTCAATCACCTTAGGTCGCGTGTAGCCCGGCGTGATCCAGTCGCCAAAGCGGGCGGTGTCCATCGCAAAGGTGTCGCGCTCGCATTCGCCCTCCACCATCCATTGCGCCAGCATCAACCCGACGCCGCCGCCCTGACTGAAGCCGGCCATGACGGCGCAGGCGGACCAGTAGTTGCGCATGCCGGGAACCGGGCCGACCAGCGGGTTGCCGTCGGGGGCAAAAGTGAAGGGGCCATGGATCACCGATTTGACGCCTGCGCGTTCCAGCGCCGGGAAGCGGTTGTAAGCAAAGGCGATGCTGTCCTCGATCTTGTCGAAATCATCGGGGAGAAGTTCATGGCCGAACTCCCATGGGGTGCCATCCACGGCCCAGGGTTTGCAGGGCTGTTCGTAGAACCCGATGCAGAGGCCGCGACCCTCTTGCCTGAGGTAGCTTTCACCGGCCGGATCCATCACATGCGGATGCTCGCCGCCTGCATCGATGATCCCGGCGATTTCCGGTACCTCATCGGTGACGATATACTGGTGTTCCATCGGGTGCAGGGGGAAGTAGACGCCCGCCATGGCGCCCACCTCGCGCGCCCAGAGCCCGCCGGCGTTGACGATGTGTTCGGCATGGATTGTGCCCTTGTCGGTGACCACATCCCAGGTGCCATCGGGGCGTTGGTTGGTCTCCACCACCTTGCAGTGGGTTTCAATGGTGGCGCCACCCATGCGCGCGGCCTTGGCATAGGCGTGGGTTGTGCCGGAGGGATCGAGGTGACCGTCGAGCGGGTCGTACAATCCGCCGACAATGCCGTCGATATTGGTCACGGGGGCGATCTTCTTGATTTCCTCGGGCGAGACGATTTCCGTCTCCAGCCCCATGAAGCGGTGTTTGGCGCGCTCCGCCTTCAGCATATCGAACCGTTCCTGGGTTTCAGCCAGGGTGACGCCGCCGACGTGGTGGAGGCCACAGGACATGCCGGTGATCTCTTCCAGCTCTTTGTATAGCTTGATGGTGTAGCCCTGCAGCGCGGCCATATTGGTGTCGCCATTGAGGGTGTGGAAGCCGCCTGCCGCGTGCCAGGTGGAGCCGGACGTGAGTTCGGAGCGTTCCAGCAGCATCACATCGGACCAGCCCAGCTTGGTCAGGTGATAGAGCACCGAGCAACCCACAACGCCGCCGCCGATCACTGCTACCCGTGTTGTCGTCTTCATCTTGTCATCCCTCACTGGCTATCTCGCTTCATTCTGGACAGATGTGTTCAGTAGTCCAGTGAAATTGCGACACGCAGGGTCGGGAATGGGCGCTCTGGCGGTGAATTCGCGTTGGGGATGGGCAAATACGACAGGGCCGCCGCCCGGCGGGGCAGCGGCCTTTGATCTTTCCGGCGCTGAGGCAGGATCAGTGCAGCGGGCGGATTTTCAGCTCGGTGACGCGGTTGCCCTCGCGGGCGGTGACCTCAAAGCGGAAGTTGTGAAACGAGAACACCTGTCCGACAATGGGGATGGTCTGGGCCTCATGGATGACCAGGCCGGCAATCGTATTGGCCTCATCATCGGGCAGTGACCAGTCGGTGGCACGGTTGAGGTCGCGGATGGTGGTGGCGCCATCAACGAGGTAGTTGCCATCGCTGGTCTTGGTGACGACGGTTTCCTCATCCGGGTCGAATTCATCGGTGATCTCGCCGACGATTTCTTCAAGAATGTCCTCCAGTGTGATCAGCCCCTGCAGGGTGCCGTATTCATCCACAACCAGCGCAAAATGGGTGCGGGCGCGCAGGAACTGGCGCATCTGATCATCCAGCGTGGTGGTTTCCGGCACGAAATACGGCGGCTTGGTCACGCTGGTGATGTTGAAGTTGCGCAGCAGGGAGGCATCGCCATCGGGGCCGCCGATCTGGGCATACATCTCACGCAGGAGATCCTTGGCATGGAGCACGCCGATGATGTTCTCCGGCTCATCCTTGAACACCGGCAGGCGGGTGTGGGGCGAGGTCAGACATTGTTCGAGGATCTTCTGCGGGTCCAGATTGGCATCGACCATTTCGATGTTGGAGCGGTGCAGCATGATTTCCTCAACAAAGCGGTCGGAGAGATCAAGCGCGCCGAGGATGCGGTCGCGGTCTTCCTTCTCGACCACGCCTTCGGAGTGGCCCAGATGCAGGGCGCCGGCGATTTCCTCGCGCACGGCCATGATGTGGCTGTCGGGGTCAATCCGCACCCCGAACAGACGCAGGACGCCGCGCACCAGCAGGCGGACGGCCCCCACCACCGGGGCCAGTACAGTCACCAGAATGCCAATCGGAGGGGCGACCGCGGCGGCGGCTTTCTCGGCGTTGGAGATCGCGTAGGTCTTGGGCAGAACTTCGGCAAAGATCAGCACCAGAAGGGTCATCACCAGCGTCGCCAGCGCCACACCGCTTTCGCCGAGGGCACGGGTGAACAGCGCGGTGGCGAGCGAGGTGGCGAGGATATTGACCAGGTTGTTGCCCAGAAGGATCGAGCCAATCAGCCGTTCGCTGTCCTCGGTGATGGCAAGCGCGCGTTTGGCGCCGTTGGAGCCCTTGTCGGCCTGGCTGCGCAGCTTGCCGCGCGAGGCAGCGGTGAGCGCGGTTTCAGAGCCGGAAAAGCAACCGGAGAGCACCAGCAGGAAGACAATCGCGCCGGCGGTGGTCCAGAAGGTGGAATCGACAAAGGTCGTGGTGCTGTCCATCAGAGTCCCGAAAGAAATGTTGAGATCCCCATGGTTATGGGGTGCCTGCCGCGCTGTCGCAAGGGGGAGGTGCCGAGCTGTCGCACCTTGGGGCGATTATTGGGGATGATTAGTCTGTCGCGTCGTCGTCGCCCGGCTGCGGGGGGGTGTCTGATCCGGTGTCTTTGCGCGCCAGCGGGTGATGTTCCAGCACCAATTCACTCAGGCGGGCGTCCAGCACATGGGTGTAGATCTCCGTCGTGGCAATATCAGCGTGGCCCAGCAGCGCCTGAATGGCCCGCAGATCAGCGCCATTGGTCAGCAGATGCGTGGCAAAGGCGTGGCGCAGGGTGTGGGGCGAGACAGCCTCGGGCGGGAGGCCGCCAGTGACGGCAAACTCCTTGATCAGCAGATAAAAGCGGTGCCGGGTCAGGTGGCCGGATTTGCCACGCGAGGGAAACAGGAAGCGCGAAGGGGCGGCGCCTTTGGCCACGGCGGCCTCCTCAGCGGCATCGCGCGTGGTGAGCCAGGCGGCCAGCGCGTCGCGGGCGGGGGGAGAGAGCGGCACCATCCGTTCCTTGCCGCCCTTGCCCAGCACCAGCAACATGCGCGGATCACCCCGTGCGGCGGCGACGGGCAGACCGACCAGTTCGCTCACGCGCATACCGGTGGCATAAAGCAGCTCCATCAGGCAGGTGTTGCGCAGCCGGTCGGCGGTGCTGCGCCCGGATTGGCGCGCCGCATCCAGAAGCCGGTCCACCTCGATCACTTCCAGCGTTTTGGGCAGCGCCTTTTTGCGGCCCGGTCCCTTGATCTGGATGGCAGGGTTGTCGCTGCGCCAGCCCTCGTCGAAGGCGAAACGGTAGATCTGTTTGATTGCGGAGAGACGACGGGCGCGGGTGGCGCGGGCCAGCCCTTCGGCGTCGCAGGCGATCAGATAGGCCTCGATATCTTCGCGGGAGGCGCTGCCAAAGGCGCGGTTTTTATGCGCAAGCCAACTGGCCACATCCTTCAGGTCGCGACCATAGGCCAGCAGCGTGTTGCGCGCCGCACCAAGATCGGCGGCCTGCGCATCCAGAAAGGTGGCGATCCATTGCAGATCATCCTGCGGGGCGTTGGCTGGCTGGGCGATGGGTGGGGTCATGGCTGGGGGTGTTTCATGTCATGCCGGGGACCGTCAACGGTGGTCCAGCAACAACAGCTGAAGCGCGGCGCGGCGGGCGGTGTCCTCCAGCCCGACAGCGCGGAAGGTGGCCAGTGCATCGGTCAGATCGCCAAGATTGCCGTCCGCGCCTTGTGCAAAGAGCTGCATCGCGCGCAGGATCGACTCACCCAGCTGGCCGTTGTCGAGCAGCCGTTGCAATTTGCGCGGCGCGGCACTATCGGCAGCAAAGGCGGCGGCGATGGCCTGTTCGACACCGTTCCGGGCCAACTCCTGCGTGGGCACCCCCTGCGCCACGGCGGCAACAAAGGCGCTGCGTCCCTGCGACGGGGGCGGACTGTGAGAGGCGGTTTCATAGGTTGGGGCGAGCAGGCGAATGCGCCAGGCCAGATTGGCCGCCTGACCCTCCAGCGGGATGCGCGCCAGCTGATCGGCAAAGAGATCGGCAAAGGCGGTTTCGATCTGCGCTGCTTGCATGGCGCGCCAGACTTTGGGCAGGGTTTTGCTCACCGCCTCGGCGCTGCCGGTTTCCAGTGCGGTTTCAAAGCGTTGTAGTGCTGCAACCCGATCCCAGATACCGCCGGAGGCCGCGGGGCTGCGTTCGGTATAAAGACCGAGCAGGTGATTGGGGTTCAGCGCACCGATCCGGGTCAGCCGTTCCGCCGCCTCAAGCTGGGCCTTCCAGCCGGCGATGTCGCGCAGATCCGCCGCCGCAAAGGCGCGCGGCAGGTTGCTGGTGGGACGACGTTCTCCGATGGTTTCATAGAGGCGGAAGGTCAGCGGGTCCGGGGATTTCGGCGCGCGCAGCGGCGGTGCATCCTCAAACACATCGGGGTTCAGGAACCGGTCGAGTAGGTCGAGCTGGCGGCTGTCCACCAGCTCCAGCGCGTGGGCGGCCTCCAGCAGCAGCGCGGCGGTGGGCCAATCGCCAAGCCGGGCGGCACAGAAGATCCGGGCGGCATAATCCGGCGCCAGATGCGGCCGATCCTGCAGCGCGCTGCAGGCCTGCTGCTCGTCGCCGGTCAAGAGGGTGGCGTCAAACCAGCGTTTGAATCGTGCCTTGCTGCGGGTGGGCCCCGCCTGTTCGGCCAGTGCCTGTGCAGGGTCCGGCGCGCCCAGATCCATCAGCCGGTCCAGCCGTGCCAGCAACAGGGTTTCGCCGCCCTCAACCGGTGGGCGGGTCTCCGACAGCAGCAAGGTGAACATCAGCGACTGCATCGCCGGGGATTTGCGCACGGGAACGGAGGCCAGCAGCGTGGCGAGCGCCTCGGCGTTGCTGCCGCGCCAGAGATCGACGGGCAGGCCGGTGGAGGCTGGTTTGACCAGGCCGATGGGCGCCACAAGGCTGGCCAGCGGGGTGACGGTCACCTCCGGGCGGCGGGCGGAACCTGCGACGGGTGGTTCCAGCAGGACGGTGCCCGGCAGCCCTGCATCAGGCGCCGGTGTGGCCAGCCAGTCGATGGCGGCGAGCGGGTCGTCGGGCTTGGCTGTACCGCTGCCCGCGCGGGGGGTGCCGCGGCTGGTCGCCGTGCCGGGCGGGCCGGATTGCGCCACAGGTGAGGCCGCAGGAGCGGCTGGCGTCTGGGCGGTGGCCGCCGCAGCAAACCCGGACGTCGCGACGCCAAGCCCCAGCGCCAGCAGGTGGTTCATCAGATGATTGGGCCGGGGGGCTGCGCTGGCAGAGGTGCTGCGCGCAAGCAGAGCCGCCGGAGCTGCCCGAGCCGACTCACCACGCCGCTGTCTAGTCGGCATTCAGAACCACCGGTTTGCGGGCCTCTGCGGTGGGGGCGTCGAAATCCGCCCCGAACCACGGTCCCACATAGGCATAGATCACCAGACCGATCGCTGCCAGAACAACTAAATAAAGGAAGTATTTGATCAATCGCCCCATGGGTGTCCGCTCACTGCTTCTTTGGCTTTTGTGCAAGTTATATATGGCCTTTTTAGCAATATCACGTCATTCACTGAAGAATGAGCGAAAAAGAGCAAACACTCAGTGGCGCGGGTGACCGCCGGGTGCCCGGTGCGCTGAAAAAAACCATCGTGATGGTGGGCATGATGGGGGCAGGGAAGACGGCGGTGGGCCGTGCCCTGGCGGCCCGTCTGAAGGCCCCGTTTCTGGACAGTGACCATGAAATCGAGGCCGCGGCCAACCGCACGATTCCCGAAATCTTTGCCCGCGATGGCGAGCCGTTCTTTCGACAGAAGGAGCGTCAGGTGATCCGGCGGTTGCTGGATGAGGAACGCGGTGTGCTGTCTACAGGCGGCGGCGCGTTTCTGGCGGCGGAAAACCGTCAGATCATCTCGGAGCGCGGTGTTGCGATCTGGCTGAATGCCGACCTTGAGGTGCTGTGGAACCGGGTGAAACATCGCGACACCCGGCCGCTGCTGCGCACTGAGGATCCCCATGCGACGCTGTCGGCGCTTTATCATGAGCGGGTGCCCTATTATGCGCAGGCGGATCTGACGGTGCAGTCGGATGGGCAGGCGTCGATTGATGAAATGGTAAACCGGGTTGTCGAGGCGCTGCGCGCCCGCCCGGATGTGCTTGAGTGGGTGTGACGGAGTGGGTGTGATGGAGCAGGCAATGCTGGAACGCAGCGTGCATGTGGCGCTGGGAGCGCGCGCATATGATGTGGTGATCGGGCCGGATCTGCTGGCAGATGCGGGCGCACGCCTGAAACCGATGCTGCGCCGTCCAAAGGTGGCGGTGCTGACCGATGAAACCGTGGCGGCGCATCACCTTGAGGGGTTGCGCGCAGGCCTGGCGACCGCCGGGATCGAGATGGCGGCGCTGGCGCTGCCGCCGGGGGAGAGCACCAAGGCCTGGCCGCAGTTCAGCCGCGCGGTGGAATGGCTGCTGGCGCAGAAAGTGGAGCGCGGCGATATTGTCATCGCCTTTGGCGGTGGTGTGATTGGCGATCTTGCAGGCTTTGCGGCGGCAGTGCTGCGGCGCGGGGTGCGGTTTGTGCAGATCCCGACGTCGCTGCTGGCGCAGGTGGACAGCTCGGTCGGCGGCAAGACCGGCATCAATGCGCCGCAGGGCAAGAACCTGATCGGCGCCTTTCACCAGCCCTCGCTGGTGCTGGCGGATACAGCGCTGCTGGGTACGCTGACCCCGCGCGATTTTCTGGCCGGCTATGGCGAAGTGGTGAAATACGGGCTGCTTGGCGATGCGGAGTTCTTTGACTGGCTGGAGGCGCAAGGCCCGGCACTGGCGGCGGGTGACATGGCAGCGCGGGTCGAGGCGGTGACACGCTCGGTGCAGATGAAGGCCGATATTGTCGTGCGCGATGAGACCGAGCAGGGCGACCGCGCGCTGCTGAACCTTGGCCATACCTTCTGCCATGCGCTGGAGGCGGCAACGGGCTATAGCGACCGGCTGTTGCATGGCGAAGGGGTCGCGATTGGCTGTGCGCTGGCGTTTGAGCTGTCGGCGCGGCTGGGGCTGTGCAGCCAGGAGGATCCCAGCCGGGTGCGGGCCCATCTGAAGGCGATGGGCATGAAGACCGATCTTGCGGATATTCCAGGCGAACTGCCGGATGCCGAGGCGCTGCTGGCGCTGATGGGGCAGGACAAGAAGGTGGTTGACGGTCAGCTGCGCTTTATCCTCGCACGCGGCATCGGTCAGGCCTTTGTCACCGGGGATGTACCGCAAGCGGCGGTGCTGGATGTACTGCGGGACGCTTTGGCTGTGAAATAGTCGCTTACCCCGTAGCGGTTCCCACAGTCTGAGAAAACGACAGGACCAAGATCTGCCAAGGCGTGCACTTTATTGACCGTCACATGACAAAAGCCCCCGCAGAGCGCGAGGGCTTTTGTCGTTTGTCGTGATCGGGGAGAGAGGAGCTCAGGCCACCCAGGATTCGTCGTCCGGTGTGTCGAAACTGCCCTCATTGGAAACATCCGATGCGCCGTCGCCGGTGGCCTGCATCTGTGCCGCCATCTCAGCATCGTGCGCCATCTCTTCCGGTGTCGAGGAGGTGGCGGGACCGTCCAGCTGGAAGGCGCCGATCATGGTGTTCAACTCACGCGCCTGCTGGAACAGCTGGGTGGCGGAGGCGGTGGTTTCCTCGGTCATGGCGGCATTGGTCTGGGTCATCTGCTCCATCTCGCCGACGGCGTGATTGACTTCGCTCAGCTGTGAGGACTGGGCATCCAACCCCCTGGCGATGGAGACGATCAGCTCGGAAATCGCGCTCACCTGCGTGCTGACATCGGCCATTGCCGTTCCGGCGGAGCCAACAAGGGTGGAGCCCGTATTGACCTGAGACGAACTGCGGGCGGTGATCTCGTCGATCTGCGACACCGCATCGGAGCAACGCTGCGCCAGGCGCTGCACTTCGCTGGCGACAACGGCAAAGCCACGTCCGGCTTCTCCAGCGCGGGCGGCCTCAACCCCGGCGTTGAGCGCAAGGAGATTGGTCTGGAAGGCGATATCCTCGATCACCTTGGTGATCTGGGAGATCTCATCCGAGGAGGCTCGGATCTCCTCCATTGCGGTCACGGTTTTCTGCACGATGTCTTCGCAATCGTTGACCTTGTCCTGGGTGGTGCCTGCGATGGTTTCGGCATCTTTGGCGTTGCGGGCGGATTCGCCGACACTGGTGGTGATTTCGTTCATCGCTTGGGTCGACCGCTCCAGTGCAGCGGCTTGCGATTCCGTTCGGCGGGACAGGTCATCCATATTCGCCGCGATGGTCTGGCTGTCATCCCCGACCGTGAGCGCAGTGCTGCGCACCGTGCCCATGGCATCCTCAAGCGATTGGGCCAGATCATTAAAATCGATCTGAAGCTTCTTGAATTCCTCAGGAAAGTTATCGTCCAGACGATAGACCAGAACTTTATTGCTAAGCTGATTCAGCGCCGTGGCGATGGCGTCGGAGACCTGTTTCTGCTCGGCCATCGCGCGATTGAGCTGCTCATCAGCCTCTCGCTTCTCGACCGCGTATCCACGTAGGATTTCAGCCTGACGGGCGATGCTGCCGACCTCATCCCGGCGCGATTTACCGGAGATATCTTCATCCAGTTCACCAGCGCTGATCCGCTCCAGGGCGGAGGTGACCATGCGCACGCCGCCGGCGATGTCCCGGGCTATCAAGGTAGCGCTGAGGCCAATGAACACAAGCACCAGCAAAAGGCCGACCAGCGCCGAGTAGAAGGCATTTTTGTTGTAGGTGTCAAAAGTTTGGAAGTCGGCCAGAAGTTCTCTGCGGATCTCGGATTCGACGTCTACGACAACCTCGATCGCCGCGGTTGCGAGCTTGACCCATTGCTGCGCGGTTAGAGTTTCCGGCGCATTGTTGTCGATAGCGGCCGCCCGGATCCTGTCGAAGCTCTGATAAACCTCGCCTTCTGCGCGGTCGTCGAAGAGATGCGCGCTTTTGCTGTCTGAAAGCTCGTGGAACACCCGCATTCTCTCTTTTGATTGCAGATACGATACAGTCATCCGGGAGCGCAGCATGTCGCTCCAACCGTGTGCAAAGCCCTCTGCACCGATCGTGCGCTGGATCCCATAGGCGTCTTTAGCCATCTGAAAATAGGTGAAGGCCATCGCGCGTTCCGCCAGTTCGGTATCGGGTACCAGCACCTCGAACGCCAGAGCAGTTTCCAGCAGATGTATGTTCACCTCGGTGTAGAAATCGATCATTTCGGGCGCGCTGATGCTGCGGTTTTCGATCTGGGTGCGGATGCCGTCCAAGGCTTCCAATTCATCGTGGGCGAGTTCGACGAAGCCGCGGGTGTTTTCGTGCAGCTGTGACAGATCCGCAGATTCGATTACCTCAAGCATATGGAGGCGCAGATCCTGCGCTTTTTGCCGCTGTTCGGTTAGTGTCTGTGGTACGGCAGAAGAGTCACCGGTCAGAAATGTCGCCGATAGCCCCCGCTCCAGCTGCAGATTATGGACGAGATCTCCAACCGTCAGCATGATGTCCCGCGTTAGTGATGTATCAAAGCTGGCGCGCTTATTGAGCGAGTATAAAACCGCCCCGGACATCCCGACAATGATTAGGAGGGGCAACCCTATCATGGTCAGTATTTTGGTACGGATGGATATTTTTTGTAACAGGCGGGTGATCATACTCTGCGCTCCGGCGTAACGTTAATACTGCACAAATTGTAGTGTTTGAGACCCTAATAGAATGTGTATTTGAAACGCTTTGGAGCAGTTCAAATAAAAGATACATGCAAAATACCCGTATTTTTAAGGCAGGTGACGTCGCTGAAAACGCAAGGTCGTTCCTTTTTAAAATTCAGAGGTTTACACTAAAAAAGTGCAGGCCTGGTCGAGGCCTGCACTTTTTTGGTGTGTTTGTATCAGGGCGTTGCCGCCCGGATGAAGAGGTGATTCGTCCTTAGAACGGGATCTCGTCATCGTCGATGTTGTGTGACGCGCCACCCTGGTTGCCGCCGCCAAAGCCACCGCCCTGATTGCCGCCACCCTGACCGCTGTCGTAGCCACCACCGCCACCACCATAGCCGCCGCCGCTGCCACCACCGTAGCCGCCACCGCCGCCGCCCTGACCGCCGTCATTGCGCCCATCGAGCATGGTCAGCGTGCCGCCGATGCCCTGCAGGACGACCTCGGTCGAATAGCGGTCCTGGCCGCTCTGGTCCTGCCATTTACGGGTCTGCAACTGGCCTTCGATATAGACCTTGGATCCTTTGCGCAGGTACTGCTCTGCCACGCGGACCAGACCTTCGGAGAAGATGGCGACCGAATGCCATTCGGTTTTCTCGCGCCGCTCGCCGGTGTTGCGGTCTTTCCAGGTTTCCGAGGTGGCGATCCGCAGGTTGCAGACCTTGCCGCCGTTCTGGAAACTGCGCACTTCGGGATCACGGCCGAGGTTGCCGATCAGGATTACTTTGTTGACTGAGCCTGCCATGGGTCTGTCCTCTTGGTCTGGTCGTTCGAAGCCGCGAAAATCAGCCAAAGCCAGGTGGTCTTCCCTTCCAGCTCAGCGGTTTCAGCGGACCCCGTCGGGGTATGAATTCTGTCCGGTCCGAATCTGGTCGCGCCGGGTTGGCGGCCACAGTACCGCCCAAGGTCGCCACATGAAAGTCGGCAGGCCCGGATATCTGGGATCATCCACAGATTTTGCGCAGGCGCGCCGTGAGGCAGGGCGGTGGCGGACGGGAATATGCGATGGTGCTTTTCTTTTTAGTCAATCCGGCTATAGTTTCGCGCAATCAAGGACAGGGAAACCGGGGCGGGACAAGGCGTTTTTAATGCGTAAACTGTTGGTGGGGGTTGCGGTGACCGGGGTTCTGTCGGGTCAGGTTGCAACTGCGGATATGTTCAGCACAAAGAGCCAGCGCAAGCTGTTTGCTTCGCAGGCGCGGGTGTTGGATGAACGGGCGTCTGGGCAGTACAAGAATTCGATCCGCCTGCAGCCGCCGACCATTCACACACCGTCGAAATACGGCAGCCTTCCCTATAGTGGCAAATACCGCGGCAAATATCTAAATGTCGCGCGGGCAGCGGCGCAGAAACATGGCGTGCCCGAAGATCTGTTCTTGCGACTGGTGCAGCAGGAGAGCGGCTGGAACCCCACGGCGAAGTCCCACAAGGGCGCATTAGGACTGGCGCAGCTGATGCCCGCCACCGCCAAGGCGCTGGGGGTGGATGCGTCCGATCCCAAGCAGAACCTAGAAGGCGGCGCGCGGTATCTGGCGCGGCAATACCGCAAGTTCGGTTCCTGGCGGTTGGCGCTGGCGGCTTATAACGCAGGGCCTGAGGCGGTGCGTAAACACGGCGGCGTGCCGCCCTACCGCGAAACCCAGAATTACGTGAAGAAGATCTGGGGCAGCTGACATCGGCGCTGCCAGACTGCTGCGGAAACAGGCATGTATCTGGCGGGGGAGGTTTGACCCCCTGCGCGCAGATCTGTGGTTCCAAGCTGTCCTGATGCGGCGGCGTTTTTTCTCACCCGTCCTGATGTTTGGGTGCCGTTTCGGCAGCGCATTGCCGATTGCGCCGGGGATCGGCGTTAATCTGCTGATAATCTTCCTTAATGCCGTGTTAACTCCGTCTGTCTGCCAGAAAGTTGCCTTAATCTCTTGGCACCTAGTGGGAAGCTTCAGAAGAGGAATATCCCGGTGTCTTTCAAACGCTTTGACGAACGTCTTACCCAGATGCAGTGGCAGCCCCAGTCCGGCCCGTCGCCACAGATCGTTGACAGCGTGATGGCCGACCGCCCGCCGCTGGCGGTGCGGGGGGTGGAATTCACCTTGGCCGGTGCCATCCTGGGGATCCTGATCGGGGTGGGCCTGAAGGGGATTTATACCCCCGGCGCGCCCTGGGGGCCGAACACCGGCCTGACCGGTCTGCTGATCGGCGGTGCCTCCATGGCTGGCGCGGGCCTGTCACTGGCGCTGGCCGCCTATGCCGTGCTGCGCCGTCACGACATGCCGCGCCTGATGCAGTTTGCGTCGATGAACCTGCTGATCATCGTGATGCTGCTCTTGGGATAATCCCGCCAGCAGCCCCGATCCAGCACCGGTCAAATCGCGCCGCCGATCACTCGGCGGCGATTTTTATGACCGGTTCCATTTCTTTCAGATCGGCATCGCTGAGGTGGCATTTCACCTGATGGCCGCCTGCGAGGGTGCGCACCGGCGGAACCTCTGCCTCGCAGAGGTTGCCGGCCACTTTGGATTTCCAGCGACAGCGGGTCTGGAATGGGCAGCCGGGCGGCGGGTTCATCGCCGATGGGATATCGCCCTCCAGCACGATGTGGCGTTTCTCAACCGATGTATCGGCGATCGGCACTGCACTCAGCAGTGCCTCGGTATAGGGGTGATAGGGCGGGGCAAAAACCTGATCGGTGGTGCCCAGCTCGACCACATGGCCCAGATACATCACCATCACCCGGTCGCTGAGATAGCGCACGATGCTGAGGTCATGGGAGATGAACAGCAGCGTTGTCTTCTCCTTGCGCTGGATTTCCATCAGCAGATCGGTCACCGCCGCCTGCACCGACACATCCAGCGCCGAGACCGGTTCATCGGCGACCACAATACGCGCGCCACCGGCGAAGGCGCGGGCGATGCCGACGCGCTGTTTCTGCCCGCCTGACAGCTGCCGTGGCATCCGGTCGGCAAAGGCGCGCGGCAGTTTCACCAGATCCAACAGCTCTAGCATCCGTTCCTTGCGCGCGGCGGTGCTGTCGCCGATGCCAAAGATCTCCAGCGCCCGCATGATCTGCCGGCCCACGGTCATCGACGGGTTCAGCGTGTCAAACGGGTTCTGGAACACCATCTGCACATCCGACACCGTGCGGGTGTCGCGCTGTTCAATCGGGGTGGTTTCGATGTTCTTGCCATCCAGCTGAATGGCGCCCGCGGTTGCTGTCTCCAATCCCATCAGCACCTTGGCGAAGGTGGATTTACCGCAGCCGCTCTCGCCAACGATGGCGAGCGTCTCGCTTTCGCGGGCCTCGAAACTGAGGGTTTCATTGGCCTTCACCACCTTGCGCGCGCCACTGTCAAACAGCGCATTGGCGGAGACCTCATAATATTTGCGCAGCGCGTCGATTTTCAGAACAACCTCGCCAACCTCGGGTTTTTCCTTCTGCTCACCAACTGTGATCGGCGCGTTCCAGTCGATTTCATCATGGCGCAGGCAGCGGGTGTGATGGCGGTCATTGCCATGCACCGGCACCATCGGAATGTCCTGCGCATCGCAACGCCCGGCCTCGAAATAATCGCAGCGCGGGCCGAAGTTGCAGCCGGGCGGGCGCTCATGCGGGAGCGGGAAATTACCGGGGATCGCCACCAGCGGGCGGGCGTTTTTGTCCGCGCCCGGCAGCGGGATGGAGCGAAACAGCGCTTGCGTATAGGGGTGCTGCATCTCGTCAAACACATCATGGATGGAGCCGCGCTCCACCGCTTCACCGGAATACATCACGCAGAGCCGGTCGCAGGTTTCCAGCACCAGACCGAGGTTGTGGGAGATGAACAGCATCGAGGTGCCGTATTTCTTGCCCAGATCCTTGACCAGCTCGACCACGGCGGCCTCCACGGTCACATCCAGCGCGGTGGTCGGCTCATCCAGGATGAGGAGGGCGGGTTTCGACATCAGCGCCATGGCGATCACGATGCGCTGCTGCTGGCCGCCGGACAGCTGATGCGGGAAGGAATTGAGCATCCGTTCGGGATCAGGCAGGCGCACATCGGTGACCACCTCAAGAGCGCGCCTGTAGGCCTCTTCCTTGCTGACGCCCTCATGGATCATCGGCACTTCCATCAGCTGTTTGCCGATTTTCATCGCCGGGTTAAGCGAGGCCATCGGCTCCTGATAGATCATCGCGATCTCATTGCCGCGCACGTCGCGCAGCTCGTCCGCCGACATCTCCGCCAGATCGCGCCCCTTGAACTTGATTGATCCGCCAACAATGCGGCCGTTCTTGCCGAGGTCCTGCATCACACCCAGCGCCACGGTGGATTTGCCGCAGCCGCTTTCACCGACCAGTCCCACGGCTTCACCGGGCATCACCGAGACGGAGAAATCCATCACCGCAGGAATTTCCCGCAGCCGGGTAAAGAAGGAGATCGACAGTTTGTCGATTTCCAGGATCGGGCCGTCATACTCTGCGAGTTTGTTCATCTTGGTCTCCCTGGAGGGCTGGTTGACGCCGTGAAAGGCATCTTCTGGCTCCAAATATCTCGGGGGTCCGGGGGCAGCGCCCCCGGAGAGGGTCATATCAGTCGCGCAGGCTTTCTTCGCGCAGGCCATCCGCCAGCAGGTTGAGGCCTAGAACAAGGCTCAGCAACGCCAGCGCTGGGGGCAGCGGCGGATGCAGATAGATCGACAACAGCTTACGCCCGTCATTGATCGTGCTGCCCCAGTCCGGGCTTTCCGGCGGCAGCCCTAGCCCAAAGAAGCCCAAGGTTCCGAGGAGGATGGTGGTATAACCGATGCGCAGGCAGAAATCGACGATCAGCGGGCCACGGGCATTGGGCAGGATTTCCCAGAGCATGATGTACCACGGGCGCTCCCCCCGGGTCTGGGCGGCGGCAACATAGTCGCGGGTTTTGATATCCATGGTCAGGCCGCGCACGATGCGGAACACTGTGGGCGAATTCACAAACACTACGGAGACAAAGACCACCAGAATACCGCCCGGCACGTCAAAGAGATCCAGTGGCCAGAAGGTGATCTTCGACCCGGGTTCATTGATCAGCGACAGATAGGCGAGGAGACCGGGGACCAGCACAATGGCCAGCCAGATGGCATTATGTTGCGGGCGGGTGCGAAAGCGTGAATGGATCAGCACCGCAACAAAGATCAGCGGGAAGGCAAAGAGCACCACGGCGATATATTGCGGCAGGCCTGTTTCGATGATCTCCGGCGTGACCAGCAGGTAGAACAGCAGGATCACCGGGAAGGCGAGGATCAGGTTGGCAAGGAAGGACAGAACCGTGTCCCATAGGCCGCCGTAATACCCCGCAGGCAGCCCCAGCGTGATCCCCACCATAAAGGCAAAGAGCGTCGCCAGCGGCGCGATCTGCACCACCACCCAGGCGCCATCTATCAGGCGGCTGAACACATCACGCGCCAGATTGTCACCGCCAAGCAGATACCAGGCCGCGATGCCTGCATCGGCCTCGGCACCCGGCAGCGGGGTGCCGGGCAGTTTGTTCTTGAGGCCGGAAACCTGCGCCAGCGGGTCATGTGGTGCGATCAGATCCATCGCGCCAAGCACCCCGGTAAAGACCCAGAACATCACCAGCGCAAAGCCGATCATGCCGATGGGGCTGTCAAACAGTTTCCCGTAGAGACCCAGACGCCGCTTGAAGGTGATGGAGACGGCAAAAAGTGCGATCAATGCACTCCACACCGGCAAGAGCAACTGCGCCATGGCACCAACGATGCCACCGGAGGCGCCGAAGATGACGCCAAACAGAATGTAGATGACGATCAGCACGATCACCGCGAGAAAACTGTAGCGCACGGCGATACCGGCCAGCACATCCGGCGTTGTGGCGAGACTAGCGCTGCGGTGGGCGTTCACCGCCATTGTGGGGCTTGTGGTCATAATGCTGAGCACCAGCCAGGCGATCACAGAGGCGGCAAGCGCCACCAGGGCAAGCATCAGCACAGGGGTGAGAAAAGAGAGGCTCCCGGTCCAGCTGAGAGGGTCCATAGTGCGTTCCTCCTTCAGGAAATCCGGATGCGGGGGTTGAGATAGACATAGCCGATATCGGAGATCAGCTGGGTGAGCAGCACCACGACGACGGAGACCACGGAAATGCCGAGGAGCAGTTCGATGTCATTGTTGCCTGCCGCCTCCACCAGGGCCCAGCCGAAGCCTTTGTAGTTGAACAGCGTCTCCACGATCACCACACCATTCAGCAGCCATGGGAACTGCAGCATGATCACGGTGAAGGGGGCAATCAATGCGTTGCGCAGGGCGTGGCGCATGACAATCTTCGGAAAGCTCACGCCCTTCAGCCGGGCAGTGCGGATATATTGCGCGGTCATCACCTCAGTCATGGAGGCGCGGGTCATCCGGGCGATATAGCCGATCCCATAAAGGGCGATGGTCAGCACCGGCAGGAAGAAATTCTCAAAATTGGCGTCCTTCATCGCAGAGGTCGCCGTGCCCTTGAACCATTTGAGCCCCACCGCGGAGGAGGTGAACACCGCAATGAAAATCACGCCGGAGACATATTCCGGGGTGGCGGTTGTCAGGATGGAGGCGGTGGAGAGGGACCGGTCGGTGACAGAGCCTTCGCGCATACCTGCCAGAACACCGATCAGCAGCGCCGAAGGCACCATAAGGATCAACACCCACATCATCAGGAAGGCGGTATTGCCAAGCCGGGTCTGAATAATGGTCCAGACTTCATCCTTGAACCGGGTGGAATAGCCCCAGTCCCCCTGCAGCACGCCACAGAATGACGGGGCGTCCTCGGCCTCCTCCACGGTGACAACGCCCGTGATGCAGCGGCCGGTGACACCCTCATCCGTGATGGTGCGCCAGCCGGGGAGCACCCCCAGCCATTGACCATATTTTACCGGCATTGGCTGCAGATAGCCGTTTTTGTCCAACCAGCTGGCGACGGCCTCATCCGACATGCGGAAGTTGCCCTCGGTCTTGGCCAGTTTTTCAAGATTAGGATAGAGGTTGGTCAGAATGAACACGATGAAGGTGAGGCAGAGCGCCGTCAGGATCATCACGCCCGTTCGGCGCAGAATAAAAAGTCCCATGCAAAGTCCTGTTGGCAAAGTCCGGTTGGTCTGCCATGCGCGATCGGAGGCAGCGCAGAGGCTGCGCTAGAGCTGAGGTCCGACGGCGGGTGAGCTGGCGGCTGTGGCAGCTGCGCTGGCAGCATCTGCCCCGGTGACGGGGCAGATGCGGGATAGGTGAGTTGGCAGGATCAGGCCGACCAGCCCCATTTGTAGTGATGATGCTCATAGGAAATGTGCATATCCGCGCCGACGACGCCTTCCCGCATGTGGCGGTAGAGCGAGCGCCAGTAAGGCTGGATGGTCACGCCCTCATCCTGGATGATCGCTTCCATCTTGGCCATGACCTCACGGCGCTTGTCAGCATCCGCAATAGCCAGCGCCTCAGTCAGCAGCCCGTCGAATTCTGCGTTGGACCAGCCAAATTCATTCCAGGCCTCGCCCGAGCGATAGGCCAGCGCGTGGATCTGCACGCCGAGCGGGCGGTGGTTCCAGTTGGTGGAGCTGAATGGGTATTTCACCCAGTCGTTCCAGAAGGTGGAGCCGGGCAGCACTGTGCGTTTGACCTTGAAGCCGGCATCGCGCAACTGCGCTGCGACCGCATCGGTGGTGTTCTTGCGCCAGTCATCGTCAATGGAGATGATTTCATGCTCGAAATCCATCATCCCGGCTTCTTCCATCAGAGCCTTTGCCGCGGCAGCGTCGACCTTGCGGGCGGGCAGTTCGGCATATTCGGGATGGATTGGGCCAACATGGTGATTTTCGGCAGTTTCACCGCGGCCACCGTAGCCCAGTTCCAGGCAGACCGCATTGTCCACGGCCATGGAAATCGCCTGGCGCACACGTTTATCGGCGTAAGGCTGCTTGCCGTCCACTTCCGCCAATTGGTTTGGCCGGACAACGATGGTGGCCATGGTGACAACTTCAGACTTCTGGTATCCAAGCCCATCCATGACGTCGATGAACTCACCCACGGATTCATAAAGCAGATCCACCTCGTCGGATTCCAGTGCTGCCAGCCAGGAAGAGGAATCGGTGCCAAAGTCGATATACTCAATCCGGTCCAGCGCCGGACGACCAAAGACGGCTTCGCCCCACCATGTGTGATCTTCGTTGCGCTCCAGCGTGGCCTTCACGCCGACCTCAAGCTCGGTCAGCTTGTAGGGGCCGGTGCCAACATTGGCCGTGAAATCGTCGGTCTGAAAGCTGGAGTGGACAATGGCGGCGGGATAGTCGGCCATGCCGGGGATCAGCGAGATATCCGAGTTCGGCAGGCTGAGGCGGACGGTGTGGCTGTCCACCACTTCGATTGCACCGTCGCGGGCCTGACCGGAGGCTTCGTCAACCAATGAGCCAAAACGGCCGGCCATGGAGTTGCCTTCCATGCCCTTGTCACACCAGCCAGCGATATTGCGGGCCACATCCTCGGCGGTGAAATCATCGCCATTGTTCCATTTCACGCCTTTGCGGACGTTAAGGGTATAGACCGTGGCGTCTTCATTTATCTCCCAGCTGTCCAGCAACATGCCGGAGAGGGAGCCATCGTTGTTGTATTCGACCAGATATTCCAGCGTGCCGCGGCTCTGGTTGCCCATTTCGGACCAGTCATAGGTGCGCGGGTCTTTCAGTGGCTTCACCAGCATCTGCATGCGCATGGTGCCGCCATCCTGCATATCTCCGGCGGCCTGGACCGGTGCGTCCAGCCCAAGGAGGCCATATGCCGCCACCGAGCTGAGGCCAAGCGCAGTGGCGCGGGCCATGAATTCGCGGCGGTCCATCTTCCCTGCAAGGGTTTCTGACGCATACATCTTTGCTGCCGGGTGCAGATCGGTCCCGGTGGTGGTGTCTTTTGTCATGTGGCTCTCCCTGTTGCACCGCAAGATTTTGTCTTTTGGGACGGCGGGCCAGTCGGATCTGGCGAGTGCCGTTTGTGGTGCTGTGTTCACGATTGTTTCCCCGTATGACCATTCGGCCCCAGAACGCGGGGTAGGTCAATGTAGGTTATCGACCTTTCTTATGTATTTTACGACATTTTGAATGTCGTTTTTTGATTTTGAGTGCTGAAAGGCCCGTTCGAAAGCCTTAGTACTGGGCATAAGTGCCCAGTGCAATGTCCTGCCATGTCTCCTTTGCCAAGGTGACTCGCGACATGGCTTTGCAGAAAGCGCAGCCTGTCGCGTGCGGGTAGATCCATATTGGTCAAAGGTTGGTTGGATGGTGAAATTCGGCCGACCTGGAGCGGCTGGAGGGAGGCACCAAAATTGCCGGATCAGGCGCTGCGCTTCAGTTTGTCCCGGGCCTGTTTGCGCAGTCGGCTCGGTGTTTCGCCGGTATGCTGGGTGATGAACCGCGTGAAATAGGCCGCACTGCCAAAGCCAAGCGTGGCCGCGATATCGCGCATCGGTAGTTCAGAGGTGATCAGCAGGCTGCGCGCGGCGTGGAGCTGGCGTTCGGTCAGCAGAGCGCCTGCGGTCTTGCCGGTCTCGGATTTGCAGACACGGGTCAGATGAGTGGGCGTCACATTCAGCGCTGCCGCGTGATCCGCCATGCTGGCGTGCTGGGCATAGCATTCGACAATCCGGCCGCAATAGCCCTGCGCAAGTCTCTGGGCCGCGGTGGGTTTGCTGATGGCGCTGTTGCGTGCCGCCATCAGGCGTCTCACATGGATTGCAATCAGCGTGCCATGGGCCTGCATGGCGCGATACCACAGCGCCGGGCGATCCTGCTGCTCGGCCTGCATGGCCTGAAACATGCTGTTGATCACCGCCTGATCCTGCGCGTCCGGGATGCGCAATGTGTCGGCACTTTCAGGGAAATCCATCGGCGTTGAGGCCGGGATTGTCATCACTTGCCCGATACACTGACGGCCCAGTTCCAGCGACCACAATGTGCCAGCAGGTACAAAGATCGCGCTGTTGGGACCAAATCCTCGCTGTTGACCATTCAGAAAAACCCGTCCCTGACCACGGGTGATCCAGATCAGCAAGTTTTCGGTGAGATCATGCGCCAATTCGACCTGCCAAGATCCATCGGGGGTCAGCTGCGACAGCGGTGCGACAGTGATCTCGCCGATATGGGTGGGGTCAAATGGCATAGGATGGATATGGTATGTGCTGCTCGTAATTTTCCGTGCGCGCAAATGGCCATGAAAAACTGATTCTGGCAAGTTTTTGCCGAAAAATGCGTAAGGATTTAGTCGAATCGCAGCCGCCGCATGGGTTTTGAGCAACATTGCGCGCATTCCGCACAGTCAGCGGGACGGATTGTCCAAGCTGTTCGAGGTGAAGCGCCTCTATACGGACAATTTGGCTGAGTGTGCAGCCCAGAGCGAGGCTCGGCCGGGGCGCAGAGTAGCATTGGGCTCGCACTGAGCACGCGGTGGCAGCTAGTCGGGGCGGTGGCAGTGCCAGCCCTTCATCCGGGCGCGGAACCAAGTGCGCTGGCGTTTGGCAAATTGCCGGGTGGCGACCGCCGCACGCTCGCGGGCCTCGTCTTCGGGCAGGTCGCCAAGGTGATGGGCCATCAGTTCCGGCACTCCGATGGCGCGGCAGGCGGGCAGGGTTGGATCATAGCGGTCCTGCATGGCAGCGATCTCCGCCATGGCCCCCATATCCATCATCACATCAAAGCGGCGGCGAATGCGCGCCTCAAGCCAGTCCTTGTCGGTGTCAAAGACAATTCCGGTGCAGTGATCCAGCGGCAGTGGCGGCGGCGGCGTGTCTGCCTGCCAGTCGGCCAGCCCGCGCCCGGTAGCGGTCAGCACCTCATAGGCGCGCTGCACACGGGCGCGGTTTTGCAGGTCGATCCGGGCGGCGGTGGTCGCGTCCAGCGCCGCGCACATCTCCGCGAGCGACAGCGTGTCGGCCTGCTGGCGGACCTCTGCGGGGGTGGCGGGTATTTCCGCCAGCCCCTGCGTGAGCGCGGCGAAGTACAGCCCGGTGCCACCGACAATAATCGGGCGCGGGCCGTCGCTGAGCAGCGGCAGCACCTCACGCAGCCAGTGGCCGACGGAATAGTCGGCATCATAGGGCTGGTGACCATAGAGCAGATGTGGCGCCATCGCCTCTTCCTCAGGCGAGGGGCGGGCGGTGATCACCCGCCAGCAGTCATAGACCTGACTGGCATCGGCATTGACGATCACCCCGCCCTGAGTTTCGGCAATCCGCAGGGCCAGTGCGGATTTGCCGGAGGCGGTTGGCCCGGCGATCAGCACCGGCTGGTGGGCTGGGATCTCTGGCAGCGCGGTCAAGTCGGTCATGCAGGGCGTCCTGTTCTTCGGATGTTCCCCGGCGCGCCGGGCAGAGCAGCAGGGCGGCGCCGAAAAACATGTCAGGCCGCATTGATCCTGCCGCCGATTTGCTTCATTTTGCGCGCAAAGTAACCCCGTCATATTCCGGAGCGCAACATGCCCCTTACCAACGATCAGCCGGAGGCCACGCCGGCGGCAACCTATAAACGTGTCATGCTGAAAATTTCAGGTGAAGCACTGATGGGGGACCAAGGGTATGGTCTGCATCCGCCGACCGTCCAGCGCATTGCCCAGGAAGTGAAATCCGTGCGTGATATGGGCGTGGAGATCTGCATGGTGATCGGCGGCGGCAATATCTTCCGCGGCCTGTCCGGCTCTGCCCAGGGGATGGAGCGGACCACGGCGGATTACATGGGGATGCTGGCCACGGTGATGAATGCGCTGGCGATGCAGTCGGCGCTGGAAGGTTTGGGTGTGTTCACCCGTGTGATCTCCGCCATTCGCATGGATGAGGTGGCCGAGCCCTACATCCGCCGCCGCGCGGTCCGCCACCTGGAGAAAAAACGGGTCTGCATCTTTGCCGCCGGGACAGGCAATCCCTATTTCACCACCGACACCGCCGCGACCCTGCGCGCCAATGAGATGGCCTGTGAGGCGATCTTCATGGGCAAGAACGGCGTCGATGGCGTTTATGACAAGGACCCGGCGCAGCATGATGACGCGGTGCGCTACGATGATATCACCTACGATGAGGTGCTGGCCAAGCGTCTGAAGGTGATGGATGCCTCGGCCATTGCGCTGGCGCGCGACAATAACCTGCCGCTGATGGTGTTCCCCTTGGATGAACCCGGCGGGTTCCGCGGTATTCTGGCCGGGAAGGGCACCTATACCAAGGTGCATGGCTAACACCCCTCTCCATTATTTGAGGGCGCTCAGTCCGGGCCGTACGGCCTGCGGGTGAGACAGAAACGGGCCGTGCGTTTGGATCAATCCAGCGCGCGGCTTTGTTGTGACGGGGGTGTGCCGGGGGCTGAACCAGGCGCCGAGGGCGTGTTTGATGGCAGATCCCTGAGCGCGGCGGGCCATGCGGCGGGGCAGGCCGGCGCTTCAAAACTGCGGCAAGATCGCTATACAACCCCCCGTCAATGTCTTATGAGCAATACAAACACCGCCTCAAGTCAGGGGAGAGCAGAATGTCTGACGATTTTATTCTCGATACCGATGATCTACAGCGCCGCATGGATGGCGCCATGGCCAACCTCAAGACCGAATTTGCGTCGCTGCGGACCGGTCGCGCCTCCGCGTCGATGCTGGAGCCGGTTATGGTGGATGCCTATGGGTCGATGACACCGATCAATCAGGTTGGCACTGTCAATGTGCCCGAGCCGCGTATGGTCACCATCAACGTCTGGGACAAAGGTCTGGTCGGCAAGGTCGAAAAAGCGATCCGCGAATCCGGTCTGGGCATCAACCCGCAGCTCAACGGCACCATCATCATGCTGCCGATCCCCGAGCTGAACGAGGAGCGCCGCCGGGATCTGACCAAAGTGGCCGGCCAATATGCCGAACACGCCCGCGTGTCGATCCGCAATGTGCGTCGCGACGGTATGGACCAGATCAAGAAAGCCAAGGCTGACGGCATGTCCGAGGACGACCAGAAGCTGTGGGAAGGCGAAGTTCAGGAGCTGACCGACAAGATGATCAAGGTCGTTGACGCAGCGCTGGAAACCAAACAAGCCGAAATCATGCAGGTCTGACACCTGCAGATGTCACAGAGCACAGACACCGCCTTGGCGCCGAGTGAGGGCGAGCCTGCCCCGCAACGCGGTCCCAAACATGTGGCCATCATCATGGATGGCAATGGCCGCTGGGCTCAGGCGCGGGGCCGTCCGCGGCTGTTCGGCCACCATGCGGGCGCCAAACGCGTCCGTGAGGTGGTGGAATGCTGCCCGGCACTGGGGGTGAAATACCTCACCATTTTTGCCTTCTCGACGGAAAACTGGAAACGCACACAGGTTGAGGTGGCAGGCCTGATGAGCCTGTTCCGGCGGTACATTTCCAAAGAGATGAAGGCGCTGTCGCAGCGCAACGTGCGGGTGCGCTTCATCGGTGACCGGGTTCGGCTGGACAAGAAACTGGTCACGCTGATGGATCAGCTGGAACAGGAAACCGCGTGTAATGACGGCACCCATCTGACTATCGCGCTGAATTACGGCAGCCGCGATGAGGTGGCGCGTGCCACCAAACGGCTGGCCGAAGATGTGGCGGCCGGGCGGCTGAACCCTGCGGATGTGGATGAGGAAACTCTGCCGCGTTATCTTGATACCCATGTGCTGCCGGATCCGGATCTGGTGATCCGCACCAGCGGGGAGGCGCGGATTTCCAACTTCCTGCTGTGGCAGTCGGCCTATGCAGAATATGAATTCATTGATACGCTTTGGCCGGATTTCACTGCTGAGGAAATGGACCGGCTGTGTCGCAGCTACGGGCAGCGGGATCGCCGGTTTGGCGCGGTGAAAACATGAGCGGCGCAGGGCGTTGGGCCGACCTTATGCCCCGGCTGATTTCTGCCGTGGTGATGATCCTTGTGGGCGGCTGGGCTGTCTGGCGTGGTGGCGTGGTCTTCGACCTGCTGATCGCGGCGGCCGGTGGTGGCATGATCTGGGAACTTTTGCGCATGGTTGCGCCGCATCGTCAGGGGGTGGCGTTGCCGCTGGGTGTCCTGTCGATGGGCGCGGTTTTGGCGGCGGCTCTGATGGCGGGCAGCGGGGCCGTGAGTCTGTTGCTGATCCCGGCCATCCTCGGCGCGGTTGCGCTGGATATTCGCCGCGGCATTTACCTTGGCTTTGCGCTTTGGGTGCTGTTCGCCGCCTATGCCTTCATCTGGATGCGCAGCACATTGGGCCTGGACTGGATGGTCTGGCTGATCTCGGTCGTGGTGGCTACGGATGTCGCGGGCTATTTTGCCGGTAAAACCTTTGGCGGGCCGAAATTCTGGCCCCGTGTCAGCCCCAAGAAAACCTGGTCCGGCACCTCTGCCGGCTGGGTCGCGGCGGCGATTGTCGGCGCGATTTTTGCAGCGCAGGCGGGGCTGGGCTTTGGCGTGGTGGTGCTGTCGGTTCTGGTTTCCATGGCGAGCCAGGCCGGTGATGTGGCCGAGAGCGCGCTGAAGCGCAAGATGAGCGTGAAGGATTCCAGCGCGCTGATCCCCGGCCACGGCGGCTTGTTCGACCGGTTTGACGGGATGCTGGGCGCAGCCGCGATGGTGCTTCTGGTGCTCAGCCTTTGGGGTCTGCCCGGCGGGACGATGTAATGCGGAAGATCTCGATTTTCGGGGCCACCGGATCCATTGGTCAGAACACGATTGACCTGATCCGGCGGGCGCCCGGCGATTATGATGTGGTGGCGCTGACTGGTGGCGCCAATATTGCCCGGCTGGCGCAGGATGCGATTGCGCTGAAGGCGGATATCGCTGTCACCGCTTATGATGACCAGCTGTCTGCGCTTGAGGCCGCTTTGGACGGGTCAGGTGTGGCCGCTGCCGCAGGGCAGGCGGCGCTTGCTGAGGCGGCGGCGCGTCCTGCGGATTGGGTGATGTCGGCCATTGTTGGCGCGGCCGGGCTGGCACCGGGGCTGGAGGCGCTGAAACAGGGCGCCACGCTGGCGCTGGCCAACAAGGAATCGCTGGTTTGCGCGGGGGCGCTGCTGCTGGAGACGGCGCGGCGCCACAACGCGCGGCTGTTGCCGGTCGATAGTGAGCATTCGGCGGTATTTCAGGGGCTGGTCGGCGAGGATATCTCCGCCGTAGAGCGGGTGGTGATCACCGCCTCTGGCGGGGCATTCCGGGATTGGCCGCAGGAGCAGCTGAAGACAGCCACGGTGGCGCAGGCCTCCTCCCATCCCAATTGGGACATGGGGCAACGGATCACCATCGACAGCGCGTCCATGTTCAACAAGGCGCTGGAAGTTATTGAAACCCGTGAGTTCTTTGGCGTGGCGCCTGAGCAGATCGAGGTTGTCGTTCACCCTGAATCCATCGTTCATGCGCTGGTCGGGTTTCGCGACGGGGCGCTGATGGCGCATCTGGGCGCGCCGGATATGCGCCATGCCATCGGCTATGCGCTGCATTGGCCGGAGCGGCGGGAGCTGCCGGTTGAGCGGCTCGATCTGGCGCGGTTGGCAACGCTCACATTCCGCGCGCCTGACCCGGCACGGTATCCGGCCCTGCAATTGGCCTATGACGTGATGGACCGGGGCGGCCTGATGGGGGCGGTGTTCAACGCCGCCAAGGAGCGCGCGCTGGATCATTTCATCGCCGGGCGCATCGGGTTTCTGGATATGGCGGCGGTGGTCGCGCGGGTGCTGACACAGTTTGACAGCGCGGATCGCGGGCTAGATGAGGCAATGACCCTTGATACGGTGAGCCGGACCGACCATCTCGCCCGTATGGAAGCCGACAACGCAATTTTAGACTATGTAAGGTAAGCCCTTGGATTTCGTCTCCTTTCTTCCGCAGCTTGGCGGGTATCTCTATGTGATTGCCAGTTTTGTGGTGGCGCTGTCGGTGATTGTCGCTGTGCATGAATATGGCCACTATATCGTCGGGCGCTGGTCCGGGATCCACGCTGAGGTGTTCTCACTGGGGTTTGGCCCGGTGCTGTTCTCCCGCGTCGACAAACGCGGCACCCGCTGGCAGGTGGCGCTGTTGCCGTTTGGCGGTTACGTGAAGTTCCTTGGGGATGCCGATGCGGCCTCGGGCAAAGATGCGAATGCGATGGCAGATGCTGCCGCTGATCCGGTCGCCCTGCGCCGGACCATGCATGGCGCGCCGCTTTGGGCGCGGTCGGCAACGGTTGCGGCGGGGCCGGTGTTCAACTTCATCATGTCGGCGCTGATCTTTGCGGGTGTGTTCATGCTGCAAGGCACTATGCGCGATCCGCTGACCGTGGAGCGGCTGGTGCCGCTGCCGGGGCTGCAGACGGGGCTGCGCGAAGGCGACGCGCTGTTGCAGATCGAAGGGGTCGATGTGCCCTCTCTGGAGGACGGTGCCGCCTTCACCGCCTTCCGCGATGCGGTGCCGGAGCAGCAACCGCTGACCTATACTGTGCTGCGGGATGAGCGGGAGGTCGAGGTCGATGGCCCGTATCCCTGGCCCCCGCATGTGCGCGGTGTGGCGCCGCGCAGTGCCGCCGCCGATATCGACCTGCAGCCGGGGGATGTGATCACCGCCGTTGATGGCACGCCGATCTTTGCCTTCGATCAGCTGAAACGGGCGGTCGAAAGCGCGGAGGGCAAGGTCCTGCTGCTGGATGTCTGGCGCGCGGGCGAAGAGTTTGAGATGGCGCTGGCGCCACGGCGTGTCGATGAGCCACAGCCAGAGGGCGGGTTCGCCACGCGCTGGCGCATGGGGATTGCCGGTGGTCTTGCCTTTGACCCGGCGACGGAGACGGTTGGTGTCGGCGAGGCCCTCGGCGGTGGCGCGGCGCAGGTCTGGGGCGTGGTTGAAATGTCACTCTCTGGGCTGGGGCATATGATCACCGGCGCGATCAGCACCTGTAACCTCTCCGGTCCAATTGGCATTGCTGAGACCTCCGGCGCGATGGCGAGCCAGGGGGCCGAAAGCTTCATCCGGTTTATCGCGGTGCTGTCCACCGCCGTCGGGCTGCTGAATCTGTTCCCGATCCCGGCGCTGGATGGTGGCCACCTGGTGTTCTACGCCTATGAGGCCGTCACCGGGAAACCGCCCAATGACGCGGTGATGCGGATCCTGATGACTGTGGGGATCACTGCTATTCTCAGCCTGATGATGTTTGCGCTCTTTAACGACATCTTCTGCTAAGCGCTTTTTCGCCGACCGGGGATGGCCCGGTTGGCGCTGTGATCCGGGTCCGGATCCTGTGACGGGTTGGCGCGCCCAACTGTCGCCACATTCCTTTGTTAATCCTTTGGTAAGCCGCCAGTGGGCAACGGCGTCGCAGATCGCGGCAAGGTTGTGGCGGATGTGGGATCTTTATTGATAGTGGGAGAGTGGACGCCATGAGCACCCTGCAGATTACCAATACTGGATTTGGTCTATTTATGCGCCTCAACTGGGATCGCGCCATGTCTGCGGCGACGATTTTGGGCGCGCTTGCCGCCGGTGCCTGGATCGGCAGTCTCTGAGTTTTCAAGCTGTTGTAAGCGATCTGGCGTGTGGGGTGATCCCGCGCGCCTTTTTGTTGTTTTTGACAAGCGCCGATAAACCCGATACGCACGGATTAAGCTGTAAAAAAATCGGGTTTTGACTGATGGTTCGGGGGAAGCACACGGGTACATCCTGTGGGGGGCGCAAATTGGGTGCCCATATTTTGTATAGAAACGTATCTGCCGCGGCGCTGGCAATTGCATTGGGGTTTGTCCTGACGCCAGAGGTCGCAGTGGCGCAGAGCTACAGTTTCACAAACGTTCAGGTCGAGGGCAATCAACGTATCCAGACCTCAACAATTGTGGCCTATACAGGCATTGAACGGGGCAAATCCGTCAGTGCCGGTCAGCTCAATGATGCTTATCAGCGTATTCTCGACAGTGGTGTTTTTGAAACCGTCGAGATCGTGCCGCAGGGCAACACGCTGGTGATCAAGGTGACCGAATTCCCGACCATCAACAAAATCAGCTTTGAAGGCAATCGCCGTATCAAAGATGATGCAATGCTGGCGCTGATAGAATCAGCGCCGCGCCGGGTGTTTAACCCGACAGTTGCCGAACGGGATGCCTCCAACCTCGCGGAAGCTTACGGCGCGCAGGGGCGTCTGGCCTCGACCGTGACACCGCGCATCATCCGGCGCAGCGACAACCGCGTTGATCTGGTGTTCGAAATTTCCGAAGGCGATACCATTGAGGTGGAGCGCGTGTCATTTGTGGGCAACCGGGTCTATTCCGACCGTCGCCTGCGTCGCGTGCTGGAAACCAAACAGGCGGGTCTGCTGCGGACCTTCATTCGGGCGGATACGCTGATTGAAGACCGCCTTGAGTTCGACAAACAGGTTCTGCGCGATTTCTACCTGTCGCGCGGCTATGTGGATGTGCGTATCAACAGCACCAACGCCGAAGTCACCGAAGAACGCGACGCCGCCTTCCTGGTGGTGGATATCACCGAGGGCCAGCAGTTTGAGTTCGGTGAGATCTCGGTCACCAGCGAAATGTCGGAAGCCGACGCTGATGAGTTCCGCAAGGTGCTGAAAGTGCGCCCCGGCGTGACCTATTCCCCAAGCGTTGTTGAAAATGCGATCCGGCGACTGGAAACCTTTGCCATCCGCAAGGGGATCGATTTCCTGCGGGTGGAGCCGCGCATCACCCGCAATGATCGGGATCTGACCCTTGATGTCGATTTTGTTCTGACCCGCGGACCACGCGTGTTTGTTGAGCGGATTGATATCGAAGGCAACACAACCACTCTGGACCGGGTGATCCGTCAACAGTTCCGCACAGTTGAAGGCGACCCGTTCAACCCGCGTGAAATCCGCGAGAGCGCAGAACGCATCCGGGCGCTTGGGTTCTTTGAGACCGCAGAAGTAGACGTTCGTGAAGGCGGCAGCGCCGGTGAGGTGGTTGTCGATGTGGACGTCGAAGAGAAACCAACCGGATCGCTGAGCCTTGGCGGGGCCTATTCGGTCAACGATGGTTTCGGCATCAGCCTGGGCCTGTCGGAGAACAACTTCCTTGGCCGTGGCCAGCGTCTGTCGTTCAACATCTCCACTGCGCAGGATAAAGAAGAATATACTCTCGGCTTTACAGAGCCCTACCTGTTGGGTCGCGACCTGCGGTTCGATCTGGATCTGGGCTTTTCGGAGACCGATTCCAGTTTCGCCCTTTATGATACCAAGCGGGCGTTTTTCTCGCCTGCGCTGACCTTCCAGACCTCTGAAAACAGCAATCTTCAGGTGCGCTATACTTGGGATGAGGACGAGATGATCAGCCGGGGCGACGATTCCTCTGGCTTCCCGCTGGCCGGGCCGCTTGTCCGAAGCGAGATCAATCAGGGCGCTATCAACGCCAGCACCATCGGCTTTACCTATACGGTGGACAGCCGGTTGAACGGTCTGGACCCGAATTCGGGGTATTTGATCCAGGTTGGCGCTGACTATGCAGGGCTTGGCGGAGACTCTGAATATCTGCGCAGCACTGCGAAGTTCATCGCCCAGCGTCGTGTCTTCAACGAAGAGGTCACGTTGCGCGCCACCATCGAGGCGGGTGCATTCAGCTGGCAAGGGGACGGGTTCAGCCGCTCCATCGACCGGTTTGTTCTGTCGCCCAGCATCCTGCGCGGTTTTGAACCCGGTGGGATTGGCCCACGGGATCAGTCACCGAACGGAAGCGGCGGAAATTACAACGACTTCCTCGGCGGCAACTACTACGCAGCTGCGCGTTTTGATGCGGAATTCCCGCTGGGCCTGCCCGAAGAGATCGGACTGCGCGGTGGTCTGTTCTATGATGTTGGCAACCTTTGGGGTTTGAACAACGCCGAGACCGGCGCTGCCGGTGGCAATATCGTTGGACGCGGCGGCTCTTATCGTCATGTTGTTGGCTTCTCGCTGCTGTGGACCACAGGTTTCGGGCCCTTGCGCTTCAACTTCTCCAAGGCGCTGAAGAAAGAAGACTTCGACCAGGAGCAGAGCTTTGACCTGACACTTCAGGCGCGGTTCTGATCGCAATGACACAAGCTGTGGACACACGGCACAGGGGGGCGCTGGCTGGTTGGCTGGCGCCTTTTCTGCGCGCTCTTGTCGTGCTGCCGTTGATGAGCCAGCCCGGTATCGCGCAGGAGGCGACGGTGCCCGCGGCGGGGTTTCCGATTGGGGAAACGCTGCAACTGGGGTCGCCACAGACGGGGCTGTTGACCATCCAGTCCGAGCGGCTCTATGCCGAGAGTGCCTTTGGCCAACGGGTCACGCAGGAGCTGGACGCCGAGGGCGCGGTGCTGACGGCGGAGAACCGCAGGATCGAGGCGGAGCTGCGTGCGGAGGAGCTGGATCTGACGGAGCGGCGCAGCAGTATGGATCCCGAGGCCTTTCGCGCGTTGGCGGATGCCTTTGACAAGAAAGTGCAGGAAACCCGCCGCAATCAGGATCAGAAACTGCGTGATATCAACCAGATGGGCGAAGACGCGCGGCGCGATTTCTTCACTGCGTCCTTGCCCGTGCTGCAGCAGATCATGCTGGAAGCGGGCGCCGGGGCCATTCTGGAGCATGCCAGCGTGTTCCTTAGTGCCGATGCGGCGGATGTGACAGATCTGGCGATTGCGCGGGTGAATGAGGTTCTGGGCGATGGTCGCGACAGTCAATCTGAGGTCGACAGCGAGTGATTTGGAGATCGCAGGTCTGGCAGAGGTCAGATCTGCCCGGACCTGCCCGGCGGCTTGCCGAAGCTGTGGCCACTTGCTAGGACATACCTAACATTCAGAAAACGGGAAAACCGCAATGACAACCGAGCTGAAAAGCGCCGACATTCACCTGATCCAGCGGATTTTGCCGCATCGCTACCCGTTTTTGCTGGTCGATAAGGTCGTCGAGATCGATGGCTATTCCTCGGCCTGTGGCATCAAGAATGTCACTATGAATGAGCCGCATTTTCAGGGCCATTTCCCGGGCACGCCGATCATGCCGGGCGTCACCATCGTTGAGGCGATGGCGCAGACCGCCGGGGTGATGCTGGGCGTTGGCATGGATATGATCGACACCGAGCTGCTGATCTATTTCATGAACATCGACAAATGCAAATTCCGTCGCAAAGTGATCCCCGGGGATGTGCTGGAAATGCGCGTGGAAACCACCCGTGGCAAGCCCGGCGGCAAGATCTTCAAATTCAAGGGCGTCGCGACTGTTGATGGTGAAACGGCGGCAGAGGCGGAATTCTCCGCTATGGTCGACGTGCAAAAGGATTGACCCAGATGAGCCGGATCCACCCCAGCGCGGTGATTGAAGAGGGGGCCAAGATCGGTGCGGATTGCGTCATCGGCCCGTTCTGCCTGATTGGCTCTGATGTCGTGCTTGGCGACCGGGTGGAGCTGAAATCTCACGTTGTGGTGACCGGTGATACCGAGATCGGCGAAGATACAGTTGTGTTTTCCTTCGCCGTTCTGGGGGAGATCCCGCAGGACCTGAAGTTCAAGGGCGAGCGCTGCAAGACCGTGATCGGCAAGCGCAACCGTATCCGTGAGCATGTGACGGTGAACGCCGGCACAGAAGGCGGCGGCGGTGTTACCAAAATCGGCGACGATGGCCTGTTCATGGCCGGCTGTCACATCGCCCATGACGCGCAGGTCGGGGATCGGGTGATCGTTGTGAACTCAGCCGCGGTCGCGGGCCATTGCGTGCTGGAAGATGACGTCATCATCGGTGGTCTGTCTGGCATCCACCAATGGGTGCGGATCGGGCACGGTGCCATCGTTGGGGCCGTCACCATGGTGACCAATGATGTGATTCCCTATGGGTTGGTGCAGGCCCCGCGCGGGGAGCTGGACGGGCTGAACCTTGTCGGGTTGAAACGCCGGGGCGTGCAACGCTCTGATATCACCGCGCTGCGGGCCGCGTTTCAGATGCTGGCACAGGGTGAAGGCACCTTTCAGGAGCGTGCGCGCCGTCTGGGTGCCGAAAGCGACAGCGAATACGTGCAGGAAATCGTCGAATTCATCACCGGTGAGAGCGACCGCTCTTTCCTGACGCCGGGGGGCTGATCACAATGCTGGCATTGATTGCAGGGCAGGGCGCATTGCCTGCCGAACTGGCCGCACGCCTGTCTGATCGACCGCTGATCTGCGCGATGCGCGGATCGGAGCCGGATCACATCGAGCCGGAATTGACCTTTCGTCTGGAACAACTCGGCAGTTTTATCGCGCGGTTGGCAGCCTCAGGCGTGACGGAGATCTGCCTTGCGGGGGCGGTGCGTCGTCCGGCGATTGAGCCCGGCGAGATCGACGCCGAGACCCTGCCGCTGGTGCCGGTGCTTCAAGGCGCTTTGGCGGCCGGCGATGACGGCGCGCTGCGGGCCATCATCGGTATCTTTGAACAGGCAGGTATGACCGTGCGCGCCGCTCATGAGGTGGCACCGGATCTGCTGATGGCCGAAGGCATTCCGACCGAGATCAAACCGGGCGAACTGGACAAGCCCGATGCAGAGCGTGGCGCCGAGGTTGTGGACGCCATGAGCCGCGCCGATGTGGGCCAGTCCTGTGCTGTGCGTCGGGGGCAGGCGATTGCGGTGGAGAACCTCTTTGGTACCGATTGGATGCTGAGCGCGCTGCAAAAACGCCCGGATGGCACCGGTGGGCTGCTGTTCAAGGCGCCCAAACCGGGGCAGGACCGCCGCGCAGATCTGCCCACCATCGGCGTGCAGACGGTTGAGCTGGCGGCGAAGGCCGGGCTCTCCGGGATCGTGCTGGAAGCGGGGGGCGTTATTGTCCTGAACCAGGATGATGTGGTGGCCACCTGCAATCGCCTGGGCCTGTTTCTCTGGCTGCGCAGCGCATGAGCCTGCGGGTGTTCATCCTCGCGGGGGAACCTTCGGGGGACCGGCTGGGAGGGGCCCTGATGGCTGGTCTGCGCCAGCTTCGCCCGGATGTCAGTTTCGAGGGGGTGGGCGGCGCGTTGATGGCAGAGCAGGGGCTGGTCTCGCGCTTCGATATGTCGGAATTATCGGTGATGGGGCTGGCGGAGGTGCTGCCGAAGTACCGTCACCTGAAACGTCGCATTCGTGAAACTGCGGATGCAGTGCTGGATATGAAGCCGGATGTGATGATCACCATCGACAGCCCGGATTTCTCCCTGCGGGTCGCTGGATTGGTGAAAGAGGCCAGCACTATCCGCACGGTGCATTACGTCGCGCCTTCGGTCTGGGCCTGGCGTCCCAAGCGCGCACAGAAGATGGCCAAGGTGATCGACCATGTGCTGGCGCTCTTGCCGTTTGAGCCGCCCTATATGCAGGCGGCTGGTATGGAGTGTGATTTTGTTGGCCACCCCGTTGTGGGCGAACCACAGGCATCGGCGGAAGAGATTGCCGGTTTTCGCAGCGCCTACCAGCTTGACGATACGCCAACTGTTCTGGCGCTGCCGGGGTCGCGCCGCTCTGAGGTGACACGTCTGGCGCCGGTGTTTGGCGCCGCGCTCAAACAGTTTCAGGACAGTCACCCGGAATACCGGATTGTGGTGCCTGCTGCGGGTCCGGTTGCCGATCTGGTCCGCAGCCATCTGGCGGAATGGTCGGATACGGCGGTGGTGATTGACCCCAATACGCTGGAGCCTGAGGTGGCGAAGGCGCACAAACGCGCAGCTTTCGCAGCGGCGGATCTGGCATTGGCAGCCTCTGGCACCGTCTCGCTGGAGCTGGCGGCGGCGCGCACCCCGATGGTGATCGCCTATAAGTTCCAGTGGCTCACCTGGCACATCATGCGGCGGATGGCACTGATTGATACTGTGACGCTGGTCAATCTGGTCAGCGACACCCGTGTGGTGCCGGAATGCCTTGGCCCTGAGTGCACGCCGGAGGCAATTGCAAAGGCGCTGATCAAAGTGAAGGCGGAGCCGACCGCGCAATCCTCTGCCATGGCCACCACGATGGAGCGGTTGGGTGAGGGCGGCGAAGATCCCGGCCTGCGCGCGGCCCGCGCCGTGTTGGATCGTCTGCCGACGTAGTCCTCCGCCCCGACCTGACGCCTGCCGGATGCAGAGCCGCGCCTGAGGGCAGCTCTGCCCTCAGACACTATCTCGATTTTGGTTTTTAGAGGTGCCTGTCAGTAGCCGCGCCAGATCCAGCCGCCGCCAAAAATACGACTGCCCTCACCGGCGTAGAACACACAGGCCTGACCGGGGGAGATGCCTTCCTCGGGGGTCAACAGTTCGACCTCCGCCTCGGTCTCCGAAATCGGGCGGATGATGGCGTCACGCGGGGGGCGGGTCGACCGTACCTTGACCTTCAGATGCCATGCGTCGCGGCTGGTGAACGCCTCATCCCCCAGCCAGTTGATCTCGCGCACAGGGATCGTACGGGTGGCCAGCATCTCCTTGGGGCCGACCACTACCTGTTTGGTGTCAACATCCAGCTTCACCACGTAGAGCGGCTCGCTCAGCCCGCCGATGCCAAGACCGCGACGCTGTCCGATGGTGTAGTGAATGACGCCCTCATGGCTGCCCAGTACGCGCCCATCGGCATGGACGATCTGGCCGGGGTCTGCCGCACCGGGGCGCAGTTTTTCGATCACGCTGGCATAATCGCCATTCGGGACAAAACAGATGTCCTGGCTGTCCGGCTTATCCGCGACGGCCAGACCGTATTGAGACGCCATCTCGCGGGTGGCATCCTTTGACGGCAGATGGCCGAGCGGAAAGCGCAGGTAGTCCAGCTGCTCCGGGGTGGTGGAGAACAGAAAGTAGCTCTGGTCACGATTGGCGTCTTCGGCGGAGTGCAGCTCCGGCCCGTTTGGCCCGTCCTTGCGCTGGATATAATGGCCGGTGGCCATGCAATCGGCCTCCAGATCGCGGGCCGTTTCCAGCAGATCCTTGAACTTCACCCGTTCGTTACAGCGGATACAGGGCACCGGGGTTGCGCCAGCCAGATAGCTGTCGGCGAACTCATCAATGACCGCATCCTTAAAAATGTTCTCATAATCCAGCACGTAGTGCGGAAAGCCCCGCTCCTCGGCCACGCGGCGGGCATCGTGAATATCGATGCCGGCACAGCAGGCACCTTTCTTCGCAAGCGCCGCGCCATGATCATAAAGTTGCAGGGTCACACCCACCACATCATAGCCCTCATCGGCCAAATGTGCAGCAACAACAGAGCTGTCGACGCCGCCGGACATGGCCACGACCACCCGAGTTTCGGCGGGTGGTTTGGCAAAGCCAAGCGAATTCAATTGGGGATGTGCATCCTGCGCCATCAGGCGACTCCTCGGATATGTAGGAAAGACACCGCAGAATATAGGAAAATCCTAATGATCCTCAAGGGGGCAGGTTCATCCCTCCTTAAGGCGTTTGCGCGAAATGTTGGGACGGACCAATTTCGATGCTCCACACGAAGGAAGAGAAGATGTTCTTGAAGAAAGTCGATGGCCCCCGCGCTGTGACCCTGCCCGATGGTACGGTGATGACACGCGCGGATCTGCCGCCAAAGACCACACGGCGCTGGGTGGCATCGCGCAAAGCGGCAGTTGTGCGCGGTGTGCTCTACGGCTTGATCCCGCAGAGCGAGGCATTGCGCCGATACAGCCTGAGCGAGGAGGAGTTTCGCAGCTGGGTTTCCGCCGTCGCAGACTTCGGTGAGGACGCCCTGAAAGCCACCCGTTTGAAGGACTATCGTAAATCCTGATACAAAAAAATCATTCACACTTGAGGTGATCGCGCAAATTAACCATCATGGTAACGGGCCATTAACTTTTTTCCAGCAAGGTTAATTCGACCTGAGGGAAACAGTGTACAGGCGGAGAAAATAATATGCGCATTCTTCTTGTTGAGGATGATCCAACAACGGCGAAGAGCATTGAGTTGATGCTGACTCATGCGAACCTCAACGTTTATTCGACCGATCTCGGTGAAGAGGGGATCGATCTGGCCAAGCTTTATGATTACGATCTGATTTTGCTGGATCTTAATCTGCCCGATATGAATGGCCACGAGGTGCTGCGGCAGCTGCGGATGGCCCGTATCGAGACGCCGATCCTGATTCTGTCCGGTGCCGATGACACCGAGAACAAGATCAAGGGCTTTGGCTTTGGGGCCGATGACTATCTGACGAAACCCTTCCATCGCGAGGAACTGGTGGCCCGTATTCACGCCATCATCCGTCGCTCCAAGGGGCATTCGCAATCGATTATCAATACCGGTAAGATTTCTGTTAACCTTGACGCAAAAACTGTCGAGGTTGGTGGCAAGGCCGTGCATCTGACCGGCAAGGAATATCAGATGCTGGAGCTGCTGAGCCTGCGGAAGGGGACCACCCTGACGAAGGAAATGTTCCTCAACCATCTCTATGGTGGCATGGACGAACCTGAGCTGAAGATCATCGACGTCTTCATCTGCAAGCTGCGCAAGAAACTGAGCACGGCGACGGGCGGTGACAATTACATCGAAACGGTCTGGGGCCGGGGCTATGTGCTGCGCGACCCGCAGGACGACCAGATGTCCGGTGGTCATCGGATGGCGGTAGGAGCCTGAGAGGGCACTTTACCACTCTAGTTTGATACCCGAACGATCCCGCCGCGGCGGGATTTTTCATATCGCGAACCTTGCTGCGGCTGGACGCGATGGCGTCACCGTCCTATCACCTAGCTTAGACAGAGCGAGGCGAGAACCGTGACCCAGTCAGGCAAGAACGATCTTAAGGATTTGACCAGCGACGCGGCGCGCAGCCGATTTCTGGCATTGCAGGACGAGCTGCGCGCGGCGGATCTTGCCTATCATCAGGCGGATGATCCAGAGATCAGCGACGCCGACTATGATGCCAAGAAACGTGAATATCGCGCACTTGCCGAGCAATTTCCGGAACTGGCAGACGGCGCAACCGCGCTGGAGACGGTTGGTGCGCCGGTGGCCTCCGGCTTTGGCAAGATCACCCATGCGCAGCGGATGATGTCACTGGGCAACGCGTTTGACGATGAGGATGTGCGCGATTTCGACAAAGGGTTGCGCAAATACTTAGGCCTCGGCGCCTCGGATCCACTTGCTTATACGGCGGAGCCGAAAATCGACGGGTTGTCGCTGTCGCTGCGCTATGAGAACGGCAAACTGATCCATGCCGCCACCCGCGGGGATGGCGCAGTGGGGGAAAATGTTACCGAAAACGCCCGCACAATTGCCGATATCCCGCAAGAGATCGGTGCCGCGCCGGCGGTGCTGGAGGTGCGCGGCGAAGTCTATATGAGCCACGAGGATTTCGCGGCACTGAACGATCGCCACGCTGCGCAGGGGGGCAAGACATTTGCCAATCCGCGCAATGCGGCGGCGGGATCGTTGCGCCAGCTGAATGCGGAGATCACCCGGTCGCGGCCCCTTCGGTTCTTTGCCTACAGCTGGGGGGAGCTGTCGGAACCTTTGGCAGAAACGCAGTTTGAGGCGCTCGCGCGGTTACGGGAGATGGGCTTTCAGACCAACCCGCTGACCAAACACTGCACCACAACGCACGCGCTGATCGCGCAATATCGCCTGATTGAGGCACAGCGCGCGACGCTGGGTTATGATATTGACGGTGTGGTCTACAAGGTGGATGCGCTGGCGTTGCAGGCGCGTCTCGGCTTTCGCTCAACCACGCCGCGATGGGCCATCGCGCATAAATTCCCGGCGGAACTGGCGTGGACGCGACTGGACGGCATCGACATTCAGGTGGGACGGACCGGCGCGCTTAGCCCGGTGGCCCGATTGCAGCCGGTCACCGTGGGTGGCGTTGTGGTCTCTAATGCGACCCTGCACAATGAGGACTATATCGCCGGGTTGGATTCGAAGGGCGACGAGATCCGTAACGGCAAGGATATCCGGATCGGCGATTGGGTGCAGGTCTATCGCGCAGGCGATGTGATCCCCAAGATTGCCGATGTGGACCTCTCCAAACGCCCCGAGGAGGCGGTGCCTTTTGCCTTCCCTGCGGTGTGCCCTGAATGCGGAAGTGATGCGGTCCGCGAGGAGGGAGACGCGGTGCGCCGATGCACTGGTGGTCTGATCTGCCCGGCGCAAGCGGTTGAAAAGCTGAAGCATTTCGTCTCCCGCAAGGCGTTTGATATCGACGGGCTGGGGGCGAAGCAGATCGAAGCCTTCTACGGTGACGAGGTGCTGGCGATCAAAACGCCTGCCGATATCTTTACCCTTCAGGCGCGGGATGCAAAGACGCTCGCCAAGTTGAAAAACCGCGATGGCTGGGGTGAGACCTCGGCCGCGAATCTCTTTGCCGCGATTGAGGAAAAGCGCAGGATCGAGCTGGCACGGCTGATCTTTGGCCTTGGGATCCGTCATGTGGGCGAGGTCGGCGCGCGCGATCTGGCACTGCATTATGGTGACTGGGACGCGATGGCTGCGGCGGTGGATATAGCGCGTCCAGCCGCCCTGGCGCAGCGGGCGGCGGATGAGGCGGAGGACCGTGAACGGATCGCGGCCGCGCAGGAGGGCCGCCGCGCCCGGATCAAGGAAGCACGCGACCGCGCCATCGCCGCGCTGAACGTGCCGTCCGAGGCTCGCGCGGCATGGGACGACCTGACAGGAATTGACGGAATTGGCGCCACGCTTGGGCTGTCGCTGTCCGATGCCTTTGCCAATACGGAAGAGCGGGCGGCTTTTGATGCGCTGCGCGGCCATCTGGACATCATTCCGCCAGAGGCGCCCCAGAATGACAGTCCCGTCACCGGGCTGACAGTGGTGTTCACCGGCACATTGGAGAAGATGACCCGCGCAGAGGCCAAGGCCCGCGCTGAAGGTCTGGGTGCCAAAGTGGCGGGCTCGGTATCAAAGAAAACCGATATTCTGGTCGCAGGCCCCGGTGCCGGGTCCAAGGAGCAGAAAGCCCGCGATTTGGGGGTGCGAATCCTGGATGAGGACGGCTGGCTGGAGCTGATTGCAGGCGTATGAGCGGCAGACCAGAGATCCTGTTTCCGCTGTTTGCCGGCTTGGAAACGCTACAGGGGATCGGCCCGAAGACGGCGCAACATTTCGCGCAGATCGATATAGAGACGCCGCGTGACCTGTTGTATTCGCTGCCTTATTCGATTGTGGATCGCCGCCGTCGCGACAGTATTCGCGGGCTTGATTACCCGACGGTTGCCACGGTGGAGGTCACCATCGGTGCCCATCGGCCTGCGCGCAACAAGGGCGGCGCCTACCGCATCCATGTGAGCGATGCGGAGGAAGAGTTCCAGCTGGTGTTTTTCCATGGGCGCAGCCGCTATCTGGAGGCGCAGCTGCCGGAGGGCGCGCGCCGGGTGGTGTCGGGCAAGCTGGAGCTGTTTGATGGGATGGCACAGATGGTGCATCCCGATCACATGGTGCCGGTGGCAGAGGCGGGTGATATCCCGGAGTTTGAGCCAGTCTATCATCTGACCCATGGGGTCTCGCAAAAGACGATGTTCAAGGCAGCGCAAAGCGCGCTGTCTCGGCTGCCGGATCTTCAGGAATGGGCGGATCCCTCGCAGATCCGACAGGAGGAGTGGCCGACCTGGCAGGAGGCGCTGATTGCCGCCCATACGCCGGATGGTATGGATGCGCTGGCGGCAGAATCGCCGGGGCGGACACGGCTGGCCTATGATGAGCTGTTTGCCCATCAGTTGACGTTGGCGCTGGCGCGGCTGCGGGATCGTGGACTGCCTGGGCGCAGCAGTCTGGCCAATGGCAGTTTGCAATCGCGGGTGCTGGCGGCCTTACCGTATCGTCCGACCAGCGCGCAGGCCCGCGCCATTGATGAAATCACCGCCGACATGGCGCGGGATGCGCGCATGAACCGCCTGCTGCAGGGCGATGTCGGCGCCGGGAAAACTCTGGTTGCTTTCATGGCCTTGCTTGTCGCAGTTGAAGCGGGCGGGCAGGGCGTGATGATGGCGCCAACCGAGATTTTGGCCCGTCAGCATCTGGAGGCGCTGCGCCCGCTTGCGGAAACTGCTGGCGTGGTGCTGGAGATTCTGACCGGCCGTGACAAAGGCCGGGAACGGGCTGCGAAATGCGCGGCGCTGGCGCGGGGGGATATCCAGATTCTGGTGGGCACCCATGCGGTGTTTCAGGCGGATGTGGCGTTCCGGGATCTGCGTCTGGCGATTGTCGATGAACAGCACCGGTTTGGTGTGCGCCAGCGCATGGAACTGGCGGAAAAGGGCAAGGGTGCCGATGTTCTGGTGATGACCGCAACGCCGATCCCGCGGTCGTTGGCGCTGACGCAGTACGGCGACATGGATGTGTCGGTGCTGGATGAAAAACCACCCGGGCGCAAGCCGGTGAAAACCGCCGTCATCAGCACGGAGCGCATGCAGGAGGTGGTCAGCCACCTGCGCCGGGCCATCGACGAAGGGCGGCAATGCTATTGGGTCTGCCCTCTGGTCGAAGAATCCGAAGTGATGGACCTCACTGCCGCCGAAGAGCGGTTCAAGCAACTGCGCGCCGTGTTGGGGGACGATGTGGTTGGGCTGGTCCACGGGCAGATGCCACCCGCAGAGAAAGACGCGGCGATGGCGGCGTTTCAAGCCGGGGAGACCAAGGTACTGGTGGCGACCACGGTGATTGAGGTGGGCGTCAACGTGCCCAATGCCTCGATCATGGTGATTGAGCGGGCAGAGATCTTTGGCCTGGCGCAGCTGCACCAGCTGCGTGGACGTGTCGGGCGAGGGGAGGCGGCCTCGACCTGCCTTCTGCTGTACCAAGCGCCGCTCAGCAAGGGCGGACAGAAACGTCTGGAGATCCTGCGCGAAACCGAGGATGGCTTTCGCATTGCCGAGACCGATCTGGAGATGCGGGGTGCGGGGGATGTCATCGGCACCGCGCAATCGGGTTTGCCGCGATTCCGTATCGCCGATCTGGATCGGCAGGCTGGCCTGATGGCAGTGGCGCAAAGTGATGCACGGGCCTTGCTGGCCTCTGATCCTGATCTGTCCAGCCCACGAGGGCAGGCGGCGCGGGTTCTTCTGTGGCTGATGAAGCAGGACCAAGCAATTCGTTTGATTTCTGTGGGTTAATCTCGTCTCAGCGTCGAGGGAGTACAGAAAACGCGGCATCCGTTGTCGGCGTTTCTGTCGCTGTTCCTGTTCCATGTTCTTTCGTGTTCGCAAATGTTCTCATAAAGTTCTTTACAGGTTCTGCTGAATATGAGAACAAATAGGCAACAAGACGCCAGAGAGCGATAGCAAGACAGACAGGAGGACGTACCATGATGACCCAAATCAAGACGACTGTTCAGAATGCCCAATCGACACTGCTGCAGGACGCCATCGGCGCGGCAGCGCTGGTTGTGATGCTGGTGGCGGGTTTGCACCTGCCCGGCCTGCTGTGATGCGACCGACCGGCCAGCTGTGAGGTTTTAGATTTCCTGATCGCACTCTTTATGCCGGACGGGGCCGCCTGTCCCAAGCCTGCCCGGTTTGCCTGCCGGTCTGGCCGACCTGCCTCAGGTCAACAGGTCCCGTTCGGGTCCCGCATGAGAGAGCATACTGCCGCCGCCACCCGTTCGGGTGTGCGGCGGTTTTTTCGTGTGGTTCGTGGAATATGGATCCGACGACAGCTACGCGCGGATGTCAGGGCCGTCGGCGCTACGCCGCGTTTGCACTTGCAGGCCAGTGGTCAGGCTTGAGCGCAGACCGCTTAGGCGCAGGTCTGTTCCTGATGGGTCTGCATCGCCTCAAAGGTGGCATCCAGCGCCAGCAGGATCGAGGCGTGGCGGTTCTTGAACTCCCGCGCCGGGATCAGCACCTCAAACCCGTCAAAAGGTGCATCCGGGACTGGCCCGTCCTCGGTCAGCATCGCCTTCAGCTGCTGGCGGGCCTGCGCGACCTCAGGCAGGGTGCGGCCAAGGATGACCTCACCCACAACTGCGGCGGAGGCCTGACCCAGCGCGCAGGCTTTCACATCCTGTCCAAAGGCGGCGATGGCGCCCTCCTTGATCTGAAGATCCACCGTCACGGTCGAGCCACAGAGGGGGGAGCGTTTTTTCACCGTCACATCCGGGGCGTCGAGCCGGTCCAGATGCGGAATATCGGCGGCCAGCGCCAGGATCCGTGCGGAGTAGAGTTTTATCAGATCAGTCTCGCCGGACATGGGGTACCTCGGGCTTTCCCTTATGCGCTGTTCCCAATACATAGGGGGCCAGTTCCCAGATGCAAAAGGTTTTTGCCATGTCGTTTGATCCTCTTAGCCTAAAGTATAATGAGGCCGGTCTGATCCCCTGCATTGCACAGGAGGAAGACAGCGGCGAGGTCCTGATGATGGCCTGGATGAATGCTGATGCGGTGATGAAAACGCTGGAGAGCCGCCGGGTCACCTATTGGTCACGATCCCGTCAGGCGTTCTGGATCAAAGGGGAAAGCTCCGGCCATGTGCAGGAGCTGGTTGATCTGCGGGTGGATTGCGACCGCGATTGCCTGTTGGCGGTGGTGCGTCAGACCGGGGCGGCCTGCCACACCAACCGGCGCAGCTGTTTCTACACCGCCATTCGCGATGGCGAAGAGGTGGAGTTGATGCAGCCAATGGTCTAAGGCGTGCTGCCCGCTGGAGACGGCCCTGAGGGGCCGCGCCTCCGGTGGGGATATTTTTAGCCAGACGATGGGGCTGGGCTGGCCTCAATGAGGCCAACCAGGGCGCGTATATCCTGCGGGGTTGCGCCTTCGGCACGGTATTTGGCAATGGCGCGGGCATCGTCGCGTTTGGCGAGCCGTTTGCCGCTGTCATCGCGGATCAGAGTATGATGGTGGTAGAGTGGCGTGGGCAAGCCGAGCAGCGCTTGCAGCAGCACGTGGATCTGCGTTGCCTCAAACAGATCAGCGCCGCGCACCACATGGGTGATATGCTGGTCTGCATCATCTACCACCACCGAGAGGTGATAGGCGCTGCCCATGCCGCGGCGCACAAGGATAATGTCCCCGACGGTTGTGATCAGTCGCTCAGGATCAAGCGGATATTGGCCGCCATATGTCTCACCGGTCTCCGTGAAGAACCGCAGCCGGGCAGCGCGCACGGCGCTTTCCATATTGAGGCGGATCACATCCTCGGCGCCAGCGTCCGCCATCGCGCGGTTCCGGCAGGTGCCGGGGTAGATGCGTCCGTCGGGGCCAAATTGCGGCACACCTTCCTGGGGTGCACCTGCGGCGGCCTCAATATCGCGGCGATTGCAGCGGCAGGGATAGGTGAGCCCCATGGTGCTGAGCTGATCAAGCGCGGCCCGGTAACGGGGCAGCCGCTGTGATTGCCGCATCACCGGCTGCGGCCAGCCCATCCCCAGCCAGGCCAGATCTTCGTAGATCTGCTGTTCCCAGTGTGGGCGAGACCGGGCCGTATCGATATCTTCGATCCGAAGTAGAAAGACGCCGTCATTCGCGGCGGCCATGTCCTGTGCCAGAAGGGCGGAATAGGCGTGGCCAAGATGCAGCGGACCGGTTGGCGAGGGCGCAAAGCGGGTGGTGAATGTCAAGATTTCTCAATTACGTAGACGGTGGACTTAAGGTCGATACCGGGGAGGTGATCGCCATGCTCCCGAGATAGCAGCCGCGCAGCGGAACAGTCCAGCCATTCATTGAGCTTGCCCGTGTAGGCGGGATCCGCCAGCGCGTGATCGTTGTAGGAGAACACAAACAACCCGCCCCGTGGCAATGCGTGCATAATCATATCAAATACCGCTGGTGGGGCGGCCCCGGTTCCCAATACGCCGCAACCGGTGATCAGGAGATAGGCGCCTTTGGTGATTGGTTGGGTGTCGGTCACTTCTATCTGCGTCAGGTGCCGATAGGCGCCTTTGGCACGCGCCTGTTCCAACATTTCGCCAGAGGGTTCCATACCGTCGATGGTCTGAAATCCCGCGCGTCGCAGCGCCAGGCCGGAAAGTCCGGTGCCACAGCCAAAATCCAGAACCGGTTCGGATATACTGGGATGAACGCTTGCCAATGCCTCTGCAATGCGACCGGGGGTGGCATAGCCGTTTTCGGCGATCTCGGCGTCATAGGAGGCGGCCCATCGGTCGTAGTGGGTCAGGGTCGCTTCCGGTGTTTCAAGGTCATAGGCTTTGTCGAGAAACTTTTTGCTCATGCGGGCAGTTTAGGCGCTGCCCGCATGAGGCGTCTAGGAAAAGTTTGCCAGCCATTCCTGCCAAGCGGCCTTTGCCCGGTCGGTGTAGGCCTTGTAGCGGTCTTTGCGGCCGCGGCGGCCCCCTTTTAGCCCCTCCACCGGGCGGAACAGTCCGAAGTTGACATTCATCGGCTGGAAGGTCTTCGCCTCGGCGCCGCCGGTGATGTGGTGGATCAGGGCACCCATGGCGCTGTCCTGCGGCACTTCGGGTAGGGTTTTGCCCAGAATTTCCGCTGCAGCCATCCGGCCCGCAAGCAGACCCATCGCGGCACTTTCGACATAGCCCTCAACCCCGGTGATCTGCCCGGCAAAGCGCAAATGGGGTTTCGATTTCAGCCGCATCTGATTGTCCAGAAGCGTGGGCGAGTTGAGGAAAGTGTTGCGGTGAATGCCGCCGAGCCGGGCAAAGCTGGCGTTCTCCAGCCCCGGGATCATCCGCAGAACCTCCGTCTGGGCGCCGTATTTCATCTTGGTCTGGAAACCGACGATGTTGAACAGGGTCCCCAGCGCATTGTCGCGACGCAGCTGGACCACCGCATGAGCCTTGATCTCTGGCTGATGCGGATTGGTCAGGCCGACGGGCTTCATCGGGCCGTGGCGCAGGGTTTCACGGCCACGTTCAGCCATCACCTCGATCGGCAGGCAGCCGTCAAAATAACCGGCGGTCTCGCCGTCGTGGAACTCGGTCTTGTCGGCGGCCAGAAGCGCGTCGATGAAGGCCTCATACTGGTCCTTGTCCATCGGGCAGTTGAGATAGGCGGTGCGCTCTTCTTCGGTCTCGCCTTTGTCATAGCGCGACTGCATCCAGGCCTTCGACATGTCGATGCTGTCGGCGTAGATGATCGGCGCAATGGCATCGAAGAAGGCCAGCGCCTCGGCGCCGGTTTCCTGCTGAATGGCCTGTCCCAGGCTGGCGGAGGTCAGCGGGCCGGTGGCAAAGATCCAGTCGCCGTCCGTGGGCAGCTCAGTGATTTCCTCGTAGGAAACGGAGACATTCGGCAGCGCTTTCAGCCGGGCCGTCACGGTTTCGGCAAAGGGTTCACGGTCCACGGCCAATGCGCCCCCTGCGGGCAGGCGATGCTGCTCGGCGGTGGACATGATCAGACCGTTTGCCGCGCGCATTTCCCAATGCAGCAGGCCGACGGCGTTCTGCTCATCATCATCCGAACGGAAGGAGTTGGAGCAGACCATCTCACCCAGATTGCCGGTTTGATGGGCAAAGGTCTCCACCTTGGGGCGCATTTCATGCAGCACCACGTCTACGCCCATATGTGCGGCCTGCCATGCGGCCTCTGAGCCGGCCATGCCGCCGCCCACGATATGCAATGTTTTTGTCATGCCCGCCACATAGGGCAGCTGGGGCCGTCACGCAATATTGCGCGGTGCGGCTTGTGCTGATCGGTGCGAAAAACTGGCGTTTTGGGGTCTTTGCTAGCCCAACGCCATCAGTGGCAATGTCGATTGGTCTAAGCGGGAGGGGTATTGGGGTCGCTGGGGAACTGTCTGGCCGGGGGAGAGACCCGGTGGAGGGACGGTCCGCATCAGCGACCCTAATTGTGCCGGGGTTTGTGACCGTGTCTCACAAGCCCTGCCCAATCTTTGCCATGATCTTGCCTTGTTTGAAAGACCCGACATGGAAACAATAAATCGCCAATCGTAAACAAAGACTAAAATTTTCGACGTCTTTTAGATTTTTTAAGCGGATCAGCGATTTTTCCAGTTCGGGTCGCGCTTTTCCAGAAAGGCATCAATGCCTTCGATGGTGTCGCCCAGCATCAGGTTTTCAACCATGACCGCGCCGGTATGGGCATAGGCCTCGGCGGTGGGCAGTTGGAGCTGGTCATAAAACGCGCGTTTGCCGATCTTGACGGCGGCGCCGAGCTTGTCGGCAACGGTTCGGGCCAGAGCCTGCGTGACCTCTGCCAGATCTTCAGGCACGGCGATACGGTTGATCAGGCCCAACTCCTCTGCGCGCGCGGCGCTGATGAATTCGCCCGTGGTCAGCATCTCAAACGCGTGTTTTCGCGAGATATTTCGGGTGAGCGCCACCATAGGCGTGGAGCAGAACAGGCCGATATTGACGCCATTGACACCGAACCGCGTGCCCTCCGCAGCGACAGCCATATCGCAGGAGGCAACCAGCTGGCAGCCCGCTGCGGTGGCGATGCCGTGCACCTGCGCGATTACCGGCTGGGGGATCTGTTGCAGGCCCAGCATGACCTTGGTGCAGCGGTCAAAGAGGTCCGCAAAATAGGCCTGCCCGCCATCTTCTGCCTGACGTCCCGCGGTCATTTCACGCAGATCATGGCCTGCACAGAAGGCTTTGCCTCGTCCGGCCAGGATCACCACGCGGGTTTCACTGTCGTGACGCAGGCGGTCGATTTCTGTCTGCAAGGCCGCCAGCATCGCATCAGAGAGCGCATTCAGCCGCTCCGGCGCGTTCAGATGAAGCGTGGCGATGCCGTTGCTGTCGTGACGTTCCAAAATTGTCATCTTGTGTCCCTCCCCGGATTGAGGCCAACGTTAGACCATGTTGCGCAGAGGGGGGAACCGGTATTGCGCCGCAGCCCCATGCGACATCCACTCGCAGGGAACCGGGACTATGAGGGAGAGAGCACATAATGGGATTGGCGTTTGATGCCGCAGGGCTGGGGGCGTATCTGCAGGAGGTATTTGCAGAGGTGGCCAATGATTTTGTCATCGACAGATTGGATGAGGACGGCATCACCATGCGGCTTCTGGTGGATGAACGCCACCTGCGCCCCGGCGGGACGATCTCTGGCCCGTCGATGTTCGGGCTGGCCGATGTCACGGTTTATGCGCTGGTTCTGTCGCGACTGGGGCGCAAGGCGCTGGCGGTGACCACCAACGCCTCCTTCGATTTCATGCGCAAGCCGGTCGGCGGCACGCCTTTGGTGGCCGAGGGCAAGCTGTTGAAACTGGGTCGCCAGCTTGCGGTGGGCGATGTGCTCTTGTTTTCGGAAGGGGATCCGCGACCGGTTGCGCGCTCCACCATGACCTATGCGATCCCGCCAGAACGATAGGCACTTGGGCGCTAGACGTCAGATAGCCGTGGCCAGCGGCTGGCCGACTTTCGCCAGTGTCTCACGGCCCTTGGCACTGTTGGCGACCAGATCGTCGCTGAACTGCACGCGGCCCGGTTCGAACACCACCACGACAGTGGAGCCGCCAAATTTGAAGTAGCCTTTTTCGTCCATCTTCTCGACAGCGCCAGAGGTGCGAGTGTTGATGATGGAGCCGACGCCAAAGGCGCCCACCTCAACAAAGGCGTAGCTGCCAATGGTGTCTGTGTCGATCAGGGTCCAGCTGCGTTTGTTCTCGCCAAAGACATCCGGCCCGGCTCCCAGTGCAATCGGATTCACCGAATGGAGCGCGCCGGGCAGATCCTTTGCGGCGCTGATCTGACCGGAGGCGGGGAAGTGATAGCGGTGATAATCCGCAGGACACAGCCGCACGATGGCCAGCGCGCCACCGATGAAGCGATCCGCGATGCCGGGCAGCATGGTGCGAATGGACATCGGATACCCCTTCACGGGGACAAAGACATCCTCGGCCAGTTCAGGAAACACCAGCACGCGGCCGTCTGCGGGGCTGGCAATCACGCTGGGGGAAGGATCAAAAGGCCGCGCCTCAGGCCTCAGGTTTCGGGCGAAGAAGTCGTTGAAAGTTGCATAGCTTTCAGTTGGTTCCGTAGCTTCGCTCATGTCTATGGATAGATCCTCGATCACGGCGCTGATCTTGCCTCTGGAGAACCGCGAGTCGAACCACGCGCCCATCAACCGACTGATCAGGGCGGAGCGGAACAGCAGTTTTTCCACCGGTTTTGCGCTGGCGTTCTGATAGGCCCAGCGGATCCATTTTTCCCCAAGCATCACCTCCTCAAAGGTTTCGCCGGTGTCGCGGTCAACAACTAGGATCGGGTCGCGCTGCATGGGGGCCTGCCAGATTTTGTTTCGCTCCCGTCGCGCCTAGCAAGAAGCGCGGCCCGGGCCAAGGGTTTAACGACCCTCGCTACCGGGCCGTGTCCTTCAATCGATCTTATCCTGTAACCAGTGGATTTGCGTCTTTGCAGCGGCAATCGCGGCTTCGGCATCTGTAAACACCTGTTCGCCGTAGTGGCCAATGCTGTACCAACCACGTCCATCCTCGGGATCGCGGCGGAACTCGTCGAAGCCATAACTCCCGTCAGGTCGCTGAAAAATATCGGTGCAGATCAACTCGCCGTCCAAGTTGATCGATTTGATAACCTTGTTGATATGAGCCATATGTCTCTCCCTGCAGAGCAGCGTCAGCTGCGCAGAGCGCGGGCTGCAAGCGCAAAGTCAGCGCAAAAGAAAAAGGGGGCCGAAGCCCCCAAATGCCTGTCCCGTTAGGGGAACAGTTTTCTGACGTAGTTCGGCAAGGCAAAGGCGGCCTTGTGAACCTCGGGGTTGTAGTACCCGGTCTCGATCCCAGCCGCGGCGAAGCGCGCTTCCAGATCATCAAGCCGCACATTGCGGGCCTTGTCCGAATGGCTGCCCCAGCCAAAGGCCATCGGTCCGCCAGCATAAGTGGGCACGGTCGCCAGATAGCAGGAGGCATCGGCAAACAGCGCCTTGAACGCGCGCAGGGTGCCGGTCAGCTCATCGCCCTGCATGAAGGGCACGCCGTTCTGCGTGACGATGATGCCATCCTCAGACAGCGACCGGGCCGCGTGGCCATAGAAGGTGTCGGTGAACAGCACTTCACCGGGGCCAATCGGATCGGTGGAATCGACGATGATGACGTCGAACTGTTCGGTGTTCTCTTTCATGAAGAGCGCACCGTCATTGATCACCAGATTGAGCCGCGGGTCGTCAAAGGCGCCGTCGCTCAGCATCGGCAGATACTCTTTCGAGAAATCCACCACGCCTGCATCAATCTCCACCATGGTCACATGCTCGACCGAGGTGTGGCGCAGCGCCTCGCGGGCCATGCCGCCGTCGCCGCCGCCGATGATCAACACGCGCTTTGCATTTCCATGCGCCAGGATCGGCACATGGGTCAGCATCTCATGGTAGATGAAGTTGTCGCCTTCGGTGGTCTGCACCACGTCGTCCAGCGTCAGGATGCGGCCGAACTGGCCGTTCTGAAACACCTTTAGGCGCTGATGCTCGGTGTTGCTGTCATAGAGCATCTCATCAACGCGCAGCGATTGCGCGTAATGCGCGTGCAGGCGTTCGGTGATCCAGGTCTGATCGCTCATGCTGCCACCTCCTTCGAAGGAATGCCCTTGGCGAGGAATTCCTCACCGCGCAGCAGTTCACGCACCTCAACGGTGGGCGTGTCAAAGGCCTCTTTCAGCACATCAACCGCTTTCCATGGTTCGGCATCGCCACACATGAAGACGTCAAAGGCGCCATAGCCGATCTCGGGCCAAGTATGGACGGAGATATGGCTCTCGGCCAGCACCGCGACACCGGACACGCCCTGCGGCGAGAATTTATGCGTGTGGATATGCAGCAGCGTGGCGCCGCAGACGTCCACGCATTTACGGAATGCGTTCTGAATGCGGGTTTCGCAATCCAGACCGCTGCCGTTCATGACCTCGATAATAAGATGGGTTCCGGCAAACACCTTTCCATCCCGACGGATGAAATGGTCTTCGCGATCCGAATCCACAAGTGAGTTTACGATCGCAGTGGTTGCACTGCGGGCGGTATCTTCCTCTTGGGCGCCTGTCTCCAGACCGATCCCCAGTTGGAAGAGGTTGGCGTCCGTCATGACACTCCCCTTCGTTCCAGTAGATGACAATCCAGCCGGCCCTTAGCGCCCCCCCGGATAAGAGTCCGGGGTTGGGATCGGTACCGAAAGTGAAGCGGCATCTATGGTGGGTGCGGGATTCGATCAAGAGGTTTTTTCTAAAATGGATGCGGTCTGCCCATAAAAAAGGCCGGGGCAAGCCCCGGCCGTCAGGTGGTTCCGTTGCCCGGGGATCATGGGCGCCAGAACGGAAGAGTCCCTTGATGGCGTGCCTCTTCACGGGTCAGCCCAACATCTTTGAGCAGTTCCGGAGGCAATTGGCGCAATGCCTGGCGGGTGCGTTGGCGCACTGTCCATTTGGTGACCAGAACCGCAAAGGAGACTGCAACCTCCGCCAGCACCGGCAGGGCGGGGCGGCTGGAGAGATAGAGCATATCCGTCGAAGGGGGAGTTGCGTTCTGTGTCATGGCATTTTCCTATTGTATTGATACAATCCTGTGTTAATATCACAATGCTTGGGTACAATTTGTGGGGCATCATGTCCAAGGAAGGATTGTAATGGGTACAATTTGGCCGAATGAGTTGCCAACTGATCTTTCTGGCCGATCCGGTCCCAAATATCAGCGGGTCGCCGATACAATCCGAAACGCGGTTGAGGATGGCACCCTTTGTATCGGTACAAAGTTGCCGCCGGTGCGGGAGCTTGCTTACCAGCTGAAGATCACCCCGGGCACTGTGGCGCGGGCCTATTCTCTGCTGACGGATGCGGGGCTACTGCAGGCTGAGGTGGGGCGCGGCACCTTTGTGGCGGAACCGGAAACCAAGGTTCAGGACGATGTCTGGTCGCGGCAGCTCTACCTGAAGGAAGTCAAAGATCCGGGTCATGTCAGCCTGTTTAGCCCCCGGTTGGTGGATGTGGGGCAGGTGGCGGCGATCCGGGAGGCGCTGGTCAAGATTTCGCAAGGGGACCCGTTACAGCTCCTGAATTACCCAACGAGAGATGCCTACCGCCCCCTGCGTGAGGCTGTGGTCGACTGGCTGTCGCAGGATCCGCTGGGCCCGCTGGATGAGCGTGACGTGGTGCTGACCCATGGTGGACAGAACGGCATCCTGACGGTGATGCAGGCTATTCTGAAGGGGCCGCAACCGACCGTGCTGGTGGAAGATCTCTCCTATGCTGGGTTCCGGCGCGCGGCGGAACTGGTGCGCGCGCGGGTTGTCGGCGTTGCGATGGATGAGCATGGCATTCTGCCCGACTCTCTGGAGCTTGCGATCCGCAAAACCGGCGCCATGGTGCTCTGCACCAGTCCCGAGGTGCATAATCCAACCGGGCTTTATACGCCGCTGGAACGCCGCCAGCAGATCCTTGAAGTGCTGCGCCGCCATGAGGTGCAGATCATTGAGGATGACTGTTATCGCATGGGCGAAGCCCGCGCGCCAAGCTATCGCGCGCTGGCGCCGGATCTCTCTTGGCATGTTTCGTCGATTTCCAAAACTCTGACACCGTCGCTGCGGGTTGGGTTTGCGCTGGCCCCCAAGGGGCGTGGCCGGGATCTGCGACGGATGGCGGAATACAGCTACTTCGGAATTGCGCAGCCGGTTGCTGAGCTGACGCGTATTCTGCTGTCTGATCCGCGCACCAGAAAGCTGGTCGCCGATGTGCGTCGCGAAATGGACAATTACATACGGATCGCGGTCAACACTCTGGGTGGGTTTGATCTGATCTGGTCGCAGAGCGTGCCGTTTCTGTGGCTAAAACTGCCCTCGGGCTGGCGCGCCGCCGCCTTTACCCGCGCGGCGGAGGCCGAGGGCGTTCAGATCCGGTCGGCCGATGAGTTTGCCCTGCGCGATGGCCGCGCCCCTAATGCGGTGCGGATCGCGGTGAACGGCCATGTCACGCCGAAGCAGTTCGAAGACGCCATGTTGCGCCTGCGCGCCCTCTTGGACAACCCGCCAGAGCAAATCAGCGTGTGATGTTGACCAGTTCAGGGAGGGCTGTCCGGCGAAGGAGAAAGGGGCCTGAACAGTCAGGCCCCTTTATATATTATAGGATGATCGACCGGGTCGGTTATTCGACCAGGATCGACACGCCCGAGGCATGGTTGCCGATGAACGACCAGTTGTCGCGACCAGCAGCGATGCCTGCGGTAATGGCAGCAGCCAGAAGACCTGCAGCCGAGGCGCCGCCCACCACCGTGCCGTTCAGCTCAGGCTTGAGCATGGTCCGGCCGGACTGTTCGCCTGCGTTGCATTGCACATAAGCCGGTGTCGGACGACGTTTGAGCACCGGAACGTTGACTTTTGCCGGGGTGATGAATGTTGCCTTGAATTCGGTGCTTTCGACTGTGCACCTGGCGCCAACAACCTCGCGCATATTGGCGCTGCTGGGTTGACCGCCCGTCGCCTTCATCTTCTCCTTGTCCAGCACGACATGGGTGCGGAAGGTCAGTTCTTTGTAGCCCTGAATGCGCGGCGCTGTCGCACTTTGATTCTTGAGCGCCACCGTTACCGGGGGAGCGGTAACTTCGGCGTTTTGCATGCAGGCACCAAGGGCCAGCGGCAGGGCGCCAGCCAGAGCAAGTTTTCGAAACATGTTAGTGACATCCTATAATTCGTCTTTCCGATGCAGCTTTAACGTGTGGGGTAACGGCTGAAAAGGCGTGTTAGCCTGCTCCGCGTCGGCAGTTGCGGTTTTTGATCGGTGCAGCAGCGCGTCGGTCGGTGTCAAAATTTGGGGTATTATTATACCTATTTTTTAAGTGTATGTTTTTGAACAATTAAATCTGATTTACGGGTGTTGACCTGCGCATTGGGCTGCCGTAAACCCCGTCCATCGAATTCGGGCGTGCCGCTTTGGTGTGCCCTTCACGTCAAACAGGATTGACCTGATATGAAAACCTTCTCTGCTACTCCGGCAGACATCGAGAAGAAGTGGATCATCATCGACGCCGAAGGCGTGGTGCTGGGCCGTCTTGCCTCGATCGTCGCCATGCGCCTGCGTGGTAAGCACAAGCCGTCCTTCACTCCTCACATGGATATGGGCGACAACGTCATCGTGATCAACGCTGACAAAATCCAGATGACCGGCAAGAAGCGCGAAGAGCACTTCTACTGGCACACCGGTCACCCCGGTGGCATCAAATCCCGCACCAAACAGCAAATTCTGGAAGGCGCGCACCCTGAGCGCGTGGTCTACCAGGCTGTGAAGCGCATGCTGCCCGGCAACCGCCTGTCGCGCCAGCAGATGACCAACCTGCGCATCTATGCAAGTGCCGAGCACCCGCATGAAGCCCAGTCCCCCGAGGTTCTGGATGTTAAATCCATGAACAAGAAAAACACCCGGAGCTGAGACCGATGGCTGATCAGATCAACACTCTCGAAGAGCTCGGCGCCGTTGCAGGCGTAGAAACCGTAGCCGAAGAAACCATTTCGCGCGAACCCGTTCGTGACGAGCTGGGCCGCGCCTATGCCACCGGCAAGCGGAAAGATGCGGTTGCCCGCGTCTGGATCAAGCCGGGTTCCGGCAAGGTCTCCGTCAACGGTAAAGAGCTGAACGCATATTTTGCACGCCCTGTGCTGCAGATGATCCTGCGCCAGCCGTTCCAAGTTGCCGGTGTCGAAGGCGAATTCGACGTCTACGCAACCGTCAAGGGCGGTGGCCTCTCCGGTCAGGCCGGCGCGGTCAAGCACGGCATCTCCAAGGCGCTGCAACTCTACAACCCGTCCCTGCGTGGCGCGTTGAAAGCTGCTGGCTTCCTGACCCGCGACAGCCGTGTCGTTGAGCGTAAGAAATTCGGTCGTCGCAAAGCGCGTCGTTCGTTCCAGTTCTCCAAGCGTTAATCGCTGGATCACATGGATTGGAAAAGGCCGCAGAGAAATCTGCGGCCTTTTTCGTTGTCTGGACTGTTTAGAGGCTACGTCAGTCGGGGCAGATGCCACCGGCCGTCAGTCTCAGCTATCCGGTTCAATCAGACCTAGCCCGCGCAGATAGATGCCAATGCCGCTTTCCAGCAGATCCTCAGGCGGGAAGGGTGAGGCGGCACCGGGTGAGTTGCGCGCATAAAGCTCAACCACCCCATGGCTCATCGCCAAGATATGAGCGGAGAACATCGAGGCGGGCGGGCGTTTTTCGGCCGGGATGTGCTGGCTCAGATCCGCTGCGGCCCGCTCCAGAATGGCACGCGCGCGGTTGGCGGCCTCGGCCAGCTCCGGGGTGCGGTTCACGGAAATGCCGCTTTCAAACATGGCGATGTAATGGCCTGGATGTTTGCGCGCAAAGGCGAGATAGGCCCGGCCTGTGGCCTCAAACGCGGCCAGGGCAGAGGGCTGATATTTGTCATAGGCGTGCTGCATCAGATCGGCAAACATGACGTAGCCCTGTCGGCCTGCCTCGGCAATCAGATCCTCTCGCCCGTCGAAATGACGGTAGACCGCAGCCGGGGTGACGCCTGCCTTCTTGGCCGCCTCTGATAGCGTAAACCCGGTTGGACCCTTCGCCTCGATCAGGTGCAATGCGGCTTCGACCAGCGCCTGACGCAGGTTGCCGTGGTGATATCCGCGTTTAGGCATCCCAAAGTTCCGGTCCGCCACAGATCGTACCATCCAGATCACCAAGCGCCTTGGCGTCCTTGTTGGCATAATCAACCGCATGCAGCACCCGGCGGATGGCGGCCAGCCGCGCGCGGCGTTTGTCATCCGAGCGGACGATGGTCCAGGGCGCGTGGTCCGAATGGCTGCGCGTCAGCGTGTCTGCAATCGCGGTGGAGTATTCCTGCCAGAGGCTCAGCCCCTTTACGTCAATCGGGCTCAACTTCCATTGTTTCAAAGGATCGGTTTCGCGCGACAGGAACCGGCGCAGCTGTTCCGCGCGCCCGACGTTGAGCCAGATCTTGAAGACCTGAATGCCATCCTCAACCAGTGCCTCCTCAAACCCGTTGACCTGATCAAAGAACCGTTCGCGTTGGCCGTCGGTGCAAAAGCCAAAGACCGGCTCCACCACGCCTCGATTGTACCAGCTGCGATCAAAGAAAACGATTTCACCGGCCGCAGGCAGATGGGTGATATAGCGCTGGAAATACCACTGCGTCTGTTCGCGTTCGCTGGGTTTCGACAGGGCCACGATGCGGGCACCGCGTGGGTTCAGGTTTTCCCGGAACCTCTTGATGGTGCCGCCTTTGCCAGCCGCATCGCGGCCTTCGAAAATGATGGCAATCCGTGCACCGGTTGCGCGCACCCAGGACTGCATTTTTACCAGTTCGATCTGCAGGCGCTTCATCTCTTTGTCATAGCGCTTGCGGCTCATCCGTGTGTCATAGGGAAAGCCGGGATCCAGAACATCGTCCTTGTCCGAGCTTTTGAGGGCGGCGCGGATCTCGTCCGGGGCTTCGGTCTGGTAAAACGCGCTGATGGCACCGTCAAAGGGCAGGGGCATTCGAAAATTCCTTCTGTCTTCTGTCCCTTATATGGGGCTTTGCAGAGAAATGTGAATCGTTTTAACGCAAATTCTCTGTCGGTGCGGCCCGCGCTGCTGCCCGGTCTACCGCTGCCACAACCGCATTGGTGGCGACCTGATGCGGCATATGGCCGATCCCGTCCAGCACCGTGAGAGTGAGCGTGGGCACATCGCGTTCCAGCTGGCGCGCGTGCAGATCCAGCCCGACGGTGGTATCCGCGCTGCCATGGACCGCCTCAATGGGCAGGCGAAGGGCATTGTATCGGGGCGCCATCAATTTGATTTCGGCCAGAAGGTCAGCGCGCTGGCGCGCATTGGCCCGCAAGGCAGAGCGGCGCAGGGTCAGGCCGGGGCCGAAATGCTCAAAATACCCCGCCGGAACGGGTTGCGGGGCGAAGACCTCAGTCAGCGTGTCGCGAATGGTGGTCTCCGGCACATAGGCGGTCAGCAGGGGGACCGCCAGCCGCTGACCCAAGGGTGAGGAGGTGACCTTGTAGAAGGTGCTGAGCGGCGTCGGCCAGGGGTGCGAGACCGCACCCACGGTGACCAGCGCAGAGAGACTGTCGGGATCATCTAGCGCCCAAGCCAGCGCAACCCCGCCGCCATAGCTTTGCCCCAAGACGATGGGACGCTCTGCCCCCAGGTCAGCCACCGCACCACGGATCAGGGCGGCTTGCCTGCTCAGGGAGGCTTGCGCGCCGCGGGTGCGGTCACTGTAGCCCAATCCGGGCCGGTCGACGATGATCACCCGGTAGCGGTCGCTGAGGGCTGGTGCGAGGCGGAAGGTCATATCGCGGATATGGCCGCTGGCGCCGTGGATCAACACCAGATCCGGCGCGCGTTCGCCTGCTGGCAGGGCGGCAGGCTGTCCCAGATCCAGCAGGTGCACCTGCTGCCCCTCGACGGTCACAAATGTGCCCTGCGGTGGGTAAGCCGACATCGCTTCCGCCTCGCGCGCATTCGCGCGCCACAGCGTCACGCCAACGCCAAGCGCCAGAACCAGCCCGGCGGTCACCATGCCCTTAACGACCAATCTCAGCCATGTCGAAGGGGGTGGATTGGTAGATATCATTGATCCAGTTGCCATAAAGAAGATGCGCATGGCTGCGCCATCTGTTTTGCGGTTTGCGGCTGGGATCATCATCCGGGTAGTAGTTCATCGGCACGTTGATAGGCGTCCCGCTGGCCACGTCGCGGTCGTATTCCTGCTTCAGCGTATCACTGTCGTATTCAAAGTGGTTGAAGATATAGAGCGCCCGGTGGCTCGGATCCTCAATCAGGCAGGGACCCGCATCCTGACTGCCCAGAAGGCTGCGCAGGCCGGGGCGCGCGTCAATTTCGGACTGGCGGATTTCGGTCCAGCGCGACACCGGAATGACGCAATCATCCGAAAACCCCCGCAGATAGGGCGAGGCAGGATCAAGGTTTTGATGCCGGAAACAGCCAAAGACCTTGTGATCGAGGAGGTGTTTTTTCACCCCGTGAAAGTAGTTGATCATCGCCATGCCGCCCCAGCAGACACCAAAGGTGGAATGCACATTGGTCTGGGTCCAGTCAAAGACCTCGCACAGCTCGTCCCAATAGGTGACGTCCTCGAACTCCAGATGCTCAATCGGCGCGCCAGTGATGATCAACCCGTCAAAGCGCTGGTCCTTGATCTCCTGAAAGGGACGGTAGAATTCGGCCATATGTTCAGCGGCAGTGTTGCGGGTCTGATGCTCTGTCATGCGGATCAGCGACAGGTCGATCTGCAAGGGCGTCGCGCCGATCAGCCGGGCGAACTGGTTCTCGGTCTGGATCTTCTTCGGCATCAGGTTCAACAGGCCGATGCGCAGCGGGCGAATGTCCTGACGGGCCGCCTGATCCGGCGACATGACCATCACGCCTTCGTTCGTGAGAACGTCATAGGCAGGGAGGTCTGAAGGGATCTTGATCGGCATATCGTGTCCTTTGGTATGTTTGCCCCGCCCATAGCGGTCGGGATCGTTCTGATCCGGAGATGATCTCCGGCGAGGGGCCTGTCTCTGGCCCCTCGTGATGTAGAAGGCCTAGCCGCGCGCCTCAAGAGCGCCCGCGATCACGTCTGTGAAATCAGCCTCGGTGCGGATGCCTGATATCTGATCGGCTGTCACCGTGACGCCCCAGTTCTCAGCCATAGCGGCATAGCGCGGCTGGCGATGGGCCAGCGCCTGCGCATAGGTCCAGCGAATGAAACTATCAGGATCCACATCGGCCTCTGATAGGGTGTTTTCCTTTAGATACTCTTGCCAGACGCGGGCAAGGAAGGCCGGTTCATAAGCCATGGGTTTCGGCGCGCGGTCGAACCGGCGGATCAGCTCTTGGGTATGGGCTTCGTCGCCCTTGATCCAGACCATCAGCGTCTGCCGCGACAGCGCCGTCAGCAGCGGGTCGTTGGGGTCGCTTGCGTCGACCCATTCGCAGATGCTGCCGCCAGTGTCGCAGATGAAGTTCGGATAATCATAAAGCCGCGCAGCCCGGTCGATGAAATAGCCGGTATCACGCAGCGCGTTCAGCTCAGCCGTGCGGAACTGGTCCTGACGGCGTGTGTATTCCTGCATTGCCAGCCCGCCCTTGGCCGGATCACCGGGTTTGCCCAGGTAGGACGCGACCGGTGTCAGGTTTTCAAAGCTGATGTTGGAGCCGATGTAGATCGAGTCCGACAACAGCAGATCGCGCAGGAACGGCACTTTCATCGCCTCGGCCTTGGCATTGTCGGCGATATATTCGCCCATGTAGCGGGTGCCGATGCGGTAATCGATGGAATAGTGAAACCAGCTGCCCGCACCGCGCAGGATATTGCTGACATAGGTCTTGCCCAGACCGGACATGCCAAAGAACAAAACCCGCTTATGCGGCGCCTTACGCCACTCTTCGGCAGACGAATAGAGCATTTGAAATCCGGTCCCTGTTGGTTCCTTGCCTTGCTACTGACCAATGTCGCGTGGGTCAATCAGCAGCGGCCGAAGGTGACCTGATCAGATGTAGTCGTGACACGAAAAACCCCCGCACCATGGGTGCGGGGGCAAAGCTGGTCCTGGCCCTGTCTTTGTTACAGCGCGGTCTGTAGCGCACGCAGGTTTTACGCAGGATCAGAAGCTGTAGCCGACTTTCAGGCCAAAGCTGACGGCGTCGTTGTCCTCGAAATAGGCAACGGGGGTGCCACCTGGCGAGGCGAATGCATCACCCAGCTTTGTGTAGCGGATGCCAGCGGAGATTTTCATCTTATCCTGCTGGTACTGGACGCCCAGGCGAATGGCTTCCATGCCTTGGGTTGGTGCAAGCGGGGAGACCCGGTTGTCACCGTCGGCATCTTCATAGATGAACGCCAGCGATCCGGACCAATTCTCATTGAATTTGCGCCCAACGCCGATCGTGTAGGTGAAGGAATCGTCCAGATCGATCAGGTCACGGCCAAAGGTCGTTGGGATGAGGTTTGTCACGCTATGCTCGGCCCAGCGAATATTCGCAAACAGTAATGTATCCGCCGCAATGCCGGTCTGGAAATCCAGATTTACCGATTGAGGTGTCTTGGTCTCAGCCGAAGTGGCGGCACCGCCGGGAGTGAGGTTCTCATTGGTGGTGAAATTATGAGTGATCTCGGAGCTGTAGGTCAGAGCTGCGCGCAGGGCGATTTCTGGAATTTCATACGCAACACCGGCAACCCAGCCAAACGCACCATCCTTATTCACACGGACATTATAAGTGCCACCGGGAATAGAAGCGTAGGCTCCTCCGGCCAGATTGATCTCACCGTCGATTTCTTGGTAGCGAATGCCGCCGTGGACGCTGAAGTTCTCGTTGAACCGGTAACGCAGCAGTGCGGTTACTGCGTTCGAATTTGCCTCGGCGGTGGTGCCGCCCAGAAGCAGCGAGTTTCCAACGGGATAGGCAATGTCAACGCCCCAGGGCTGATCGAAGATCACAGCAAAGGACAGCTGTTCATTGATGTCCCGTTTGTAGCCAGCGCCAAACATGTTGAAGCGATCGCCAACATCGCCGGAGGCAGACCCGAACGGGTTGAGCGTCGTCAGGTCTTTGCCCGAGACGTCAGCCGAGGTGGTGGCGATCGAAAATTCGGCATAGGAGCCTTCTTCGAAGATGATGCCAATCGGCTGACCGGTGCGGTCAAGACCGCTGGCCATAGCGGAGCCGGAAGCCAGCGCCAGCGCCGCTGACGTTGCAAGATAGCGTTTCATTGTTCCTCCCTGTCCAGACTTGAGCGTCTGGTTTTAACATTGGAAAACGCTAGCAAGGGGGAATTTTTCGGTCAATGTTGACGCAAAGGCAATCAACGGCAAGAAAATCAGGCAGATCTGCGGTGTTCTGAATGCGCACGCAGGCGTCCGGCCGCATCGAGAATATTGATGTAGTTGGCGCAGAAGATCACCACCGCGCCCAGCAGGATCCACAGGTTAAGCGCTTCACCATAAATCAACATTCCGGCCACAGCGATGGTGGGCAGGCGAGCGAAGTCGATGGGCACGACAACAGTGGCCGGAGCAATAGCAAGCGCCTTGGTCATGCAAAAATGCGCGGCCAACCCGGCGCAGCCGATTACCAGCAACCAAAGTGCCGTTGCGGCATTTGGTATTGCAATTACCCCGTCCCAGCCAGATATCGCCAGACCCATTGCCAGTTGCATCAGGGTGAGCCACAGCAGGATGGAGCTGATCGGCTCATGCCGGGTCAGTCGCTTGGTAAACATGATGGTAAGCGCGAAGAAGACAGCAGAACTAGCCGCAGCAACTACGCCGAGGTTCAGGGTCTCTGGGCTTGGGCGCGCCACGATCAGGATCCCGATAAAACCAAGAGCCGCCGCCAGCACGCGCGGTTTTGTCAAAGCTTCGCCCAGCAGCAGCGGTGACAGCATCAACACCCAGAGTGGAGAGGTGAATTCCAGCGCAAAGACCTGTGCCAGCGGGATCAGGGTCACAGCAAAAAACCAGAGGTTCTGCCCTGTGAAATGGGCCGCGTTGCGGATGAGGTGCAGGCCCAGCCGGTCGCGCCGCACCTGTGGCCAGCTGCCCGTGGCGGTCAGAACCACGACGACGATCACCAGGCCGACAGCACTGCGGTAGGTCATGATCTCAAACGTGTCGAGGCTCAAACCCGCCTCCCGTCCGGCAATCGCCATTGAGGAGAAGGAAATAATCGCCCCGATCATCCAGATCGCAGCCGTCCCAATCGGTCGGTCGTTCAATTCCATCACTGCCCCTCATGCGCCATTCTAACGGGCAGAAGGGGTCAGTTTTCAACTTAGGTCAAGCTATGTTCGCCGCGCGGTCCAGTGCCGGGACACTGATATGCCAGGATATGCCGTGACAGCTATTCGGCAGCAACCTTCCCGGCCGCCGCGCACTGGCGTGGCAGGGCTGGAACATCGAGCCGGTTCCCGCGCTGGATAAAGGCCAAGGCTGCCTCTTCGGCATCGAAATTCACCCGTGAAAGCAGTGTTTCCACCTCAGCAACAAGTGTATCCGTTATATTGCCATTTTGCGGTGATGCATTCGCCTTGGGTGGCAGCTTTGGGTGCCCTTTATGTCCTAGCGCCCGAAGCAGTTTCGCCGCTCCATCCGGGGTAACGGCGTCTTCCAGTGTAGACTCGATGAATTGGAGCTGACCACCATAGATATGTTTATAGTAGGCATATCGCGCCTCCATTTCCAACGCATACCAGATCGCGCTGCCGACATCTCCCAAATGCTTCAGAGGAGCCGGATCCACAATCTTGTTGTGATAATCGGGATGCAGGTACCATTGCCAAGGGATGGTGATATTGAAGAAATCATTGCGCACGACATAGCTTGCGATCTGTTTGGCAAGGTTGCGACGCAGGATGATGATGGTGGTGCGCGGCGCAAGACCGTGGTCAATAAGGGCCTCAATGAGTCCGCATTTTCCTAAGGTGTGATTGCTTTCAGCGTAGGGCGCTTGAAGCTCACTAAGCTTGCCCTCCCAAAAATCGCAGAGAGGTCCGTTCATGCCGTAGGTGTTGAAGTGCCTCATATGGCTGATACTGGGCAGGCGGGTGCCATAGGCATCAAGGCCAAGGGGTTCATGCACTGACGGAATATTCAGGTTATCGCCAAGAAATCGCGCGAGCCAGGCGGTGCCGGTGCGCCCTGCAGAGAGAGTGAAGATGAAATCGGGCTGAGAGCTATCTGACGGGGCGCTGACTGAGGGGGTGCCGCCGGACGCACGAGGGGGGGCATGCTCGGCTGTGCCGGGGGCTGGCGTTGGATTTGGGCGCGTGTAGCCGAACCGGGCAATTTCGGATGCGGCTTCCTGTGCAATCAGATCAGCTGTATCGGGATGCTTGGCGAAGAGGGTTGCCGGATCGGCGCCACGTTTGGGACGAAGTGCGGCCTTGGCGCTTAGGCTTGAGAACCGCGCCCAGAGGTCATCGACACCCAGCGCGTTGATATCCTCCTCAAGATGTTCGTATCGCAGGAAGATGTCGGGGCTGTTCGGCCCACCCAGCGGCGCGATACGACGGTTCTCGCTCAAAACGCTGCGGAAGTTCTCGACAAACAGATCAAATGGAATGTTGCGTTTGTCCATGCCCTCCCAGTAGTAGCGCGAGATAATCGCATCATAGGGATCACGCCATATCGTGATCTTGGTGTAACTCTCCCAGATTTCCTGCGGAACAGCGGCGCGGATCTGCCCGGCGGTCATGTGATTGAAGAACGCCTGCTTGCCCTCATTTCCATCTGGCCAGGTCTGGGTTTGATGGTTCTGAGGCCCCGGGTAGCTCAATGCCTTCCGGATCTCTTCATCCTTTGGGCTGATCGGCGTAATGATGCTGTTTTCGTCGCAATAACTGGACAGTGCGATCTCAAATGAGGTTCCGCCAACTTTCTTTGTCTTGATGAAAATAAGCTTGAGCGGATGGCAGATGATCATTCTGAAGATACTCTCAATTAAGGTTCTACGAAACCTCGCAGAGAGAATTGTTCAAATCGTTAATAGACAGATGAAAACACAATAAGAGCAGGGCTTTCCAAAAAAGAGAAACCCCGGCCGCTGGGCCGGGGTTTGGTGTGTAGGTTTATTCCCACTCGATGGTGCCGGGCGGTTTTGAGGTGATGTCATAGGTGCAGCGATTGATGCCTTTCACCTCGTTGATGATTCGCGTGGCGGTTTCACCAAGGAAGTCGTGGCTGAATGGATAGTAATCCGCCGTCATGCCATCAACAGAAGTCACCGCGCGCAGGGCGCAGGCGTAGTCATAGGTGCGCCCGTCGCCCATCACACCCACGGTGCGGACCGGCAGAATTGCAACAAAGGCCTGCCAGATGTCGTCATAGAGACCGTGCTTGCGGATCTGGTCGATATAGATCGCATCGGCTTCGCGCAGGATCTCCAGCTTCTCGCGGGTGATCTCACCTGGGCAGCGGATCGCAAGACCGGGTCCGGGGAAGGGATGGCGGCCAATGAAACTTGTCGGCAGGCCCAGTTCGCGGCCCAGGGCGCGGACCTCGTCCTTGAACAGTTCGCGCAACGGCTCCACCAGCTTGAGGCCCATCTTCTCTGGTAGGCCACCGACATTGTGGTGGCTCTTGATGGTGACCGACGGGCCGCCGGAAAAGGACACCGATTCAATCACATCCGGATAAAGAGTGCCCTGTGCCAGGAACTCGGCGCCCTCAATCGTGTTGGCGTGTTTCTGGAACACGTCGATGAACAGCTTGCCGATGATCTTGCGTTTGGTTTCGGGATCCGACTGACCGTCCAGCTCGCCCAGGAATAACTCCTGCTCATCCGCGTGGATCAGCTGGATATTGTAGTTGTCACGGAACATCGTGACGACCTCTTCAGCCTCATTTTTGCGCAGCAGGCCATGGTCTACAAACACGCAGGTCAGCTGGTCGCCGATTGCCTCATGGATCAGGATCGCAGCCACCGAGCTGTCGACACCGCCGGAGAGACCACAGATAACTTTCTTGTCGCCAACCTGATCGCGGATCGCTTGGATCGCCTGCTCACGGTAGGCACCCATGGTCCAGTCACCGGTGAAGCCGGCAATCTTCACGAAGTTCTCGTAGAGTTTGGCGCCATTCGGGGTGTGATGCACCTCCGGATGGAACTGCACGGCGTAGAAATTGCGGCTGACATCTGCGGTGATCGCGAAGGGCGCATTGGGGGAGGTGCCGTAGACCTCAAACCCCGGTGCAATCTCACTGACGTGGTCACCGTGGCTCATCCAGACCTGTTCACGGTCGCTGTCGTCGGCAAACCAGCCGTCCAGCAGGGGCAGGCTGCTGACTGTTGGGGTCACATAGGCGCGACCAAACTCGGCGGTGCCATGGCCGGATAGCACCTTGCCGCCCAACTGGTGCATCATCACCTGCTGGCCGTAGCAAATGCCCAGGATCGGCACCCCAAGATCAAAGATCTCCTGCGGGGCGCGGGGGCTGCCGTCGCGGGTCACGCTGTCGGGTCCACCGGAGAAAATCACCGCCTTGGGCGCCATCTCGCGCACAAAGTCCATAGTGACATTCTGGTAGGGATGGATTTCGCAATAGACATTCAGCTCGCGGAGGCGGCGCGCGATCAGCTGCGTCACCTGGCTGCCAAAGTCGATGATGAGAAGGCTGTCGTGGGATGTCTCTGTCATGCACGCGCCATAGGGCAGTGGCGCAGAATTCGCAAGGGATTTTCGCGCCTCGGAGCGCGTTTGCGCGATCTGCCGCGTGCCGTCGCTGCGCCGGTGACAGAGTGAAAATCCCGGCCGGTTTCGCGAGAAACCTGTCGGGAATGTCGCTTTTCAACTTCAATGGCCGTAATCCTGCGGCGGCCTTTTGTCTGAGCGATATAATCACAGCTGCAACGAAATGCCTGTGGTGAGGAAAAACCATGACAGAAGCAGCTCCAGCAGCACCGCGCCGCCGCGCACGTGGAGGCGGTGGTGCCGCCCGTCGCGCAGAACGTACCGGCGTCAAGATCGACACCGCAAAATACATTGAACGGAATATCCCGAACTTTGAGGTGCTGGGCGAAGAGGCGCTGCAGGCCATCGAAGCCAACGCCGAGACCATCCTCGAGGAGGTGGGCGTCAATTTCGTGAACAACCCCGCCGCGCTGGAGCGCTGGCGTGAAGCTGGCGCCACCATTGATGGGGAACGCGTTCGCATCCCGCGTGGTCTGGCGCGTGAGCTGTGCAAAACCGCCCCGTCCGAATTCACCCAGCATGCGCGCAACCCTGAGAAATCAGTGGTTGTTGGTGGCAAGAACATGGTGCTGGCACCTGTCTACGGCCCGCCGTTTGTGCGCGATGCCAAGGGCGGCCGCCGCTATGCGACGCTGGATGATTTCCAGAAGTTCGTGAAGCTGGGCTATATGTCGAAGTGGTTGCACCATTCCGGCGGCACCGTTTGCGAGCCGACCGATGTGCCGGTGAACAAGCGTCACCTCGACATGCTGATGGCGCATATGACGCTGAGCGACAAACCCTTCATGGGGTCGGTGACGGAACCCAGCCGGGCGCAGGATTCCATCGAAATGTGCGAAATCCTGTTCGGTAAGGATTTTGTGCGCGACAACACCGTGATGACCTCGCTGATCAACATCAACTCGCCGATGACATTTGACGATGTGATGATGGGCGCGCTGGAGGTCTATGCCGCACACAACCAGGCCTGCATCATCTCGCCGTTCATCGTTGGTGGCGCGATGGCGCCGGTGTCGGTTGCCGGGACATTGGTTCAGGTTCTGGCCGAAGTTCTGGCCGGTGTCGCCTACAGCCAGTTGATCCGCCCCGGTGCGCCGGTGATCTTTGGTGCCATGGTGACCTCGATCGACATGAATTCCGGCGCGCCCACCTTTGGCACACCCGAAGCCTCCCAGATCACCTATGGTGCAGGCCAGCTGGCCCGCCGTCTGGGCCTGCCGTTCCGGTCCGCCGGCTCCTTCTGCGGCTCCAAATTGCCGGATGCACAGGCGGCTTATGAAACGGCGAACTCGCTCAATATGGGTCTGCTGGCCGGTGTGAATTTCCAGCTGCACTCCTGTGGCTGGCTGGAGGGCGGTTTGGTTGCTGATTTTGAGAAATTCGTGATGGATGCCGATCAGCTGGGCGCGCTGCATGGTTTGGCCAAAGGTGTTGTGGTTGACGACGACACGCTGGCCATGGGCGCGATCCGCGAAGTTGGTCCGGGCGGTCACTATTTGGGCTGCGAACACACGCAGGCCAACTTCAAAACCGCGTTCTGGAAATCCGATCTTCTGGACTACAAACCGTTTGAAACCTGGGAAGAGGAAGGCGCGCGCGACACTGTTGCTTTGGCCAGCAACCGGGTTGAAACCCTGCTGAACGCCTATGAGGCGCCGCCGCTGGATCCTGAGATCCTGGGTAAGCTGGAAGCTTATGTTGCTGAGAAAAAAGCCTCCATGCCTGACGCCTTCATGTAAGAGCGGCGGTTTATATCTGCACATGCACCAACCGGCATAGCCCGGCTGGCATACGGCGGTCCCAAGGGGCCGCCGTTTTGCGGTTTCATCGCATGTGTCGGTCAGGCGACGTTCAAACGGGGGCGGCGCAGCCCGTCTGCTTCGCCCATCAGCGCGATCAATACGTCAACGTGGCGAGTCAGTGAATACCCGGCATCTCCCGCTTCACGCCTGCGGTTGTGATCGCGCTCCAGATCCAGAAGCCGCATCACAGCTGCTGCGGGTTTGGGCAATGTGCCATACCCTAGCACCCGTTTCAGATCACGCCGTCGGCTATAGTCGCGCGCCCCGATCCTCGCTGTCCGCACCAACAGCCGAGGGCGGCGCAAAGCGGCTAGATGAGCAAAGATATCCTGCATCGTCATGTCCTTTCCAGCTCCGTCGATAGCGCTGTTTAACACAACCAGTGCGGGTGTTGCCGAAAGGGGCGGTTCTGCGAACGGTCTATTCGATATTGATTGATGAAAATTTGAAACCAATGATGCTCTGACTGAGACTATCCAAAAAAATCAGGCCAGTACGGTGAATTGTGTCTGTGAATAACACGTAAGCGGCCCGTGGGAGGATAGTTTCGAATGATCACATGTGGGGTGATAAAATGCAAACTATGGCTGTATCCGGCTTGCCGGAATGGGTGCCTGAGGAGGCGTGCCGATATCTTGAACATACCGAAGCGGGCCGGTCGATCCGCAATCTGGCGAAACAGGCGGGCTGCCACCCGTCTACCGTGCTGCGACAGGTCCGTCGGGTTGAGACCCGGCGCGATGATCCGCTGGTTGATGCGGCCTTGGCGTCGCTTGCTGCCAGTCACTATTCCGCTGGCATGACGGGGCCCCGACCGATGTCAGCCCGTGCGTTGGCTTTGGGGACCGTGCCAGCCTGCGCTGAGGCTTTCGAGAGTGAGGCGGTTGAGGTTCTGACCTGTCTAAATCCGCAGGGCGCTGTCCTTGCGGTGGCGGATGGGATGGAGAAGGCGGTGGTGGTGCGCGAGGCAACGGCCGGTGACAAGAAGGTCGTTGTCGACCGCACTCTGGCGGAGGCGCTGGCGCTGCGCGACTGGATTGCCTGTCAAGCGCCTGGGCGGCTTAGCCGCTATCATATTACATCGGAGGGCCGCAGCGCGCTCAGCCAGTTTGTGGCCAGTCGTGAAAACCGCGCCCGGTCACGGCTGGAAAGCGCCAGCTTGGCGACGCGCAAATCCAGCCGCAACCGACGCCGCCCCCGGCGGGCCCGTTATGGCCTGGGAGAGACCCCGTTGCATATGCTGGCACGGCTGACCGATCGCAATGGCACTCCGTTTCTGACCACCGATCTGGTACGTGCGGGAGAGCGCCTGCGCGAGGATTTCGAGCTTGCGCAGGTGGCCGAACATCTCGCGCAATCGACTGCGCAGTTCAGTGAGGGGGATTGCTGTCCCGCTACGGCCCGTCGTCGGCGGCCTGGACAGGCCGCTTCAGCGGCCAAAAAGCGAGCCGCCGCCGCGCTGAATGCGCTTGGTGAAGGGCTGAGTGATATCGTAATGCGTTGTTGTTGCCATTTGGAAGGCTTGGAAGCCGCCGAACGTCAACTGGGTTGGTCAGCGCGATCCGGCAAAGTGGTGCTGCGCATTGCATTGCAACAGTTGAAACTACACTATGACAGACAGCAGACACGGGATGAGTTGATTGGCTGAACGCGTTGCACTTTAACTAAAAAACCGGCGCCATCGGGCGCCGGTTTCGTTCTGTTGATCAAATCAGCTTGCACCGGGATGCTGTAGATCAGGGCGCATCTGAAGACCTGTCGATCAGGCGGCGACTTCGGCCTTGGCAGTTTTCAGGTACTCGAGAACGGTCTCCGGCGAGGACACACCATAGGGATCTTCGCCGTGGTTGTCGCACAGGCCTGGCTCTTCGAACCATGCTTCGACCACACCGTTGTTGACGATGGCCGCATAGCGCCAGGAGCGGTTGCCAAAGCCCAGGTTGTCCTTGGCCACCAGCATGCCCATCTTGCGGGTGAATTCACCGGATCCGTCAGGAATAACACCGACGTTTTTCAGGTTCTGGGATTCGGCCCATTTGTTCATCACAAAGCTGTCGTTCACCGACATGCAGTAGATCGCGTCGATGCCTTCGGCCTGAAAATCGGCAAAGCCTTTTTCAAAACCGGGCAGCTGATAGGTCGAACAGGTGGGGGTGAAGGCGCCGGGCAGGGAGAACAGCACAACGCGCTTGCCGGCAAAATAGTCGGCGGTGGTTTTGTCTTCCCAGCGGAACGGGTTGGGGCCGCCTACGGATTCGTCGCGAACACGGGTGCGGAAGGTCACGTCGGGCAGTTTTACGCCAGCTTTCATCATCGGCTCCTTAAGGATCAATTCGTCGTCGCGCGGTGATTTATAATAGTTCTAAATCACCTGCAATGGGGTTTTCGCGGGCGCAATGCCGCAGCGGATGACGGGATGCGGATCGGGCCAGAAGGGTTGCCAATTCGCGCCGTTTAGCGGGAGTGATGCGACCTGCCCGCAGCGACTCGGCAGCCGGGACCAGCCGGCAGATTGCCTGGTTGTTCAAAACCGGGTGGCGGGGTTGCACTATCCGCAATCTGGAGCAAAATATTCATATAAACAGTGTATTGCACTGGTGAGTTGCGTCGCGCGGGAATGTGGTCCGGGCCGAGAACTGGTCGTGCCAAGCGATTGCAACTATGTTACGAAGATCAAAAGACCATTGCCGCAAGGGAACATCGACGTGCGAGATCTGAAAATCCCCGAGCAACGCCACCCGGAAAAGGCCCATCGCCCTGACAATGCTCAGCCGAAAAAGCCAAGCTGGATCCGGGTCAAGGCGCCAGGGGGCAAGGGCTACGCGGAAACGCATAAGATCATGCGTGAGAATAACCTCGTCACCGTCTGCGAAGAGGCCGGCTGCCCGAATGTTGGCGAATGCTGGAGCCAGGGTCACGCTACCATGATGATCATGGGCGAAATCTGTACCCGGGGTTGTACCTTCTGCAACATTGCCACTGGTCGTCCGGATACGCTGGATGCGTTTGAACCGGGGCGGGTGGCTCATGCGGTGCAGAAGCTGGGACTGAATCACGTGGTGATCACCTCTGTGGATCGCGACGATCTGGAAGATGGCGGCGCGGAGCATTTTGCCCAGACCATCCGCGCGGTGCGTCACCGCAGCCCGAAGACCACGATTGAGATCCTAACGCCGGATTTTCTGAAATGCGCACCTGAAGTGCTGGAAACCGTGGTGGAAGCGCGGCCCGATGTCTTCAACCACAATCTGGAAACTGTGCCCGGCCTCTATCCCGGTGTGCGGCCCGGCGCGCGGTATTTCCACTCCCTGCGGCTGCTGCAGCGGGTGAAAGAGATGGATCCGGCGATCTTTACCAAATCCGGCATCATGGTCGGCCTTGGCGAGAATGCGCAGGAGGTGAAGCAGGTGATGGACGATATGCGCGCCGCGGACATCGATTTCCTGACCATTGGCCAGTATCTGCAGCCGACGCCGAAACACCATGCGGTCGATCGGTTCGTGACGCCGGAAGAGTTTGAAAGCTATGAGAAAGCCGCCTATGGCAAGGGCTTCCTGATGGTTTCGGCAACGCCGCTGACCCGGTCGTCCTACCATGCGGGGGATGATTTCGCCCAGCTGCGAGCCGCCCGCAACAAGAAGCTCGGCCTGGCATGACGCCGGACCGTCTGGCGCAGCTGACAGAGCTGCGCCACGCGTTGCACCAGATCCCGGAAGTGTCGGGCGCCGAGGAAAAGACTGCGGTCTTCATCACCAACTATCTGCGCGGGTATGATCCTGACCAGCTGCTGACGGGCCTAGGTGGGCACGGTGTTGCGGCAGTCTACGACTGCGCGGCGGATGGGCCGACCGTGATGATCCGTTGTGAGCTGGACGGGCTGCCGATCGAAGAGATATCTGACCAACCCTATCGCTCCACCCATGCCGGGCGGGGCCATCTCTGTGGGCATGACGGACATATGACCATCGTGGCTGCGCTGGCGCAGGATCTGGCCGCACGGCGCCCTGCGCGGGGCCGTGTCGTGCTGATGTTTCAGCCGGCCGAAGAAACCGGCAAGGGCGCGCCTGCGGTCATTGCCGATCCGGCCTTTGGCGAACTTGCGCCAGACTATGCGTTTTCCCTTCACAATTTACCGGGGCTGCCGGTGGGGCAGCTTGCCCTGTGCAGCGGCCCGGCCAATTGTGCGTCCCGCGGGATGCGCATCCGACTAACGGGCAAGACCTCCCATGCGGCGGCCCCGCAGGACGGGATTTCACCTGCCGGTGCCATGGCGCAGCTGCTGCCGGGGCTGGTGGCGCTTGGCGGTGGGGACGATCTTGACGCTGACTATGCGCTGGTCACGCTCACCCATGCGCGCCTTGGCGAGGCAACCTTTGGCATCGCGCCCGGTGAGGGCGAGGTCTGGGCGACCTTGCGCACGGTGAATGATGCGCGGATGGAGGCGTTGATCGCTGAGGCCGAGGATCTGACACGTCAGATCTGCACAGAGTGTGGCCTGGGCGTTGAGATCAGCTTTGACGATGTGTTTGAGGCCTGCACCAATGAGGCTGAGGCCGTTGCACTCCTGCAGACGGCCTGCCGCACCGCAGGGCATCCGGTTGAAATGCGTGATCGACCGCAGCGCTGGTCCGAAGATTTCGGCCAGTTTGGGAAGAGCGCACGGGCCGCGATGGTCTGGCTTGGCTCAGGTGAAATGCAGCCGCAGCTTCATAATCCTGACTATGATTTCCCCGATGACGCGATCCCGGTTGGCGTGTCCATTTTTACTGCTGTCATCGACGGAATACTGAGATAATCTTTATCTTACAGTATCTTATCTACGCATGTTGATGTCGGAAGACGGCGATCAATCGATCAGCGCATCAACCAGAGCCACCGCGCCCACAATCGCCAGTGTGTCCCGCACCACTTCGTAAATCCGGTCATCCTTGCGGATATAGCGGTGACCCGGAGCAGGCGGCGCCAGCCCCCATCGGGCATGATCGTCAATATAGTCCCAGTCACCGCGCAGCTGCTGGAAACCCTTGTGGCGCGGTTTGTGCTGTTTCTTGATCTGACCGGGGGAATGGTGTGCGGCAGTGCTTTTGTGGTCGGGGGCCCATTTCGGGGGCGCGGCGGCGCCTGCGACAGGGGACAGGGCGAGCGAGGCTGCAGCGATATAGGCCAGTCTCATTGGCGATCTCCTTCATGATCTCAACACTTGGATGAGGCTTGGCGGGGATCGGGGGATTTGGCAAATGGACTGTGCCGAAAGACGCTGACGCAACAGCGGGTCATCGGCGGGCTGGTGCCGGTTTTAAAAACCGCAGGGCGCAGGGCGCGGATGTTTGCGCCCCACGTCGGATTGTTCGGCGGATATTGGCGACCGGAAGGGACCGGGTGCGGGTTCAGCCCTCTTCGGTAAAGCGAACCTTGCCGATAAAGGGCAGGTTCCGGTTGCGCTGCGCGTAATCGATTCCATAGCCGACGACAAATTCGTCCGGGATCTCAAAACCGATCCAATCAGAGCGGAAATCCACCTCGCGGCGGGAGGGTTTGTCCAGCAGCGCGATGGATTTCAGCCGGGCGGGCTGGCGGCTGCGCAACAGATGCGTCACGTGGTTCAGCGTATGGCCAGTGTCGACGATATCCTCAACAACCAGCACGTCGCGCCCTTCAATTGCGCCACGTAAGTCTTTGAGAATACGAACTTCCCGACTGCTTTCCATCGCATCACCGTAAGAAGATGCCTCAAGAAAATCGACTTCGATCGGCAGATCCAGCTCTCGTACCAGATCGGCGATAAAGACGAAGCTGCCGCGCAAGAGCCCCACCACCACCAGTTTGTCGGTGCCTTCAAATTCCGTCTGGATCTCGGCGCAAAGCTCTTCGATCCGGGCCGCAATGGCCTTGGCTGAGATCATCACATCGATGACATATGGCCGCTGTGTCATGGGTGCCCCCTTGAATTTCCCGCGCGTTCATATGACATGACGCGGGACGATCATAGCAGGAAATGCGCCTCTTATGCCTACCCATTCAGAAACCCGGCCAATGCCTTACACGGCGCAGCAGATGTATGATCTGGTGGCTGATGTCGGGGATTACCCAAAGTTTCTGCCCTGGTGTTCGGCTGCCCGTATCCGCAGCCGTACGCCCTTGGGGGACGCTGAGGTGATGGAGGCGGACTTGGTGATCTCCTTCAAGGTGTTTCGCGAACGCTTTGGCAGCCGGGTCACGCTGTTCGCAGAGGAGAAGAAAATCGACACGGAATATCTGGACGGGCCGTTTCGTTACATGAAATCCAATTGGGCCTTTGCGGATCGCGCGGATGGTGGCTGTGATGTGTCGTTCTATGTTGATTTCGAATTCAAGAACGCCGTCCTGCAGGGCATCATCGGTGTGGTGTTCAACGAGGCGATGCAGCGGATCGTGCGTGCCTTTGAACGTCGCGCGGCGGAGCTTTATGGCTGATCCGCAACCACGCCTAAGCCGTTGAATAGAAACGGGCCCGCGATGCAGGCCCGTTTTCGTTTGTGATATTGGCTGATTGACGTCAGCTGGTCATGTCGTAGGCGCGTTCACCGTGAACGGTGATATCCAGACCGTTGGTCTCCGTCTCCAGGTCGACGCGCAGCGGGGTGATCGCGGCGGTAACCTTGACCAGAACGACGGTCACGACAGCCGTGAAGATGCCGACAACCGCGAGACCACCCAGCTGCGCCAGCCAGCTGCCCGCACCAAAGACCGCGATCATGATGGTGCCGAAGATGCCGCCGACACCATGCACCGCAAAGACATCCAGCGTGTCGTCGATCTTCAGCAGGTTTCTGACGACGTTTACGGCTTCCTGGCAGAGGATGCCTGCGACAGCACCGATCACCAGGGCCTCAACCGGGCCGACAAAGCCGGAGGCGGGCGTGATAGAGGCAAGGCCCGCAATGGTGCCTGTGACAAGGCCCACCATGGACGCCTTACCGTATTTGATCTTCTCCCAGAGCGCCCAGGTCAGCGAGGCTGTGGCGGCGGAGATATGGGTGACCGTGAGGGCCATCGCTGCGCCACCGTCTGCCGCCAGCTGCGAGCCACCGTTGAAACCGAACCACCCAACCCAGAGCATGGCCGCGCCGATGAAGACATAGCCGGGGTTATGCGGCGGAGTGGTGCGGTTTTTGCGCGGGCCAAGGAACACCGCGATGATCAGCGCCGCCAGACCTGCGGTTTCATGTACCACGATGCCACCGGCAAAGTCGCGCACGCCGATCTCGCCAAAGATGCCGCCATCGGCCAGCATGCCGCCGCCCCAGATCCAATGCACGACGGGCGCGTAGCACATGAGCATCCAGAGACCGGAGAACACCAGCACAAAGCCAAAGCCCACGCGCTCAACATAGGCGCCGACAATCAGGGCAGGCGTGATGATCGCGAAGGTCATCTGGAAGGCAAAGAACAGCACCTCGGGCAGGGTGCCAGAGAGGCTGTCTGCGGTGACGCCGGACAGGAACATCTTGTCCAGCCCGCCCCAGAGGCCAGAGGTGCCGCCACCAAAGGCAATGGAATAGCCAAAGGCGAGCCACAGAACGCTCATCAAACAGGCAATGGCATAACATTGCATAAACACGCTGAGCACATTTCGGGCACGGACAAGGCCGCCGTAAAACAGGGCAAGCCCCGGCAAAGTCATGAAGAGGACAAGGGCCGTGGCCACAATAATCCAAGCTGTATCGGCTGCGTTCATCGCCGTTCCTTCCGCATCTGCAGGCTGTTTCTTGATCTGAAGCCTGACAAAGCGGAACTGGGGCGTTGAAAAAAGCGGCAGGTTTCATATCGGCGCCAGAAAACCGGGCTTTTGTCAAAATGCTGAAAAAATGAGCGACCCTGCGGGCGTGTTGCTCAATTCCCGCCCGTTCTACGAAATAGCGGCAGATGGGCTGCGGTTTGCGTCAGCCCAGCGGGTCGGCAGTGAGCGATTGCCAGATCAGGGTCAGCGCATGGTCGCGTGTCGCTATGCGCACGCCGTCGCGGCCAAGCGGGCCGAAGTCGATTGTTTCGACGTGCGTGGGTTGGTGGCGCCGTGCCAGCGCAAAGCAAACCCTCCCCTCAGGTTTGTGCTCCGAGCCGCCGGGACCAGCAATACCGGTGACGGCTACGGCGATATCCACATCGGCGCGGCTCTGCGCACCCTCGGCCATCTCGGTGGCCACCTCCTCGCTGACGGCGCCGACGGCTTCCAGGGTTGCCTGCTCGACACCCAGCATCTCCTGCTTGGCGCGGTTGGAATAGGTGACATAGCCCCGGTCCACGACCGCGGAGGATCCGGCCACATCGGTGAGGGCCGCCGTAATCATGCCGGCGGTGCAGCTTTCTGCGGTGGCAAGGGTGAGGCCTTTGGCACGGGCCTCACGGATAATGTCTGTCGTGTCCATATCACCCTCTCCTCAGATTAGAGGCCAAGCACCCCATGTGAGAATCCAGCAAGGGCGGCGACGCCAATCGCGGCAAGGATACCGGCGATGATGTCGTCCATCATTACGCCTGTGGCGCCCTTCTGACGGTCGGCCCAGCCGACGGGGCCAGGTTTCCAGATGTCGAACAGCCGAAACAGCACAAAGGCGGCGATCCAGCCCGGCCAGAGCGCGGTGATTGCGATGTCATGCGCCCATGCGGGGTAAGAGATTGCCCAAAGGGCGACGAACTGGCCTGCCACCTCATCCAGCACAAATTCGGAGGGGTCCATGTTCTCGCGGTTGCGGGTCATGGCCTCTGCGGCCCAGACGCCGACCACCATGCAAATCACGGTCGCAAGCGCCAGCAGGAGAAAGCCGCCCAGCTGGTGCAGGACAAACGCCAGAGGGAGGGCTGCCAGTGAGCCCCATGTACCGGGGGCGGGGCGCAGATAGCCAACACCGCCGACGGTGCCAATCAGAAAGGCGAGGCGCGACCGTTTCATGGTTTCACCACGCAGGCTGTGGCAATGGCGGCGATGCCTTCGCCGCGCCCGGTGAACCCAAGCCGTTCGGAGGTTGTCGCCTTGATCGAGACGCGTGAGAGATCAATCGACAGGATCTCCGCCACGGCGGCGCGCATGGCGGGGGCGTGGGGGGTGATCTTGGGGAATTCACAGACCAGCGTGCAGTCCACATTGGAGATCTGGTAGCCTTTGGAACGCGTCAGCTCGGCGGCATGGCGCAGGAAGATATCGCTGGCGGCACCTTTCCATTGCGGATCAGACGGCGGGAAGTGGCGGCCGATGTCGCCCTCTGCCAGCGCGCCGTAGAGGGCATCGGTGATGGCATGTAGCCCGACATCGGCGTCAGAATGCCCCTGAAGGCCGCGATCATGGGCCACCGGCACCCCGCAGAGCACGACCTCATCCCCCGGTCCAAACCGGTGAACATCATAGCCATTGCCAAGCCTTACATCCATGTCGCCCCCTAAATTGCGCGCAGCCCGGTCGAAATCCTCCGGGCGGGTGATTTTGATATTGTCTGCGTCGCCCGGAATGATGGCAACGTCAATCCCTGCCGCGCGGGCGACCTCCACATCATCGGCGGCGTCACCGCCATTTGCCGCAAGCTGCTGATGAGCAGCGCGGATCTGGGGCAGGTGGAAGCCTTGCGGGGTCTGCGCTGCAAACAGCCCATTGCGGTCTTCAGTGCCGGTGACATAACCATCGCCCCCGCGCCAAAGTGCATCCGTCACGGCCAGCGCCGGGGCCGCCGCCAGATGGGTGTCGAGCGCGGTCATTACTCCCCGGATCATGCGTGCTGAGACACAAGGGCGGGCGGCGTCATGGATCAGCACCCGGTCGAGACCGTGTGCGGCCAAGAGATCAAGGCCGTTTGCCACCGATTGCGCACGAGTGTTGCCTCCACTGGCCAGAAGAAGACCCGGCTGGGCAGAAAACTCCTGCCAGTGGTCGTGATCCTCGGCATTGAGGACCAGTGCGATGCGGTCTACGCCTGCAGTGAGGAAGGCATCAAGCGTCCAGTCGATCACCCGACGTCCCGCCAGCGGGCGCCACTGTTTGGCCAGACCACCGCCCGCGCGCAGCCCCTTGCCTGCGGCGACAATTAGTGCGGCGGTTCGGTGTTCCGGGGCATGGGGCGCCTCGGGTGTGTCTGCGCCGACGGTTGCAGACGGGGAGGGGAAGGGGTCGGACGGCATCAGGCGCCTCATTGTTGGGTCGCAATTGTTTAGGAGGTGATGCAAGGGGAGGCAATGGCAGCAGGTCACCCCGCGTAATATGCTCAAAAATTAGGCATATGCCAAAAGATGTAGCCTTGCCGCCGGGGGTTTCATTGTCGCATAGAGGCTGCTTCGGTTAGAAACGCTTCATATGCACAAGGATTAGGCAGTTGTCCTTCACTCTCGGTTCCACTTCTCTGACCCCTCCCATCGCGTTGGCGCCGATGGCCGGAATCACGGATCGCCCCTTTCGCGATCTGGTGCGCAGCTTTGGTGTTGGGCTGATGGTAAGCGAGATGGTCGCCAGTCAGGAGATGGTCCAAGCCAAGCCCGGTGTGCGCGAACGCGCCGAGCTGAGCGCCGATGTCGAGAATACCGCCGTGCAGATTGCCGGGCGCGACGCCTATTGGATGGCAGAGGCCGCGCGCCAGGTGGAGAGCCGCGGGGCCAAGGTCATCGATATCAATATGGGCTGTCCCGCCAAGAAGGTGACCAATGGCTATTCAGGCTCGGCGCTGCTGAAGACACCGGACCACGCGCTGTCGCTGATTGAGGCGGTGGTGGCTGCGGTTTCAGTGCCGGTCACGCTGAAGACGCGGCTTGGCTGGGACGACAATAGCCTCAATGCCGCTGACGTGGCCCGCCGCGCGCAGGATGCGGGCGTGCAGATGGTCACCATTCATGGCCGCACCCGCTGTCAGTTCTACAAGGGGAGCGCGGATTGGAAGGCGATCTCTGCCGTAAAATCCGCGCTGACCGTGCCGCTGCTTGCCAATGGCGATATTGTCGATACGGCGAGCGCACGTCGCGCGCTGGCCCATTCCGGCGCGGATGGTGTGATGATCGGTCGTGGCGCGCAGGGCAAACCCTGGCTGCTGGCTGAGGTGGCCCATGACATCTGGGGCAGCGCCGCCCCCGATGTTCCCACCGGAGCGGAACTGGTTCAGATGGTCTGCGCCCACTATGAGGCGATGATCGCGTTCTATGGCACTGACCTGGGCCTTCGGGTCGCGCGCAAGCATCTGGGTTGGTATATGGATGAGGCTGCTACACCGGCGCCGCTGCGCCGCGAGGTGCTCACGGCCAAAGACCCTAAGGCGGTGCTGAAGCTATTGCCTGATGCGCTGACCAGTGGCGCTGGGCCGGATCGCAGCCCCGACCTGGCGGGAGGGCAGGCAGCATGACCGGGCACGTGGGGGAGGCCCCTGCGGGGGTTGCAGGATGGAACGGGGCCGATAGTGCGCTTTGGGCCTCGTTGCCTGTGCCGGCCTTTGTGATTGATCCAGAGGCCCGGATCGAAGATGTGAACTCCGCTGGTGAAGGATTTCTCAATACCTCGCGCAAGGCGCTGCTGGGGAAGGCGATCTGGCACCATGTGATCATCGCCCCCGCCATCGACGAGGCGGTGGCGCGTGCCCGCGACAATGGCACGCCCCTGTTTGTCAATGACATTGATGTTGGTGCGCCGGGGCGTGCGCCGCTGCAATGCAATGTACAGGTGGCGCGGGTGCAGGGCGTTGAGGGGCGGATGCTGATCCTGCTCTCCCCGCGCGAACTGGCCGGGCGGCTGACGCAGAACCACTCCGCCAAATCTGCCGCGCAATCTGCGATCGGCATGGCGGAGATGCTGGCCCATGAGATCAAGAACCCGCTGGCTGGGATCACCGGGGCTGCACAGCTGTTGTCGATGGGGCTGTCGGGCGATGATCTGGAGCTGACCGATCTGATCGTCAGCGAAAGCCGACGTATTGTGAAGCTGTTGGAGCAGGTGGAGCAATTCGGCAATCTCTCTGTCCCGGCCTTTCAGGAGGTCAATCTTCACGATGTGCTGGACCGCGCCCGCCGTTCGGCGCTTTTGGGTTTTGGCGCGCAGATGACGATTGTCGAAGATTATGATCCCTCCCTACCGATGGCCTGGGGAGATGGGGATCAGCTATTGCAGGTGGTGCTGAATCTTCTGAAGAACGCAGCTGAGGCCGCGGATCCGGGGGGTGGCACCATTCGGATCCGGACGTTCTATGAACATTCCTTCCGGCTGCGTCGCAGTGACGGATCCGGCAAGCTGTTGCCGCTGCAAATTGAGATCTCGGATGATGGCCCCGGCCTGCCTGAGGCAATCCGCGACGATATCTTTGATCCCTTTGTCTCGGGTCGGGAGAATGGCACCGGACTGGGGTTGGCGCTGGTCAGCAAAATCATCGCCGATCATCAAGGCTGGATCTCGGTCAATTCCGAACCTGGCCGGACGGTTTTTCGATTGTCACTGTCGCGCGTGCCGACCGCACCGCGTCCAGTACCCATCCCAAACGCCCCACGGCAGGAGTAGCACATCATGGACGGCACCGTTCTGGTCGCAGATGACGATCGCACAATTCGCACGGTCTTGACCCAGGCTCTGACGCGTGCCGGGTGTAAGGTCCATGCGACCTCCTCCCTGACCACGCTGATGCGCTGGGTGGGAGAGGGCAAAGGCGATGTCGTGATCTCCGATGTGATGATGCCGGATGGCAACGGGCTGGAAATGCTTCCGAAGATTGCTGATGACCGTCCCGGACTGCCAGTGATCGTGATTTCGGCGCAGAACACCATTATGACTGCGATCAAGGCGGCGGAGGCGGAAGCCTATGATTACTTGCCCAAACCGTTTGATCTGCCGGAGCTGATGAAGCGGACGGCCAAGGCGCTGACTGAAAGGCGGAGCGGGCAGGGGGCGTTGCGCGCTGCTCCGCAGACTGGCGCCACGCCGGATGGGGCGGAGACCGCGAACGAGAGCCATGAGGATCTGCCGTTGGTCGGGCGCACCGAGGTGATGCAAACGCTCTACCGGCTGATCGCGCGGGTGATGAACACCGATATCCCGCTGCTGATCACCGGTGAAAGCGGCACCGGAAAATCCCTGATTGCCCGGTCGATGCATGATCTGTCGGACCGCCGCACGCTGCCGTTTGTCCGGGCGGAGGCGGCTGATCTGGCGTCACTTGACGGTCCGGCGCAGCTGCTGGCCAAGGTCCGTGGCGGAACGCTGTTGCTGGATGAGCTGGCGGATCTGTCGGAGGAGGCGCAGGCCCGCGTGGTGCGGATGATGGATGCGCCGGGGGATCATCAGCCCCGATTTATCGCCACCAGCCAGCAGAATCTCACTGCGGCGATGGAGGCCGGCACGCTGCGACAGGATCTCTACTACCGGATCAGCGGTACCGAGCTGCCGGTGCCTGCGTTACGTGCCCGTGTGGACGATATTTCCCTGCTCTGCGCGCATTTCCTGACGCGTGCTGAGAACGAGGGCGCGCCGCACCGTCGGCTGAGCGAGGCGGCCCGTGAGCCGTTGCGGCAGTTTTCGTGGCCGGGTAATGTGCGCCAGCTGGAAAACGTGGTGCGCCGTCTGGCGCTGACGGCCCGCAGTGAGGAGATCAGCCTCGACGAAGTCAACGCGGCGCTGGGCGCACAATCGGGCGGTGAGCCGATGGCGGCGACAGGTGGCGCACTCAGCAGTGAAAAACTGTCGGAATCAGTGGCGCGCCATCTGCAGCGGTATTTCGATCTGCATGGCGATATTCTGCCACCGCCGGGGCTCTATGCCCGTTTGATGCGCGAAGTTGAGACCCCATTGATCGAAATATCGCTCGCGATGACAGGCGGAAATCAGGCAAAATGTGCGGATTTACTTGGCATTAACCGCAATACGTTGCGCAAGAAGATCACGGATCTTGATATTGAGGTGACACGCCGTCGCAAACTGATGTAATATCGCCACAGAACCGTGGCGGATCGGCGTTTAGGCTGGTGATGATCACGACATATGGCGGTCGACCAGAAGGGTCGCACATCAGGATGAGGGCAGTACGTGGCGCAGAGGTCACATCTTCGCTCGGCATATGGGCCATTTGCGGCCCTTGACCGGTGGCGCAGAACACGCAGGGCGCGCAATGTTGGCGCGCTCGGGCTGGTTGTTTTGGGGCCGGTGCTGGCGCTTTCGACATTTTTGATCATTGGCCCGTTTTCGCAAGGGGTGGCGTCGCTGTCGCTGCGGCTGATCCTGCTTGCCGATCTGATTTATGTGCTGGCTGTCGCGGCGCTTGTGCTGACGCAGGTGGGACGTCTGATCGCCGCGCGCCGGGCCAAATCCGCAGGCTCCAGGTTGCACCTGCGTCTGATCGGTGCCTTCGCCTTTCTGGCGCTGACGCCCACCGTGATTGTGGCGCTCTTTGCTGGGCTGACGGTTAATGTTGGCCTTGAAGGCTGGTTCTCTGACCGGGTGCGGCAAGTCGTGGGCAGCTCTCTTGCGGCGGCCGAGGCCTATCAGGACCAGCAGCAGCGTGACCTCTCGGAGGATGCAGTGGCGCTGGCGCGCTATATCGATAACAGCCGAAACCGCAATTTTTTCATCAGCGACGGGCAGCTGCGTCAGGTGCTGACACAAGGGCAATTGCAGATCCAGCGCGGGTTGCAAGAGGCCTATGTGGTGGATGGTGCAGGCGCTATTCGGGCCCGTGGTGAGCGGTCTTACGAGTTTGACTTTGAAGAGCCGAGCACAGCGGATATCAGCCAGGCCTCTTTTGAAGGTGTCACCCTGATCCAGGATTGGGACAACAGCGAACTGCGCGCACTGGTGCGGCTGGATGCGTTTGTCGACCGGTTTCTCTATGTCAGCCGGGATGTGGACGGCGAATTGCTGAGCCTCCTGGATGACACCAAGGAGACTGCGCATCTCTATCAGCAGTTGGAGAGCGAGCGGGGGCGGGTACTGTTTGACTTTGTCCTGCTGTATCTGGGCTTTGCGGTGATCCTGATCCTCGCGGCAATGTGGCTTGGCATGTGGTTTGCCGAGCGGCTGTCGCGGCCGGTCGGGCGGCTGACCATTGCGGCGCGGCGCGTCGGGGCGGGCAACCTGAATGTGCAGGTGCCAGAGGACGATGGCGATGACGAGATTTCCCAACTGGGCCGCTACTTCAACCAGATGACACTGGAGCTGCGGGAACAACGCGACACGTTGCTGGAAAACACCCATCAGATTGAACGCCGCCGCCGGTTGTTTGATTCCGTGCTGATGTCGGTGACTTCAGGCGTGGTAGGGCTGGATCCTGAGGGGCGGGTGACCTTTGTGAACCGGTCCGCGGAGCGGCTCTTGGGTTGGAGCGGTGATCGCCAGTCGCTGGCCCTGGCAGTGGCCGTGCCGGAGTTCGGACCGCTGTTTCAGGAATTGACCGAAACTGGCGCTGATGTGGTGCAGGGTGAGATCAAGGTGACCCGTCAGGGGCAGCTGGAGAACCTTCTGGTGCGGATGTCCCCCCGGCGGAGCGAGGAAGACCGGCTTGAGGGCTATGTGGTGGCCTTTGACGATGTCACGGATCTGGTCAGTGCGCAGCGGATGGCGGCCTGGGGCGATGTCGCACGTCGGATCGCCCATGAGATCAAGAACCCGCTGACACCGATCCAGTTGAGCGCGGAGCGCATCAAACGCAAATTTGCGCCGAAATTGGGCGAGGAAAACAGTGACCTTCTACAATCCATGACAGATGTGATTGTGCGTCAAACCAACGACTTGCGCCGTATTGTTGATGAGTTTTCCAAATTTGCCCGGATGCCGGAACCCGAGCGGCGTGAGGAAGATCTGGTGAAGCTGCTGCGCGAGGCGGTGACCCTGCAAAAGGCCGGTCAGCCTGATTTGCGTATTGTCGCGGACCTGCCGTCGGAGCCGATGCCGGCGGATCTCGACGCGACGATGATTGGCCAGGCCTTGACCAATTTGATCAAGAATGCGGGCGAAGCCGTTGAAACGCTGAAACAAAAAGGCACCGTTGCGGATCTTGATCCGGAAATCCGCATCGCAGTAAGTCCGACGAAATCCGGCTATGAGGTCACCATCGCCGACAATGGTATCGGTCTGCCAGAAGACCGCGCCCGTTTGTTTGAACCCTATGTGACCACCCGCGACGAAGGCACCGGTCTTGGCCTGCCGATCGTCAAGAAAATTATCGAAGAACACGGCGGAACACTGGCGCTGGAAGATGCGCCGGTATTCGACGGTCAGACCCACTACGGGGCCATGGCTGTGATCCGCCTGCCTGCTGCACATGAGGCGGCAGACCATCATAAGAGTACAGTGAAAGCAGGTCTGACATGAGTGACATTCTGATTGTTGACGATGAACGCGACATCCGTGAGCTGGTTTCTGATATCCTGGAGGATGAAGGCTACGCGACGCGCAAGGCTGGCAGTTCCGAGGAATGCATGGCCGCTCTGAATGAGGCGCCACCCGCGCTCATGGTGTTGGATATCTGGCTGAAGGACAGCCAGATGGACGGCATCGACATTCTGAAAGTGGTGAAACGGGACAATCCGGAAATCCCCGTGGTGATCATTTCCGGTCATGGCAATATCGAGATCGCGGTCGCTGCGATCAAGCAGGGCGCCTATGACTTTATTGAAAAACCGTTTAATATTGACCAGTTGCTGGTCGTTATTCGCCGCGCGATGGAAACCTCAAAGCTGCGTCGCGAGAACACGGACCTGAAACGTCAGGACTCCGGCGCCAGCGAGATGATTGGCGCTTCAGCTGCCTATCGCGCATTGGTCAGCCAGCTGGATAAGGTGACAAAATCCAACGGGCGGGTGATGCTGACCGGGCCTGCGGGCAGCGGCAAGGAAATTGCCGCGCGGTATATCCATACCCAGTCCAACCGCGCCTCAGCGCCTTTTGTGACGGTGAACTGTGCCAGCATTGAACCCGACCGGATGGAGGAGGTGCTGTTTGGCCGCGAAAGTGCCGAGCGCGGGGTTGAGCCCGGTCTCTTGGAGCAGGCACATGGCGGCGTTGTCTTCTTTGATGAGGTCGCGGATATGCCGCTTGGCACCCAGTCAAAGATCCTGCGCGTGCTGGTTGATCAGCAGTTCCAGCGGGTTGGCGGTTCTGACAAGGTGCGCGTCGATCTGCGGGTTATCTCCGCGACCAACAAGGACTTGGAACGCGAGATTGAGGCGGATCGCTTTCGGCAGGAGCTTTATCATCGCCTGAATGTGGTGCCGATCCCAGTTCCATCACTGGCGGAACGGCGCGAGGATATTCCGCTGCTGGCTGATCATTTCATTGCACAGTTCAACCAGAGCCAAGGCCTACCACTGCGCAGGCTGAGCGAAGATGCCATCGCGCTGATGCAGACGATGCTGTGGCCTGGCAACGTGCGCCAGTTGAAGAACATGGTGGAACGTATTCTGATCCTTGGTGAAAGCAGTGGTCCAATCGAGCCAAAAGACCTTCCGCGCGAAGATGAGGCCGCGGAAGATCAAAGCCGTGTTGTTCTGTCCGGCGCACTAGCAACCCTGCCATTGCGGGAGGCGCGTGAGGCGTTTGAGCGGGAGTATCTGCTCACACAGATCAACCGCTTTGGTGGCAATATCAGCCGCACCGCGTCCTTTGTCGGTATGGAACGGTCTGCGTTGCATCGCAAACTGAAGTCGCTGGGGGTGGTGACCTCCAACAAGGCGGGCGCGCGGATTGCACATGTTGAGAAAGAAGCAGAGGAGGATATGGTTTGACCTGAACCTACCCACGGCCCATGTTTGGTTTCAGATCAATGTCTTGGCGGTCAATGGTAAACCATGCTGCGGGTCGTCAGGGAGCGGAGGCGATAATCTGAGGGGGCTGACCGCGCCGCGCAATGGCGCAGGATGTCTGGGTCAGCGGCGGAAGCGTCGATGCACGGCGGCTGCCCACGGCATCCGCCACCGATCGCGGACAGCGTTTCAGGGCGATGCTCTGATAGCCTTTGGACGCCATGCAGGACTGCTCCACCCGCCCGCGCAGATCTGCGTTGACGTCGACTGTATAGATGCCGCCGTCCTCCCAATAGCCCGCACGGTGATAGCAGCGCCCATTGCGGCAGATTTCGCCGCCGGGTCGATAGATGGGTGGGTGCTGTCGGATTTGGGTCGCGACGGGTGCATCCCGCAGGGCGCTGACCTCGCAAGACAGCAGATCCGCGTCGCGTCGGGCCACATCCGCGCCCGCGCGGTAATAGACCGGAACCGGTCCGCAGGCCGCCAGTCCCGAGACCAGCAACAGTGCGGCAAACGTATGTTTTGCGAAGAACATCCTGTGATTGTGCTGCAAATTCCTCTGCAAGACAATTGAATTGACCGTTACTGCGGCTTCTGTCATTCAAAACCGGCGATTGCGCGTATCAGCGCCCCGAGGGACAAGCACATGAAAGTAATTATTTGTGGCGCAGGTCAGGTCGGCTGGCAGATCGCCCGCCACCTGTCGGGTGAGCACAACGACGTGACGGTGGTGGATAACAACCCTGATCTGGTGCGTCGCGCGACGGATACGCTGGATGTTCAGGGGATTGCGGGGTTTGCCTCCTATCCGGATGTGCTGACCCGGGCCGGGGCGCGGGATGCGGATATGATCATCGCGGCCACCCATTCGGATGAGGTGAATATGGTCACCTGCCAGGTGGCGCATTCGGTGTTTTCCATCCAACGCAAGATCGCGCGGCTGCGTTCCAAGAGCTATCTGGAGGCGATTTACTCGGATTTGTATCGCCGTGACCATCTGCCGATTGATGTGGTGATCAGCCCCGAGCGCGAGGTGGCCGCTGCGGCGATGCAACGCCTGTCGGCGCCGGCTGCTTTTGATACTGAGATGTTCATGGAGGGTGGCGCGCAGCTGCTTGGGGTGCAGATCGACGAGGATTGTCCCGTCGTCAACACGCCGCTGCGCCAGCTGACAGATCTGTTTTCGACCCTGCGGGCCATCGTTGTCGGCATTCGCCGGGACGGCAGCCTATTTGCACCGGAACCGGGCGACCAGCTCTTCGTCGGCGACAGTGCTTATGTGTTTGCCCATGTGGATGATGTGAGCCGCACCATCGAAGTCTTTGGCAAACAACAAAAACGTCAGGATCGTGTGGTGATCGTGGGCGGCGGTAATGTCGGCCTTGAAGTGGCCAAGGCGCTAGAATCCCGCACAGGACGCACGCGCGCCAAGATGATTGAGCGGAACCGCAAATGCGCCGAACGTGCGGCGGAGACGCTGGAACGGACAATCGTGCTGAACGGCGATGGCTTGGATCGCAGCCTTATGATTGAGGCGGGGATAGACCGCGCTGACGCCATGCTGGCTGTGACCGATGACGATAAGGTCAATATGCTGGCAGCTGTGCGCGCGAAGGCCGAAGGCTGCCCTCTGGCCATTGCGCTGATCAATGATCCGACACTGGTGCCGCTGATGGCGCCCTTGGGCATTGATGCTTATATCAACCCGCGCGCCACCACCGTAAGCTCGATCTTGCGCCACATTCGCTATGGCCGGGTGCGACAGGTCTATTCGATCGGCGACGCCGAAGCCGAGGTGATCGAGGCCGAGGTGATGTCGACCTCCCCGATGGCCGGGCAGATGATCCGCGATATCGATTTCCCTGAAGGTGTACTGGTTGGCGCCGTCAGCAAAAACGGTGTTGTGATGCGCCCAACGGGCGGCATGCGGATTGAGGAAGGCGATGTGATTGCCCTCTTCGCCATGGCCGCGGATGTGCCCGAGGTCGAGCGCCTGATGCAGGTCTCGATTGACTTCTTCTAGGATGTCGCGGCACCGCAAACCCTCGCAGGAGAGGACGCGCGGCCTTTTGCGCCTGCCGCTGTTTCTGCTGATCCTGTTGGTGGCAGCGCTGGCGATGTGGGTGCCGGCCATCCACGCGCTGATCCTTGATGATCATCAGACCTCGCGCAGCTTCTTCTACTCTGGCGTTGTGGGGCTGATCGTCGTTGTGCTGGTCGGGCTGTCGATGGGCAACCGCGTGCCGCGCTACAGTATGCCTGGGCAATTAACCTCGCTGCTGGCAAGTTTTGCGGTGCTGCCTGCGTTTCTGGCGGTTCCGGTGCAGGATGCGTTAGGGAATACCAGCTATCTCAACGCATATTTCGACATGGTCAGCGCCATTACCACGACGGGCGCGGATGTATTTGCCGACCCGAACCGGCTGCCGCCCAGCGTACATCTGTGGCGGGCTATGGTTGGCTGGCTTGGAGGGCTGCTGATGTGGGTGGCGGCCTCGGCCATTCTGGCACCGCTGTCGCTGGGCGGGTTTGAGGTTACCGCACGGGGCGAGCCGGGACGCGGCACCGAAACACCGCTGCATATGCAGCGCGCAGATCCCCGTCGCAAACTGGTGGTGGTGACCAAAACCCTGGCGCCGCTTTATGCCGGGCTGACACTGGTGTTGTGGATTTTGCTGATCGTCACCGGTGAGACGGCCCTGGTGGCGCTCGGCCATGCGATGTCGGTTCTGGCCACCTCCGGTATTTCTGCGGTTGGCGGGGCGGAGAATGGTGCCAGCGGCATTGCCGGCGAAATGGTGATGTTCCTGTTCATGTTCTTTGCCCTGTCGCGGCTCACGTTTTCGACCGATACAGTGACCAGTGGTCATAGTCGGTTGGACAGGGATCCTGAGTTCCGCATTGGTCTGCTGATTGTCTTTGGTGTGCCACTGCTGCTGATTTTGCGCCATTGGATTGCCAGTTTTGACGTCGCCACCACCAGCGATCTGGTGCAGGGGCTGCACTCCTGGTGGGGGGCGACGTTTACCGTTTTGTCGTTCCTGTCGACCACTGGGTTCGAAAGTGCCGATTGGGAAACCGCGCGACAATGGTCGGGGCTGGACACGCCAGGCATGATCCTTCTGGGGTTGGCAGTGATCGGCGGTGGTGTGGCAACCACCGCGGGCGGTGTGAAGCTGCTGCGGGTCTATGCGCTCTACCTCAATGGGTTGCGGGAGATGGAACGGCTGATTCATCCCTCTTCCGTAAGCAATGAGGGCAAGGGCAACCGGCGTCTCCAACGCAATGGCGCCTTTGTGGCCTGGGTATTTTTCATGCTGTTTGCGCTGTCGCTGGCAGTGATCAGCATCAGCCTGGCGGCCGTGGGGTCGGATTTTGAGCAGGCGCTGATTCTGACCATTGCGACACTCTCGACCACAGGGCCGCTGACTGAAATCGCAGGGTCCGAACCCATCGCGCTTATCCATCTGACGGCTACCGCGAAGCTGATCCTGTGCTTTGCCATGGTACTGGGACGGCTGGAAACTCTGGCGATCATTGCGCTGATGACACCAAACCTCTGGCGCAGTTGATCAATCATGGTTACCGTGAATGTCATATGAGTAATTTTCGGGTGGAAACTCCGACTATCTGCGTTCATAGTATTCATTAACAGGGCGCTGGTCCGCAGCGCGACAAGAACAAAGGCGAGATAATAATAATGGCTTCGGACAGACAGAATCTTCAGGATGCCTTCCTGAACCACGTTCGTAAAACCAAGGTTCCGGTCACCATCTTTCTGATCAACGGCGTAAAGTTGCAGGGTGTGATCACATGGTTTGACAATTTCTGTGTCCTGCTGCGTCGGGACGGGCAGTCGCAACTGGTTTATAAACACGCCATCTCGACGATCATGCCTGCCCAGCCGATCAGCCTTTATGAAGGTGAAGACGCCTCTTGATGGAGCATGATAGGACGCCCACCCGTGCCTGGGTGGTGCATCCCGATATCAAATCAGACCGCGACCGCCGCGACCCGGTGTCCGCCCTTGCTGAGGGCGTGTCCCTGGCCGAGGCCTTGCCCGACATTGAGGTGATCGGCTCCGATGTTGTGCGCCTGCCAAAGGCGCATGCGGGGATGTTGTTTGGATCGGGTAAAATCGATGAGTTGAAAACGCTGTTTCACGATGAAGAGGTGGAATTGGTGTTGATTGATGGCCCGGTCTCACCGGTGCAGCAGCGCAATCTGGAGAAGGCCTGGAAGGTCAAGATCCTTGACCGGACCGGGCTGATCCTTGAGATCTTCTCGGATCGTGCGCGCACCCGTGAAGGCGTGCTGCAGGTGGAGATGGCGGCGCTCAGCTATCAGCGGACGCGGTTGGTGCGGGCCTGGACCCACCTAGAACGTCAACGGGGTGGGCTTGGCTTTGTCGGTGGTCCCGGCGAAACCCAGATCGAGGCGGACCGTCGTGCCATTGACGAACAGCTGGTGCGCTTGCGTCGTCAGCTGGACAAGGTGGTCAAAACCCGGACCCTGCATCGTGCGGCGCGGGCGAAGATCCCCTATCCGATTGTGGCGCTGGTCGGCTATACCAACGCCGGAAAATCCACGTTGTTCAACCGGTTAACCGGCGCAGAGGTGATGGCAAAGGATATGCTCTTTGCCACATTGGACCCGACAATGCGCCGGGTTCAGCTGCCGGATGGGCCGGAAATCATCCTGTCTGACACCGTTGGTTTTATCTCGGATCTGCCGACGGAGCTGGTTGCGGCCTTCCGCGCCACGCTGGAAGAGGTGCTGGCCGCTGATGTGGTCGTGCATGTGCGCGACATCAGCCATGACGAGACCCAGAACCAGGCCGCAGATGTCGAAAGCATTCTGACCTCTCTCGGGGTTGATGACAGCCGCGCGCGGTTGGAGGTCTGGAACAAGCTGGATCTGTTGGACGATGAACAGGCCGAGGCGCGCCGCCAGCGCGCGGAGCGTGAAGAGGGCATCCACGCCATCTCTGCGATCAGCGGTGAGGGGCTGGAGGATCTGCTTGCGGATATCACCGCAAAGCTGCGTTTGATCCGCCATGAAGATGAGATCACCCTGACATTTGCGCAAGGCAAGCAACGTGCTTGGCTGTTTGAGCAGGATGTTGTGCAAAGCGAAACCCAGACAGAGACCGGGTTCGAATTGACGGTTCTGTGGACCGAAACCCAGAAAAACCGGTTCGCTGCGCTCTAATCAGCGTTTCTGACAGGACATCAAGAAACCCCCGCAGCCCATTCGGTAGCGGGGGTTTTTGTTTTACTGCAGTCGGTTAGGGATGGTTTCTGTCGCGGTCATTCGGTGGCGGTGGCCGGGATTAGGCGCGTGACACCAACGGCGGCCGCGCGGGCCAGATCCTCATCCAGTGACATTGGGATATATTCTCCCCGCCGCCAGAGCTGGGACATGTCGTCATAGTAACGTGACAGGAAGTGCCCGGATTGGCCGGTGGCGATGATGAAGACGGAACTATCGGGATCAGCAAAATCATAGACCCCCCGATAGCCTGCGGCGTGCACATTGCGGAACGGGTGTTTCCCTTCACCGGAGGTGCGCCCCCGTTGCAGTGTATTGTCGCCACCACTTGTGGACTGGCGGATATTCACAAAGACCCGAAGCAGCGGTACATCCCCCAGCACCTCGTGGTTCTGTGTCGCCTGATGCGCATCACCCCAACGCAGTGATTCCAAGGCGTTACCATAGGTCTCTTCGATCCAGATCAGTGCATCGTCCAGCGCCAGACGAGCCAGCTCACTACAGGTTTCAGTGGGGGCGCTTTGGCGGATATCGCACCAGACCGATGCTCCCTCCACATCGCGGAACACCCGCTCGAGGAACAGCGGATCCACTTGCGTAAACTCCGCGGCCAGTGGCCCAAGGTCGTCTGTGATCAGACGTTTTTGCAAAGCCCGCACCCAGGCGGCATAGATCAGCGGCTCTGGCAGATGTTCGTTCATTTCGCCGTTCCACTCCGACAGCAGCGTCAGTGCGATCTGGCGCTGACGCTCACGGGTGCCTTCGGGCGCGGCTTCTCCGGTGAACCACAGATCGGCGCCAATCAGCGGCAACAGGCTGCGGGCGGTATAGGAGACGGTATCCAGCTGTGCCTCGATGAAGCTGTCACGGGTGTGGACCTGCCGGTCCTGCATCAGCTTCTTCCAGCGATTGATGCGCTGGGTATCGCCCCAAGTGTAAGAGACGTGATTGGGAAACGGGCGCTCCAAGAGCTTGTTGTTGGTGTTTCCAAGAATGCCCCCAATGGGGGCGACAAACTCGGGATTGGCAGCATAAGGCGCGCGGCCCTGCCATTGGTTCTCGCTCCGCCAGCCTTGGCTGGGCATCCGGCCCTGGCTCTGATGGCGGGCGTCACGCTGCGGAATGGCGCCAACGGTTTTCAGCGCAACAGTCGTCTTGTCGGCAAGGGTCAGGTTCTGCGAGGGGGCGATATAGCCTTCGCTGATCTCAATCGCCTGAGCCACGGAGTTCGCACGCATCAGCTCAAGCGCGGCGCTGATGGAGGTGTCCTCAGCGCTGAGGCCCGTCCAGCCAAGGCTGACAACGTGACCCGGCGGCGTGATTGCCGCGAGATCAAACAGGGACCGGGGCAGAACCGGGCCATTGTCGGTCCAGCGCAGGGTCAGGGTGACCGGGGTTTCGTCCTTGATATTGATGATTGAGGGGCGGCTGGTGAAGCGCTTGTAACCGTCGGCGGTTTTGTACTCCTCGGCATTGTCGGGGTTCAGCTGTTCGATGAACAGATCCTGATCATCCATATAAGAGGAGGTCACGCCCCAGCCCAGCAGGTCCGAGCGGCCGGAGATGACAGCGGGGATGCCGGGAATGGTGGCGCCGATCACACCGCCTGTGCCCAATTCCAGCCGCGCAAGATACCACACGCCGGGGGCGGTCAGCTCCAGATGGGGATCGTTGGCCAACAGCGTGCCGCCTGCGGCAGACCGACTTGGGGCGGCAGCCCAGGCATTGGACGCGCCTGCCAGCCCACGGGGGGCAATCGGCATGAAGGGCAGGGTCCGGCTGATGTCCGTGCTGGCGCTGGCATGGCGCGGCAGGTCCGGAAACAGCGCCGCATATTCCGGCAGCGCGGCAACACCGTTGCCCGGCGCATCCGGCAGAATATCCTTCAACCGTTCGGGGTCGGGCAACGCCAGAGAGGTACGGGCGCGCAGGATTTCTTCCTGCATATGACCGGAGAGTTTCAGACCCATCAACTTCATCACCGCAATGCTGTCAGCAGGCTGCCACGGCGCCATTGGGACGTTAAAGAGGAACATCTCCGGCGCTCCGCGCCCCAGCGCGTCCTCATTGATTTCCTGCAGGCGTGCGTTGACCCCGGCAGAATAGGCGCGCAGCGCGGTCATGGTTTCGGGGGTCTGGGCGGCGACGGATTGCTGCGCCAGACGATAGATATCGAGGCGGCGGATCAGCGTGTCGACCTGCAGCGTGCGACTGCCGAAGATCTCTGACAGGCGACCCATGGCGGTGCGTCGCATCGTGGTCATCTGCCACAGGCGGTCCTGGGCATGGGCATAGCCGAGGCCAAAATAGACATCCTCGTCGCTGGCGCCATAGCTGCCGAAAATATGCGGCACATTGGCGTTATCACGCACAATTTCCACCGGCGCCAGAAGGCCGGGCAGGGTGATCTCCTTATTGTAGTCCGGTAGTGATTGCGCCGCGAGGAAATAGACCAGTCCAAGCCCCATCACCAAGAGTAGAATCAAAGCGGCGGCAAGGCGCAGAAGCCAGCGAAAGAGAAGTCCCATCGGTGGTGCGTTTCCTCAGATTTTTGACGTTATTGGCCCGGTTACGGCGCAGTTTCTCGCCCTCGCAGATTGCACCGGGCGGCGCGGCTGTTAGGGTGGCGCCAACATAGGACAAGACGCATCAGGGGGAAAGCAGATGGCGAAGGTTGCATTCTTGGGTTTGGGAGTGATGGGCTATCCGATGGCAGGTCATCTGGCCGCTGCCGGACATGAGGTGACAGTCTACAACCGCACCGCAGCAAAGGCGGAAGCCTGGGCAAAGGAGCATACTGGCACCGCCGCTGCGACACCACGGGAGGCGGCAGCGGGCGCGGAGTTCGTGATGGCCTGCGTTGGCAACGACGATGATTTGCGCAGCGTGTGCCTTGGCGATGCCGGGGCCTTTGGTGGTATGGATGCGGGCGCGATTTTCGTGGACCACACAACGGTGTCGGCGAAGGTGACCCGCGAGCTGAACACGGCGGCGGCGGACCTTGGGCTGTCTTTCGTGGATGCGCCGATTTCCGGCGGTCAGGCCGGGGCAGAAAACGGTGTGCTTTCAGTTATGTGCGGCGGCGATCAGGCGGCCTACGACAAGGCCGAGCCGATTATCGCAGCTTACGCTCGGATCTGCCGCCGGATCGGCGAAAGCGGCGCCGGTCAGATGACCAAGATGTGCAATCAGATTGCGATTGCCGGGTTGGTTCAGGGGCTCAGCGAGGCGCTGCATTTCGCCGAAAAGGCCGGGCTGGATGGTCGCGCGGTCGTCGAGGTGATCAGCCAGGGGGCCGCAGGCAGCTGGCAGATGGCCAACCGGCATGAGACCATGCTGGATGACCATTTTGAGCATGGGTTTGCGGTTGACTGGATGCGCAAGGATTTGGGCATCTGCCTTGATGCGGCGGAGGAGACCGGGGCCAGCCTGCCGGTCACCGCTCTGGTCGATCAGTTCTACAAAGAGGTGCAGAAACTGGGCGGCGGGCGCTGGGATACTTCCAGCCTGTTCAAACGTTTGAAGGCGTTTGAGTAAGCAAAAGCACGAAATGATAATGGCCTTTCCTGACGGAAAGGCCATGCTTCCGGCGGGGATATTTTCAGCCAGAAGATAAGTTGGATATTACGGCAGGCGCCCAGGTCGGATCAGGGGATGATCCGGGTATACTTGGTGCCTTCCAGCGTGGCACCCAGGCGCAGGCCTGCCTGACCGAAGACAGCGGCCAGAACCGGGCTGTTCAGCGTATTGGTGTCTGCGGCCAGCGAGTCGCCCTCGTCGCGGATCACATACTCCAGATCGGCGCCTGCGGCCCAGCCGGAGGAGCGGCGGAAGTTGGAGAGTGCGTCCTGCGTCATGAAGAACAGCACATGGGCATATTGCTGGGCGCCGATTTGAAGACCTGCATTGCCCTTTACCGTGGAATAATAGTCGACCGTCACGCCATCAATGCGCAGGGCGCCACGACCAAAGGCACCGCCGACAAAGAAGCCAGCCTCTGTCACCAGCGGCATCACCAGCATGCCGGTTGATTTCTCAGCCAGGGTGACGGCGCCGGGGTACTGGCTGTACATCTGGCTGAGCGTCGCATCGACGCGGGCATCAATGGTGGAGGCGTTGCTGTTTCCGATACCATTGCCACATGCGGCGGTGACACCAGCACCAGCCAGCGCGCTAAGCGCAAAGCCACGCCGGGTCAAACGGGAAGAATAAGAACTGCTCATCTTGGGTTGCCTGTTATCTGGGGCCGGGGCCGCGCGGGGCTATTTTCTCGGCCTGTCACTGTTCAATTGCGGCCAGTTTTCTGGCTCTGCGGCAAGGTATACGCGGAAAGCTGCCGCCTGTCATCACTGAGACAGGTGCAATCAGCGGCTTCCTGCCGGCAATTTTGCGTGATCATTCACCCTGCGGGTCCGGTGGTGCCGCCTATGTCACCTAGCCATTCAGCAGTCGCGCAGCTGCCGGTGCGTAATAGGTCAACACCCCATCACAGCCTGCGCGTTTGAAGGCCATCAAGCTCTCCATCATGATACGCTCGCCATCAATCCACCCGTTCTGGGCGGCGGCCTCGATCATCGCGTATTCGCCAGATACCTGATAGGCAAACGTAGGCGCGCCGAAAGTGGATTTCACCCGTTGGCAGATGTCGAGATAGGCAAGACCGGGTTTGATCATAACCATATCTGCGCCCTCGGTCAGATCGCGTTCGATCATGCGCAGGGCCTCATCAGTGTTGCCGGGGTCCATCTGATAGGTTTTCTTGTCGCCCTTCAGCGCGCCGGAGGCACCGACGGCGTCACGGAACGGGCCGTAATAGGCAGAGGCATATTTGGCGGCATAGGAGAGGATGGTGACATTGCGGTGACCTGCGGCCTCCAGCGCGCGGCGCATGGCTCCGATCCGGCCATCCATCATATCCGAAGGACCGATGATATCGGCACCGGCATCGGCCTGGGCCACTGTCATCTTCACCAGCGCCTCGACGGTTTCGTCATTGACGATCTCACCGTCCACCACATAGCCGTCGTGCCCGTTGATATTATAGGGATCCAGCGCCACATCGGTCATCACCGCTATACCCGGCGCGGCGGATTTAATGGCACGAATGGCCCGGTTCACCAGGTTGTCCGGGCTCCAGGCCTCGGCGCAATCCTCGGTTTTGAGCGCGGGGTCGGTATAGGGAAACAGGCAGATCGCCGGGATGCCAAGGGCCTGCGCCTCAATCGCGGCGTCCACCACCTTGTCGATGCTGCGACGGGTAACGCCGGGCATGGAGGGGATCGGCTCCTCAATCGCGTCGCCATCGCGTACAAACACCGGCCAGATCAGATCGTCGCTGGTCAACGTGGTCTCGCGCACCAGATTGCGCAGGGCAGGGGCGCTGCGCAAACGGCGGGGGCGGGCAGCGGGAAAAGGGGCGACGGTCGGCTTCATCGGGTCCTCGCAGATCAGGGGTGCGATCCGGCGAGCGGTCGCAGTTGACCCTTTGGGTGACATGGAATGACGGCGGCGACAAGTGACAGATTCGCCGCGCCATGGCCCCCCATCCTCTGGTCGGACGGGGCCACCCCTTGTGCCGGCGCGCGACGCAGGGGATATAGGGGCGCACAGACTGGACGAGAGAAGGGCCGCGCAGTGGATCTGTTTCATACCTTGACCGAGCTGATTGATCTGCGGTCCTTTTCCAACCTGTGGTACTGGATCGCGCTGGCCGTGGTCTGGTCCTCCGCGAGCCATTGGGTGATGGGGGTGCCGTTTGACATGGTCTATCGTGCCCGCAAGCAAGGCGGGCAGGCTGCGCTGGATCTGGAGGCCATCACCCGCGTCAATGTGAACCGGATGATGTATATCACTGAGGTGTCGGGCCATTGGGTTCTGGGGATGACCTGCTTTGTGCTCGCGATGCTGGGGATGCTGGGGTTCTACTATGGGGTGGAATTTGCCCAGGCGGTGTTTCTTCTGGCCTTTCCCATGGCGATCGTCGGCCTAATTAACTGGAGCTCGGCGCGTCGCATCCATCGAGAGGGGCTGGCGGGGGAAACCCTGGCCCGGCAACTGACCATCACCCGGTTGTTCATCCAGCTGGTGGGTATGGTCGCGATTTTTGTGACCGCGCTTTGGGGCATGTATCAGAACCTGCAGATCGGGTTCCTCGGCTAATTGCCTGCGGGCAGACGACGAAAGAGAGACAGAGATGGCGCAACGGGCAATCACCGCAGGCGGCGCACCAGAGGGTTTTGATGCGCGGCTGATCCTGAAGGAAGCCGCAAGCAGCGATGCGCCGGTGGTGCATGTCGCACGGGATGACAAGCGTATGGAGGCGACGCGGGCGGCGTTGGCTTTCTTTGCGCCGGATATGCCTGTGATCAGCTTTCCGGGTTGGGATTGCCTGCCCTATGACCGGGTGTCACCCAATGCCGATATCGCCGCCGCGCGGATGGCCACGCTGGCGGCGCTGGTGCATCAGATGCCGGGGCAGTTTGTGCTGCTGACTACGCTCAATGCGGCCACTCAGCGTGTCCCTGCGCGCCAGGTTCTGAAGGATGCCGCCTTTGTGGCGGAGGTGGATCGACGTATCGATGAGGAGGCGCTGCGCAGCTACCTGACGCGGATGGGCTTCACCAAGAGCCCGACGGTGATGGAGCCGGGCGATTTTGCCGTGCGGGGCGGGATCATTGATATCTTTCCTCCCGGGCAGAGCGGCCCGGTGCGGCTGGATCTTTTTGGTGATGTGCTGGATGGAGCGCGGCGGTTTGATCCGGCGACCCAGCGGACCACGGAGAAGCTGTCGATTGTCGAGCTGGCGCCGGTTTCCGAGGTGATTTTGGACGAGGCTGCGGTAACCCGGTTCCGGCAGAACTACCGGATCGAGTTTGGCGCGGCGGGCACCGATGATCCGCTGTATGAGGCGGTGTCTGCAGGGCGGAAATACCAGGGCATCGAACATTGGTTGCCGTTTTTCCATGATCGGCTGGAGACGTTGTTTGACTATCTGCCGCAGGCCACGGTGACGCTGGACGATCAGGTGACGCCCGCCCGGTTGGCGCGCTGGGACAGCATCGTGGACCAGTATGAGACCCGCAAGATTGCGATGGCGCAGAAAGGGCGGATGGACACGGTCTACAAACCTGTGCCGCCGGGGTTGCTTTATCTTGATGATGCATCTTGGGAGGCGGCAATCGCGGATCATCGGGTGATCCAGTTCCATCCGCTGCCACAGGCCAGCGGGCCGGGGGTGATTGATGCGGGGGGGCGGATAGGTCGCAATTTCTCCCCTGAGCGACAGTTGGAAAGTGTCAGCCTTTTCAAATCTCTGGCGGATCATATTAAAGCACGGATGCAGGTGGGGCCGGTTGTGGTCGCCTCCTATTCCGAGGGCGCACGAGAGCGGTTGACCGGTCTGATTGAGGATGAGGGCCTGGCGGAGGTCATCGCGATCACGGACGGAACCCGCATTGGCAAATCCGGTCTGCATCTGGCAGTCTGGGCGCTGGAACACGGCTTCGAGACCGATGATCTGACAGTGATTTCCGAACAGGATGTGCTGGGGGATCGGCTGATCCGCGCGCCAAAGAAACGCCGCAAGGCGGAGAATTTCCTGACCGAGACCCAATCCCTCAGCCCCGGCGATCTGGTGGTGCATGTGGACCACGGGATTGGCCGCTACAAGGGGCTTGAGGTTGTCACTGCCGCCGGCGCTGCGCATGAATGCATCCTGCTGGAATATGCAGAGCAATCAAAGCTGTACCTGCCGGTTGAGAATATTGAGCTGCTGTCGAAATACGGCCATGACGAGGGTCTTCTGGATCGGCTGGGCGGCGGCGCCTGGCAGGCCAAAAAGGCAAAGCTGAAGGAGCGGATCCGCGAGATGGCGGATCGGCTGATCCGGGTCGCCGCAGAGCGCGCGCTGCGCAAGGCGCCGATGATGGATCCACCGCCGCATGCCTGGGAAGAATTCTCCGCCCGCTTCCCCTATCAGGAAACCGACGATCAGCTGCGCGCGATTGGCGAAGTGATGGAGGACCTGCAATCCGGCTCTCCCATGGATCGGCTGATCTGCGGTGATGTCGGCTTTGGCAAGACTGAGGTTGCGATGCGCGCGGCCTTCATTGCGGCGATGTCCGGTGTACAGGTCGCGATTGTTGCGCCCACCACGTTGCTGGCCCGTCAGCATGCGGCGGCCTTCGCGCAGAGGTTTCGCGGGTTTCCGTTGGAAGTCAGGCAGTTGTCGCGGTTTGTTACCGCAAAGGAAGCCGCCAAAACCCGCGAGGGCATGGCCAAAGGGACCATTGATATTGTCGTTGGCACCCATGCTTTGCTGGCAAAATCCGTCCGGTTCCAGAACCTCGGCCTGCTGATTATCGACGAGGAACAGCATTTCGGTGTCGCCCATAAGGAGCGGCTGAAGCAGATGCGCAGCGACATCCACGTGCTAACGCTGACCGCAACGCCAATCCCGCGAACGCTGCAATTGAGCCTGACTGGCGTACGGGATCTCTCCATTATCGGCACCCCGCCGGTGGACCGTCTGGCCATCCGCACCTATGTGAGCGAGTTTGATGCGGTCACCATCCGAGAAGCCCTGCTGCGGGAGCATTATCGCGGCGGGCAGAGTTTCTATGTGGTGCCGCGCATCACCGATCTGCCGGACGTTGAGGCCTTCCTGCAGGAGCAGCTGCCGGAGCTGTCTTATGTCGTGGCCCATGGTCAATTGGCGGCGGGCGATCTGGATGACCGGATGAATGCCTTTTACGATGGCAAATTCGACATTCTGCTGGCCACAACAATTGTCGAATCCGGTCTGGATATCCCGACCGCCAACACGATGGTGGTGCATCGCGCGGATATGTTCGGTCTGGCGCAGCTTTATCAGATCCGGGGCCGCGTGGGGCGGTCAAAAACGCGCGCCTATGCGTATCTCACCACCAAGCCCCGTGTGCGGCTGACGCCCGGTGCGGAAAAACGTCTGCGCGTGCTGGGATCGCTGGATACGTTGGGGGCAGGGTTCTCGCTGGCCTCGCAGGATCTGGATATTCGCGGGGCGGGCAATCTCCTGGGTGAAGAGCAATCCGGCCAGATGCGCGATGTGGGCTATGAGCTTTATCAATCCATGCTGGAAGAGGCGATTGCCAAGATCAAATCTGGTGAGCTGGAAGGTCTGTCCGGCAGCGATGACCAATGGGCGCCGCAGATCAACCTTGGCGTAGCAGTGTTGATCCCGGAGAATTATGTGCCGGATCTGGATGTGCGTCTGGGTCTTTATCGTCGGCTCTCGGATTTGAGCACCAAGGTGGAGCTGGAAGGTTTTGCCGCGGAGCTGATCGACCGTTTTGGGCCGCTGCCCAAAGAGGTCAACACGCTGATGCTGGTGGTGCGGATCAAGGCGATGTGCAAACGCGCCGGGATCGCCAAGCTGGACGGCGGGCCAAAAGGTGCAACCATTCAGTTCCACAATGATAAATTCGCCTCACCGCAGGGTTTGGTGGAATTCATTCAGGCGCAGGACGGTCTGGCCAAGGTGAAGGACAACAAGATTGTCGTACGCCGTGACTGGAAGAAAGACAGCGACAAGATCAAAGGTGCCTTTGCCATCGCGCGGGATCTGGCTGAAAAGGTCGTTGCCGAAAAGAAGAAAGCCAAGGCGAAGGCGAAATCTGGTTGAATAGGCTGACGCGCTGGACATGAAAAAGCCCCTCCAACTGCTTGGAGGGGCTTTGTTTTCTATCGTGATATGTGGGGTTACTCCGCCGCCACCCGGTTTTCGACCCGTGCCATATGCAACATGATGGCGTAGCCTGCGACCACCATCAGCAGGATCGCCCCGGTGAGTGGCGCAATGGAGCCATCAAACAGCAGCCCCACCGTCGCGGCAGCTGCGGCGGCAAACACCGTGGACACACCACCCACGATAGAGGCGGCCATGCCTGCGATATGGCCCATCGGCTCCATCGCCATGGCGTTGAGGTTGCCAAGCGTCAGACCGGCCATGAAAAACACGCTGGTCTGCCAGGCCACAAACAGCCCGAACATAAGATCTCCGGAAAGTGGAAATGTCTCGAGGCTCAGCATGAGGGTTGAGAAGATGATCTGCCCCCCCAGTGCCCAGGACACCATACGCCGCATGCCAAGGCGCACCACAAGCGACGCGTTGATGAGGCTGCTGCTGCCCGACATGATGGCTATGAAACCAAACCAGAACGGGAAACTGGCTGCGCGATCAAAGACCACATCGTAGATGGGCTGAACCAATGTGATCATGCAAAACAGCATCGCAAGACAGAAACATTGCACCATCATCGACAGCCGAACCGTGGGATGCCGCAGCATCTCGATCAGGGCTGCCTTAAGATTTGGCAGGCGAAACGGGCGGCGGTTTTCGACGGGCAGCGGCTCGGGTAGGCGCAGGCCCATCCACAGCACGATGATGACCGCAAACAGCGCAAAGGCCAGGAAGATGCCGCGCCAGCTGGTCAGCAGGATAATGCCTGCGCCCATCATCGGAGCGATGGCTGGCACGAGGGTGAAAATCAGCATGGCGATGGACATCATCCGGGCCATTTCCCGACCAGAATAGAGGTCGCGCACAATCGCCAGTGCCACGACGCGCGGTCCGGCAGCACCGAGCCCCATCACCACACGGCTCAAGAGCAGCATTTCGATGGAAGAGCTGGCGTAGGCCACCAGCGCGGCAGCAATATAAAGGCCCGCAGCGGCAAAAATGACGGTTCGGCGGCCAAAGGCGTCGGAGAGCGGCCCGGTAAAAAAGGTGCCGATCCCCATGCCAAGCGCAAAGGTCGCAATGACCAGCTGCGCGCGGTTGGGGTTGGCGGAGCTGAGCGTCTGACCAATTTCGGGCAGCGCAGGCAGCATGGCGTCGATGGAAAATGCAACAGTTGCGAACATCATCGCAATCAGGGCAATGAACTCAGCTTTGGACATGCTGATCTGTATATCTTTTGTCATTTGAAACCTCAGGCGACACATCAGGAGCCCCGGTAATCGGGAGCTGTCTGGGCGGCGCTCTGTCCGCGCTAACATATCTCTCGGGATTGGACCAGCAGCCAAGACGCACAGTTTTATGTGCATCGTTGTATCTGGCCGCGCCGCAAAGGTCTGGACTGCCCTGTGCAGCAGATCCAGACTTTCAATATAGGGCTAGGTGTACTGAGGGCGCGCGTTCAGGCTTAGTCGGCCTCCGCGGCGTCACCTTCCTGCAGCTGTCTCTGGATGTCGGCGATCACCTGTTTCCACAGTTCGGGCTGCTGCGCGCCCGGCACGGCGTGCTGGTTCGCGACAACAAATGTTGGCACAGATGTGACCCCCATCTTGCGCGAGTGGGCGTCGCGGTTGCGGATCTCCTCGGCGTCGGTGTCGCCAGACAACAGCCGTAGGGTAACGGCGCGGTCCATTCCCGCAGCCTCAGCAATATCGGCGAGGATCTCAGCGTCGCCAATATCCTTGGCCTGCACGAAATAGGCATCAAACAGCGCATCGACCACCGCGCTCTGCTTGCCCTCAATCCCCGCCCAGTGGATCAGGCGGTGCGCATCCAGCGTGTTCGGCGTGCGCTCCATGGCTTCGAAATTGATCTGAAGCCCGGCGGCGCTGGCGTGTTCGACAACCGGGGCATAGGCTTTCACCGCGCCGTCCTTGCCGCCAAATTTCGCCTCAAGATAACTGCGCCGATCCATGCCTTCGCGCGGCATATCGGGGTTGAGCTGGAACGGGTGCCATTCAATGACAAACGGATGATCGCCAACCTCGGCCAGCGCCTTGTCCAGATGGGTTTTGCCGATGTAGCACCAGGGGCAGATCGGATCGGACAGGATATCAAGCTTTACAAGGCTCATGACGGGGTCCTTTGGTGTCGGATGTAGCAATCGGGCAGGGCGCGACGCAGCAGTTTGCCATTGGCACCGCTGGGCAGCGCGTCGAGACGCAGATAGGCGCGCGGCTGTTTGTAGCGCGCCAGTCGGTCCTTGGCAAAAGCCGAAAGCGCCTCAGCGGTCACGTCTTTGGCACTGGTATAGAACGCGACAATGATGTGGGTATCGGGTTTTACCTCGACAGAGGCGACCGCCACCTGCTCCAGATCGTGGTGGGTTGCCAACGTTGTTTCCACCTCAAGCGGGGAGACGCGATAGCCGCCTGCGTTCATCATGTCGTCGGTGCGGCCGAGATAGCGGATCTGATTGTCTTCTGTCATCGCGCCCAGATCGCCGGTCAGGAACCACTCCCCCTGATAGCGATCCTCGGTGGCGGCTGCGGCGTTGTGATAGCCGAGCATTAGCCCCGGATCGCGGCGATCAATGGCGATGACGCCGGGGGTGTTGCGGGGCAGAGGTTGCCCGGCTGGATCCAGAATGGCAATCCGGCGCCCCGGTTGCGGCCAGCCCAGTGTGTCGCCCACCTGCGCAGGATCACGGTGGCGCGCCGGATCCGCGGAGATGAAGGTGGAACATTCCGACATGCCAAAAGCCTCGTAGAGCGCGGTACCGGTGGCTGCCCGCCAATCCCGTGACACCTGGCTGGAGAGTTTCTCCCCGGCGCAGAGACCGTGGCGCAGGGCGGGTAGATGTAGCGTCCGGTCATTTTGCAGCAGTTTGCGATAGACGCCGGGCGCTGCGGCAAAGAGGCTGGCATCATGCTGCTGCAAGAGGTCGGGCAACGCGGTGATTGGGGTGCTATCTTCGGGGATGAGTGCCGTTGCCCCGAGGCTCCACGGGTCCATCAGCCCGGTGCCCAGCGTAAAGGTCCAGTTGAACGCACCGGCATGAAGGAGGCGATCTGTGGGGCGCAGATCATACCAGTGACGGATCATCATTTGGCGCGCCCAGATTGCCCGGTGGGCATGCACAACCGCGCGCGGATTTCCGCCGGTCCCGGAGGTGTAGACGATATAGGCCGGTCGATCAGGGTCGCCGAGCTGCATCTGAAACTGGTTTTCAGGCGGTGCGGCGCGCTGCATGGCCTCAAGTGAGTCGCGGTTGATCTCGCAGGGGTGCGGTGCTGAGGCGATCCCCGGATCGCGCAGGATCGCAGCTGGCGACAGGTCATCTATGATGCGTGCCACCTCAGGCTCGGTCAGCTGCGCGGAGGTGGGAACCGGCACCAGTCCGACCGCGATGGCGGCCAGATAGGCAATCGGAAAGATCGGCGTATTGCCCAGCCGCAACAGCACCCGGTCGCCGGGAGACAGCCCCTCGGCCAGCAGTCCGGCGCCCAGTCCACGCACCGCAGCGCGCAGGTCCCCATAGGTGTAGATCTGTGGCGACGGCTCTTGCGACTGATCTGATGTGGCCGCGTCGGGCTGAGACTGCGGCGACAGCACGCGCAGCGCGTCTGCATCTGCTTTTGCGGGACGCGCCGCCGCGCGCTGGTAGAGCACGTGGTCGGCCAGATTGAACGGCGCGGGGCAGGGCGCAAAAGGCCCGCTGTCAAACACAGATTGCATCTCGATTGGCTAACTTGGCAAACCACGCGTTGCAAGATGGCGCGCCCCGCCCTATAGGAAAAAGCATGACCTCTCGTGATCCCAAATCGCTTATCACTATTGCCCGTGCATCGGGTGAGGCTGCCGAAACCGAGCCACTGGATCTGGGCGCTCGGGTGCGCGAGTTGCGCAAGGCGCGGGACTGGACGCTGGAACATGCCGCCAATCAGGCAGGCCTTGCGCGTTCGACCCTGTCGAAGATCGAAAATGGCCAGATGTCACCGACTTACGAGGCGTTGAAGAAGTTGGCGGTGGGGCTTCAGATCTCGGTTCCGCAGCTGTTTACCCAGCCACAACGGGATCAGGTGAATGGTCGTCTGACGGTGACCAAGACCGGTCAAGGCTCTGCGCATGCCACTGCAACCTATGAGCATGAGCTGCTGGCCGACAGCCTGACACGCAAACAGATGTTGCCTTATCGCGCCCGCGTTCGGTCCAGGTCGATGGATGAGTTCGAGGGCTGGGTGCGCCACGACGGTGAGGAATTCCTATACGTACTGACCGGTGTCGTACGGCTTTATACTGAGTTCTACGAACCGATCGAAATGCGGCGTGGCGACAGCGCCTATTACGACGCTGCCATGGGGCATAATGTGATCTCGCTGAGCGATGAAGATGCAACCATTCTCTGGGTGACGTCCCTGTCATAAGGGGTGCCACTCTGCCAGACTGCCCCAGATCAGCCGCAACATCACGGCCTGTGTTGGGACCGGTCTATGCGGATCACCGCCCTAAGGTGTCCACAGCCAAGCCGCCCCCGAGCGGGGAATGGCCGCTGTACGGACAGGTCGGATCAGTTCAGCTGATGGTCCAACTCCCGGTGCAGGCTCTCGGTGTAGAGGAAATCATCCACCTCCTCCCGCGCTTCTGTCAGCGTCAGGTGATGGGTGCGGGCCAAATAGGCGACGAACTTATCTTTATCGTCGAACAGGGATGGGGCCGAGCGGGTCTGCAGATGCGGAAACCGTTGTTTGAGACGGGGCATCCTGTCGAACCAGCTGGCGCGGGCTGTTTGAACAGGCATGGGGGGCTCCCTCCGGGTCAAAATTTCGAATGGGTATTGATGCTAGCATTTTTTGCAAAAAAAGAAAGTCCGCGTCCTGTCGAATGCATCCGGGGGCCGGGTTTCACCTGAGGTTTGCTTTGGGCCGGGCCGCAGTTAATCGGGCCGAAACAGGCGGGTCAGCACCAGATGCGCGAGGCCAACACCGATAAACTGCATGACGATGAACATCAGAATATGACCGGGGTAGATGCCTGCAAATGTATCGCTGAACCCGCGCGCAATGGTCACCGCCGGATTGGCAAAACTGGTCGACGCAGTGAACCAGTAGGCTCCGGTGATATAGAAGGCGACAAGGGCGGGCACTGCATCGGGGCGTGATCGCAGCCCCCCAAAGATCACAAACAACAGACCAAAGGTTGCGAGGATTTCCGAGAACCATTGGGCGCCCCCGGTCCGATGCATGGTAGTAGAGGTCTGCAGGATGGTCAGATCAAACATCACATGGCTGGCCCAGACGCCGAGGATGCCGCCAATGATCTGCGCGGCCACATAGGGCGGCACCGCCCCCCAGCTGTGATCACCGCGCAGCGCGAAGGCCAGCGTGACCGCCGGGTTGAAATGTGCGCCAGAAATCGGCCCCAGCGTCGTGATGATCACATAGAGCATGGCGCCCGTCGCTACGGCGTTGGCCAGCAAAGCCAAGCCGATGTTTCCACCCGACAGGGTTTCGGCCATGATCCCCGACCCCACAACGCCGATCAGCAGAAAGCCGGTGCCGAGCGTTTCGGCGATCAGTTTTTGTATGGTCATGGCAGCTCTCCGATGCGGATCAGGTCTTGGCGTAGTGTGTCAGTGTCGAGGTCTTCCAGTGGCAGGTCCAGAAACGCCAGCGCGCGTCGCTCCAGCCGATCATAGGCAAGGCGGAAGGCCGCATCCCAGTCAGGTTTCGCGGCTGCCGCCGGATCTTCGACGCCCCAATGGGCGCGCAACGGGGTGCCGGGCCAGATCGGGCAGGTCTCGCCCGCAGCGGAGGCACAGACGGTGATCACCAGATCCATCTGAGGTGCGCCCTCGGTGGCAAATTCATCCCAGCTTTTTGATCGAGCAGCGCTGGCGTCATGGCCTTTCTCCGCCAGAAGCGTGAGCGACTGCGGGTGAACAGCCCCTGCCGGCCTGGAGCCTGCGGAATAGGCGTTGACGCGCCCGTTGCCATGGCTGTTCAGGAGGGTTTCCAATAGGATAGAGCGCGCTGAGTTGCCGGTGCAGAGGACCAGAATATTCATGTGATGAACTCGTTTGATGGCTATGCAGAAGATGTAAGACGGCCGATGTCATCCAGCTGGTGCTGTAGCGATATTCGGTCGAGGCTTTCAAAGGGGAGTGTGGCGAAGTTGCGGATGCGGTTGCGCAGCGCCTCATAGGTCTGCTGATATGCAAGATCAGGTGCTGTGGCTTTGACGGGATCGGGGAGCCCCCAATGGGCGCTCATGGGCTGACCGGGCCAAGTGGGGCAGTCTTCATTCGCGGCGTGGTCGCAGACGGTGAAGATGAAATCCATTTGCGGCGCAGCACCGGCCGAAAACGCGGTGAGATCCTTGGAACGAAGCCCATTGGTTTCGTGGCCTTTCTCCTGCAACAGATCTAGAACCTCCGGACGCGGCGCGGGAGAGGGGCGGCTACCTGCGGAATAGGCGCGGAACCGTCCGTCGCCTTCCTTCTGCAGGATCGCCTCTGCCATGATGGAGCGGGCGGAGTTGCCAGTGCAGAGAAACAGAACGTTCAAGGGACGGTCGCTGCAGGGCGCCAAGGGTTGCTGAACCACGGCAGGCTGGCAGATATCAGGTCGATTGTAGCAGCAATCAGACAACAGATCGTCGAACAAGCTCCGCAGCCCCTCCAACTGCGCCCGGTAGAGCAGCGAGGTGCCTTGCCGTTCGGCGCGGATCAAACCGGCGGAGCTGAGCGTCGAGAGGTAGCTGGAAACGGTGTTGGCCTTCTGCGCCAAAGCGGTGGCGATTTCACCCGCCGGAACAGCATCGGGATAGCGCCGCATCAGCAGGCGAAACAGCGCCAGCCGATTTGGGTGCGCCAAAGCCGAAAGTTGCGATGTGATCTCTATTTCCATATTTCACGAAATACAGAATTATATATGTTGGGTCAACGAGAAGTTCTGGCCATAAAAAGGCCCGCCCCGAAAAGGTCGGAGCGGGCCGGGATGTCGGCGCGGGTCCTGGCGTCAGTCGGCCTGATACCACCAGACTTCAGGCATATAGGCGATGCCATCGCCGCTGACCGGCAGCTGCTCGGGGAATTTCAACTCCTTGCGATGGGCAATGCGCGCTTCGGCGTATTGCCAGACCGGCATCACATAGCGTCCCGCTGTCAGCAGACGGTCAAGCGCGCGGGCGGCGGCGGTGAAATCCTCCTTGCTCTTGGAGGTCAGCATGGTGTCGATCATTGCATCCACCGCCGGATCCTCAATCCCGATCAGATTGCGTGATCCCGGCTGCTGCGCAGCGGCGCTGCCCCAGTATAGATATTGCTCGTTGCCGGGGCTGAGCGACATTGAGCGGCGGAAGAAGGTCATGTCGTAGTCAAATGCCTGCTGGCGCTGCACAAACTGGGCGCTGTCCACCATGTCGGATTCGAGCGCGATGCCGAGGCGTTCCAGAGCGCGGGCATAGATTTCCACGACCGAGCGCATCTCACCCTCGCCCAGATTGCCGGGGGTCAGCAGGACTTGAAATTCCAGCGCCTTGCCAGCGGCGTTGCGCATGATGCCGTCCTGAACGGTCCAGCCGGCCTCCGCGAGGAGCTTTGTCGCGGAACGCAGGTTCTTGCGATTGCGCTCAGTGCCATCGCCGATGGGCAGGCTGTAACCGTCCAGCACGCCTGGGAGCAGGCTGTCCGCAAATGGAGTCAGCAGCGCGCGAACTTTGCCCTCGGCGGGACCGGGCTGCATGGCCAGATAGGAATTGGAGAAATAGGACGAAATGCGCGGCTGGCTGCCACCTGTCAGTGTTTCGTTCATATATTCGAAGTTGAACGCCTGGATCAGCGCCTCGCGTACCCGCCAATCGTTCAATGGGTCACGGCGGGTGTTCATCGCGATACCCGTCATGCCGGAGGGTTTGCCGTTGGGGATGACGCTCTTGATCACCTCGCCGGATGTCACCGCAGGAAAATCATAGGCCTTGTCCCATTTGGCGGCGTTGAATTCGCGGATTGCAGAAATTTCCCCGGCCTTGAAGGCCTCCAGCAAAACGGTCTGGTCGCCGTAGAAATCCAGCCGGATCTCATCGAAGTTACTGGTGCCGCGTCTGAGCGGCAGATCGCGCCCCCAGTAGTCAGGGTTGCGGGAAAAGCGGATGAAGCGGCCCGGTTCGAAATCAGCGACGGTGTAGGGACCAGAGCCAATCGGTGCCTCATCCAGACCGGAGGCGGCAAAATCCTTGCCCTCCCACTGTCCCTTTTTCAGGATCGGACGCAGACCTGCGATGAGCGCCAGTTCACGATTGTCCTCATTAAATGTAATGCGCAGGCTGCGCGCGCCCGTTTGTTCGATGCTGTCGATCTGGTTCCAGAACCGCCGATAGCGGATATGCCCCTCCTGTCCGAGGGTTTCATAAGACCAGATGACATCTGCGACCGTGACTGGTGAGCCATCGGAGAATCGGGCCTCCGGACGCAGTGTGAATTCAACCCATGCGCGATCCTCCGGCACCTCAATCGATTCGGCGAGCAGCCCATAAAGCGTGAACGCCTCGTCCGCGGATCGACCCATCAGACTCTCATATCCCCAGAACCTCATCTGCCAAGGGGGGGTGCCTTTCTCGGCGAAGGGGTTCAACGTATCAAAGCCGCCGGTGTTGCCAAAGACCACCCTGCCGCCCTTGGGCGCATTAGCGTTTGCATAGGGTAAAGACACAAAATCCGGTGGTAATGCCGGGTCCCCATACATAGCTATGCCGTGCGCTGATTCTGCTTGTGCAAAATTAACGCTTGCGCTGAGGATGATTCCGGCCAAGACCGGTCGAACTCTAAAGAAAAAATCTGGACGCACTTTTGCAACAATCCTGCTCTGGCCTTATTTTCATGAACACCAACGCTAACGGCGCTGTCAGGTCAATTCAAACTTTTAGCTTGGATGAGCGGGGGAAATTGCTTATAAAGGTCTCACTGCTCGATAGGTTTCTTGCCTGTATGAAACCTGCCTCAATAACTTAACGCCCGCTTCGTGCGGGCGTTTTTTTTGGCTTAGCGGTTTCCAATTGCATCAGCCTGTTACACCGCAGAGGGCGGATCCGGCTGTCATCTGATCTGCCTCACCGGTTGCTGGACGCGCATTTTTCTGACCGGTTTCTTGCAACTTTCACGCAGTGATTGCCGTTTCCTTTGCAGGTGCAGCATGCCACAGTTGCACCAATCAGGTTTTGCACGGGAAGGGAAGAGCAAGATGACGTTGAGCGGCAAATGTGCGGTGATTACCGGATCGAATTCTGGGATCGGTCTTGGGGTTGCGCGGGAGATGGCGCGCGCCGGGGCAGATGTGGTTCTGAATTCGTTCACCGACCGGGACGAGGACCATGCGCTGGCCGCCGAAATCGCCGCCGAATTCGGTGTTGAGGCACGCTATATACAGGCCGATATGTCCGATGCGGAAGCCTGTCGGGCCCTGATCACCAAATCCGGCCGCTGCGATATACTGATCAATAATGCGGGTATTCAGCATGTGGCGCCAGTCGATGAATTTCCCGTCGACAAGTGGAATGCCATCCTTGCCATCAACCTGTCGTCGGCCTTTCACACCGCCGCCGCGGCCCTGCCGATGATGCGCAATGCAGGGTGGGGCCGGGTGGTTAATATCGCCTCGGCGCATGGTTTGACGGCGTCACCCTACAAGTCGGCTTATGTCGCCGCCAAACATGGCGTGGTCGGTCTGACCAAGACGCTGGCGCTGGAAACCGCAGAGGAACCGATCACCGCAAACGCCATCTGTCCGGGCTATGTGCTGACCCCGCTGGTGGAGGCGCAGATCCCCGACACGATGGAGAAATATAATATGGGCCGGGAAGAGGTGATCAAGAAGGTGATGCTGGAGCGCCAGCCCTCGCGCGAGTTTGCAACGGTCGAACAATTGGGCGGCACGGCAGTGTTTCTCTGTTCCGATGCGGCGGCGCAGATGACAGGCACCACCCTGAGCGTCGATGGTGGCTGGACCGCGCTGTAGTCGCGATGCAGACGTGGAGAGGGCGCCAGCCCCCTTTTGCCCCATCAGGGGCAATTCACCCCCGGAGTATTTTGGGAAAGGTGAAAAGCGAAATGCGCAGGCCCCGATCTGCGCCGCCGGTCAGGAGATAGAGTGTGACAAAGCGGATCAATCTGGCCCTGCAGGGCGGCGGCGCGCATGGGGCGTTTACCTGGGGTGTTCTGGACCGGCTCTTGGAGTGTGAGAATCTGGAGATCGCCGCGATCACCGGGACCTCTGCCGGTGCCCTGAACGGGGCGGCGTTGAAATCCGGGCTGGTTCAGGGAGGGCGTGCAGGGGCGCGGGCCTGTCTTGATCATCTCTGGCACCGGATGGGGGCGGTGGGTGACATGCGGTTTGCCCATTGGCTGGCTGGGCTTGATGCAGCACCGCTGCTGGGCGCATTGGACTGGATCGCGCCGTTTTCCCCGCGTGAGGCCATGGGCCAGATCCTGTCGCCCTATAGCTATGGGCCGTTCTATCGCAATCCGCTCAGACCCGTGGTGGAGGGTTTCAACTTTGCCGAGGTTTGCGCAGATCAGGGGCCACAGCTGTTCATCTGCGCCACATCGGTACGCAGTGGCAAGGTGCGGGTGTTTTCCGGTGAGGAGGTCACGACCGACGCGATCCTGGCCTCAGCCTGTCTGCCGAACCTGTTTCAGGCGATTGAGATTGAAGACCCGAAGACCGGACGGTTGGAGCCCTATTGGGATGGCGGTTATACCGGCAATCCGGCGCTGTTTCCGCTTTACCGGCCTGAATTGCCATCGGACGTGGTGATTGTCAGCATCAACCCGCTGGAACGCGATGAGCTGCCGCGCACGCCGCAGCAGATCCAGAACCGGGTGAATGAAATCAGCTTCAACTCATCTCTGTTGCGAGAGCTGCGGGCGATTTCCTTCGTTCAGCGATTGCTGGCGGAGGGGCAGCTGGAGGCGGGAGAGATGAAACGGGTGTTGGTGCATATGATCGCCGATGATGATCTGATGCGGGAGCTGTCCGTCAATACCAAGCTGATCCCGATCCCACAGATTCTGGCGAAGCTGAAAGCCGCCGGACGTGCAGCTGCGGAGCAGTTTCTGGAGCAGGACAGCGACGCCATCGGCCTCCGGTCAACGGTGGATCTGGCGGAGATGTTTGGCTGAGCGCAGAACCCCGGCCTGATGGTGCCCCCGATAGGGCGCCGGAATTCAGTCTGAAACGAGCTCGGCAGGTTTTGTCGGGTCCTTGGCGTTGGGATAGACAAGTCCGGCGGAGATCACCAGTTTGGCAGCCTCTTCCACAGTCATGTCCAGCGGGATCACATCTTCCTCAGGAAAGAACAGCAGAAAGCCTGATGTCGGGTTTGGTGTGGTCGGCACAAAAATCGACAGGAGGTTGCCACCCGTCTCGGCCCGCGCTGCCACCTCACCTTTGGCGGTGGTGGAGACAAAGCCGATTGCCCAGATGCCACGGCGCGGATACTGGATCAGGCAGGCGGTGTCAAAGCTGCGTTCGGTCTGGGCAAACACGGTTTCCGAGATCTGTTTGATCCCCGAATAGATCGAGCGCACCACCGGCATGCGGTCCACCAGGCTTTCGGCAAAACCGATGAGTGAACGGCCGATGATGCCCTTGGCGATCCAGCCCACCACAATTGTGAACAGCAGGAAGATGATCAGGCCGACGCCACGCAGGTTGATCCCGATATATTGCTCGGGCCGTACGGTATGCGGCACCAGCGGCAGCACCACACCGTCAATCCAGCCCATCACCGTCCACAACAGCCAGATGGTCAGCCCGACCGGTGCAATGACCACGATGCCGGTAAAGAAGGACGACCGCAGCCGGGCAAAAAGGCCGGGGCGGCGGGGCGTGTTTTCGTCGTCAAAAGGCGTGGTCATCTGTGCGTTTCACCGGTGAGGAACGTAAGGAAGCTAGGCAGGGATCTGCGCAACCGCAATGGGCAGCTGCGCAGAAAGAGCCTTTATTGCTTCAAGTTGACCAATTCCTTGGCGATTTCAGCGGCCAGCCGGGCATTGTTGCGCACAAGCGCAATATTGGCGGTCAGTGACCGGCCCTCGGTCAGCTCAAAGATGCGTTGCAGCAGGAAGGGGGTTACCGCCTTGCCGGCGACGCCTTGCGCATCCGCCTCGGACTGGGCCTGCGCCAGAACCGGTGCCAGATCTTCGGCAGCGATCTGGTCGCCTGCCGGGATCGGGTTGGCGATCAGCTGTCCGCCGGGCAGCTCCATAGCCTGACGGGTGGCATGGGCGCGGGCGATCTCTGCGGCGCTGTCCATGCGCAGGGGGGCAGCCAAGTCAGAGGTCGCCGACCAGAACGCCGGAATGCTGTCCTGCCCATAGGCGATGACCGGCACACCTTGGGTTTCCAGCACCTCAAGCGTTTTGGGAATATCTAGGATCGCCTTGGCGCCTGCGGCCACCACGGTAACCGGGGTTTGCGCCAGTTCCATAAGGTCGGCAGAAATGTCGAAGCTGGTTTCTGCGCCCTTATGGACGCCGCCGATGCCGCCAGTGGCAAAAACACTGATCCCGGCCAGCCGGGCCGCGATCATGGTCGCCGCAACGGTGGTGGCGCCAGTGCCGCCGGTGGCGATACAGGCGGGCATATCCGCACGCGAAATCTTCGCGACATTCTTGGCCTGGCCAAGCGCCTGCAGTTGGTCCGCCTCAAGCCCGATGTGCAGCACGCCGTCGATTACGGCCATGGTGGCCGGAACGGCACCCGCGGCGCGGATATCATCCTCGACCTGTGCGGCCACCTCTACGTTCTGGGGATAGGGCATCCCGTGGGTGATGATGGTGCTTTCAAGCGCAACGATGGCCTGGCCGGAGGCGCGGGCTGCTGCGACTTCGGCGGAAAATGTCATGTTGATCAAAGGGGGGGTTCTCCTGAAACATAGGTTGCAGCGGCCTTCAGCGCCGATGCAAGGGAGGTTTCGCGGTCTTCGCCGCGGGCCTCGGCTGCGATATGTGCAGCCATGAAGGTATCGCCAGCGCCCGTCACGCGCGCGACGGTCACGCGCGGCGGGGCCTGGGTGATCAGCCCATTGTGGTCCGCTTCGGTGGCGGTGCTGCCGCCATCGGTGACCAGTACCCGCGCGGCGCCGCGATCCAGCATGGCGCGAGCGGCGGTGGGGCTGTCGGTGAATTCGTCCTGACAGAGCAGGCCCGCTTCCTCAAGGTTCACATAAAGTGTGCCACAGCTGCGCAGCAGGAACGGGCGCAGACGCTCCGCCTTGCCGGGTGAGGCAGGGGCGACGCGCAGGTCTGCTTTCGCAAAGGCCGGGTTGGCGGTGATATCATCCAGCAGCGACAAGGTCAGATTGCCGTCCAGCGCCACCGGGCCGCTGTATGGTGCATCCTCGCTGCCAAGGGCACCATCAATCAGCGGGCGCAGGATCTTCGCACCTGCGGCTTCCAGCGAATGGGCGTCTGCGATGGCGGCAATCAGACCATTGGCACCCTCGACTGCCATATAGCGATCGGTGGGCAGATCCTCAGAGCGGTAGAGGTGGTCCGTGATCAGGCCAAGATGGGCGCAGGCATGGACCAGTTCATCCCCTTCAGGATCGCGACCGATCGCGCTCAGGAGGGCCGGGCGCAGGCCAAAACGGGCCAAGGTCATCGCAATGTTCATCGCAACACCGCCGGGCAGGCGGGTGATCCGCCCCGGCATATCCGACCCGCGCTGCATTTCCGCGGTGCACCGTCCAATGATGTCCCAGAGCACTGATCCGATACAGAGGATATCGGGCTGCGCCGAGGCAGTGCCGCCGGATGGGGGCGTGGCGTCAGATTGATGCGAGGCGGGAACATGCGGAGGCTGTGTCATAAATCCCGTATTGCCGCGTTTTTTCGCCCCCCGCAAGCGGCAACAGACCTAGAGAATGGCGAAAGTCAGGGCAGCCCAGTGCGTCTGCCAGACCGGCGCGGGCTTGCCTGTGGTCGCGCTATCATGCCCGGATGTGGCCTCAGGATCCAATGGGCGCAGCACCACGGCATCCAGGAGATAGACGTGGCCTGATTTCACAGACACCACGGCGCGGCCATCTGCATCAGTGCGGATCAATGTGATCGACACAGTGTCATCCGGCGCTCGTTCGAAGACCTCAACCTGAGCGTGGCTGCGTGGGCGGTCCTGAAACCGCAGTTCGACAGGCAGGCCGGCGCTCAGATCATCGCTGTAGGGGTTGGCCAACGCGACAAATTCAATGAGCAGGCCAATCGCGCGGTCCGATCCCGCACCACTGCCAACAGCGATCAGTGATTTTGCGTGGCGGGTGTAGCGCTCGGCAAACCCTGTGCGGGGCAGGTTGCGGGCGCTGTGGCGCTGCTCGATATCCGTGAAGTCCTTATGGGCCGCGAATTTTGCGAAATCCTCCCAGCTGTCATAGGTCAGATCGTCCGGTGTGGTCTCGTGAGCCACCACCAGCAGCCCCTCTGCAGGCGGCTCCAGCTGAAGCGCAGGCAGGTCGCCCATGCGTCCGCTATAGGGGCGGGCCTCCGCCTGATCCCAGATCTCGAAGCGGGCGATGTTTCGGTCGAAATATGGCAGCCGCGCACCGCTGAACACTTGCCCGTTGCGCAGATCTGCCTGAACCGAGGCGCCTAATTTTACTTGATATTTTTCTGGCGCAATCCAAAACTCGTGGGCAAGGGCAGCGCGACCGACGGTGTTTGCGGCAAGCGCGAGCAGGATAAAAGCAACAGGGCGGGCAAAACGCATGGCGCAGATGAGACCTCTGGCTGGGACGGTGGGTTACAGACATTGGCAGAGCGCGGCGCAGATGCCGCGCAGAGGGCTGATCCGCTGGCGGCATCACCTGAGGCGTCTGCTGCTGGTCCTGCTCTTCTGGAGCGTCTCACACTCTAGCGGTTTCGCCCATGAAGTCACGCCGACGATTGCGGATTTTGAGATTTCCGGTGATCAGCTGGCCATGGATCTGCGGATCAACGCCGAGGCATTTGTGGCGGGTATTGATCTGGATGGCATGTCCGATACTGACACGGCTGATCAGGCGCAGGACTATGACGACCTGCGCGCGCTCGGCCCGGATGAGCTGGCGCCGATGGTGCAGCTTTTTGCCGAAGATTGGTTGCAGAGCCTTCAGGTGGAGGCACGCGGCGCTATCGCGATGGAGGTAACCGCGATTGAGATCCCGGAGCCGGGGGACATGGCCCTGCCGCGCAGTACCTTGCTGCGGCTTTCGGGCGAAATCCCGGACGGCGCGCGGGGGCTGAAACTGGGCTGGCCAAAAGGGTCGGGCGGTGTGGTTCTGCGCCAAAACGGTGTCGAAGGTCCCTACACCGGCTATCTGCAGGGCGGGGAAACCACCCCGACCATTCCCCTGTCTGGCGGGCTGGCGCAGACGCCGAGTGAGGCGTTTATCGACTATATCCCCGTGGGGTACACCCATATCCTGCCAAAGGGGCTGGATCATATCCTGTTTGTGCTGGGCTTATTCTTCTTCAGCACCCGGCTGCGGCCTCTGATCTGGCAGATCAGCGCCTTCACGGTGGCACATACCATCACCCTGGCGCTTGGCGCTCTGGGGTTGGTGCAGATCAATCCTGCCATTGTGGAACCTCTGATTGCCGGATCAATTGTATTCGTCGCGGTGGAGAACATCTTTGCCCGGAAACTGCACAGCTGGCGAACGCTGGTGATCTTTGGCTTCGGGTTGCTGCACGGGCTGGGGTTCGCCTCGGTGTTGGGCGAGTTTGGCCTGCCGGATGCGCAGTTCCTGCCTGCGTTGCTGGGCTTCAATGTTGGCGTCGAACTGGGGCAGCTGACCGTTGTGGGGGCGGCTTATGCGCTCCTCGGGTTCTGGTTCTGGCGGCATCCGAAATATCGGGGCCGGGTCGCCATCCCGGCCAGTTTCACCATTGCGCTGATCGGTGGCTACTGGTGCGTGGAGCGGCTCTTCCTCTGACCGGACGGGACGCCGGTCAGATGTGCTGTCTTGGTCGTGTCTTTAGCGACATGCGACCGGTGTGGGCCTTTTTTAGCCCTCCATCGCCGCCAGCAAGCTGCGCAGGCTCATGAGCGGATCCTCTTCGCGCCAGATCTCATCTCCGATGCCGAAGAAATCCGTATAAGGCGTCAGATCGCGGACCAGCTCAGGTGTGAGGCCGCCCTCTGCCACCACGGGCACTTCGATCATCTGGGACCACCACTCAAAGAGCTCTTTCTGGGCCTGATTGCCATCGCCCAGACCGGAGGTCCCAACCGGGCCGAAACTGACATAATCGGCACCGGCTTCGGCGGCGGTCAGACCATCGTGGCGTGACGCCGCGCAGAAACTGCCAACAATCGCGTCGGCGCCAAGCGCCTTGCGTGCCGCGCGAATGGGACGGGCGGCGTCCGACAGATGCACCCCGTCAAGGCCCAGACGCTCTGCCAGGATCTGATGGTCGGCAATCACGATGGCCACATCGCGGGCATGGGCCACAGCGCGCAGGGCATCACCCGCCCGGCTCAGCGTATCCTCATCGCGGCTGGCCAGCTCAAGACGGACGCAGGCAATGTCCACCGAATCCAACACCCGCGCCAGTTGGTCGGGAAAGCGACCAAGCTCAAAACTGGGGGGCGTCGTCAGATAGATCTGCGGCGTTTCGGGGGCGTCAGCGGGGCTGTCCATGGGGAGGGCTCCTGTTCAGTGGTTGTCGGTGTTTAGCGCATCTGCCACTGGACGCAAGGATTTGGCGACATCCCAAGTGGGATATTTCCGTGTGATGCAGCGCTGATATATCAGGAATATAGCGGGTTTCCCGCAGAAGTCGCCCCGCGCGGCCTTGCCCATCACGCCTGTGCCGACTACAGCAGTGCAGCTTTTTTGGAGAAACGGATGCCCAGCGACACCCCTCAACCCGCTTTTGTCCTCGTGCGCCCGCAGATGGGCGAGAATATCGGCGCCGCCGCCCGCGCGATGTGGAACTTTGGGCTGGACCGGATGCGCATCGTGGCGCCGCGCGATGGCTGGCCCAACCCCAAGGCCGTTGCTATGGCCTCAGGCGCGGGGCGGTTGCTGGATGAGGCGCGGCTGGCAGAGGAACTGGCAGGCGCCCTAGAGGATTACGATTTCGTCTTTGCCACCACCGCGCGCCCGCGCGAGCTGACGAAACCTGTTTACAGCCCGGAAGCCGCGATGAAACTGGCCGCAGAGAAAATTGCGACAGGGGAAAAAGTGGCGGTGATGTTCGGCCCTGAACGAGCAGGTCTGGAGAATGAGGACATCGCCCGCGCAAACGCTATTATCTCGGTCCCCGTGAATCCCGAGTTTGCGTCGCTCAACCTTGGCCAATGCGTATTGCTGACGGCCTATGAATGGCGGCGTCAGATGGCTGAGGTCGCGCCCGTCGTGACCGATCTTGGCAAATCCGACTGGGCCAGCCACGCGGATGTTGATGCGCTGGTTAACCACTATGAGGACCGGTTGGATGAGGCCGGGTTCTTCTTTCCGCCGGATAAGGCGCCCAGCATGAAAACAGTGTTCCGCAACATGTTCAGCCGGATGCCGCTGACCCGTGCAGACGTTCAGATGCTGCATGGTGTCATGCGACAGATGGTCCGCTGGAAAGAAAAACGCGACTGAGACGCGACTTCGGGCGAATTTGCACCACAGTCGCCCACTGGACGGGGCCGAACATGCGGCCTAGCTTGACGGGAAATTGGAAGAGGCAAGCATGAGCAAGCGCAGCATTTTCGAAGAGGTCTCTGGCAACGAGCCGCAAGAACGCCGACAGGCGACACCCGGCGGTATTGATCGCACCCGCCGCGGCGCAAGAGGCGCAATTCGGGCGTGGCTGGCAGTGCTGTTTGCGCTGGTGGTGACGATGATTGTTGTCGGCGGGTTGACCCGGCTGACCGACAGTGGGCTGTCGATCACCGAATGGCGGCCTGTGACCGGTGCCATGCCACCGCTGAGCGAGGCAGACTGGCAGGCGGAATTCGACAAATACAAGGAAATCGATCAGTGGCGCATTGAGAACCAATGGATGCAGCTGGCGGATTTCAAAGAAATCTATTGGTGGGAATGGGGCCATCGCCAGTTGGGCCGGGTGATTGGCCTGGTCTGGGCGCTGGGGTTCCTTGGCTTTGCGGTTACACGGCAGATCCCGGTTGGTTGGGCCGGACGGCTGGCACTGCCCGGCCTTCTGGGCGCTGTTCAGGGCGCGATCGGATGGTGGATGGTGGCCTCCGGTGTAACGCAGGGCGAGGGCATGACCTCGGTCGCGTCTTACCGCTTGGCGACGCATCTGGGGTTGGCCTTTGTCATTCTGGGCTTCATCGCTTGGTATATGTTTCTACTGGGGCGCGAAGAGCGCGATCTGATGCAGGCGCGCCGGGCCAAGGAGACCAAGCTGTTTGGTCTCGCAACCGGCCTGCTGCACTTCAGCTTTTTGCAGATCATCCTTGGCGCGCTGGTTGCGGGCATCGACGCGGGGCGGTCCTACACCGACTGGCCCTTGATGGGCGGGCAGATCCTGCCGCCTGAGCCGTTTATGCTGCAGCCGCTCTGGACCAATTTCTTTGAAAACCCAGGCCTTGTGCAGTTCATTCACCGGATCAGCGGTTATCTCCTGTTGGCCTTTGGCGTGGTGGTATGGTTGCGCGGGCGCAACAGCGCCCACCTGCGCACGCGCTTTGCCTTTAACGCGGTCTTTGCCGCGCTGTTGTTGCAAATGGTCCTCGGTATTGTCACCGTGCTCTATGCGGCGCCCTGGCAGATCGCGATCCTGCATCAGCTGATGGCTGTCTGCCTCTGGGTCCTGATCCTCAGGGCGCGGTATCTGTCGGGTTATCCCATTGCAACTTCGATTAAGGATCACTGAGAATGAGCGCATTTGACGACTTGATGGCCTATGAGCGGGACACCCAGGCGCTTGGCCAGATTGCGGGCCGATTGGGCTGGGATCAGGAGACCATGATGCCCCGCGGTGCCGCCCCCCAGCGGGGCGAAGAAATGGCCGCGATTGAGGCGGTTCTACATGCCCGGCGCTCCGATCCGCAGGTCGCTGACTGGCTGGCACGGGCTGAGGCCCCGGATGAGGTGGGTGCGGCGCAGCTGCGCGAGATCCGTCGCAGTCATGAGCGTGCCGTCAAGGTGCCTGGCGATCTGGCGAAACGCATCGCCCGCGTCACCTCCGAGGCACAGGGAAAATGGGCCGCCGCTCGGGCGGCTGAGGACGTCGCAGCCTTCCTGCCGGTGCTGGAGGAAGTGGTCGCACTGAAACGCGAAGAGGGGCAGGCCTTGGCTGCCGGGGGCGATGTCTATGACGCGATGATCGCTGACTATGAACATGGCACCACCGCTGCCGAGATTGCAGCTCTGTTTGATGCCATGCGCCCGCGTCTGGTTGATCTGCGGGCGCGCGTTTTGGACAAACCCGCGCCGAAGGGCGTCAGCGGGCATTTCGATGCCGACAAGCAGATGGCGTTGACCACGACGCTGGCGGAGACCTTCGGCTACCAGATGCGCCATGGTCGGGTCGACAAGGCAGTGCATCCTTTCTGTTCCGGAAGCGGTCTGGATGTGCGTGTGACCACGCGGACCAGCGACGATGATCCCTTCAATTGTTTCTACTCCACCATTCACGAGGTCGGCCACGCTGCCTATGAGCAGAACATTGATCAGGCCTATCTGCTGACCCCACTGGGGCGTGGTGTTTCCATGGGTGTGCATGAAAGCCAAAGCCGGAGCTATGAGAACCAACTGGGCCGCAGCCGTGCCTTTACCGGCTGGTTGTTTGATCAAATGGTGCCGCAGTTCGGTGACTTTGGCATTGCAGATGCCGATGCGTTCTATGCGGCCGTGAACGCGGTTCACAACGGCTACATCCGGACTGAGGCCGATGAGTTGCAGTATAACCTGCATGTGATGATGCGCTTTGATCTGGAGCGCGCGCTGATGTCCGGTGATTTGCAGGTGCAGGATCTGGAGGCGGCCTGGAATGACCGTTTCGCCGCTGATTTCGGCTATGACGTTGATAAACCCTCCAATGGTTGCCTTCAGGACGTGCATTGGTCGGTGGGGCTGTTTGGCTATTTCCCGACCTATTCGCTGGGCAATGTCTATGCGGGTTGTCTCTATCAAACGCTGCGTCAGGCGGTGCCGGATCTGGATAAGCAACTGGCGGCGGGGGATACGGTCGCCGCAACCAGCTGGCTGCGCGATAATCTGCAAACCCATGGCGGGCTGCGCAGCCCGGTTGAGACCATCACCCATGCCGCAGGCATGGCGCCCAGCCCGGAGCCGCTGCTCAGCTATCTGGAAGAGAAGTTCGGCGCGCTTTACGAGCTGTAAAGCGACACGCTGCACAATCAACGAAGCCCCCGTCAGTCACTGGCGGGGGTTTTTCCGTTCCGGTGCCGCGCGCGTCTCGCTGGCGCAGGTCCGTTCAGATCAGCGCCATACGCTCGGCGCGTTCAGGATCGGGGAAGGGGCGGTACAGGCCGAAGTCAGCAGAGGCAATCAGCGCATTCACATTGGCATAGAGCCGCTCGACATTCTCGTCCATTTCACCCAGCACCCGAAACGCCTGATCCAGCTGGGTCATATTCGCGAATTCGATTTCCAGCAGAAAATCCCGGTGATTGTCGCTGGCCAGGTTCAGTTTACGGCGCAGCAAGCGCCAGCCCTGAATGACATCCCGCTCACGCAGATAGGACATCCATTGGTCCACGGCATTGGCAAAGGCAATCGCCTTCGCCTCGTGATGCAAATCGATCGAGCAGTGATAGAGGTTCATGTCAGGCCTCCCTTGGCGATGGCGTGTATCGCTGGGAGGCTGACAGAAACTGCTTAGGTTTCGATTAACGAAAAACGCCGCCCCGAAGGGCGGCATTTTAGTGACGTCATGGCGCAATAACAGGGGTGAGATCAGGTTGCCTCAGCAGCTTCGCTGGCCCCCTCAGATGTCGGGACCTCTGCATCTTCGTCGTCGCGTTCCGCGATCCAGGCAACCGAGACGACCTCTTCTCCCTTGGCCGTGTTGAACACCCGTACGCCACCGGCGCTGCGGGAGCGGAACGAGATGCCGTTGACCGGACAGCGGATCGACTGGCCTTTGGACGTTGCCAGCATGATCTGGTCTTCAAGCTCGACCGGGAAGGTCGCGACGATGGCGCCGCCTTTCATGGCACCAACACCCTGACCGCCACGCCCGCTGACACGGTAGTCATGCGCGGAGGTCAGATTGCCCACACCAGAGCGGTTGATGGTCACCAAGAGATCATTGGCCGCCAGCATTTCCTGATAGCGCTCCTCGGAGAGTGAACCTTCGGTTTCCTCACCATTTTCGTCTTCGGCAACCTCGCCGCCAAATTCGGAGCGGAACCGTTTAATGAAGGCATTGCGCTCCCAGGGTTCTGCGCTGAAGTGGCGGATCACCGACATCGAGACGACCTCATCCCCATCGCTTACCAGTCGGATCCCACGCACCCCGGTCGATTCACGGGAGTTGAAGACGCGGACGTCGGTGGAGCGGAAGCGGATTGCCCGCCCGGAATTGGTCACCAGCATCACGTCATCATCCTCGGAGCAGATGCGCGCGTTGACCAACCTGACCGAGCCATCCTCCGGCAGCTTCATCGCGATTTTGCCGTTGCGGCGCACATTGGTGAAATCCGACAGGCGGTTGCGACGCACGTCCCCGCCCGAGGTGGCAAAGACCACCTGTAGGTTTTCCCATTCGTCGTCTGGCACATCGACCGGCATGATCGCCGCGATGGAGACGCCCGGCGGGATCGGCAGAATGTTGACAATCGCCTTACCCTTCGACGTGCGGCCACCTTGCGGCAGGCGCCAGGTCTTCAGCTTGTAGACCATCCCGTCAGTGGTGAAGAACAACAGCTGGGTATGGGTATTGGCCACAAAGAGGTTGGTGACAACATCCTCTTCCTTGGTCTGCATACCCGACAGCCCCTTGCCGCCACGCTTCTGCGCCCGGAAGTCGGCCAGAGGGGTCCGCTTGATATAGCCGCCGCTGGTGATCGTCACGACCATGTCTTCGCGCTCGATCAGGTCTTCATCTTCCATATCGCCGGACCAGTCGACGATCTGGGTGCGACGGGGCACGGCGAAATTATCACGCACTTCGCGCAGCTCATCCGAGATGATGCCAAGGATCCGCTCACGCGAGGACAGGATCTCAAGGTATTCCTTGATCTTGCCAGCCAGTTCTTCCAGCTCATCCGTGACTTCTTTGACACCAATCTGGGTGAGACGTTGCAGACGCAGTTCCAGAATGGCGCGGGCCTGAATCTCGGAGAGATTATAGGTGCCGTCGTCATTCATGGTGTGGGTCGGATCGTCAATCAGGCGGATATAAGGTGCGATGTCGACCGCGGGCCAGCGCCGGGTCATCAGCTTCTGTCGCGCTTCGGCTGCATCCGCAGAGGCGCGGATGGTTGCGACCACTTCGTCCACATTAGAAACCGCGACGGCCAAACCGCACAGAATATGGCTGCGTTCCCGCGCCTTGCGCAGATCATAGGCGGTGCGCCGCGCAATCACGTCTTCGCGGAAATCAAGGAAAGAGGTAAGGAACCGGCGCAGGGTCAGCTGTTCGGGCCGACCGCCATTCAGAGCCAGCATGTTGCAGCCAAAGTGGGTCTGCATGGGCGAGAAACGATAGAGCTGGTTCAGCACCACCTCAGCCGTGGCATCGCGTTTCAGCTCGACAACAACCCGCACGCCGTTGCGATCGGATTCATCCTGAACGTGGCTGACACCCTCGATCTTTTTCTCGCGCACCTGTTCGGCGATCTTTTCGATCATCGCGGCCTTGTTGACCTGATACGGGATCTCCTCGACCACGATGGCGTAGCGGTCCTTGCGAATTTCCTCAACGCGGGTCTTGGCGCGAATGACGACGCTGCCGCGCCCTTCCAGATAGGCCTTACGCGCGCCGGACCGACCCAGCATCACGCCGCCGGTCGGAAAGTCCGGGCCGGGAACAAAGTCGATCAGCTGTTCACTGGTCAGATCCGGGTCTTCGATCAGCGCGAGCGTGGCATCAATCACTTCGCCCAGGTTGTGGGGCGGGATATTGGTGGCCATACCAACCGCGATACCACCAGCGCCATTGACCAGCATGTTGGGGAACCGCGCGGGCAGAACCGTCGGTTCACGGTCCTTGCCATCGTAGTTGTCCTGAAAATCGACCGTGTCTTTTTCAATGTCAGCCAGGATTGAGGCGGCGGGTTTGTCCATCCGCACTTCGGTATAGCGCATGGCGGCTGGGTTATCGCCATCCATGGACCCAAAGTTGCCCTGACCGTCGAGAAGCGGCAGTGACATGGAGAAATCCTGCGCCATCCGCACCAAGGCGTCATAAATCGCGGAGTCGCCATGGGGGTGGTATTTACCCATGACATCGCCAACCGGGCGCGCCGATTTGCGGTAGGGTTTGTCATGCGAATTGCCGACCTCATGCATGGCGTAGAGAATCCGGCGATGAACCGGTTTCAACCCGTCACGCAGGTCAGGAATGGCGCGGCTGACAATAACCGACATCGCATAGTCGAGATACGATGTGCGCATCTCGGATTCGATGGACACCGTTGGGCCGTCATATTGGGGCCGTTCAGGTTTATTTTCGTCCATGTTTTCAGGAGTTTCCGGCGTATCGTTCACGTTGGCTGCCCGTTGTTATTATTGGGTCTATATATTGTGTCTGCACCATAACAGACAGGGCATATAAGGCGCAAGCAAGCAGGGCGGCGGAGCGCCCCCGCGTTGGAGGTTTTCTGCCAATGGGCTGTATTTGTTCGGAATTAACCCTTTCCGTGGTAAGCTACTTTGGGGGGATCCGTAAGGGAGACCTGAAATGGAGACACGCGAAACTGAATTGATGCTGAAGGGCTACGGTCTGACCACGGCTGAGATGACCTATCACATGCCGGATCACACCCATGTTCTGAACACTTTCGTCTGGCAGGAATATGATCTGGCGCCAGACCATCCGCGATTGTTTGAGTTCATCGAATTCTGGAACCGTGAGATTGACGGCCCGCTGCATTCGGTTCGATTTACCCATCGCAAAATGATCAGCCCCGGCGAGTGGCGCAACGTGAAGGGTGTGCTGCATATGCACTGATCGTGCCGCTAAATGGCCAGTCCGGGCTATAAGTGAGATCCGTGGCGCTTCGGGTGCGCGGGGCTCGGCTGCGCGTCGCGACGACCATGCGCGGAGATCTGTTTTCTTTCTGAGGCAACTGCTTATACTGGCGCCGAATGGACCCGATGGCAGTGGCTTTTGCGTTGTGCAAGCCGGTGCTGCGGTGACAGGTGCTGGCCTGTGGGACGTGTTTGATGCGCCTCAAGTTGGAATGTGCCCCCCTGGTTGAGAGAAAGCGCAATATGGTTTCCCGAGTTATTCCGGTTCAGGCCTTCGATCTTGTGATATTTGGCGGCACGGGGGATCTGGCGCGGCGCAAAATCCTGCCTGCGCTGTTCCGGCGCCATTGTGCAGGCCAATTGCCGCAGGATGCGCGGATTGTGGGCGCGGCGCGGAGGGCGCTTGGCAGCGATGGCTATCGCGATCTGATCCGCGCGTCTTTGCACAATGAGCTGAGCGGTGCGGAGATTGCTGCGCGCGGTGAGGAGCTTGAGCGGTTTCTGGCGCGGCTGGAGTATTTGGCGATTGATGCGGAGGCGCGCGATGGCTGGGCGGCGCTGAAACAAATGCTTGGTCTGCGAAGTTCGAATCGAGTGCGGGTATTTTATTTTTCAGTCGGCCCGGCGCTGTTTGCGCCGCTGGCGGAGCAGATCTGGACGCATCAGCTGGCGGATGAGCAAACCCGGATTGTGGTAGAAAAACCCTTCGGTCATGATCTGGCCTCAGCAAAAGCGCTCAATCGCACTCTGGCGGGCCACTTCGATGAAAGTCAGATCTACAGGATTGATCACTATCTGGGCAAGGAAACGGTGCAGAACCTGATGGCGATCCGGTTTGGCAATATGCTGTTTGAGCCCCTCTGGAACAGTCAGTATGTGGATCATATTCAAATTACCGTCGCTGAATCGGTCGGTGTTGACGGTAGAGCGTCGTATTATGACAAATCCGGTGCGATGCGGGACATGATGCAAAATCACCTGATGCAGCTGCTGTGCCTGATTGCCATGGAGCCCCCGGCAAAATTCGATCCCGATGCCGTGCGCGACGAAAAGCTGAAGGTAATCCGGGCGCTGGAGCCGGTGGAACCCCACCATATTGTGCGCGGTCAATACACGTCGGCTGAGGACGGGGCAGGGCGCGACGACGACCAATCTTACCGTGAAACCGTGGGGGATCCGCGCTCCACCACCGAAAGCTATGTGGCGCTGAAGGCCCATATCAGCAATTGGCGATGGGCGGGCACGCCGTTTTATCTGCGCACGGGCAAGCGGCTGGTGGCGCGCTCCTCTGTGATCAATGTGTTCTTCAAGGACGCGCCCCATTCGATTTTTGGCGCCGATGCCGGACGCCACGCCAATCTGCTGACCATTCGTCTGCAACCGAATGAGGGCATCACCCTCAAGGTGACCATCAAGGAGCCTGGACCCGGCGGTATGCGGCTGATCGATGTGCCGCTGGATATGAGCTTTGCCCAGGCGCTGGGGGCGGATATCGACGGCGCGCCCGATGCTTATGAGCGGCTGATCACCGATGTGATCCGGGGCAATCAGACGCTGTTCATGCGCGGTGATGAGGTGGAAGCCGCCTGGGCCTGGACGGATCCCATCATTGCGGGCTGGACATCGCGCGGAGATGTGCCAAAACCCTATGATAGCGGTAGCACCGGACCGGGAGATGCGGATCTCCTGATGCGGCGCGATGAACGGGAATGGCGGGGGATCAACCCATGAATATTATCGAATATGCAGATCGGGATATGCTGGCGATTGACGTGGCCAATCAACTGGCTGGTGATCTGAAGACCCATCTTTTGCATCATGACAGCGCGTCCTTTGCCGTCGCAGGCGGCACCACCCCCGCGCCGATTTTTGACGATCTCTGCGCCGCGGATATCGACTGGGCGCGGGTGCGCCTGATGGCGACGGATGAACGCTGGGTGCCCGCCGACAGCGCACGTTCCAATGCGCGCATGATCCGCGAGCGTCTGCTGGTCAATCGGGCGGCATCCGCGACCTTCGTGCCGTTTCATGTGCCTGCGCGGGCGCCAGAGGATGTGCTGGCTGAGGTCGAAAGCCAGATTGAGCCGGATCTGCCGCTTTCTGTTGTCCTGTTGGGGATGGGCGAAGACATGCACACGGCCTCTCTGTTTCCCGGCGTGCGCGGGCTGAGCGAGGCACTGGCGCCAGATGCGCCGGTGTTGGCGGTGATGCGGCCCGACAGCCAGCCGGAACCGCGTGTCAGCCTATCGGCGCGGGTATTGGATGCGGCGATTGCCAAACATCTGGTGATTTACGGGGAGGCAAAGCGGGAGGCGCTTGAAACCGCCAAATCCTTGCCGCCGGGAGAGGCGCCAATTCAGGCAGTTTTGTCAGAAATGACAGTGCATTGGGCGCCCTAGATCAGGTAAAGTGTTGAGGGTTGAGATCCGCCACTTAACCCTCTGAAACAGCGCCGTCCCGCTCGATCAGGGCGGTGCGGAGGCTGTCTGGCAGCGGATAGCCCGATTGCCCATCTGGTGTGCGGAGAACCATGATACCGGTCATCGTTGCACGCAGATCACCAGACCAGATCTGCTGTTCCATCACGTATGAGGTCCGGCGGAAGGACACGACGCGGGCCGTGGTGATATAGTCCTCGTCCAGCACCATCTCTTTCATGTAATGCACATTTGCGTTGCGCAGCACATTGCGAGGGGCAGGCATCCCGTTGAAATGGGGGGCGAAAAACCGATCATAGTAGGCCACGCGCAGGGTCTCAAACCAGCTCAGATAGGCCTTGTTGTTTACGTGATGCAGAATATCCAGCTCGGAAAACCGCACCCGATCTGCCATTGCCAGCGGCTGCGGGCTTTTGAGACCGTGGTGGCGTTGAGCATCCGGGCTGAGCGGGGTGTGAAAGATCAGATCCATGCGGAAGTCGCTAGCGAGATTGGCACCAAGGTGCAAGTCAGCACGCCGCTACAGGATGTCTTATAAGGGACATTCGCAACATGCCGTGAATGCAAAATACCACTGAAAATCCAGTGAACTGCGAGGCTGTCTTAATGTGAGGGATTTTGGAGCGGGTAACGAGAATCGAACTCGTAACTAAAGCTTGGGAAGCTGCCGTGATACCTTTTCACCATACCCGCGCCAATAAGGGGTGATTACCGGTTTCGCGGGGGAGGGTCAAGCGCCCAACCACCCCCGCGACCGGCAAAAATGCCTTATCCGCGCCGCCGCCGACGACGGCGTCCGCCGTCCTCATTGCCGTCGCCACCTCCGGTGTTGAAATTCGCCTCCGGCAGGGTGACGATGCTGTTCAGGATCGGGAAGGGTTCGGCGGAGTTCGGGATGGCAGAGGCATTGACGAAATGCTCCTGAAACCGTGACTCCACTGCGGTTTCGATCTTTTCGATCCGCTGGACGGTGGCCTCAATCTCGGTGCGGGCCTTTGTGTTGAGCAGCGCAATACGGGCACCGGTGCCTGCGGCATTGCCCGCGCTGGTCACCTTGTCCAGTGGACAATCCGGGATCATCCCAAGGACCATCGCGTGTTTTGCGGAAATATGCGCACCGAATGCGCCCGCCAGCACCACCCGATCAACGGTATCGATGCCGAATTTGTCCATAAGGAGACGTGCGCCGGAGTAGAGCGCCGCCTTTGCCATCTGGATCGCGCGGATATCGGGGTTGGTCACTGTGATGGTCGGGCCGCCCTCGGCAGAGCCGTCCCAAAGCAGATAGGCATTGGTGCGCCCGTCCTGGATGCAACGCGCACTGCCGGTCTGTTCGGCTGAGCCAATCAGACCGGAGGCATCCAGCACACCAGCAAGCCGCATCTCTGCAATCGCCTCGATAATGCCGGAGCCACAGATACCGGTGATGCCGGTGGTGGCGACTGCGGTGGCAAAACCGTCCTCATCCGACCAGATGTCGGAGCCGATCACCCGGAAGCGCGGCTCCTTGGTCTCCGGGTTGATCTCAACCCGTTCAATGGCACCGGGGGCCGCCCGTTGACCGCTGGAGATCTGCGCGCCCTCAAACGCGGGGCCGGTGGGGGATGAACAGGCCAGCACCTTGTCTTTGTTGCCCAGCAGGATTTCCGCATTTGTGCCCACATCCACGACCAGCACCAGATCTTCTGATTTGTCGGGCGCTTCCGACAGTGCCACTGCGGCGGCGTCGGCCCCCACATGGCCGGCAATGCAGGGCAGCAGGTAGACACGGGCGGCTGGATGAATATTCAGGTCCAGCTCTACGGCGCGCAGTGCCAGCGCATTGGAGGTCGCCAGCGCGAAGGGCGCCTGACCCAGTTCAAACGGATCAATGCCAAGGAACAGATGGTGCATCACCGGGTTGCAGACGAACACCGCGTCCACGATCAGCGCCTTGTCGATTTCCGCCTCAGACGCGATCTGGGTAAACAGCGCGTTCATGCCCTCGCGTACCGCGCGGGTCATCTCCTGATCGCCGCCCTTGTTCATCATCGAATAGGAAACCCGGCTCATCAGATCTTCGCCAAAGCGGATCTGCGGGTTCATGATGCCGGAGGAGGCGACGACCTCGCCGGTTTTCAGGTCGCACAGATGCGCGGCGATGGTGGTGGAGCCGAGGTCAACCGCCAGACCATAGATCGAGCCCTCGTAGAACCCCGGCCAGATGTGCATGATCTTGGGCGGGTGATTTTCATCGCCCAGATGCACGGCGACGGTGACGTTCCAGCCGCCCTTGCGCAGGGCTGGTTGCAGCACGCTCAGGATGTGCAAATCGGTTTTGACACCCTTCAGATCCCACTGCGCATCCAGCGCCTCGATCAGCCGCTCCATATCGCCTGTGGGTTTGTGCATGTCGGGTTCTTCCACCTCGACATAATAAAGGCGGGTGGAGGGGTTCATGGTGATGTCGCGCGCTTCGGCGCGTTTGCGGACCACCTGACGGTGGACCTGGCTTTCCGGTGGCACGTCGATCACCACATCGCCCTGAACCTGCGCCTGACACCCCAGGCGCCGCCCGTCGATCAGGCCGCGTTTGTCCTTGTAGCGCTGTTCGACCTTGTTCCATTCGGTCAGGGCGTCATCGGCGACGGTTACGCCATGTTTGGAGAACTCACCATAAGATGGCGTGATCTGACATTTCGAACAGATGCCCCGCCCGCCGCAGACGGAATCCAGATCGACCCCCAGCTGGCGGGCTGCTGTCAGAACTGGCGTGCCAATCGGAAACCGGCCACGCTTGCCGGACGGGGTAAAGACCACCAGCGGATGCGATGCGGGATCAGTTGCGGTCTCGGTCGAGATCTCGGGGGCGGGATCGTTTGCCATGCCTGTACCTATCTTGCTTGCGCGGTTTGGGCGGAGCATATGGCGTTTTTTGCGGGAGGAAAGGCGGCGCGCGTCATTTTGCGGTCTCGTGGCGTCATTTCTGGGCGGTTTTGGGAAAAGACCGCTGCGGCTGGCGGATTGATGACAAAAATCAAGCCGCCTCAGGTGTTGTTGTCGGGTGATCTTGACGCGATGTCGCCCAGCCAATGCAGGATCTGGCCACGGTGTTCGTCAAGCATCGGCGCAGGCGGGCGCGTGGTCTCATCAGGCAGCGCGGAGAGTTTGACCGGGTTGCCCGCCGCCTTGAACCGTGGCGCGCCGTCGTGGTCACAGACATCCACCAGCATATTGCGGGCGAGGATCTGGGGATCCTGCATCACCTCGGCGACGGACTGGATCGGACCGGTCGGCACACCGGCGCGCTGCAGCCGGTCAATCCAATAGGATGCGGGCTGGTCCAGCGTCACAGCCTCAATCAACCGTTTGAGAAGGCGGGCGTTTTCGCAGCGCGCCTGATTGCTGGCAAAGCGCGCATCCGTGGCCAGCGGCAGGTCCAGCGCGGTACACAACGTCGCAAACAGCGCGTCATTGCCGGCGGCGATCACAAACAATGCGTCGCTGGCGTGGAACGTCTCAAACGGGGTGATCGACGGGTGGCGCGCCCCTGACGGGCGTGGAGGTTCGCCCGTTACCGAGGTGATCGCCACCGCGTGTTCCAACAGCGCAAGCTGGCTGTCGAGCATGGCGATATCCACCTTTTGACCAGGCGCGCCCCCTTGCACAGCATAGAGCGCCGCCAAAACACCCTGACACAGGAACATGCCCGCTGCGAGATCGCCGATGGAGGCGCCGACGCGCACCGGCTCGCGGTCGCGTTCGCCTGTAATTGACATCACCCCGCCACGGGCCTGCACCACCATGTCATAAGCAGGGCGCAACCGGTCTGGTCCGGTGTGACCAAAGCCGGAGACCGCACCATAGACGAGTTTAGGGAAACGGGCATGCAAGGCCTCCCAACCGTACCCCAGCCGCTCCATCACGCCGGGGCGAAAATTCTCCAGGATGACATCAGCCTGCGTCAGCAGCTGTTCGAAGGTGCCGCGATCCTCTTCGGCGCGCAGATCCAGAGCGATGCTCTCTTTCCCGTGGTTGATGGTGGCAAAATAGGCGCTGTCGCCGTCTTTGAAGGGGGGAAAGGCACGGGTGTCATCGCCAAGACCCGGCCGTTCCACCTTGATCACCCGTGCGCCCAGATCGCGCAGCGTCATGGAGGCATAGGGCCCTGCCAGCACATGGGTGAGGTCGAGGACAACAATATCGCTGAGGGGACGGATCATGGCGAGGCTCCTATCTGATCTGTTCGCGGTTTCTTGGTGGCGGAATGCTCCGCAGCCTGCCTTGATGCAGATCAGCCCGGTCTTGGTGAGCAGGCTGTCAGCCGTGGTGTCCATGGCCAGTGTCGCAGGCGGGGCAGCGGTCATCACATCACCGGTTGAGAAACCGTCGCAATTCTCCCGTTTTTCCGGCGCCACCTCTTTTCCCCCTTCGGCTTCTGTGCCATAGGGTCATCGCCAAACGGGGTTATGCATGGGGATGACAAATGCAGATTCGTGAGGCTCTCACATTCGATGATGTTCTTCTGGTTCCGGCTGCGTCTAGCGTTCTGCCGAACACGGCTGACACGCGCACGCGCGTCACGGGTGGCATCTCTCTGAACATTCCTTTGCTCAGCTCGGCGATGGATACGGTGACGGAATCGCGGATGGCCATCGCTATGGCGCAGGCCGGCGGCATGGGTGTCATTCACAAGAACCTGGATCTGGAAGAGCAGGCCCGTCAGGTGCGCCGGGTCAAACGCTTTGAGAGCGGCATTGTCTACAACCCGATCACCCTGACCGCAGATCAGACCCTGGCCGATGCCAAGGCCCTGCAGGAGCGCTACCGCGTCACCGGCTTCCCCGTTGTCGATAACGACGGGCGCGTGGTTGGCATCGTGACCAACCGCGACATGCGCTTTGCCACCGATGACAACACGCCGGTCTCGGTGATGATGACCTCCGACAATCTCGCGCTGCTGCATGAACCGGCTGAGCTGGAAGAGGCCAAGTCGATGATGAAGGCGCGCCGCATTGAAAAGCTGCTGGTGACCGATGGTGACGGGAAACTGACAGGCCTGTTGACGCTGAAAGACACCGAACAGGCGGTTTTGAACCCCACCGCCTGCAAGGATGATCTGGGACGCCTGCGCGTGGCGGCTGCCAGCTCTGTTGGCGACAGCGGCTTTGCCCGTTCCGAGGCGCTGATTGATGCCGGTGTTGATATTGTCGTCGTGGACACCGCCCACGGTCATTCCGAAGGCGTGATCGAGGCCGTGAAACGCATCAAGGCGCTGTCCTCAGGTGTGCAGGTTGTGGCGGGCAATGTCGCAACCGCAGCAGCGACCAGCGCGTTGATTGATGCCGGTGCCGATGCGGTGAAGGTCGGCATCGGTCCGGGCTCCATCTGCACCACCCGTATGGTGGCGGGTGTGGGTGTGCCGCAGCTGACGGCGATCATGGATTGTGCCGGCGCTGCTGGCGATATTCCGATTATCGCGGACGGTGGCATCAAATTTTCCGGCGATTTTGCCAAGGCCATCGCGGCAGGCGCGTCCTGTGCCATGGTTGGCTCGATGATTGCAGGTACCGACGAAAGCCCGGGCGAGGTGATCCTCTATCAGGGGCGTTCGTTTAAATCCTATCGCGGCATGGGATCGCTGGGCGCAATGGCGCGCGGTTCCGCAGACCGCTATTTCCAGAAAGACGCGGCCAGCGACAAACTGGTGCCCGAGGGGATCGAAGGTCAGGTCGCCTACAAAGGCTCGGCTGGCGCGGTGATCCACCAGCTGGTGGGCGGTCTGCGCGCGGCTATGGGCTATACCGGCTGTGCAACCGTGGATGAGATGCGCAAAAACTGCGAATTTGTTCGCATCACCGGCGCTGGCCTGAAAGAAAGCCACGTGCATGACGTGCAGATCACCCGCGAAAGCCCGAATTACCGTATCGGCTAAACACAGGAGCGCTGCCGGATGACTGTGACGCATCGCCATGAGGCCGGGGTATGACCCCGGCTGCCCGCCGTCAGGCCGCTATCGAAATCCTCGATCAGATCCTGACCGGAGAGCCTGCGGAAAAAGCACTGACAGCTTGGGCGCGGCGCAGCCGTTTTGCCGGATCCAAAGACCGCGCAGCGGTGCGCGATCACGTCTTTGATGCTCTGCGATGCTTGCGCTCCTATGCGGCCCTTGGCGGCGGCGGTGGCGCGGGGGAGATCTCGGATGCCAATACAACGGGTCGGCAGTTGATCTTGGGGGCGTTGCGGGCAGAAGGCGCTGATATAGGCGAGATCTTCACTGGAGTGGGCCACGCACCTGCGCCGCTTGAGGAGGCTGAGGAGACCGCAATCAGCGCCGCGTCTCAGATGCAGCAGGCGGAGGCGCTTGATATTCCGGACTGGCTCTGGCCTGCTTTTGCGGCCAGCCTTGGCGATGCGGCTGAGGCGGCCGCGCGCGCGTTGCAGCAACGCGCGCCAGTGCATCTGCGCGTCAACCGGCGCAAAACTGATCGTGACGCAGCGATGCGCGCGCTGGCCGAGGAGGGGATCCTTGCCGAGACGCACCCCGCAGCAGACACGGCTTTGTCGGTGACGGAAGGGGCGCGCAAGCTGCGCAACAGTTCCGCCTATCTGACCGGATTGGTCGAATTGCAGGACGCTGCCAGCCAGGCGGTGATCGAGGCGCTGCCCCTGGCTGATGGCCAGCGGGTGCTTGATTACTGTGCCGGTGGCGGTGGTAAGAGCCTCGCCATCGCGGCGCGCGCCAAGCTTTCAGTTTTTGCCCATGATATCGCGCCGCAACGGATGAAAGACCTGCCTGCACGCGCAGATCGGGCCGGGGCCGCCATCACAGTGCTGGCCCCCGATGATGTCGCTGCCAAGGCACCCTTTGATCTGGTTCTGTGTGACGCGCCCTGTTCCGGCTCTGGCTCCTGGCGGCGCGCACCCGAAGGCAAATGGCGCCTGACGCAGGCGCGGCTGGATGAGCTGTGCCAGACGCAGACGCAGATCCTGCACGACGCCAGCCAGCTGGTGGCCCCTGGCGGAACGCTAGCCTATGCGACCTGCTCCATGCTGGACGCAGAAAATGGCGACCAGGTCGCAGCGTTCCTGGATCGAAACCCCGATTGGCAGTTGCAACGGGATCACGGCTGGCAGGTCCAGGACGGAACCGATGGTTTCTATGTTGCCGTTCTGTCCCATTTCAGCGACGGTTGATCGACACTAAGGCAATTCGGAACCTGCGGTCTTAACGCAGTTTTAACCTAATTCGTCTCGATATAAGCACATAAATTTCATCGAGGGAGCCGCAATGAACGGTCGCCATGCTTCACCCGTTCCCCAGTTGCGCGTCTACACGCCGGAACATGCTCGCCTGGCGGCGGTTTTGCTATTGTCGGCCATGGTCATCACTGCGCCTTGGCTGCTCCAGACGCCAGAATGGATCACGCGCGGGCTTGTGACGGTTGGCCTGACGCTGATTGCCGTCGCGCTGATGATGCTGGTGCAGGCGCGCACGCGGTTGCGGGCGCGCTCAATGGCGGCAGCGCTGCTCACCGGGTTCATCGAGAAGGACGCGACCGCGACCTTCGTCTGTGATGATGATGGGATGATCCATGCCTCCAACGGGGCCGCGCTGAAGCGGTTTGCCGATGCCGATACCGAGACGCTTGCCGGCACGTTGCGTTCGATCCTTGCCAATCCCTCTGCGGTTCTGTTCCGCCTGCAAAGTCGCGCCCGTGTTGATGGGGCTGCGCGCGAAGATATCGTGACCCGCCGTGGCCATGTACGGCTGGCGGTCCATCAGATGCAGGGCGGTAGCTTTTTGTGGCGGGTGGAGGAGATCACGGATCGCCCCACCACCAGCCGTGGCGCCGATGCGGTGCCAATTCCGATGCTGACGGTTGGGCGCACCGGGGCAGTCCTGTTCATGAACGAGGCGGCCCGCGGGGTGATCGGCGAACGGGTGAAGTCCACCGACCGCCTATTTACATCGTTGCCGGTGCTGTCCGGACAGATCAACACCATGAGCACCAAAACTGGGCTTATTGAGGTTCTGGTATGCGAGAAGAACCGGAGTCAGGGGCGCAGCGAGCTGTATTTCCTGCAGTTGGATGATAGCGAAACCTCGGTTGGACAGGCCTCTCTCGAGAGCCTGCCGGTGCCATTTGTGAAGGTTGATCCGAAGGGGGCGCTGATCTCGGCCAATAAGATGGGGATGCACCTGCTGGGCATCAGCTCCTGCGGCAATCTGAATATCGGCCAGCTGATGGATGGTCTTGGCCGTCCGATGTCGGACTGGCTGCGCGACACCGCAGACGGCCAAGCCTCGCACAAGTCCGAGTTCCTGCGTCTGACGCGCCGTGACAAGGAAGTGTTTGTGCAGGTGACCTTGACCCGGGTCATCGAGGAGGGCGAAACCGTCCTCATCGCGGTGCTGAACGATGCGACCGAACTGAAGACGCTTGAGGCGCAATTTGTGCAGAGCCAGAAGATGCAGGCGATTGGTCAGCTGGCGGGCGGCGTGGCGCATGATTTTAACAACCTTCTGACGGCCATTTCCGGGCATTGCGATCTGCTGCTGTTGCGTCATGATCAGGGCGATCAGGACTTCGGCGATCTGATCCAGATCCATGAGAACGCCAACCGCGCGGCGGCTCTTGTCAGTCAGCTGCTGGCATTCTCCCGCAAGCAGACCTTGCAGCCTGAAGTTCTGGATGTGCGCGACACCCTGTCTGACCTCACCCATCTGTTGAACCGACTGGTCGGGGAGAAAGTAACGCTGACGCTGAGCCATGATCCCGTGATGCGGTCGATCCGGGCAGACAAACGTCAGCTGGAACAGGTGCTGATGAATCTGGTGGTGAATGCGCGCGATGCGATGCCACAGGGCGGCGAGATCCGGATCGAGACAGAGGCCGTGGTGCTGGATCAACCATTGGAACGCAACCGTGCGGTGGTACCTGCGGGCGACTGGGTTACGGTCAAGGTTTCTGATGAAGGCGTCGGCATATCCCCGGACAAGCTACAGAAGGTGTTTGAACCGTTCTACACCACCAAGCGGACGGGTGAGGGCACTGGCCTTGGTCTTTCGACAGCCTATGGCATCATCAAGCAGACGGGCGGCTATATCTTCGTCGACTCGATCAAAGATCAGGGCACTCAGTTCACCCTGTTCTTCCCAGTGAACACGCAGGTGGAGGCGGAAGCCGCTGCTGCGATCACTGTAGATACCACCGCAAAACCGGTCGCCGCCCAGCACGGCGAAGGGGTTGTTCTCCTGGTGGAGGACGAAGCGCCCGTACGGGCCTTTGCGTCCCGCGCGCTGCGGATGCGCGGCTATACGGTGCTTGAGGCGGAATCTGCCGAGGACGCATTGCGCACCCTGGAAGATCCGGGTCTTACCGTCGATGTCTTCGTCACGGATGTGGTGATGCCCGGCATGGACGGGCCCAGCTGGGTGCGTGAGGCATTGAAGACGCGTCCGGATACCCGCGTGGTCTTTGTCTCCGGCTATGCCGAAGGTGCCTTTGGCGAGGCCGAGCCATCGGTCCCGAATTCGGTGTTCCTGCCAAAACCCTTCTCGCTCAACCAGTTGACAGAAACCGTTCACGAACAGCTGCACTAAGCGGCTTCACTGGACTTGGAGCGGTTGTTCCTGTGGCCCGTGTGATGGCAATTCTGAACGTGTCAGCTCAGACTGGCATAAAGTGCGAACTCATCCGCCCGCTTGCGTCTGACAACCTCTAGCGCAGCACCGCTGGGGGCCAGATCGCCCGGCGGGCTGACATTCAGCCGGGGCAGGTTGATGTCGGTCTGGAGCCGGTCCTGAAGAAACCCATGGAGCGCGTCTGGGTCCTCGTAGCGGAAGAAATGACTGACGGCGCAGCCATTGGGCTGGGCTTCCAGAAATTTGGCCTGACTGCCGACATCGGCGTGACGCGGCGGCTTTCCTTTGCAGGCATCCCGCAGAAAATCGTCAAAGCTGATCCCCAGCGTACTGTTGGCATGGCCGCGCAGATCGTCGCGCTGCCGGAACCGATACCAACTGCCCAGCCAACTGACCGGTTCACGCATGACCGCAACCAGCTCCATTTCGGCATCGCAAACCTTGGCCAGCATCGGGCGAATCCAGCGATTGTAGCGGTAGACCGGGGCGTGTTTCAGCTGTGGCGGGTTGGCAAAGACCATATCGGCGCGGGCGCTCAGCGCCGCCTGATAGGCCGTGGTGCCGGTTTTGGGCACGCTCAGCAGTGCCAGTCGTTCCTTGAAAAAGATCAGCATAGCGTGAAAAATCCGCGGCTAAGACGAAGGGTCTTCCTTGGATAACACTCTCTTAACCCTCTTGGCCACCAGATCAGGGCAGGAGTGGCCACGTCAGATTTTCATTGCAATGTTCTCCTTTTGATCTCATATAGAACAAGAGGCGAACAAAGCAGTGATTGCCGCCCGCTCGCGGGTGTGACACATAGAAAGGGACAAGGGACTATGGCGGATCTTTTGACCATGAAAGACAATAAGAAGAGCGGCGACAAACAAAAGGCGCTTGATAGCGCTCTGGCGCAGATTGAGCGGCAGTTCGGCAAGGGCTCCATTATGAAGCTCGGCGACGGCAACCCCCTGAACGAGATCGAGGCGTCGTCGACCGGATCGTTGGGGCTGGATATTGCCCTTGGCATCGGCGGTTTGCCGATGGGGCGGATCGTCGAAATCTACGGCCCTGAAAGCTCGGGCAAGACCACGCTGACTCTGCATTGTATTGCAGAGCAGCAGAAGAAAGGTGGCGTTTGCGCCTTTGTGGATGCGGAACATGCGCTTGATCCGCAATATGCGGCCAAGCTGGGTGTCGATCTGGACGAGCTGCTGATTTCACAGCCCGATACCGGTGAGCAGGCGCTGGAGATCACCGATACGCTGGTGCGCTCCGGCGCAGTGAATATGGTGATCGTGGACTCCGTTGCAGCCCTCACACCAAAGTCGGAGCTGGAAGGCGACATGGGCGACAGCAATGTCGGCGTGCAGGCCCGTTTGATGAGCCAGGCCATGCGCAAACTGACTGGCTCCATCAGCCGTTCCAACTGCATGGTGATTTTCATCAACCAGATCCGGATGAAGATTGGCGTCATGTTCGGCTCGCCCGAAACCACAACAGGCGGCAACGCGTTGAAATTCTACTCCTCTGTCCGTCTGGATATCCGCCGCATTGGTGCGATCAAGGACCGGGATGAGGTTGTCGGCAACGCAACCCGCGTGAAGGTCGTGAAGAACAAGGTGGCCCCACCGTTCAAACAGGTGGAATTCGACATCATGTATGGTGAAGGCATCTCCAAGATGGGCGAACTGCTGGATCTGGGTGTGGCCGCAGGTGTTGTCGCAAAATCCGGGGCCTGGTTCTCCTACGGGGATGAGCGTATCGGGCAGGGGCGTGAAAACGCCAAAACCTATCTGCGCGAAAACGCCCATATCGCCTATGATATTGAAGATAAGATCCGCGCGGCTCATGGGCTTGAGTTTGACCGGCCGGAAGGTGCGGATGATGACATCCTGGAAGCCTGACGACAGGGGCGCAGGTCGCCCGGTCACGTGCCATGGATGCGGCAGCGCCCGTTCATAAGCACAGATGACGCCGGAAGAATCTGATCAAAACAGGGCGCGGACCTCTCCGCGCCCTTTTTCATGTCGGCTTTCCGCACCGCAGCGCTGGACAGGCTCTCTGGGGGCGGATACATCTTCCCGAACCGCTGAGACAGCCAGCCGAGAGATCCCGATTATGCCGACGCTCAATGATATCCGCTCTACCTTTCTGAACTACTTTGCCAAGCAGGGGCACGAGGTCGTGTCCTCCAGCCCGCTGGTGCCGCGCAATGACCCGACCCTGATGTTTGCCAACTCTGGCATGGTTCAGTTCAAAAACTGTTTTACCGGGGTTGAAACCCGCGACTACAAACGCGCGACGACCTCGCAGAAATGTGTGCGGGCAGGCGGCAAGCACAACGACCTCGACAATGTCGGCTACACCGCGCGTCACCATACGTTCTTTGAAATGCTGGGGAATTTCTCCTTTGGCGACTACTTCAAGGAAGAGGCAATCACCTTTGCTTGGGAGCTGATCACCAAGGAATTTGGCATCGACAAGAACCGTCTGCTGACCACGGTGTATCACACCGATGACGAGGCGTTCGAGATCTGGAAGAAGGTCGGCGTGCCGGAAGATCGGATCATTCGCATCGATACCTCCGACAATTTCTGGCAGATGGGGCCGACTGGTCCCTGTGGGCCCTGCACCGAGATTTTCTATGATCACGGCGATCACATCTGGGGTGGCCCTCCGGGCAGCGCTGATGAAGATGGTGACCGGTTCATCGAGATCTGGAATGTCGTCTTCATGCAGAACGAGCAATTCGAAGACGGCACGATGAAGGCGCTCGACATGCAGTCGATCGACACTGGCATGGGGCTGGAACGGATCGGCGCACTGTTGCAGGGCAGCCATGACAACTACGACACCGACCTGTTCAAGGCGCTGATCGAAGCCTCGGCCGATGTGACCAATGTGGATCCCTATGGGGATCAGAACGTCCACCACCGGGTGATTGCGGACCACCTGCGGTCGACATCCTTCCTGATGGCCGATGGTGTGATGCCGTCAAACGATGGGCGCGGCTATGTGCTGCGCCGCATTATGCGCCGCGCGATGCGTCATGCGCATTTGCTGGGTGCCAAGGATCCGGTGATGCACCGTCTGGTCCCGGCGCTGGTGCAGCAGATGGGGGCAGCCTATCCCGAACTGGGGCGCGCACAGCCGATGATCGAAGAGACGCTGCATCAGGAAGAAACCCGTTTCAAGCAGACGCTGGATCGTGGCCTGAAACTGCTGGATGACGAGCTGGCCGGTCTGGATGAGGGCGCACCGCTGCCCGGTGCTGCGGCGTTCAAACTGTATGACACTTTCGGCTTCCCGCTGGATCTGACCCAGGACGCCTTGCGCGAAAAGGGCCGGACCGTGGACACCGACGGGTTTGACAGCGCTATGGCGGAGCAGAAGGCCAAGGCGCGGGCGGCATGGTCCGGGTCGGGTGAATCTGCGGATAGCACCATCTGGTTTGATATTGCCGATCAGGCGGGCACCACTGATTTCCTTGGCTATGAGACCGAGGCAGCTGAAGGTCAGATCATGGCGCTTGTGGTCGATGGCGCTCAGGTTGCCGAAGCCGGGGCCGGCACTGACGTGCAGGTGGTTCTGAACCAGACGCCGTTCTATGCGGAGTCCGGTGGCCAGGTCGGCGACAGCGGTGAGATCCGTGTCGAGGGTGGCGTGGTTCGGGTGACGGACACCAAGAAAGCCGCTGGCGTGTTCATTCACTTTGGCAAGGTCGAAAGCGGCCTGATCACCAAAGGTGCCGCAGCCCAGTTGGAGGTCGATCACATCCGCCGTAGCGCCATTCGCGCCAACCATTCGGCCACGCACCTGCTGCATGAGGCCCTGCGCGAGGCGCTGGGGGATCATGTGGCGCAGCGCGGTTCGCTCAATGCGGATGACCGGCTGCGGTTCGACTTCAGCCACAACAAGGCGTTGAGCGCGGAAGAACTGCGCCGGGTAGCCGTTGATGTGAACCGGTTTATTCGCCAGAACACTGCCGTCGAAACCCGCATTATGACGCCGGATGATGCTCGCGCCCTGGGCGCGCAGGCGCTGTTTGGTGAGAAATACGGCGATGAGGTGCGCGTCGTCTCCATGGGTGAGGCCGACACCGGCAAGGGACAGGATGGCACCACTTATTCGATCGAGCTGTGCGGCGGCACTCATGTGCGCCAAACCGGGGACATCGGCACCTTTGTGATCCTGAGTGATAGTGCCTCCTCTGCTGGGGTGCGTCGGATCGAGGCACTAACCGGCGCAGAAGCCTTTGCTCATCTGGACCGCGAGGCCCTGCGGATGGCGGAGGTTGCCAATAGTCTCAAGGCACAGCCGGAGGAGGTCATGGACCGTCTCAAGGCGCTGATGGATGAACGCAAGGCGCTGCAGAACGAGGTGTCGCAGCTGAAACAGCAGGTTGCCATGGGCGGCGGCGCTGGTGGCGGATCCGAGACCAAAGAAATTGGTGGCAAGACCTTCCTCGGTCAGGCGCTGGAAGGTGTTTCGGGCAAGGATCTGCGCGGATTGATTGATGCCCATAAGCAGAAAATCGGCTCCGGTGTGATCCTGCTGATCGCCAATGATGGCGGCAAGGTGGCGGTGGCCGCAGGTGTCACGGATGATCTGACGGCAGAAGTGTCTGCGGTTGATGTCTTGAAGGCAGCCGTACCGGCGGTCGGCGGCAAAGGCGGCGGTGGTCGTCCTGATATGGCGCAGGGCGGCGGCAAGGACTTCGCTGGCGCCGAGGAGGCGATCAAGGCAGCTGAGGCCCTGTTGGCTGGGTAACACATCTGTTTGATCATCTGATCAAAAATGACTTGGTCTTTCCGGCAATTCCCGTAACCTACCGGAAAGATCGTCAGACAAAGGAACGTCCCCGATGCCAGCACTCTGGATTGCACATGTCACCGTCACCGACGCAGACGCTTACGGCAAATACGCTGAATTGGCCGGCCCGGCGGTTGCCAAACATGGCGGTCAGTTCATCGCCCGTGGCGGCCGGTTTGTGCAGCTGGAAGGCAAGGAACGTCCGCGCAATGTCGTGGCAAAATTCCCCAGCGTCGATGCCGCGGTGGAGTGCTATAACAGCCCCGAATACCAAGAGGCGCTGAGCCATGCCCGTGACGCCTCCGAGCGGGAGTTGATGGTGGTTGAGATCAGCGAGTAAGCACTGATCGGCCTCTTGCAGATGTGATGAGAGCGGCCTTTGGCCGCTCTTTTTCATTTTTCAAAGCGTTGTTGGCAGTGTAGCAGGTCTCTCAATAGGGATTGCGGGGTGTGCGATCCTCAGACAGGGTCTGTTGCCGCCGTTCAACCAGCTGCTCTATCGCGTCGGCCAGGTGTTTTTCCTGAATGTTATAGTCTCCGGCAGCAACCCGGATCTTATGTGCGGTGATCATCACATCCGCATGGGAGCACCCCATCGGGGGTTCAAATTTGTAGCAGGCGAGTTCGATCAGCAACCCCATCGGATCCTTGAAGTAGATCGAATCCATAAAGCCGCGATCCTTCGGACCGGAATGTCCGATGCCGCGCTCGTTGAGCCGTTCAACGGCCTGGGCAAAAGTGGCCTTTGAGACGTTGAAGGCCAGATGATGGACACAGCCAGGGTCCATCGGCGTGCGACGACGGTCAGCCGTGCGGGTCTCATTGGTGAAGACGGTGATCAGGCGGCCATCGCCGGGATCGAAGTAGAGATGGCCTTCGTCCGGGTCGTCAAGATTGGGCTGGTCGAAGATGAACGGCATGCCCAGCACGCCCTCCCAGAAATCGATTGACGTCTGCCGGTCGGCACCGGTCAAGGTGATATGGTGAACGCCCTGAACCTGTAGTTTGCGCATGCTGTCTTTCCCTTGGATGAACCCCTGTTTCTCGCAGGGTAGCACGCGGCAAACGGATAGCAAAAAGGCCGCCCTGAATTCTGGGCGGCCTCTGATATTTTCTGTATCGACTGTATCTTAAGCGTTGGCGCGGGCCATCCGCTTGCGCTCATGCGGGTCGAGGTAGCGCTTGCGCAGACGCACGGAGTTCGGGGTCACCTCCACCAGCTCGTCATCGTCGATATAGGCAATCGCCTCTTCCAGAGAGAGCTTCATCGGCGTTGTCAGACGCACCGCATCGTCGGTGCCGGAGGCACGAACGTTGGTCAGTTTCTTGCCTTTCAGCGGGTTCACCTCAAGATCATTGTCGCGGCTGTGCTCGCCAATGATCATGCCGGTGTAGACGTCTTCCTGCGCGCCGATCATCATCTTGCCGCGTTCTTCCAGGTTCCACAGGGCATAGGCCACCGAGGTGCCGTTTTCCATGGAAATCAGAACACCCGCGCGACGTCCAGGAATGGAGCCTTTGTGCGGGGTCCAGCCGTGGAACACGCGGTTCAGAACGCCAGTGCCTCGGGTGTCGGTCAGGAACTCCCCGTGATAGCCGATCAGGCCACGGGAGGGGACATGCGCGATGATGCGGGTCTTGCCAACGCCTGCCGGTTTCATCTCGACCAGCTCACCCTTGCGGTGACCGGTCAGCTTCTCGATGACGACGCCGGAATATTCATCATCGACGTCGATGGTGGCTTCCTCAACCGGCTCCATGCGGACGCCGTCTTCTTCTTTGAACAGCACCTGCGGACGGGAGATCGACAGTTCGAATCCTTCGCGGCGCATGTTCTCGATCAGAACACCCATCTGGAGTTCGCCGCGACCGGCAACCTCAAAGGCCTCGCCGCCGGGGGTGTCGGAGATCTGAATCGCGACGTTGGATTCGGCTTCCTTCATCAGACGATCGCGAATGACGCGGGACTGAACCTTCTTGCCATCGCGACCAGCCAGCGGGCTGTCATTGATGCCAAAAGTGACGGTGATGGTGGGCGGATCAATCGGCTGCGCGGGCAGGGCTTCACTGACTGAGGTATCTACCAGCGAATCCGCCACGGTTGCCTTGGTCATTCCCGCGATGGAGACGATATCACCGGCCTCGGCGACGTCGATGGCCTGCTGGCCAAGACCACGGAAGGCCAGAACCTTGGTGCAGCGGAAGTTCTCGATCAGATCGCCTTCACGGCTCAGCGCTTTGAGGTTGTCACCTGCCTTCAGCGTACCGGATTCAACACGGCCGGTCAGGATGCGACCCATGAAAGGGTCGGCGCCCAGTGTGGTGGCGAGCATGCGGAACGGCTCGTCTTTGTGCTCGATCTGCTTTGGCGCAGGGACGTGTTCCACAATGAGGTCGAACAGGGCGGAGAGATCCTTGCGCGGGCCGTCCAGTTCCATATCAGCCCAACCGGAGCGACCGGACGCATACATGGACGGGAAGTCCAGCTGATCATCATCGGCGCCGAGGTTCGCGAAGAGGTCAAAACACTGGTCCAGCGCGCGATCTGGCTCACCATCGGGTTTGTCGACCTTGTTCACGACCACAATCGGGCGCAGACCCAGTGCCAGCGCCTTGGAGGTCACGAATTTGGTCTGTGGCATCGGGCCTTCTGCGGCGTCTACCAGCAGGACAACACCGTCCACCATCGACAGGATCCGCTCAACCTCGCCGCCGAAATCGGCGTGGCCGGGGGTGTCGACGATATTGATCCGGGTGCCGTTCCACTCCACCGAAGTGGCCTTGGCCAGAATTGTGATGCCCCGCTCGCGTTCCAGATCGTTGCTGTCCATGGCGCGTTCCGCCACAGCCTGGTTTTCGCGGAAGGCGCCGGATTGTTTCAGAAGCTCGTCAACCAGGGTGGTTTTCCCGTGGTCCACGTGAGCAATGATCGCAATGTTGCGCAGGTCCATGACGTCAGCCTTTGTAAGGAAGTTGACGCGCGCATAGCGTGATAGGCCACCAAAGGCCAGAGGAAATACATCTTTTTGCCCGCGTGGCCCCAATCGAACCCGTGTTGTGGCGTTTGGCTGGCCATACGTGAGGACGTGATGATCGCTGTCAATGTCCGGTGGTGTTAGAAAACAAATGGATCACCAGGATGCCGGCCAGGATCAGCAACAATCCCAGAACAGCAGGCAGATCAAGCCGTTGTCCGAATACAACCCAGCCAATGATCGCGATGAGGAAAATGCCAAGGCCGGACCAGATCGCATAGACGATCCCCACAGGCATGTGCCGCAGGGTGAGCGCCATGAGGTAAAACGCCAACCCATAGCCAACCACTACGAGCAGTGACGGGCCAAGCCGGGTGAATTGCTGGCTGGCCTGCAAGGCGGTGGTGCCAATGGTTTCTGCGGCAACCGCAAGGACCAGATAGAGATAGTGAAGCGGCATGTTCAGACTTCCAGTGGGGATCTGCCTGCCCACGCAGCGCTTGGATCAGGCGCTGGTGTTTTCGGCAAACCAAGGGGCAACAGTGGCCCGGACATACTCCCAGACAGCAGGTGCGCCGCGGGCGACTTTCTGGCCAACACGCGCCTCCAGTTGAGCCAGAGTGACGTTATACTCTCGCCAGCTGCCGCCGCCGGACATCAGGTTCAGCAAGACCGGCTGCACGCGATCAATGGCCTTGGCATAGACCGCTTCGGCGCTCTCTGCGGCTTCGAACTCCTCCCAGATGCTGCGGAAGGCCTGGCCCTGATCTTCTGGCAGAAGGGCGAAGATCCGTTCTGCAGCGGCCTGTTCACTAGCAGCGATGGCAGCGTGATCAGCCTCCGACAGGGTCGAATGGATCGGCACATCGCCTGCATCAATTTCGACAATGTCATGCAGCATCAGCATCTGCAGCACTTTGGCCATATCCACCGGCGCGTGGCTGTGTTGCGCCAGTACCCAAGCGTAAAGCATGATGTGCCAGCTGTGTTCGGCGGAATTCTCATGGCGGCTGCCGTCGCCGAGCGTGGTTGCGCGCAGAACGGTCTTCAACGCATCGACCTCATTGAGGAAGGCAAGGGGCGCGGTCAGCACATCCTGTGGATTGCCCCCCTCAAGCTTCGTGACCGCATGGGTGTAAACCTCAGGAAAGGCCTCTTTCAGTGCTGCGGCACGCCCGCCATAGAGGTTGCCACGGACCACCTCGATATGCGCTGCTGGCACATCCGCATTGTAAAGGGTCTGAAAGATTGGCTGACAGTGATCAATGCGCTTGGCCCATTGCGCGTCGGGCGTTGTGCTTGCTTCGAACTCGCGCCACAGACCATGCAGAAAGGCAGATTGATCCGCCGGGAGCAGCGAGAACAGCCGGGTCGCGGCAACCGCTTCGGCACTGGCAACCGCCTCCCAGTCCACATCACCGTCAATCGGATGGTCGCCCGCATCAATCTCAACCAGATCATGCAACAGCAACATCTGCACCACCCGTTCAATCGAGACGTCAGCCGGTGCAAACGGGGCCAGGACCAGCGCATAAAGCGCCAGATGCCAGCTGTGTTCGGCGGAGTTTTCGCAGCGCGAGCCGTCCAGGATCAGGTTCTGACGATCCACGCGGCGCAGCTTGTCCGCCTCCAACAAAAAACGGAACTGGCTTTCAAGCCGCGTTGAGGTGTCACTCATGGTCTGGAGCCTTGGATGCAATCTTAGCCTTGGCGGCGCTGATTTTGCTGTTGAGGAAGGCGCGCGCCTTACGCTCGGCAAGGCGCACCCGCATTTCAGTGAGGAAGGCTTCCTCAAGGGATTGAGACGCCGCCCCCAGAACTTGGCTCACCTCCATATAAAGGCGCTCTTCGCCGGTGGCGTCCTGTACCTTTAGCGTGTCGGCGGCCAGTTTTTGGGCCAGCGTCTCAATTGTGCCCATCAGCGGGAGCTTTCGGTGAGCCGCCGTTTGACGTAGTCGGAGACATTGTCGATCATTGGATCCATATGCGGATCCTGGAAGAAGTGATCAGCGCCTTCGACTTCGGTATGGGTGATGGTGATGCCCTTCTGCTCATGCAGTTTATTCACCAGGTTTACCGTATCCGCAGGCGGCGCCACGCGGTCGGCGGTCCCGTTGATGATCAGACCCGAGGACGGGCAGGGCGCCAGGAACGAGAAATCATACATATTGGCAGGCGGCGCGACCGAGATGAAACCGGTGATCTCAGGACGGCGCATCAACAACTGCATACCGATCCATGCCCCAAACGAGAAACCGGCAACCCAGCAATGTTTGGAATTGTTGTTCATCGACTGCAGGTAATCCAGCGCCGATGCGGCATCGGACAATTCGCCAACGCCCTGATCATATTCGCCCTGCGACCGGCCAACGCCGCGGAAATTGAACCGCAGAACCGTAAAGCCCATGTTATAGAACGCATAATGCAGATTGTAGACGACCTTGTTGTTCATCGTTCCGCCGAACTGCGGATGCGGATGCAGCACGATGGCGATGGGCGCGTCTTTTTCTTTTTGCGGGTGATAGCGGCCTTCCAGGCGGCCTTCGGGTCCGGGAAAAATGACCTCAGGCATGTGTGGGTGAATCCTACTCTTATTTTCGGGGATGCCGCCGGGAATACTTGACGAATTCCGTAGGGCACCTTAGAACGGTTCTAATTGGTGGCAGAGGCCAAGTTTCGCTGCCGTCCCGCTGAGATACGCATTGCAGCGTTCGAGGTCAATCTTTTCGCTGTGTCGTCAGGGTCTGAGGATTTGAAAATATGAAACTTTCGACCAAGGGGCGGTATGCGATGGTGGCCTTGGCGGATATCGCCTTGCAGCCGGAGGGCAGTTTGGTGGTGTTGGGGGATATCTCCAAGCGTCAGGATATCTCGCTCCCGTACCTCGAACAGCTGTTTGTCAAACTGCGCCGTAGCGGTCTTGTGGTGTCGGTGCGTGGCCCCGGTGGGGGGTACAGGCTGGCACAACCGCCCTCGGACATCCGGGTGGTTGATGTGCTGAGTGCTGTGGACGAAACCGTTGATGCGATGCACAAGGGGGCCGGTGCCTCTGGCGGGCTATCAGGAAGCCGCGCGCAATCGCTGACCAACCGTCTATGGGAGGGGCTGAGCGCGCATGTGTATGTTTTCCTGCATCAGACCCGCCTTTCGGATGTGATCGAAAATGATCTGGTTCCCTGTCCGGCGGTTCCGACCTTGTTTTCCGTGGTCGATGACTGATCTGACCCGCAAATTTGGAAATCCACACCGGCGCTGGTGCGCTGTACCGACGAAATCAACGATCGCGTGCCTGCTCTGAGCGGCGGCGAGGGGTAAGAGCCAAGGACCAACACTGCAGATGTCGCGCGTCTATCTTGATCACAACGCTACCACGCCGCTTTGCGATGCTGCGAAGGCTGCGATGATCTCTGCCATGGAGATTTGTGGAAACCCGTCTTCAGTGCATGCTGAGGGTCGGGCCGCCAAGGCGTTGGTAGAGAAGGCGCGGGCGCAGATCGCCTCGGCTTTTGGGGCGGATGGTGCCGATATCGTCTTTACCTCCGGGTCGACTGAGGGGGCTGCCCTGGCCATGAGTGGTCGCAACCTTCACGCCGCATCGGTTGAACATGACGCGGTAAGGTCTTGGGCTGTCGAAGATTTACAGGTTTCGCCTGAAGGCGATGTCCTTGTGAATGACCCGGCGACCTCTGCCCTGCAACTGGCCAACTCCGAAACGGGCATTATTCAGACGTTGCCGCAGGGGCTGGCGGTGACTGATGCGACACAGGCCTTTGGCAAGTTGCCCGTGGCCTTCAATTGGATGGGCGCAACCATGGCGCTGATTTCGGCACATAAGCTGGGCGGCCCCAAGGGGATCGGCGCGGTTGTTCTGAAACGCGGTACCGATCTGGCGGCGCAGATCAAAGGGGGCGGTCAGGAAATGGGCCGTCGGTCCGGCACCGAGAATGTTGTCGGGATCGCCGGCTTCGGCGCCGCTGCCGAAGCTGCGGTACAGGCGCTGGCCAATGGTGTGTGGGAGCAGGTTGCGATGCTGCGCGACACAATGGAAGCGGCCCTTGCAGCTGGCAGTCCCGATACTATTTTTGTTGGGACATCGGCATCACGCCTTCCCAACACCAGCTGTTTTGCGACCCCGGGCTGGAAGGGTGAAACCCAGGTCATGCAAATGGACCTTTCGGGTTTTGCGATCAGCGCAGGCAGTGCTTGCTCCAGCGGCAAGGTGCGCGCCAGCGCTGTGCTGACCGCCATGGGATATGACGAGTTAACCGCCCAGAGCGCCGTGCGCGTCTCGCTTGGGCCGGACACAACAGAAACGGATGTGCTGCGCTTTGCCGAAAGCTGGTGCGCCAAACAGAAGAAACATCGCGCCCGGGTGGCGTGAGTGCAGGAGATGACCATGACAGCATTGGATGATGTTCAGGTAAAAGAAGGCGTTGACCAGGAAACGGTTGATGCCGTCCGCGAGGTTGGCGGCGCCTACAAATACGGCTGGGAAACCGATATCGAGATGGAATACGCCCCCAAGGGCCTGACCACCGATATCGTCCGGCTGATTTCGGAGAAAAACGAAGAACCGGAATGGATGCTGAACTGGCGTTTGGAAGCCTATGACCGGTGGCTGCAGAAGGAAGAACCGACCTGGGCGATGGTCGACTATCCGGAGATCGATTTTCAGGACCAGTATTACTATGCGCGCCCCAAATCGATGGAGGTGAAGCCAAAGTCGCTGGATGAGGTCGACCCGAAGCTGCTCGCAACCTACGAAAAGCTGGGTATCCCCCTGAAAGAACAGATGATTCTTGCAGGTGTCGAGGGCGCGGAGAATATGCCAGCCGAGGGCCGCAAGGTCGCGGTTGATGCGGTGTTCGACTCCGTGTCCGTTGGCACAACCTTCCAGGAAGAGTTGAAAAAAGCGGGCGTGATCTTCTGTTCGATCTCTGAGGCGATCCGAGAGCACCCCGAACTGGTGAAGAAGTACCTCGGTTCTGTCGTGCCGGTGTCCGATAACTTCTACGCAACGCTGAACTCTGCTGTGTTCTCGGATGGCTCGTTTGTCTATGTGCCGCCGGGCGTGCGCTGCCCGATGGAGCTGTCGACCTATTTCCGCATCAATGCGGAAAACACCGGCCAGTTTGAACGGACGCTGATCATCGCCGACAAAGGCAGCTATGTCAGCTACTTGGAAGGCTGTACTGCACCAGCGCGTGATATCGCCCAGCTGCACGCAGCCGTGGTGGAAATCATCATCGAAGAAGATGCCGAGGTGAAATATTCCACCGTTCAGAACTGGTATCCCGGTGATGAGAACGGTAAGGGCGGCATCTATAACTTCGTGACCAAACGCGCTGATTGCCGCGGAGATCGCTCCAAGGTGATGTGGACCCAAGTGGAAACCGGCTCTGCCGTCACCTGGAAATACCCCTCCTGCATCCTGCGCGGTGAGGAAAGCCAAGGCGAGTTCTACTCGATTGCGATTGCCAACAACATGCAGCAGGCCGACACCGGCACCAAGATGGTGCATCTGGGCAAGAACACCAAGTCGCGCATCGTCTCCAAGGGCATCAGCGCCGGCAAGGCGCAGAACACCTATCGCGGCCTGGTGTCGATGCACCCGAAGGCCAAGGACAGCCGCAACTACACCCAGTGCGACAGCCTGCTGATCGGTGACAAATGCGGGGCCCACACGGTTCCCTATATCGAGGTCAAGAACAACTCCTCCCGCGTGGAGCATGAGGCGACCACCTCCAAGGTGGACGACGATCAGCTGTTCTACTGCCGCCAGCGCGGCATGGACGAGGAGGAGGCGGTGGCCCTGGTGGTCAACGGCTTCTGCAAGGACGTGCTGCAAGCACTGCCGATGGAGTTCGCCATGGAAGCGCAGCAGCTGGTTGCGATTTCGCTGGAAGGGTCTGTGGGCTAATGACAGGCCCCTGGGCATCAACGCATGGAGGTAAGGGCATGATCATCACAACCACACCAAACGTCGAAGGCTACCAGATATCCGACTACAAAGGCATCGTGGTGGGTGAAGCGATCATGGGCGCCAATGTTGTGCGCGATGTTTTTGCCTCCATCACCGATATCGTCGGTGGCCGCTCCGGTGCCTATGAAAGCAAGCTGCAGGACGCGCGTGAAACCGCGCTGGCAGAGCTGGAAGATCGCGCCCGCGCCAAAGGCGCCAACGCAGTTGTCGGCGTCGATCTGGATTACGAAGTGGTCGGCCAATCCATGCTGATGGTGTCGGCCAGCGGAACAGCCGTGGTGCTCGGCTAAAAAATTCGCCCCTCGGGGCACAGGAACAACCGGGGTTCGCCCCGAAGAGATATAAACGAGGAAAAAATGCTCGAAATCAAAAACCTGCACGTCAAACTTGAAGAAGAGGACAAGCAGATCCTCAAAGGCGTCAACCTCACCGTTGAAGCTGGCAAAGTGCATGCGATCATGGGGCCGAACGGTTCTGGCAAGTCGACACTGTCTTATGTGCTGTCTGGCCGCGACGGCTATGAGGTGACCGACGGTGAGGCCTCGCTGGCTGGCGAAGATCTGCTGGAGATGGAGCCGGAAGAGCGCGCCGCCGCAGGCGTCTTCCTGGCGTTCCAATATCCGGTTGAGATCCCCGGTGTCGGCAACATGACCTTCCTGCGCACCGCAGTAAACGCGCAGCGCAAGGCCCGCGGCGAAGAAGAGCTGAGCGCCTCCGATTTCCTGAAGGAGGTCCGCGCCAAGGCGAAGACGCTGAAGATCGACGCCGATATGCTGAAGCGTCCGGTCAATGTCGGCTTCTCCGGTGGTGAGAAAAAGCGTAACGAAATTCTGCAGATGGCGATGCTGGAGCCGAAAATGTGCATCCTTGATGAGACCGATTCCGGTCTGGACGTGGATGCAATGAAACTGGTTTCCGAAGGCGTGAATGCCCTGCGCGACGAAGGCCGCGGTTTCCTCGTCATCACCCACTATCAGCGCCTGTTGGACCACATCAAACCCGACGTGGTTCACATCATGGCAGATGGTCGCATCGTGAAAACTGGTGGTCCTGAGCTGGCGCTGGAAGTCGAGAACAACGGCTATGCCGACATTCTGGCAGAGGGTGTGTAAATGGCGCTTGCTGACAGAAAACAAAGCGAAACAGAGGCGCGTCTGGCCACGCTGACCATGCCGGAGGGCGGCTGTCTGGCGGAGGCGCGCAAAGCCGCGCTGTCCCGCGTACAGACGCTGGGGCTGCCCGGCCGTCGCGATGAATATTGGAAATACACCCGGCCCGATACGCTGACCGCAGCGGAGGCACCAACCGCCGCCGTTTTTGATGCAGGCGAGCCTCCGATGTTCAGCGAATTTGATCGCATCAAGATCGTGTTTGTCGATGGTGTTTTTGATGCTGATGCCTCGGATGAACTGGCATTGGAAGGGATCAGCATTGATCGCATTGCTGATATCTGCGCCAAAGATATCCATTGGGCCAAGGACTTGTACGGTGTTCTTGAGGCGCGCGGTCAGACCCCTGTCGCACGCCCGCTGGCGGCTTTGAATACCGCATTTGCGCAGGATGGTGTCGCGATCCGCGTCACCGGGACGCCTTCGAAACCGGTCAGCTTGATCTATCGCCACGCGTCAGAGGACTCGGATGCGATTCTGCACCACGTGATCCGTGTTGAGAGCGGGGCCACCGCGACCATTCTGGAAAACGGGCCTGCGGCCTCGCGGTTCAACAAGTGCATGGAAATTGACGTCGCCGACGGCGGTTCCCTGCATCTGGTGCGCGCACAGGGTCGTGATCACGAGCGTCGCGCGGCAACACATCTGTTTGCGCGTCTTGGCACTGAATCTGTGTTCAAATCCTTCACCCTGACTGTGAATGGCGTGCTGACCCGGAATGAGGCGGTGATCGAGCTGACCGGCGATGATGCCGTGGCCCACATCGCTGGTGCGTGTGTTGGCGATCGGGATTTCCATCACGACGACACTGTGTTCATCACCCATGATGCCGTGAACTGTGAGAGCCGTCAGGTCTTCAAGAAGGTGCTGCGCAATGGGGCGACTGGTGTATTCCAGGGCAAGATCCTGGTGAAGGAAGGCGCGCAAAAGACTGACGGATATCAGATTTCCCAGTCTTTGTTGCTGGACGATGACAGCCAGTTCCTCGCCAAGCCTGAGCTGGAAATCTATGCCGACGACGTGGCTTGTTCGCATGGCTCCACGTCCGGTGCGATTGACGAAGAAGGTCTGTTCTATCTGCGTTCCCGTGGTGTGCCGCATGCCGAAGCGACCGATCTCATGACGCTTGCGTTTCTCGCCGAGGCGGTGGACGAGATTGAGGACGCTGATATTGCGGCGAACGTTGTGGACCGGCTGGAAGGCTGGTTGGCCCGGCGCCGCTGATGTCCGTCAGTCAGGACATTGTTGCCACCTACAAGGGGCCGCGCAGAGTTTTTGCGCGGCGTCTTGCCATGGGGCTGCATGAAGACCGGCTGCTTGCCATTCTGATGGCTGGCTGCGCTATCGCGTTCATTGCGCAGATGCCTGTGCGGGCGCGGGAGGCACATCTGACCGGGCAGGAGTTGAACATGCTGCTGGGCGGATCGCTGCTTGCATTGCTGTTCATGGCGCCGCTGCTGCTATATGCGCTGGCGTTTCTGGCCCATGGGCTGGCCCGGTTGGTCGGCGGCTCAGGCGGTAGCGCTCAAGCCCGTCTGGCGCTGTTCTGGGCCTTTTTGGCGGCCAGCCCGCTGATGCTGCTAAACGGGCTCGTGGCTGGGTTTATCGGGTCGGGGCTTGAACTGACACTGGTCGGCGGGATCTGGTTCCTGCTGTTTCTTTGGTTCTGGGTCAGCGGTATGGCTCAGGCGTATTGGGCTGAAAAATGATACCCTACCAGACACTTGCAAGCCTGACCTTCAGCGCGCCGACCGCAGCGGCGCGGGTGCTCCTGTCGGTGGACTGGCCCCGTCAGGCACTTGTTCTGGCGCTGTTGCTGACGGCCGTGCTGAACACGCTGGTGCTTGAAGTCGCGGATGCGATTTTACCGGGTAATAGCAGTCTCCTGCCAAGCCTGTCCCCGCTGCCCTATGCCGGTGCGGTTTTCGTCCTGCATCTTTGCATCACTGCGCTACTGACTTGGACCGGTCGCTGGATCGGCGGTCAGGCGCGTTTTGTCGAAATACTTGCGGTCAACGTCTGGCTGAATGCGGTACAGATAGCTCTTTTGATGGCCGTGATACTGCTGCATCTGATCCTGCCTCTGGCCGCCTCCTTGATTGCTCTGGTGGCAAATTTCGTCATGCTGGCGATCTTTCTGCTGTTCATCAAAGAAGCACATCAGTTTACATCAGTCTGGCGGGCCATCGGCTCGGTTCTGATGTCGGCGATATTGATCGTCATCCTTCTCTCTCTGCTTTTGGGGGCCCATGCCCCGGCACTATTGGGACTTCCCGACCATGTATGATGTCCAAAAAATTCGCGCCGATTTTCCGATCCTGTCCCGTCAGGTGAACGGCAAGCCGCTGACCTATCTGGACAACGGTGCGTCGGCGCAGAAACCTCAGGTGGTGATTGATGCAATTACCCGTGCATATTCAGAGGAATATTCTAACGTTCACAGAGGTTTGCACTATCTTTCTAACCTTGCGACTGAAAAATACGAAGGCGTGCGTGGCACGATCTCGCGTTTTCTGAATGCTGGGGATGAGAACACGATTGTGATGAACTCCGGTACCACTGAAGGCATCAACACCGTAGCCTATGGTTGGGCGATGCCCCAGCTGGAGGCCGGGGATGAGATCATTCTGAGCGTGATGGAGCACCACGCCAACATTGTGCCTTGGCATTTCTTGCGCGAGCGTCAGGGCGTGGTGCTGAAGTGGGTAGAGACCGCCGCTGACGGCAGTCTTGATCCGCAGGCGGTATTGGACGCCATCGGTCCCAAAACCAAGCTGATCGCAATTACCCAATGCTCCAATGTGTTGGGAACCATTGTGGATGTGAAAACCATCTGTCGTGAAGCGCGTGACCAGGGCGTTGCGGTATTGGTCGACGGCTCGCAGGGCGCGGTCCACATGCCAGTGGATGTACAGGATATCGGCTGTGATTTCTACGCGATCACCGGTCACAAACTCTACGGTCCGTCCTCATCAGGTGCGATCTACATTCGACCCGAACGGATGGCAGAGATGCGCCCCTTCATGGGCGGCGGCGATATGATCAAGGAAGTCGCCCGTGAGCAGGTGATCTACAATGATGCGCCGATGAAGTTCGAGGCCGGCACGCCGGGGATCGTACAGATGATCGGTCTGGGCGTGGCGCTCGAATATATGATGGACATCGGCATGGAGAATATCGCCGCCCATGAGACGGCCATCACGACCTATGCCAACGAGCGGTTAAGCGGTTTGAACTGGGTGAATATACAGGGGCAAGCTGCTGACAAAGCTGCGATTTTCAGCTTCACGCTTGAGGGCGCTGCCCATGCGCATGACATCTCCACCATCCTTGACAAAAAAGGCGTGGCCGTGCGCGCCGGTCAGCATTGTGCAGGGCCTCTGATGGACCACCTCGGCGTAGCTGCCACCTGTCGGGCTTCTTTCGGACTGTACAACACCAAGGAAGAGGTCGATGTGCTGATCGACGCGCTGGAGCTGGCGCATGAGTTGTTTGGCTAGCAAACTCGTGCAGCCGCGCCAATAGCGGCCGCGACCTTGGTCATCCTAGATGCTCCTCCGTCATTGCAGCGCCAGTTCTGCGTTGCTCTGACGGAATACGCGGCGGGAGCCCGTGCGGTGGAATACTTGGAGAAGACGATTAAGTTGGCGCAGCGGTCTTAACGCCCAGCTGCGGAGTGACTCTCGTGATAGATCTGGTACAGCGCACGCTCGTAATCTCTCGTCCATGCTTCGGTGTCAAACAGCGGCAGAGCAAACCGTTGTTCTCTCAGTTGGTGTTTAATCCGTGATATCTCGTCGGGATTTTTTGCCAGGCTCACAGCTTTGTCGATGAAAAGTTTTTCAGATTTCACAGACAGCTCTGGTAGATTCGCCGCACTCAGGACGCTGCTGGCAACACGGGCCGCAAACTGTTTGCCAGCCAGGGTCAGTATCGGAACACCGGCCCATAGGATGTCGGACGCGGTCGTATGGGCGTTGCAACTGAAACAATCAAGGCACAGGTCGACTTGCGAAATACGGTCTATGTGAGCGGCCTGCGGTAGCGCCCCACAAGGGATGATCCGATCCGGAGCGACGCCATGCGCCTCGGCCTTTTGAGCGACGACTTCAGCGATATCAGCATTGCCCATATAGAAGAGTAGCACCGAATCCGGAGCTCGTTTGAGTATCTTCATCCATGCGGCAAACTCTCGCGGGCCGACCTTGTAGGTGTTGTTGAGATTGGCGAAGACGAATTTATCCTGCGGGAGGTTGTAGTCTGCCCTAGTGTCGCGGACCTCGGGGACATGGCGGCAATTGCTATTGGGCTGATAGCAATTGGGCAATCTGAGAATGGTTTCGCTATAATATCGTTCCGAGCCCTCAGGGATCGTGACCTCGTCAGCGATCATATAGTCAATCATGTCCATGCCGGTGGTACCCGGAAACCCGAGAAACGAGACTTGAACCGGTGCAGCCCCATAGGCGAATATTTCTTGCTTTGAGGCGAAGGTATCCCCCTTGAGATCCACCGCGATATCAACTCTGTCGCGGATGGAAAGGTCGGCAGTCTCCTCAGGGGTCAGGTTCGAAACATCTCTGTAGTGGTCCGCGAAGTTGCGAACAAAGGCGCTTTCTTCGGACTGCTCCTTAGGGAGAAGATCATAAACATAAAATTCGAATTTGTCTCTGTCATGCGCCTTCAGCGCGCCGCGGAACAGATGCATTGTGGGATGTTCGAAGAAGTCGCTGGAAAAATACCCAACCCTGATCTTATTGCCGGGCTCATGAGGCGCAGGTTTGGCCCGTCTGGATTTGGGGGCACGCAGGCTTGCATTGTCAAGCTGGGCCTGAGGGTCATCGATATAAGTGAAAAGGGCTAGCGGGTCTGGACGATGGTTGGCCTGCTGCATCCTCTCAAGGCAGCGTCGTTCTTGCGCATCGTTCTTCCATGCCAGGAATTTGCGCCGAAGCCTCATGATCAAGGGCAGAGCAATTGGGCTGTTTTCATCAATCGCCAAAGCGGTTTCGAGGATCTTGAGAGCTTGCCTGTCAAACCCACCATCCTTCAGGCGAGAGCCCAGGGCGGCGATAAACACCGAGTTTGACGGAGCCAGGGATAGCGCCTTTTCCTGGAGTGCGATTGCTTCCTCAATGCGTCCGGTCCGAGAGGCGACGATCTCAGCCAGATAGTGATAGCTAAGTGCAGTTTCGCCCTCATGTATGAGGGAGCTGCGCATCATGGGTTCGGCCTCAGTGAAGTCGCGGTTTCGCATAAGCTGAACCGCGCCGGTATAGAGCGGGCAGTTAAATCCGTTTGGAAACGAAATGGACAAAATGAAACTCCGGATCAGCGTCGGCCCATTCTGACTTGAAATGTTTAATGACCGGTGAGGATCCGTGTGTGAAACGTCGGGTATTCCGGCATGTGTCACGGCCGCAAACTTGGAGACCCCAGCCGCAATCTCACGCGGGTTAGATCAGGAGTGGTCATGCTTTCAGGTAAAAGTGGCGGAGAGACAGGGATTCGAACCCTGGGAACCCGTGAAGGCTCAACGGTTTTCGAGACCGTTTTTAGGCGTTTGCAGCCCGCCAAACCCCTTATTTCATTGGGCTACCAAGTGGCGGGATGCGCGATATCGGCATCTTCGGCGGGGTAGGGCGGCATAGTTAGACGGCATAGTGTTCATAGAGAGGCCGACTCCAACGGCGATACTTAAACCCGTCGTGACCCGTAGCCCTTTTCCCTTCCAAGTCATGCGTGCTTCGGGTGGCGGCTACGAGGGAGTTGGCCCAAGCGGACACATCGGGCCGGAGGGAGTTCCATCGCCGAGATATGAACTTGATCCTATGTGCATTGACCGCTGAGCGCTGCCAGTCGGCGAGATTTCAACTTTAGAAACCTCCAGAGACGGAATGTCTCTTGAGAAGGTAACCAGACATCGTGGCAGTCACCGCTTCCGGTTATTGCATCGCAGCACTACAATAGGTATCTGAGATTTGCCCACCAGTGGAAACTTCTGCGGATGAAAGAGTTTAGCTTAACGATCGGCGATACAACTTGGTCGATCTCGACGGTAGGCTCGGAGGCGTGGTATCAGTCCGGCGACTGGCCGCTCATTGGTGCAATCGGAACTTTGGCAATTTCGAACGCCGTTGCAATTTTCATTGCCCTTTACCAACAGAGAGTGACCCGGAAATCTTCTGAGGATTTTGCTCTCCGATCTACCATTGAGAAACGCCTGGAGGAATTCTACAATCCCCTCCTTGCGCTCTTGAGTGAAAATCGAGAAGTTTTTTCGAAGTTTGGGCCGAGTAGAATTGCAGGCCTTGAAAGTGGGGATGCTGTCGTAGCAGCCGAGGTCTGGAAAGAGATGAAGTTAGGTGTCATTGTTCAAAACAATGAAAAGATATCGTCGATAATTCAGTCGAAGTCCCATCTGCTCTCAGAGGGGGATGATTTTGAACAGTATTTGCGGCTCAAGTTACACATTGATTCATACTCAATTTTTCTAAAGGTTGGGAGCGAAGTGCATGAGCAATTCAGATTTCCGATTGGGATCGAAGATAGGGTTTCCAAGTTCCGAACGGAGCAAATTAGAGAATTGGAAGCAACGAAGGGATAAATGGGATGCGCCATTATAACGGGTGGCTTTGGGGTCAGTTGCGCGAACTCTACGGTGACAGAGTGGAACCACGCTATAGTCCACTTATTTCTATCAGTCGCACCCAGATGGGCGTGGTTGTTTCAAATCATAGGATTTGGTGTCCGACGCCTCAAGATTATAGGATCACTCGAGATTGTGTCGAAGAGGTCCACGAGATTGGGGGAGACATAATCTCCTATGCGAGCCAATGGTCGCAGCCTTCCGCAGAGGGAAAAGCGCGTGCTCAAGAACTTGGCATGAGGGTGATGCCGCATGGCGCCACGATATCCTTCTTTGAGTAAGCAAGGTTATGCGTTGGTTTCCAAGTTTTCTGCTTGCTTGGCTGATCATGACATGTCGCGGCTGCTGCACCGCCTTGAACTGCACGTGTTCGGCTCGATAGCAAGGGGAGCGTCATTGCCGTCGGATTTCGATGTTGCAATCGTATATAAGGCAAGTGATTATTCCGCAGCAAAAATACTGCGGACGTGGGTGCGCGAGAATTCCGATGGTATTAAGGGTGCGATCGGGTTGGACGCCAATCTACTTGTTCTTTCGGAGGCAGAGTTTCTTGAATCCAGAGGCCAAATCGGACCGACGCTATCATTGGCCGTATGATATTCAAGTTTTCTTTAGGTGAATGAGTAATATTGGGGGAATGGGGGTATAAGGATCACTTTCGCGCAAACTTCTTGTCATTTCGCTGGTCTCTGAAGTGAGAAACTTATTCATCCGGTCGGGTCCCATAAATGACTCTACTTCATGTTCTGACGACGCGTGTCCAACTGTTCCTCGAAAGTAGTTCGCTTTTCGAAAGAGAACGAAATTTTCCATCGTGGACGATGCTGACGGGAGGGCAGGGTGGCCTTCGAAAGAGACATTGCGGTGACCACCGAGAAGTCGGTGTAACCGCTTTCACCTTAACATGGACTATTTTGCGGGTCAGCGGGTCGCGCTCAGGTAAAACAACATAGTGATGGTTCATCCTTTCGCCGACACGCGCCGCAACTCGAAGCCATGACTTCTTTGTGTTGTCGGTCCACGGCGAAGTTTCGGGGCATATTCCAGGCAAGTGAAACATGGGTTGGTTGGCTTTATCCACCATGACTGCTCGAGTGTAAAAAAGCGCTTCTTTCGAAGAGCTGATGTTTCTTATCACATTGCCGTCAACCATGGAGAAGATTTTGTCGTCCTCGTTTCTCATAGAGCTCACGCTTACTTTCCTCGAAAACTTAAATGCGAGAACCTTCGAGTTCTCTTCGATGGAAATTTCCGAAAACAGGTTCTTCAAGCCGTCGGCTTCGATTGCGTTGCCGATCCACGAGTTGCTTTTGGCGCCTGGAGATCCGGTAATGAGGCTGAGATCGGAGCACAGCACCCTGCATGCGGGTCTACCAGGCAGGGCGATCACCCCAACCGAGAGCAACGGATTTCTATCGACATAGGCATAGCAAGCATGAAAAAGGCGCAGTAGATGCAACGACGGGTTGGCCGCTTCGAGCAAAGCGACTAATTTCAGTGGCATGAGGTATTCCGTAGGTTTGGACATAGGTATCTCTCTGTTGTTCACAGGGGATATCGGTCCGAAGGGTCTTGGCCCAAAATGGAAGTAGCTCAAGAGCCGCAAGAATGTCTGGATGTGCCGAAATTCTGTCTGAGGCGCGCGGTATAAAGGACGTAACGCACCTTCCTACGTCCGCGGGTGCCGGACCACGGTCCGCTTGTGCCGAAATTCTGTCTGAAAAAGCCGGACTACCGGCGGGATATTCCGAGATAGTGCCGGGTAAATTTATCTACCTGACTGAATTTTCGAGGTATTTAGGCATGGGAACCTCGTAGAACCTCTGAACCTGTAAGAACCCCAAGGGAAGTGGCCGGTAGCGGACAAGCAATCTCCGTTCTCAACCTGCATCGGCAGAGACATCGGGTGCCGCTGTCCGATTCATCTTTCGCACGCGGGTCAGGAACTCATCCACCTCTGCCTCCTCGAAGACACCATCAGGGCCATCCGGTGCCCGATCGGTAAAGGGACTGTCATAGAGCATGCCGGGGTCCACAATGCCATTCTTGCACAGATGCTCGATGACCATGCCCACGAATTCAATCTGATCGGCCGACCTGCCGTCGGCGATGAAGTCGGCGAAGTGTTTCTGCGCCGCACCGCGGTCCAGCCCGACCAAGGACCGAAGAAAAACCCCGAACCCGCGCACCTGCGCATGCTCCGTATCCTTGGCGATTGAGATGTCCTCGGGCGAACCTACGCCTGCTTCGAGAAGCATCTTTTCAAGCTCTTCGATGTCCAATGGGGTCAGCGGTCTACCCATTCTAAGCTTGCGCAGCGCGACATGGTCTTCATGCTGTGACAGGAATTCGCGTGCCTTTTTCTTGAACGCCGCGAAATCGGCAGCAGGGCTCAAGATCACGCCGGTCGGCGCACCCAGCTCATCCTCGAAATCTGTGTAAAGTATCGTCCGCGACCCCTGGTCTATTAGGTGGACGATCTCACGCAGCCGAAGGCGGGCACGCTCCACAATGGGGACAGTCAGACCAGTCCACCACGCATCAGTCAGAATTTCCTCGATCAGCTCGGCATGCCTCGCTACCGCCGGAATTTCCATCTTCGACGAGAGCGCTGTCGCGATCTCGCTGAGTTTTCGGCGACAGGATTCCATCCTCGTGGATATTCCCATGAGCGCGAGCTGAAGCTCGAACATCAGCAGGTCGAACCTTTTGGCCTCCTCACCCCCGAGGTCCGCACTACTCGGAAGGGTGGCGAGTTCGGTCAACTGTTCGGTAGCACTCTCAGGCAGCGCCGACCAAGACGCGTCCTCAGCTTGCCAAGCCTCGACTTCGCGCAGGTGTCGCCGCACGACGAATGACGAAATGTCGAGGCCCATGACGAACCGGCGAACATCCTGGATGAGGCCATGCCGGACCTCCAGGAGCTCATCCTGCGATCCTATACCATCGGTCTGGCCGCCTTCGGCATCTTCCTTGATCAGCGGCCTCGGCTCGTCGATGGCCTGAGCGATCTTCAAGCGGGTCTCGATCAATCGCTCGGTGAGCGATTTCGGCACTTTGGGGTCAGAAAGCTCCGGATTTGAGCCGAAGAACTCGAGGTTACCGCAGACGTCGAAGATACGGAACTCGCTCTTGCGTGTCCCGGGGCCGAAGAGATCGGGGCATAGCCGAGTGCCACGGCCCACCATCTGCCAGAACTTGGTCTTTGACCGCACCATCTTGAAGAAGACGAGATTGACCACTTCGGGCACGTCGACGCCGGTGTCCAGCATGTCGACCGAGATGGCAATCTGCGGCTCCTTGCTGGGTATCTCGAACGCCTCAATCAAGCTCTGGGCATAGCTTTCGCCGTGCACGATGCGACGGGCGAATGTCTCACCGTAGTTCGGCCAGCCGGCGTTGAAGCGTTCTGCGATGAACTTCGCATGAGGCTTGTTGGCCGCGAAGATGATCGTCTTGCCGATCTTGTCACCGCCGTCGACACGAATCCCGTGCTCCATCACATGAGCCAGCACCTTGTCGACGGTATCCTCATTGAAGAGATACGTGTTGATTTCGCCTGCGGTCACTTCGTCCCGGCGACCAGATTCACCCCAATCGAGCTCGTCCCACTCATCCTTCTCCTCGTCAGTCAGATCGTCATAGCGAATACCCTCGCGCATGAATCGCGTGGGTAGGGAGATCGGATCGAACGGGACGAGCCAGTCATCCTCAATCGCTTCCTCAAGACCGTAGAAGTCCGTTGGGTGGCCAGGATCGAGGTCGAAAAGCCGATAGGTATCGCGGTCCACCTCGTCGCGCGGCGTTGCCGTGAGCCCGACGAGGTAGCTGTCGAACCATTCAAATATCGCGCGGTAGCGCTTGTAGATGGATCGGTGAGCCTCGTCGATGATGACGAGGTCGAAGTGACCAGGGCCAAACCGTCGCCCGCTCTGATCGGCTCGGTCAATCAGGTTCATCATCGTCGGATAAGACGAGACGTAGACGCGGCCGGTGCCGGAGGGGTCGGTCACCAGGTTAACCGGGGCGCTTTCGGGAAGGTGGGCGGCAAAGGCGTTGCGGGCCTGACGGACAAGACTGATCCGGTCACAGAGGAAAAGGGCGCGCTTCACCAGACCTGCCCGGATCATCATGTCGACGAGGGCCACCACGGTGCGTGTCTTGCCGGTTCCGGTCGCCATGACCAGAAGCGCCTTGCGAGAACCCGCATCGAAATGCTCGGCGATGCGGGTCAGCGCCCGCGTCTGGTAGGGACGGCCTGCGATGGCGGCTTTGGGTTTCTGAGCTACCAGTGGCTTGGCATCCTTCCGGCGGGCAATCATTTCGCCCAGCTCCTGAGCTGTCTTCAAGCCGCCCAGGCGGCGCGGCGGGATGCTGCGGGCGTCGTCCCAGATCCAGTGCTCGTAGCCGTTCGTGTAGAAGATTATCGGCCGACGGCCGTGCATCTGCTCCAGGGCATCTGCATAGAGCTTTGCCTGCTGCTGGCCGACGCCAGGGTCGCGACGGGTGCGTTTCGCTTCTACCACTGCCAAGGGCAGGCCGTCCGCGCCCCAAAGGACGTAGTCGGCGAAGCCGTGGCCCTTCTCGTTGGGCATCGGCTCCACACGGTATTCCAGATCCCTGCCGTCCTTCAGGTCGATCCATCCGGACTCCGCCAGGAGCAGGTCGATCAGGCGCAGGCGGGTGGTAGCCTCGTTGTAGTCGTGCGGGTCGGTCTTCAGTTCAAGGCGACCCTTCGCCACCTCGGCGCGCTTTGCCTTCAGTTCATCGTCGAGAGTGGCGTAGCGAGCGCGGAGATCCTGAAGCTCCTCGTCCCGCTCTGCGAGGGCCTTCTCGGTGCTCTGTATCCGTCCGCGGGCGTCGCGGATCAGGTCGAACCTGGCAGTCAGCGGGGCGGGGTCAAAGGGGTTCGGCTCGGGTGGCTTCTGGCGCCGGGCGTAGGTGCGGCCGAACCAGTGCAGGACGTGGTGCAGCTCCTCGACCACCTGGCGCGCGCCCTCTGGCTTCAGGTTCGATCCCTCGTGGGCGGACTTGTTGCGCACGATATTGATGAACCGTGCCTTGGCGTGGACCTTCTGCCCCATGATGGTGCGCAGGTCGGGGTCGTTGATCATCCGGCTCGCGCCGGTCTGAGCGGGGGGCGTCAGGCCCGCATCATGGGCGAAGGCCCAGCCGAGCGCGAGCTCCACCGCCTTGCCCGCCAGGATCGCTGCCGCCTCGGGCTCCGACATCGCCAGCCGCTCGGCTGAAGTCGCCGCAGCGTGGACGGTGGGGAAGTCGGGTTCGAGATGTGCGAAATTGCTGGCGGTCATGGCGGGATTCCGGTGTCAGAGCTCTCCGGCGAAGGCGCGGGTTTGGAGAGCGGCGAAAAGGGTTTCGAGTTCAATGGAGTGAGTTATACAATTCTCGATATGACTATTGGCGTTGTGAAGCCGCGCCGCAAATGCCTTCTGTTCTGCCATGGGCGGTAGCTTTATCGAAAGCCCCTTGATAATTCCCATGTTCAGCCCAGACATGATTGATCCCTTGGTTTGCTGTTCAAGTTGGCGATGCACATCTTCATCGAACAGAAACGCTGCGCGCAGGTATTCCGAGTGAATCTCGTCATGCTTCGGCGTCAGGCAGCATAGGTGCTTTGTATTGACCATAGTCGGTATGCCGGTAGGAACAACGGCACATCGGCCGCACGTGCCCATGATCGTAATCAATACATCTCCGGGGATTACCGTATATCTCTGGAGTGCTTTATATTTCTCTTCTGTTATGAACCGAGGCGTTTCTTCGACGAACTTATTGGTAACAACATTGTCGATCCCAAGGACGGGTATGCCAGCCTCGACGAGTTCGGATTTCAATAGCTGGCTGCCGAAGGGCCCCGTGCGACTGTTCACAACGACATCCTCGATCTTTGCGGTGGGCAGGTCAGATCGCTTCCCATACATTTCCGCGAAGATCGCGCCCGGGAGGGTGTCGAGTAGGGCGAGGGCTTCGCGGCGGCGGCGGCGCAGGGCGTCGGCCGCATCCAGTATCCCCGCAATCCGCCGCTGCTCCTTGAGGGGTGGGAGGGGGATTTCCATCGCCGCCAGTTCTATCGGAGACAATCGCGGGAGGTTCGCACCTGTCGCTCTATTGGCGACATGTGCGACTTGCTTTGGGGTGAGCAGAAAATGGAGTAGGAACTTCTTGTCGAGATCTCCCCCCGGTCGAATAGGCAGGATATCGGTGCTGCATACCCCCGAGACCAATGGGGCAACTACTTTCGCCAAGTAGGGACGGAGCTTGCCGAAGAGGATCGTATCCGCATCGAAGGCGAACTTGTTGCTGGACAGTTCTCCGGCTTCGACCTGGATCGGCGAAAACCTTTCACCTCCCGCCGATATGTGCTCAAGGCCAACATAAGTCGTTCCGGAGGTGATTGCCCCAGGCGCGACCGAGTTTCGCTCGATCGTCGCAACCTCTGAGAGCGTGGCCGTCGCCCAACTCATTCCGCCGCCTCCTGCTTCGCTGCCTGCGCCTGCTGCCAATCGTGGTAGGTCTGGCTCGCGCCTTTCACCTTCCACTCCACGCGGCCATTGCTGTGCCGGTCCAGCACGACGGCCGCCGCTGCCGACGGGCTGGAGAAGGACCATGGTTTTGCAAACCGCAGCTTGTTTGAGTCTGGCGGCATATCCTGCGGCACAAGCACGCGGTCGGCGATCAGTTTCTCTTTCGTCGCCGAGGCGGTTTTGTGCTGGACATAGCCAGTGCCGGTTAGGGCCTCGGACCCTTCCAACACGATAAACTCGCCGTCTTCTTCGACGGCCGTCGCTGCGATCCCGCTCTTGTGCCGGATCTCGAACTGCACCTCATCCGAGATCATGGAGGAGGACGGGTTCGCCTTGGCGCTAACTGCCTTCGGCTGTGGCTTCAGCATGTCCAGCCCGATGACCGGCAGGATGATCCGCAGGTTTGCCAGAAACTGCTCCATGTTGGCGATATCGGCCTCAGGTAAGCGCCGACGACTGGTGTCGGGGTGCGTGCCGTTATCGAGCGTCACGCGGCCCGATTTCGCGGTCTGCTCGATCAGCCGCGCCTCGAGATATTCGGCGTGGCCCTTCGACATATCGTCATCGCTGGTGGTGACGGTGACGGCCGTTTCCCAGAAGTCGCGCTTCACCGCGCTTTGCTTGATACGCTCGGCCACGGAGTTGCCCGAGCCGATGTAGACCCGCGTCGCCCCCGGCGTGTCAGGATCAGGGCCGGAGAGGATGTAGACGCCGGTGCGGTCCACCTCTTCGCGCGCGGTGAGATCGCCGAAGGCCGAGGCGCCCGAGACGAAGAGCAGCCCGGTCCAGCCGTGGATGGTCGCCTTGCGCAGGCCCGTGGGTTTGCCGTCCACCAGGAAGAGCTGGATGGTTCGGCCGAAGACGTCTCCAGTGCTCATTCGGCGGCCACATTCGTGTTGTCCTCAGCCAGCATCTTCTCGAGCTCTTCGAGGCCGTCGAAGATGTCCCGCTCCATCTCGCGCAGGCGCGACAGGATTTCGGTTGGCGGCTCGTGCTCGACCGCGTCATGTTCGATCTCGCGGTAGCGGTTGAGGCTGAGATCGTAGCCGGCGGCGGCGATCTCTTCCTTCGGGACAACGAAGCTGCGCGCGGTGCGGGGATTGTCTTTTTCAGCACCTTCACGTTCCTGCCAGCGTGCCAGCGCGTCGGGGAGGTCATTAAGCTTCGCTTCGTCCTCGGACAGTTCTGCCCAGGGGCCCAGCTTGTCCTCAGACACCAAGAGGTTGCGCTTGTCGTCCAAGCTGAGGCCGTCGGCGTGCAGGTCGTAGAACCACACGCCCTCGGTGCCCCCCGAATCGGTGCGTTGGAAGAGCAGGATGGCGGTAGAGACCCCGGCATAGGGGCGAAAAACACCGGCGGGGAGTTTGACGACGCCCTGAAGCTGCTGATCCTCGACCAGCATGCGCCGCACCTCCTTGTGGGCCTTGTTGGAACTGAAGAGCACGCCGTCTGGGACGACCACCGCCGCCCGGCCGCCACGCTTCAGGAGGCGGAGGAAGAGGGCCAGAAAGAGCAGTTCGGTCTTGCGGGTGTTGACGATACGGGTGAGATCCTTGGCAACCGCTTCGGCGTCAAGAGAGCCCGCAAAGGGTGGGTTCGCGAGGATCAGGGAATAGGCCTCGGCTTCGTCACCGTGTTCCTGAGTGAGGCTGTCGCGGTAGACAATAGATGCGTCCTCGAACCCATGCAGGGCCATGTTCATCGCACCGAGACGGAGCATCGTGCCGTCGAAGTCATGGCCATGGAACATGCGGCTTTCGATGTGCTGCCGAGCCTCTGTATTGGTCCAAGCGTCGGCATCGTGGGCGCGTAGGTAGTCGGCGGCGGCCACCAGGAAGCCAGCGGTGCCGCAAGCTGGATCGCAGATGAAATCGTCCCTTCGCGGCTCGGTCATGGCAACCATAAGGTTGATGATATGGCGGGGCGTGCGAAACTGGCCGTTCTGACCCGCGGCCGCCACTTTGGACAGCATGTATTCGTAGAGGTCGCCCTTTGTGTCCCGCTGTTTCATGGGGAGGTCCGAGATCAGATCGACCACCTTCGATAGTAGCCGTCCGGTGGGAATCTCATACCGAGCGCTTGCCATGTGCTTGCGCAGAGGTGCACCGTCCGAGCCGAGACGCCGAAGGAACGGGATCAGGTGGTTCTGAGCGGCTTCCTGCATCTCTGCCGCAGGGAGCGCTACGAAGCGTGGCCAACGTAGATCAGCGTAAGAGCGTCCGTCCGCGATCTTTTCGCCGTTCTCGTCGTGGATCGCAATGCCGTCGAGTTGATCTGGGAAAAGGTCACGCTCCAGAGCAGTGCCTCGGGCCCGAGCCTGACGCTCGGCCAAGGTCTGTGCGTCATCAAGTCCCTTGAGAAAGAGCAGCAGTGTCAGCTGTTCCATGACCGTCTGCGGGTTCGACAGCCCGCCGGTCCACATGGCGTTCCAGATCGCATCGACTTTAGACTTGAGATCACCGGTAATCATTCACTGCCCTCGCTTTTCGGCAATTCTGCCTGCTTTGGCAGGGAAGGTCTATCCCAGCTCGTTAAGCAGTGTGATTTTTGCTGAAAGCGTCAGGCAAGGCAGAGCAGTTCATAACGGGCATCAAGAGGCTACTCTCGATCAAGTGTGCGTTTCGGGAATCTCGAAAGGCAACTCTGGAGTATGTGTGGCTTTTTCCGAGTTGTCGTTCTTCTGTGAAGTCTCATCATTCGGCAGCCGCTCGAGACCCAAAAACGCGCGGTCCTTCGATCGTGTGATATGGGCTTCAACCCGGGCCAAACTGCGCCTGCGCGCATCGTCGGAAAGGGTTTTGAGGCCCGCCAAGTAGGCGGCCCCGTAGAGGAGCTTGCGACGGGCCTCGTTCTTGCGTTCTTGTTTCGTCGCCTGAGCTTTCAAGTCGCGAAGGCGATTTCGAAGCTGCTCACTTTTCTTCTCGATCGCTTCGATCTGCTCGTCGATTTTCGGCATCGTGCTTTCTCCGTGTTCAAGGTTCCATGGGGAGGAGATCGTGCCCGGTTTCGTGGATCGCAGCCGATAAACAGACTTCTTGTCGTGACCGGCCGGGATACCCCGCCAGTCCCGCGGAGCAATCCAAGGGCGCAATTACGCAAACTCGGGGAGTTTGCAGCGCGCCTGCCGCGGGCTTTTTACAGCGGAGATCGGCCACGGGCGCGATCTCCCCTTCATGAAACAGTTCAAGCTTCATCCCGCGAGCCATTGCCCGCTCATAGTCATGTCCCGGTCAGACGGGCGTTCTTCGGTTGCGGCTGCCGCCTATGCCTCGCGCACCCGCATGACGGATCAGCGGACCGGGCTCATCTACAACTACAAGAACCTGCACGGCTTATTGCGCGAAGGCTTGGTGAATTGGGAAGGAGAGGCTGAAGATCTTTGGAACGCTGCTGAAGCGAGTGAGACACGCATCAACGCCCGCGTTGCGCGGGAACTGCGGCCGGCACTGCCCGCCGAGCTGCCGCTCGACGAACAGCGCCGCCTTGTTCGAGGGTTTGCTCTCTTCCTGAAGGATAGATACGGCGTGGCTTGCCATTGGGTGATCCACGCGCCGACGTTCAAAGACAAGGATATCGGTAAATCTCTCTGGCCCGAAAAGGACGACAAGGCAGGGAAGGAAGCATACGAGGCAGCGTTCTATGACCCCGCTCTCACGAACCTAAATTTCCATGCTCATATCCGCTGGACCACACGAGAGGTCGACGGGAAGACTGGTGCATTCGGCAAGAAGACTCGTGTGCTCGACGATCGCAAAACCGGGCCCGAAGAGGTCAAAGCTATCCGCGCCGAATGGGAAAAGCGAACAAACGCTGCGCTGGAAAGGGCTGGGTCGAATGCACGTATCGACTTGCGATCCTATGAGGCTATGGCGACCGCCGGTGACGCCCCGGAAGGCCTGCGAGCACAGGAGCACGTCGGACCGCGAAGGACGGCCAAGATCCGCGCCGAGGTAAACGTCATGGACGAACCCATGGTGGCGGTGCGCAACGCTGCCGTCCGAGACGAGAACGAACGCCGGTGGGAGAGCTGGCTCGAGCTACGCCAGCTGGCACGCGAGAAAGCTCGCCTGGAGGGGGAGTCGGCGCGCATCGCTGAAGACAACGAGAGACGGCGCCGAGAGCAGGCCACGCTCGACAAGAAGATGGTCGAGAAAGCAAAGAACGACGAGGATCTCGCGGAGGCCATCGCCCAAGCTGGATCGATCGATACACCGAGCGCAGTGTGCCCCCTTGAAGCGGCCAAGCGGTGGGCGGCAAGCTCGGAGGAGTTGCCGGATGCTGGCGAGGCTACGTTCGACCGGGATGTTGATCTTGAAGCGGCTGCGGACCGGGATGCACCCCCGCCACCCGGAGAAAAACTCCGGGTGAAAAGGATCAACCGAGAACGTCAGCGCCGCAGAAATTAACCTGTTGGGTTAGACCTGCCAGCCTTGGTCGTCGCGATAGGCAATAAGCGTTTGATCCGCATGCGAGCGTTTTTCGAAGTCGCGGTTTACCACGAAGGTGTAGTCGGGGCAGACTTCCTTCCTCAGGCGCCAATGCTGGGCCGCGGTGAGCTGGCTTGCGACGAGCTTGTTGCAAGCGGCGACGTAGTCGGCGTTTTCTGCCACCGCTTTCAGCCGCTGGTGGTTCGACTCATTGCTGCGGATCGCTATCTCTTCCTCGATGAGCCGCACTCGCAGTTGCTCGCTGAGTGAGCCGCAGGAAATCGCCTTGGCGGCAGTCCAGCTCTGCAAGGGCCGTAGCTCCTCGGCCGCGGCCGAAAGCTCATCATCCGTCAGGCCGACGAGTTCACGCTGGGTCGCATTGCCTCGCTGTGTAATTTCCCGGCGGAGAAGGAAGTCGCCGAAATCGCGGGCGAGAGACCGCGCGGCGAAGCGTGAGGGGCCGAGCATGGGCACGTCTGTTTCGAAACCGTGCTCCCTGAATTTCTCCCGGGATTTTTCAATCTGCCGCGCCGTGAAGCCTTTTACGGTGCCAGAGGTCGTATAGTCGACGTGGACAAAGCAGCCGAGCGTGGCACCGCTGCGCTCACGGTATGCCTTGCGCCATTCGGCCATCGACATGTCCGCTGTCTTGCGGTGAAGATCGGCGATGGCTGAAGCGAGCTTCGCAAGAACCGCGTTTGAGATATGGATGCCGGTCGTGATCATTCTTTTCTCCTCGAACTGATATCTGGTAGTGCTCATGATGTTGGTCCGATCAATTCAGCTCGGAAGTGAACAGAAGAATTTCTTCGCTACATCAGTGGGGTGGTGCCGTTCGACTGGCATGACACTGGTATTCCGGACAGGGATGAAGAGAGGCCTTTCGCTCGTCAGCTCGCTGCTTTCTGGGCCTGGGAGGGGTCAAGTGCCGCATTCCTTTCCGGTCGCGTCACTCGCGGGGCTTTTCGCGCGTGAATGAGCCGGCCAACTTCTGCTGAACTCGCTTCACCGACAACGATGCATTCGCTGCATTCGTCAATTCTGTGGCGCCCTTCCGCACCTCCAATCGCCCGGCTCCTCTTCGGGGAAGAAGCCTGGCGATTGGAGGTGTGCCATGAAAAATCAATCAAGCGTGCGGATGAACGATCAGAATACCGGCTCACGGCCGTTGGCCCGTTCCCGGGGTGCGCCCCCCGACCAGGGGCGATCAGGACCATCCCTGACGATCATTCAATGCATCTCTACGCGCAGGCTGGAATTCTACTGCGGGAGCGTTTTCCTGGCTGAAGTAGCGCCGTCGGAGCCGGGCAGCACCGATGAGGTGGCGGAAATTTACACAGTGGTTCTCATCGAACTCCTCAAGTTCCTCGAACAGGGATCGAACCATCAGCGCATGGAGATCCTGGAGGGGGTGAAGAAGCAGCCGGATCTGTCGTCCCCACCGATAGGCCCTGGACTACTGGCAGGCAGCGCCTCGATCATCGGACATTAGGCGAGACAGCGCCCAAGGCGACAGATGACTGAGGCGCGCAGCTTCTTCGTGGCTTCGGCTCTTCATTGCGAGAGCCGAAGCCACGAAGCCGCAGCTCGGGAAAACAGAGAGGTCGATCGAACTTGACCCGGCCGAGTGCCGGACCCTCCGAAAACAGGAGACAACATGTTCGACCTATATCCCAACTTCACCTCGGGGCTCGATGCTCTGCGCGCCTATGTCCAAGATCAGCGCGACGGTTTGCTGGAGGCTGCCGATCTGCTCGGTGGCTCTGCTGGTCTGCGCTTGGCGCTGACTGCTACCGACGGCCTTGCGCAGCGCCATCCGCCGACAGCGCGAACCCTCGAGGCCTGCGCAGAGTTGCTCGACCTGTTGAAGCTCGAGCACGTTCACGACCCGTCTCGGATCGAGTCGGAGCGCTTTGCTCTTCTCGACCCGGCCTGGCCGGTGGTCGAGGAAATCTGTCTGCTGGCCGACGGCTTCTGCGACGTTCTCGATGCCTACATGGACGAACCCGAAACCCACCGGGAGCAGTCTTCGCAGGTGGCAGCATGAGCGCGCAAATGAGGGGTCTGCCTCGGTTCTCCGATCTCGTAGAGGGGCTGGAGATGACCGAAGATGTCGTCGCAAAGCTGGCGACCGTTGCGGTCATGCAAGCGCACTACTTGGCAGAACAGATCCGAGAGATTGTCGTTCCGCTACTTCCCCCAGCGAAGCGGGCTTTCGCCGAGAGTATCGCGCGACGCATTGAGCGTGGACCTATCTTCGAGGACGCGGTCCTCCGCGACCTGGTGACTTTCAAGAGCATTCTCACCGCGCGGGTCGAGGCAGGAACCCACCGGTTCTGGCACGGCGACGAGCACCATTCTCGTGGCGGATACAAATCCGTCTATCGCGAGGATGACGCCTGCAAGCTTGCCGATGCCGTGGCCGAACTGGCGCTGCTGTCCGACATGACCTTGGCGACCCTGTCCGCCGCTGGTGCGGTGCGCCAGGTCGGGACCCTGATCGACGGCTGAGAACTGGCGGCGCCCCGTGGGGTGCCGTCAGCTTGAGGGGCCAGAGCCCCATCCCCGTGACAGGATCACCACGGGAGGGCGTGCCGGAACCTTCTTTCTGCTCCGATCGGCACGCCTCTTGAAGACTTTCAGTCGGCTGATTTGAGAAAGTTTCAATTGCCGACAATAGGTTAGCTGGCGCGCCGAATAAATGTTCGTTTGGCCGGGCATTTGGGGCGACTCGTCCGTTCCGGGTGAACCCACTGTTCTGTTCGCTACCGAATGGGTGGCGGAACACAGCAGCCGGCTTGGAAGGCGGAGCTGCTCCAAAAGAGGAACAGGGCATGAGCAACGCTCCACCAAATGAATTCGCCAACGCTGAACCAGCGCTCCTCCAAATGAAACCGCGCGTCCGTGTGACCATGGTCGCTGAACTGTCCGGACTCAAACCTCGCACGATTACCGGCCTCGCTGCGAAGGGAGAAATTCCCGGTGCTGCGAAATTCGGGGGCACCTGGACCTTCGATCAAGACAAAATCGTCCTGTGGCTCGAAAAGGGAAACCAATGCCAAAAAACGTCTACAAGCCCAAAGGCAGCAAAAAGTATCACCTCCGCGTCACGATCGACGGAAAAGAATTCCGCGAAACGCTTCGCACAACTTCTCAGCGGGTCGCCGAAAAAAAGGCCCGGGTGCGTATCGAAGAGCTGAAAGGCAAGGCCGAGCGCGGTGAAACAGATTGGCTCTTTCATGCCGGCTTCATGAGCTTTTATGATAATATGGACGCTGATGCCGACGAACACGGCTGGAGCGCCTCTACTTGCGAGCGCTACCGCACCAGCCTCCGCCGGATCGGACTGACATTGGTGGACATATTCAACGAGCGGAATGAAGATCTTGCGGAAGCTGGCGCTTGGGAAATCGGGCTGGCCGAGGTCACCGAGTTCGTCGCACTGCGCAAAGATGCGGGTGTGTCCGTGGCGACCATCAACCGCGATCTGACTGCGTTCAACCATCTAATGACCCACATCAAGAACAAGGGGTGGATCGAATTCAATCCAGTGCAGCTGTTTGAGAAGCAGGGAATGCGGGAGAAGCTTCCCCCGATCGTCCTGCCGACCGCACCGGCCATTGCACGGCTCACGGCGCGTGCCCCGGGCACGCTCACGTTCTTGCCTGATTTCCTGCATGAGACGGGGGGGCGGATCACGGAGATGTCAATGATCAAATGGAGCGATCTTTGTGGAATGGAGCGGCCGGTCGAAGGGAATGTCACGCTCACGTTGAACCACACAAAGGGCGATAAAGTTCGGACGATCACGCTTCGCCAGCGAGCGATAGACATCCTGCTGAAGATTCCTCGGTCGAACCGGTCGCCCTATGTCTTCTGGAACAAGACTGAGGATGGCTACTACAAGTCTGCGGCCAACCTGTTCTGGGACTACGCTCAAGAAGTCAACTTTGGCGCTCGGATGCACGACCTACGGCACAAGTTCGCGATCGACCGGCTGAAGGAAGGGTGGTCAGTCTACCGGGTGCAACGCTATATTGGACATGGATCGGTAAAAACGACGGAACGCTACTACTTTCGCTATCTCTCTCAGGAGCAACAGGCGATAGCCAACGCCGATGGTAACGTCGGTCTGTGAACTGCAAGTCATAGAAAGCCCAGAGCCCCGCCCAGCCCGGCGGGGCTTCGCCATTTGGAGCGAACTGAACCTGTGTGCGTCGTTTAGAAATTCCTTGCCGAGACGGCATAGTCGGCACAGCCGGCAGGGCAAAAAGTCGTCAAACTATGCCGAGATTGGCCAATATCTCCTGAAACCCGCCCCCTCGGGGCGAGTCGAGTAAATATCAATGATATAGGGGAATAATGGCGGAGAGACAGGGATTCGAACCCTGGGAACCCGTGAAGGCTCAACGGTTTTCGAGACCGCCCCGTTCGACCACTCCGGCACCTCTCCGCGGGGGGTGAAAGGGCGTTTAAAGTGGAATTCGCAGGCGCGCAAGAGGGGATTTGGCGCATTGAGCAGGAAAATGGATTTTTCATTGTCTCGCGCCAGAAAACGCTTAGGTTTTGGATTATGATACAGCTTATGTCGTTCCGAACCCGCGTGATGCAAACGCTCCTGAGCCTTGTTCTTGCATCATTATTCGCAATCACTGCTGCACAGGGCGCGGAGCGGGACAAGGTGATCGCCTTTCTTGAAACCACCGGGTTTGATGTGGCTCTCGACAGTATAGCCCTGTCGGCGGAGATGGCGCCGGATATGCTGGGGGTGGATGCCGGAGATTTTGGCGCTGCCTGGGTGCGGTTGTCGCAGGATGTGTTTGACCGGCAGGACATGCGCGAGATTGCACTCGGTATACTGGAAGAAACGCTGGAGGAGGACGCGTTGGCCCACGCCGCGGAGTTTTACGCCAGCCCGCTGGGGGCGCGTTTGGTGCAGGCGGAGAATGCCTCTCATATGATTGAGGATGATGAGACGAAGCAGCAGGCAGGGCTGCGCATCATCTCCGACTTGGTGGCCGAGGGCAGTGAGCGCCCGCAGCTGTTCCAGCGCATGGGGCAGGCAATCGATGCCGATGGCACAGGTGTGAAGGCGGTGCAGGAAATCCAGTTTCGGTTCCTGATGGCGGCGAGCGCCGCCGGTGTGATCGATCTACAGCTGGACGCGGACGGGTTGCGCGCCTTTATGAAGGATCAGCAGGCCTCAACCCAGATGGCGCTGCAGGCCGCGAATATGGCCGCAAACGCCTATACCTATCAGGCCTTCAACAATGAGGAACTGGAAGCGTATATTGTGGCGTTGGAGCATCCGCTGATGCAGCGGGTTTATGAGCTGCTCAATGCGGTGACATTCGAAATTACGGCCAACCGTTTCGAAGTGCTGGCCTACCGGCTAAAAGACCTGGAACCGGCGCAGGATCTCTGAAACGAAAACTGCACTACGACCGGTCCTGTTTCGGCTGCGCTAGGCGACACCCGCCTAGGGTTGACAGCTCCTCCGTTTCGCCGCATAAGCCCGCATCCCGGCCCGGATTCCCTGTGCCGGGGTTTATTTGTCATACGCCCCCACGGGGCGCGCTGTTCGAGGTGGCCTTCGGGTCGAAACGCTGGACGCATCTGATGCGAAAGGGACCGTAGGACGCGGGTAGAAAAGGAAAGACGCATATGTTTGCGGTCCTCAAAACCGGCGGCAAGCAGTACAAAGTTCAGGCCGGCGATATGCTGCGCGTGGAAAAATTGGCTGCTGATGCTGGCGAAACAATCCAGTTCAACGACGTCCTGATGCTCGGTGGTGATGCACCGGTTGTGGGTGCGCCCTTTGTTGACGGTGCTGCGGTTCAGGCCGAAGTCGTCGATCAGATCAAAGGCGAGAAGGTCATTCACTTTGTGAAGCGCCGTCGTAAGCACTCCTCCAAGCGCACCAAGGGTCACCGTCAGAAGCTGACTCTGGTCAAGATCACCGAGATCCTGGCCTCCGGCGCTGACAAGTCCGGCGTGAAAGCTGCCAGCGGTCAGGGCGATGCGCCTGCTGCCAAAGCCGCTCCGGCTGCAAAAAAGGCTGCGCCTGCTGCCTCCGGTGACAACCTCACCGAGCTGACAGGTGTTGGTCCCGCCGCTGCCAAGAAGCTGGAAGAAGCCGGTCTGACCAGCTTTGCCCAGATCGCGGCCTTGTCGGATGCTGACATTGCTGCTATCGACGCGGTCAAAGTGAAGCCCGAATGGGTTGAGCAGGCCAAAGAATTGGCTAAAGGCTAAGGAGATAGACAATGGCACATAAGAAAGCTGGTGGTTCCTCACGTAACGGCCGCGACTCAGCCGGTCGCCGCCTTGGCGTGAAACTCTATGGTGGCCAAGCGGCCATCTCTGGCAACATCATCGTACGTCAGCGCGGCACCAAGTTTTGGCCGGGCGAAGGCGTTGGCCTGGGCAAAGATCACACGATCTTTGCAACCACGGACGGTGCTGTGACCTTCCACAAAGGCCTCAAGGGCCGCACCTTTATTTCGGTTCTGCCAGTGGCGGAGGCCGCTGAATAAGCCGAACCTGAAAGGTAAGACACAATCAGGGGATCGGCGACATCGCCGGTCCCTTTTTTATTTTTGCCCCGGTGGCAGAACCTAACCAGTTCTCAACGGCTTTGCGTTAGGGCAGGGCGCAACAGTTTGTTAAGGCCCCGCGGTTTCATCCGGCAGCAAGATGAGTGTTGTTATTCTTCGAGAGGAGCAAGGGCATGAGTTTGGATCATAAAAGAGCAGAACAGCCCGTGATCGATGCAGGACGTTTTGTTCTGCGCCCATTGCGCAAATCTGATGAGGGGCTGATTGCCCATTATGTCAGCGATGAACGCGTTGCCCGCATGACAACCGCTATTCCACACCCGCTGCCGCCGGGCGCGATTGAGGCTTTTGTTGCCCGCGCCCTGGATGAGGACCGCGATGAAGATGTCTGGGCCATCGATGGCACCGCAGACGGTGGCGAGGAGCTGAAGGGCATTATCAGCCTCAAGCGGCTTGACCGCGACCAGAGCGAAGTCGGCTATTGGATTGCCCCGGTGTTCTGGAACAATGGCCTTGCCTCAGACGCGTTGCGCGCTTTGGTCGAGACCAATCCGCAAGGGTGTAACGCGCTCTTTGCCAGTGCGTTTCAGGACAATCCGGCCTCAGCACGTGTGCTGACCCATTGCGGGTTTGAGTATCTTGGCGATGCCGAGACCTTCTCCGTGGCGCGCGATGCAACCGTGCCAACCTGGACCTACAGCCGAAAACTGTGATTGGCGCGCCGCGCGGTTTGCGTTAAGTCGGGGCAGCAAGCCCCGGCACCGTCGGTACGCCCCATCTTATCCCTGCGCCCCTGGCGGCAGGTCATCAGCAAGGAGCTGACATGAAATTCCTCGATCTGGCCAAAGTCTACATTCGCTCCGGCGCGGGCGGGAACGGCTGCGTCAGCTTTCGCCGTGAAAAATTTATGGAATATGGCGGTCCCGACGGTGGTGACGGTGGTCGCGGTGGTTCCGTCTGGGTTGAGGTGACCGAAGGGCTGAACACGCTGATCGACTTCCGCTATCAGCAGCACTTCTTCGCCAAGAATGGCCAGTCTGGCATGGGCCGTCAGCGCACCGGCAAAGATGGCGATGATATCGTCCTGCGGGTTCCTGTCGGTACCGAGATCATGGATGAGGATCAGGAGACCGTTCTGGCCGACCTCACCGAGGTGGGGGAGCGTTTCCTGCTGGCAAAAGGCGGCAATGGCGGCTTTGGCAACCTGCATTTCAAAAGCGCGACCAACCAGGCTCCGCGTCGGGCCAATTCCGGTCAGGACGGGATTGAGCGCACCATCTGGCTGCGCCTGAAGCTGATCGCCGACGTCGGTCTGCTGGGCCTGCCCAATGCGGGCAAATCTACCTTCCTATCCGCGACCTCCAACGCGCGGCCCAAAATCGCTGACTACCCGTTTACCACGTTGCATCCCAACCTCGGCGTTGTGGGCATTGATGGGGTTGAATTTGTGGTGGCTGATATTCCCGGTCTGATTGCCGGCGCTCATGAGGGGCGTGGCATTGGCGACCGGTTCCTGGGGCATGTGGAGCGCTGCGCGGTGCTCTTGCATCTGGTAGATGGCACCTCGGACACCATTGCTGAGGATTACCAGACCATCATCAATGAGCTGGAAGCCTATGGTGGTGAGCTGGCGGAGAAGCCCCGTATCACGGCGCTGAACAAGATCGACTCCCTTGATGATGAAGAACGCGGCGAGGCCAAGGCCGCGCTGGAGGCTGCGGTGGGTGGACCTGTGTTCATGATGTCAGGTGTCAGCCGCGAAGGTCTGAACGAGGTGCTGCGGTCCATGCGGACCCAGATCGACGAAGATCGTCTGCGCCAGAAACCCCAAGAGGAGCAGGACACGTGGCAACCCTGACCAACGCCCAGCGTATCGTTGTCAAAATCGGGTCCGCCCTGTTGGTGGACCGGACAAGCGGTGCTTTGCGGGCGGATTGGTTGCGGGCCTTGGCGGCGGATGTTGCCTGGCTGAAATCCATGGGCAAGGATGTGATCCTTGTCTCATCCGGCTCTATCGCGTTGGGGCGTCGGGTGCTGGGGTTGGCGGCACAGGAGTTGCCGCTGGAGCAGTCCCAGGCCGCGGCTGCCGTTGGCCAAATCCGGCTCGCAGGCGCTTATGAGGAGGCGCTGGCCCCGCATGAGATCACCACCGCCCAAGTGCTGGTCACATTGGAAGACAGCGCCGACCGACGCCGCTATCTGAATTCCCGCGCCACGTTGGAGACGCTTATTGGCTTGGGCGTTGTGCCCATCGTTAATGAAAATGACACCATCGCCACCGATGAGATCCGCTATGGCGACAACGACCGGCTGGCGGCGCAGGTGGCGGTCACGGTTGGCGCCGATGCGCTCATCCTGCTGTCGGATGTTGATGGGTTCTACACAGCCAACCCGGCGTTGGATCCCACCGCCCGGCGCTATGACATCATCGACCAGATCACACCAGAGATTGAGGCGATGGCCGGCGATGGTGTTTCGGGTCTCTCCAAGGGCGGGATGATCACCAAGCTTCTGGCGGCCAAAATGGCGACGGCGGCGGGTTGCGCTATGGCGATTACCGAAGGTTCGCCCGATAATCCACTGAAGTTGCTCGAAAATGGTGCGGCCTCGACGTGGTTCGCCGCGCAGGATGATCCGCAGGTTGCACGCAAGCGCTGGATCGCGGCGATGAAGACACGCGGTGTGGTCTCTGTGGATGAAGGCGCGGCACGGGCACTCGGTTCCGGCAAGAGTCTATTGCCCGCTGGCATCCGACACATCGAAGGAGACTTTGGCCGCGGTGAGCCGCTGGCCATCCTGGGCCCAGACGGGCGAAAACTGGGGCAGGGGCTTAGCCGATATACAGCCGAGGAGGCCTCTGCCATCAAAGGGTGCCAGTCGATCGAGATCGAGGCCATCCTTGGTTATGCGGGCCGCGCTGCTGTCATTCACCGTGATGATATGGCGCTGTAACCGTGATCCATGTTAGGGCTGACCCGGCCTGACCGCGAGATGTGTCAAAGAGGGTCTACAAAGGGTTTCAACGAATGAATGAGACGCAAGATATTGCTGCGCTGATGGCCGATATTGGCAAACGCGCAAAGCAGGCCGCCGCAAAACTGGCGACAGCCACCGCTGAACGCAAAACGGCGGCGCTGAATGCGGCTGCGGATGCAGTTTGGGACACTCGTGCGGAGATCCTCTCCGCCAATGCCAAGGATCTTGATTTCGGTCGCAGTAAAGGGCTATCGCCCGCCATGATGGACCGGCTGTCGCTGGATGAGGACCGGATTTCGGGGATCGTTGCTGGGCTGCGCGCGGTTGCCGCACAACCCGACCCCGTGGGAGAGGTGTTGGCGGAATGGTCTCAGCCCTCTGGGTTGGACATTCAGCGGGTGCGCACTCCACTTGGGGTGATCGGCGTGATCTACGAAAGCCGCCCGAATGTGACTGCGGATGCCGGTGCGCTGTGCCTCAAATCCGGCAATGCGGTGATCCTGCGGGGCGGGTCGGAGAGTTTTCATTCCAGTCAGGCCATTCATGGCTGTTTGGCTGCGGGTCTGCGTGCCGCCAACCTGCCTGAGGACGCTGTTCAGCTGGTGCCGACGCGCGATCGTGCGGCTGTGCAGGAACTGCTCACGATGACCGATACGGTTGATGTGATTGTTCCGCGTGGCGGTAAGGGGTTGGTGGGGCTGGTCCAGCGCGAGGCGCGGGTGCCGGTCTTTGCACATTTGGAGGGGATCGTGCACATCTACCTCGACAAGGATGCAGATCCGCAAAAGGCGGTGGAGATCGTTCTGAACGCCAAAACCCGCAGGACGGGCATCTGTGGCGCGGCAGAATGTCTGCTAATCCACCGTGATATTGCCGAGACAATCGGCCGGGATGTGCTGACGGCGCTGGCGACAGCAGGGGTGGAAATCCGGGCTGAGGCTGGTCTGCCGGGGCCGGATGGCATGACAGCCGCCACAAGCGCGGACTGGGGCTGCGAATATCTGGATGCGATTATCGCGGCTAAGCAGGTCGATGATATCGACGCCGCGATTGCCCATATCCGTGCCCATCATTCGCAGCACACCGATTGCATCATCACCGAAAACGATGGTGCTGTGGCGCAGTTCTTCGCTGAGCTGGATAGCGCGATCCTGATGCACAATGCCTCAACCCAGTTTGCCGATGGTGGTGAATTTGGTATGGGAGCGGAGATCGGCATTGCGACGGGCAAGATGCACGCACGTGGGCCTGTCGGGGCGGCGCAGTTGACCAGCTTCAAATATCTGGTGCGTGGCCATGGTGCCGTACGCAGCTAATTGCGGACCAGTCTGACATTAGAAAAGCGCTGCAAGTGATTGCAGCGCTTTCATTATATCCGAGATTCAATCCAGCTTAAAAATGGACCGTGACGCGTTCCAGCGTCTGTTCCACGCGGACGGTGCGGCCCAAATCTTTTGCCGCCTCGGGCAGCATCGCGAACTGAACCAGCGCGGGTGTCACGGTTGCCGAGGAGGTGCCGCCGCTAACGCGCGCCCAGAGATCATCATCAATATTCAGCTTGCTGCCCTCACCGATGACGGTCCATTTCCCGTCGGCACAGAGGATCTTGACCGTGCCGCCATAGGGCAGGCCGGTTTCCAGGCACAGCGCCGCGAGGAAGGCAAGCCGTACCTCAGTCCGGCTGGAGGCCTCCTGCGGGGCCCATTGATATTTCAACCGGCCCCCTTTGCCGATATCTTCGAGAACGGAGACCACTTCGGCCCGGCTAATCTGCTGATCGCTGGCCGCGCCAAAAGCAATCCGAAAGAACCGGATACGGGCATTGGCATTGGCCACGCTGTCGGAGATCAACTCCAGCTCGGGACCGGACATATCTCCAGACATTCCAAGCAGTTCCAGCCCGTTGTTGATCGCGCCGATCGGGCTGATCAGGTCGTGGCAAATGCGCGACCCTATCAAAGCCGCGAGATTAGCGTTATCTACTGACATATCTTTCCTCCGAAGTGGGCCCTCACACATGAACGACCTGAACGCTATACTTGCCCCTGGCATGTTCGTGACCCATCCCGACCACCCCGAGTGGGGCACCGGGCAGGTTCAGTCCAACGCTGCCGGCAAGATCACCGTGAATTTCCCCGATCAGGGTAAGGTGGTGTTCAACGGCGCTCAGGTGGCCCTTATTCCAGTCTTTGATCCGTCATAAGCGTTGATGAACGGTTAACGCCTGTTCACCAATTTGAACGAAACTTGCACATGCCGTGCCTTATAGGCTAGCTGCACGCAAGGCAAACCATTGTTGAGCAAGGTCATGGGCGACAGTTCCCCTGCGTTTCAGGTCAAACTGGCACAGACATCAGCGGATTTACGCGCGGCGCAGGCGCTTCGGTACGACGTCTTTGTCAGCGAACTGGGCGGTGGTGGGGCTTTGGTGGACCATGATGCCGGTTTGGAGCGGGATCATTTCGATGCGTTTTGTGACCATCTATTGCTCTGGGATCTGGAGCGCAATGCGGTGGTGGGTGTTTATCGTCTGCTGCGGAGCGATCAGGCCCTGCGCGCGGGGCAATTCTATTCCGAGGGCGAATATGATCTCTCCAAACTGACAGCATCGGGTCGTAAGCTGTTGGAACTGGGGCGATCCTGCCTGCATCCGGATTACCGCGGTGGCACCGCCATGTTCCATCTGTGGTCCGCTTTGGCAGACTATGTGGCGGAACATGAGGTTGAAATCCTGTTTGGCGTTGCCAGCTTTCACGGGACCGATACCGCGCCGCTGGCCAATGCGCTGTCGATGCTCTACCACAATCATCTGGCACCTGAGGCGCTGCGCCCCGTCGCGCGTGAGTATCAGTCGATGGAGTTGATCGCAGTAGATGATTTGGACCGCCGTCAGGCGATGCTGGACACCCCAGCCCTGATCAAGGCCTATCTGCGCCTGGGGGGCTGCGTCGGAGATGGTGCGTTTGTTGATCATGCGTTCAACACAACGGATGTCTGCCTCGTACTTGACACCGCGCGGATGAATGCGCGGCAAAAACGGATCTACGGCGCAGGGCGGAGCACCACATGAGCACCTGGGAGGGCGGTGACGCCGCAGCTCCGATAGAGATCAGCGGCACGGGCTGGATGCGGGTTGCCCTTCGTGGATTACTGCTGGGAGTGTTGGTTTTTGGCGGGTTGCTGATCCTGCTGCTGGTTCGCCTGGTTGAACGTCCGCTCTGCGGCTTGAATCGGCCGGTCACCCCCTTCATCACGCAATGGGTTTGCCGCAATGCATTCCGCGTCCTTGGTATGAGGTTTCGCACCAAGGGCGCCTTGATGACAAACCGCGGTGCGGTGGTGGCGAACCACACCTCGTGGCTGGATATTTTTGCCCTTAATGCGCGCAAACGGATCTATTTCGTCTCCAAGGCAGAGGTCGCTGGCTGGCCTGGTATCGGCTGGCTGGCGCGCGCAACCGGCACCGTTTTTATCAAGCGGGATGTAAGGGAGGCGCAAAAACAGACGGCCTTGTTTCAAAAACGTCTGCTTCTGGGGCATAAGCTGTTGTTCTTCCCGGAGGGGACATCGACGGACGGTTTGCGGGTCTTGCCGTTCAAAACCACGCTTTTTGCGGCGTTTTTCCACCCAGAACTGCGCGATCATATTTCGATCCAACCGGTGTCCGTCGTGTTTCTTCCGCCCGAAGGTGAAGAGCCACGTTTCTACGGTTGGTGGGGAGATATGGACTTTGGCCCGCATCTGTTGAAAACCCTTGCGGCGCGGCGTCAGGGCGAGGTTGTACTGCACTATCATGATCCGCTTCGGGTGTCCGACTATTCCGATCGCAAAGCATTGGCCGCCGCCTGCGAGGCGCGGGTCAGGGCGGGACATACTATGCTGCGGTCAGGTGGCGTGCTCGCAAACGGACAGGTTACCCCTACCACCTAAGCGGTGGAGGGGAGAGCGGTCAGACTTTTGCTCTTGCGCATTCCACGGGGCTGGCATATACGCGCGCCATTCAATCCGCAGGTGGGGATTGGCCTGACCGGGGGAGACATCCCCGGCAGACCGCCGGTTGGAGCATCCGCTCTGAGACCCCCGCCGAGGCACGAAACCGGAAAAGGAAAATATACATGGCTCTTCCCGAGTTCTCCATGCGTCAGCTGCTTGAGGCAGGCGTACACTTTGGTCACCAAACCCAGCGCTGGAACCCGCGTATGTCGCCGTTCATCTACGGCTCGCGCAATGGCATCCACATTCTGGACCTGACCCAGACCGTTCCCATGCTCGACGCAGCTCTGAATGCTGTGCGTGACACCGTCGCAAAAGGCGGCCGCGTGCTGTTCGTCGGCACCAAGCGTCAGGCGGCTCAGCCGATCGCAGATGCTGCTGAGAAATCCGCTCAGTACTTCATGAACCACCGCTGGCTCGGCGGCACGCTGACCAACTGGAAAACCGTTTCCCAGTCGATCAACCGTCTGAAGGAAATCGACGAGAAAATGGCGTCCGGCGCCGAAGGCCTGACCAAGAAAGAGCGTCTGGGCATGGAGCGTGACCAGCTGAAACTGGAAGCGTCCCTCGGCGGTATTCGCGAAATGGGCGGCGTTCCTGATCTGCTGTTCGTCATCGACGTGAAAAAAGAAGCTCTGGCCATCGCCGAAGCCAACAAACTGGGCATCCCGGTTGTGGCCATCGTCGACACCAACTGCTCGCCCGATGGCGTCGATTACATCATCCCCGGCAACGATGACGCAGCCCGCGCAATTGCGCTCTACTGCGATCTGGTTGCGCGCGCAGCTCTGGACGGCATGTCCGCTCAGCTGGGTGCAGCAGGCGTTGATCTTGGCGCACTGGAAGACGCACCGGTTGAAGAAGCCGTTGCTGAAGAAGCTGCTGCCGAAGCCTGATCCGTCCCGTCACGGAACTGACATGAGGGGCAGGGTATCACCTGCCCCAAATCTGTTTTTGAATTGAGGAGAGCCTAAGATGGCAATTACTGCATCCATGGTTAAGGAACTGCGCGACAGCACCGGCGCAGGCATGATGGACGCCAAGAAGGCGTTGACCGAAACCAATGGCGACATGGAAGCCGCCGTTGACTGGCTGCGCACCAAGGGTCTGGCCAAAGCGGCCAAGAAATCCGGCCGTACCGCTGCCGAAGGCCTGGTCGCCGTGGTCGTTGAAGGCAACAAAGGTGTTGCTGTCGAAGTGAACTCGGAAACCGACTTTGTTGGCAAAAACGCTGAATTCCAGGAAATGGTCTCCGGCATCGCCAAGACAGCTCTGAACGTTGCTGACGTTGACGCGCTGCTGGCGGCTGACATGGGCGGCAAGACCGTTGCTGACACGCTGACCGACAAAATCGCCACCATTGGCGAGAACATGAACGTCCGCCGGATGGCGTCGCTCGAAGGTGACACCGTTGTGTCCTACGTGCACAACGCTGCGACTGCTGGCATGGGCAAGATCGGTGTTCTGGTTGCCATGAACGGTGGTGACGAAGCAATTGGCAAACAGGTAGCGATGCACATCGCCGCTGTGAACCCTGCCGCGCTGAGCGAAGCTGAGCTGGACGCCTCGGTTGTTGAGAAAGAAAAGCAGGTCCAGATGGACATCGCCCGCGAATCCGGCAAGCCGGAGCAGGTGATCGAGAAGATGATCGTCGGCCGGATGAAGAAATTCGTCGCCGAAGCAACCCTGCTGAACCAGCAGTTTGTTGTGAACCCTGACCTGACCGTTGAAGAAGCGGCCAAGGAAGCAGGCGCGACCATCACTGGTTTTGTTCGTCTGGAAGTGGGCGAAGGCATCGAAGTCGAAAAAGAAGACTTCGCTGCTGAGGTTGCCAAGGCCGCACAGGGCTAATCCTGTCCGAGCTTTGCTCTTGTGAATAATGGAAGGGCCAATGAAGCTGTTGCTTCATTGGCCTTTTCTTTTGGCGAAGCGCAGCTTCTTCGTTGGTTTGGGGCAACCTGAAAAGACTGCGCAGGCCAATAAATCAACCTGTACCGTTCTGATAGATATCTTGGATGAAAAATAGTTGAGGGGCGCTGCTGGTGTTGCAGAGCCCCTCTGAATATCCCGGCGCTGGCGCGGAACAATACACGCAGCGACCGGACAGGTTAGAGAGCCTTGAAATCCCAAGGGTCATGCCCTGCGCCGTCCCAGGCCAAAGCCCCACTCACGGAACATTGTAAGTGTGCCTGTAATTCGCGCCTTCTGGAAGTAATGAATTCCATACCCAATTCTGAAGAATGGGTTAATAGATTTTCGGAATATACGTTAAACAACCTTTGGAATGTATATTTTATGATTTTATCAATTTTCCATAACGTACATCTGGTTGTGCAGGGCAGCCTTTAGAACCGCATGGGCTGTTGTCTCAACGGCGAGGGCCTCACGTGCAAGACGTAGGTGTTTTTCGACGGTTGCAGGCGTCAACCCCATCAGCAACGCAATGTCTTGGGTGGTTTTGCCGTCGCCAACCCACTGTAATGCCTCGCGCTGACGTTTTGTCAGGCTGCGGTTTGGGGGATCATAGGGCATGGTCAGGATTTTCAAATGCGCGACATTGTTCATCAATATGATGTCGTGCCCGTCCTTTGCCCACATCTCGTCGATGTCATCCTGGCTCAGGCTTTCCTCAGCCGCCAGTGAAATCGCCCCTTTGAAGCGTTGGGAGGTTGAATAGAAACTGACCGTGTAACCAGCCCGGACGCCCATGGCCGTGTTGAAATCGATCACTTTCTGGGCTTGCGGTGTCAGTGTTTGCTGCTCCAGCTGTTGCTGCACCATCCGCCAGCTGCCGGCCCCCTCGTTATTCAACGCCCATTGCAGCATAGGGGCGTCGAAATAGAGGCCGGAATTGACAAACCCCTGCACATACTCCGCGCAATGGTTGGAGAGGATGACGAAATCCTCCGGATCGCCAAGGGATGTCTTGGTCTTGTGGCGCGTATAGCCGTAGATCAACCGATCAAACCCAAAGGCTTGCATCTGTTTGACGTGTTCCAGCCACAGCTCCTCAAGCGTCCGTGCGCCGCACAGAAAGTTGAGATAGGCCCGAAGTTTCATCCCGCGGCGTCTTTGTCCAGATGGGCGCGTAGCGCGTCCAGTGCCATGATATACCCCTGTGTGCCAAAGCCGCAGATCTGCCCCAGTGCTGCCCGCGCGAGATAGGAGCGGTGGCGAAAATCCTCACGTGCATGGATGTTTGAGAGGTGAACCTCAACCACGGGCAGCTCAATCGAGAAGATCGCATCCATCAACGCGATGGAGGTATGTGTATAGGCGCCTGCATTGAGGATCACGCCGCCATAAACGCCCCGCGCACTGTGCAACGCATCAAGCAAAGCCCCCTCGTGGTTCGACTGCTCGCAGCTCACGGAGAGGCCGATGGACTGCCCGTGTTCGACACAACGCTGTTCGACTATGGCGAGCGTCTCGCGGCCATAGACCTCCGGTTGACGGGTGCCAAGCAGGTTGAGATTGGGTCCGTTCAAAACCAGGATGGTGTGCATGTTGGTATCCACTTGTTCTTATGATGCCCTGGCTGCGCGGGCTGTCAGTTTAACTGCTGTGACAGGAACTGACAGGCTGGTCATCAGCGTTTTGGGAATGCTCCGGAGCGATGTGCCGGCCGGAGACATTCAACTCCACGATTGGCGGTCAGCGTCCTGTAGTTGGCTCATATTGATATATCTTTCAGGATGATATGCAAGCCAGCTAACGCTAACGTTGTGCGGGTACGGCTGTTTCACTCAGGTGTATTTGTCAGGATGATCTTTCCCAGCACGCCCCGGTTTTGCATCTCCGTCAGCGCGGTTGCCGCGTCGCTCATCGGGTAGGCCGCATGCACACGGGGCCGGATCTTGCCGCTGCGATAGAGCTCAAACAGCTCCTCCACATTACGCAGGTGCTGCGCTGGGTTGCGTTGCACGGCAGCACCCCAAAAGACACCAACGATCTGGCAGCCTTTCAGCAGGGGCAGGTTCATCGGGATTTTCGGGATGCCTGCGGCAAAGCCGACAACGAGATAACGGCCCTGCCAGCCCATGGCGCGCAGCGCAGGCTCCGCATAGGAACCACCCACCGCATCATAGACCACATCGACACCCGCTTTCCCTGCCAGGGCTTTGATATTTTTACCAAAGCTGATCTGATCTTCCTTGTCGGGCGCATGGCCGTAGATCACCGTGGCATCCGCACCGATCTCCTGGCAGAACGCGGCTTTTTCGGCGGAGGACACGGCAGCAATAACGCGCGCGCCCGCTGCTTTGGCCAGCTCTACCGCAGCAGATCCAACACCACCGGCGGCGCCGAGGACCAGCACGGTTTCGCCCGATTGTAGAGTGGCGCGCTCCTTCAGGGCATGATGCGATGTGCCATAGGTGAAGACAAACCCGGCGGCATCCAGATCGGACATTTGATCCGGGATCCGGATCGCACTGGCGGCTGGGATCGCGATATGGGTGGCAAAGCCGCCATAGCCTGTCAGCGCCAGAACCCGATCTCCGATCTTGTGGCCCTGAACCTCAGGACCAAGGGCGATGATTTCTCCCGCGATCTCTCCGCCGGGCGCAAAGGGTCGGGGCGGTTTGATCTGATACAGATCCTGGATCATCAGCGTATCTGGGTAGTTCACGCTGGCGGCATGGATTTTGACCAACACCTCCTGGGCCCCGGGTTGGGGGCAGTCCTGCGCGCTCCACTGCAGGGTTTCGGGGCCGCCCGGAGCGGTTGAGAGCATGGCGTGCATGGCTGAGTGTCCTGTCATGATGCCCAAGCGGGCCCGTTGTGACGTCAAGTCTTCTGTGTGGATCTTACGTTGTCAATGAAATTGCGAAATGCAATTCTGCTCTGCGATAGATCTGTTTTCTGGCCGGAAAGCGGCGTGAAATATGCTGGATAAAGGATTGGAAATGAAGGAAACTCGCCTCACATTGGGTGGGCAGCCTATGCCTGATGCCCTGCAGAGACTGCGCTTGCCGATGATCGGTGCGCCGCTGTTTATCATATCGGTGCCAGAGCTGGTCATTGCGCAATGCAAGGCCGGCATCGTGGGGTCCTTTCCCGCACTGAATGCGCGTGAGGCCGAGGGCGAGCCACCGCTGCTGGAGGTCTGGCTGCAGCAGATCACCGAGGAATTGGACAGGCACAACCAAGACAATCCGGATCTTCCTGCGGCACCGTTTGCGGTAAACCAGATCGTGCATCGCTCCAATACGCGGTTGGAGCGCGATCTTGAGATTTGTCACCGCTGGAAGGTGCCGCTTTGGATCACGTCACTTGGGGCGCGGCCCGAGGTGAATGAGGCGGCCCATGGTTGCGGCGGCATTGTGCTGCATGATGTGATCAACAACCGTTTTGCTCGGAAGGCGATTGAGAAAGGTGCCGATGGTCTGATCGCGGTCGCCGCCGGGGCAGGTGGCCATGCGGGTCAGCAATCTCCGCTTGCACTGATCAGCGAAATTCGCAGCTGGTTTAAGGGGCCACTTGCGCTGTCAGGCGCGATTGCCAATGGTCCGTCGCTGCTTGCTGCGCGGGCGTTGGGGGCCGATTTCGGATATGTGGGCTCCCCGTTTATCGCTACGGAAGAGGCGAATGCACAGCAGGGTTACAAGCAGATGATTGTCGATAGCGCTGCGGATGACATTGTCTATTCATCATTGTTTACAGGGGTTTATGGAAACTACCTGCGTGGGTCAATCCAGAACGCAGGACTTGATCCTGACAATCTGGAGAGCGCGGATGCAAGCGCGATGAATTTCGCTGGCGGGTCTTCCAAACCCAAGGCCTGGAAGGAGATCTGGGGTTCCGGTCAGGGCATTGGCGCCATCAGGGATGTCCGCCCAGCGGGTGCGCTGGTGGATGAGATTGCCGCCGATTATGACGCTGCCGGGCGACGGATGGCGGCTGAGTTCACATCGGCTGGGGCGCACTGATGGCATCGCAGACATCACCCGGAACCCCTGATGACAGCGGTATCGAGGATCCCCTTGCGCTCAATCTCGGAGCTGTGCAGCGGTACATGCAAGGGCGTCTGCCCGGGTTCGACACGGAAATCAGCGCCCGGAAATTCCAGAATGGCCAGTCCAACCCGACTTATCTGCTACAGACTGAGGCGGGCGCCTATGTTCTGCGACGCAAACCGCCGGGTGTTTTGCTGAAATCTGCCCATGCGGTGGAGCGCGAGTTTCGCGTGCAGATGGCGCTGCGGAACACCGGGGTTCCGGTCGCGAAGATGCATCATCTCTGTGAGGAGGATGCCGTGATTGGATCATCTTTTTTTGTTATGGAACATGTGGTTGGGAGAAACTTCTCAGATCCGACTTTGCCCGGTCTTCCCGTGAGTGATCGCGCTGCGGTGATGGATGAGATGAGCCGTGTTCTGGCGGCGCTGCACGATGTGGATGTCGCCACCGTCGGGCTGGCTGATTATGGGCCTGAGGGCAACTATTTTGAGCGTCAGCACGGTCGCTGGAGCAAGCAATACCGCTCCAGCGAGGTTGAAACCATCGCAGAGATGGACGAGTTGATCGCGGCATTGGGCGCACAGATGCCCGCTGATGACGCTCAGCGCGGGTTGGTACATGGCGACTACCGCATCGACAATATGATCTATGCAGCCGACGGGACAAACTGCCGGGCGGTTCTGGATTGGGAGCTGTCGACCATTGGCCACCCCTATGCAGACCTTGCCGGTGTCATCATGCAGTGGCAGATGCCACCCGGGCGTGAAGGGCGTGGGTTGGCCGGTGTCAACCGGCGCGATCTTGGTCTTCCATCGGATCAAGAATTTATCGCAAGCTATTGCCAACGCAGAAATTTGCCGGGAGTTGAAAATTTCGGCTATTACCTCTCTTTCAGCTTCTTCCGGATGGCGGCAATCCTTCAAGGGGTGCGCAAAAGAGGGCTTGATGGCAACGCCTCAAACCCCGAACATGCGGCACGCCTTGGTGCGTTTGTGCCAGACTTCGCGCGCGCCGGGCTGGCGGCCTTGTCCCGGAAATTTGATTGAAGCGCATCTGAGACGGGACCGGAGATGGACAGCGACAAAACGGCCACAGCGGATGGCGAAAAAGATCGAAATTTTGTCACCGCCCTGGCGCGGGGCCTCGATGTGTTGCGCGCGTTTCGCCGCAATGAGCTGGAGCTGACCAACACCGATCTGGCTGAACGCACGGGGCTGCCGAAACCAACCGTTTCGCGGCTAACCTATACGCTGTGCCAGCTTGGGTATCTGGTTCAGAACGGGCAGTCCGGCAATTACCGTTTGGGGGCAGGGGTGTTGCGTCTGGGCTATGGTGTCTTGGCCGGGATGGATATCAGCGACCGTGCGTCGCAGATCCTCAGGGATCTGCGAAATGGCGAAAACTCATATATCACCAGTGCCTTGGGTGAGGCACATCATGCGGATGTCATCTACATTGCAGTGCATCGCTCTCGCGAAGATGTCTCGTTGGCGGCGCATGTCGGGATGCGGTTGCCGCTGTTTTACTCCGCCGTGGGCCGCGCGATCCTTGCCGGTATGTCACCGGATCAACGGGCCGAAAGCCTGCGGATTGCGGACGCGCTTGAACCAGATGGCAGGCTCTCACGCCAGGACAGTCTGGGCCGGGCGCAGGACGAATATGCTGCCCGTGGCTTTTGCACCGGCTACGGAGATTGGCGGCCGGATGTGAACGGGATCGCGGTTCCGGTGGTGTCGCTGAACGGGATGCGCGTCTATGGGCTGAACGTTGGTGGCCCGTCCTTTCATGTAAGCCCGGATGTGCTGGAGACGGTCTATGCGGATCAGCTGATGTCTGCTGCAGAAACCCTGAGCATGCGACCGTAGCGGTAACGCTTTGCCAAAGCTGCGATGATAGGTGTCATGCGTGGTTCTACGTAGGTCAAAATACTCGACCTTGCTGAACAAACTGCGCATGATAATCGAAACGGCTGGCAGCTGTGTCAGCGTCTAAGGGAAGACCCAGAAATGACTGAGAGCGATTGGCTGATCCGGCACGCACATGGCGACGGGGTTGTCGAAATCAAACTGGCGCGCGCACCGGTCAATGCGCTATCGCCAGAGTTCCTCATGGATTTCGCGGATGTTATCAATGAGATCGGCGAAGATCCTACTGTTCGGGCGCTGCTGCTGACCAGCGCCTTCAAAGTGTTTTCCGCAGGCCTCGACCTGAAGGTGGCGCGGGACTTGGATCTGGCCGGTCAGCGCGCCGCGGTGCGGGGGCTGAACGAGGCCTTTCTAGCGCTCTACGCCTGCCCGAAGCCGGTTGTCGCCGCCGTGAACGGCGCGGCAATTGCTGGTGGGCTGTTCTTTATCCTTTGCAGTGATGTGCGGGTGGCCCAGGTGAAATCCAAGTTTGGTCTAGCAGAGGTGCAGGCCGGAGTTGATTTCCCCATTGCGCCGTTGGAGATCGCCCGCGCGACGCTGAACCCGAATATCCAGCGGCGGCTGATGATGACCGGGCAAACCATCGGTCCCATCGCTGCGCGGAACTTTAACATCGTGGATATCATTGCGGATGATGCGGAGGATCTGCTTGGCTATGCGCTGAAAGAAGCGCGCGCACTGGCAGAGCTGCCACCCGGAACCTATGCCGCGATCAAACAGCAGCTGCGCGGCGAAACAATTGCAAAGATCAGGTCCGCAATGGACGCAGAGGCTGAGGACCAGCCCTGGTTCACCGAAGAGACCGTCCCGGCGATGAGCAAAATCATCGGCTAAACCGCCAGATCACCGACAACAGGAGCCCCCATGGACGCTGCGCGCCTTGAGCACATCAGGACATGGCAACACCGCTATGTGGATCAACGCAAATATGCCGGCAGTTCGCTGCTGATCAATCGCAATGGTGAAGAGCACTATTTCCACGCTGCGGGCCAGCGAAACATTGCAGAGGAGCTGCCGTTCACCCGTGATACCGTGACGCGCATCTACTCAATGACCAAGCCGGTGACCTCGCTCGCGCTGATGCTGCTGCTGGAACGCGGCCTGATCCACCTGGATATGCCTGTTTCTGACTTTCTTCCTGAATTCAAAGAGATGCGCTGTCTTATTGATGGTGCAACCGAGATTGCGCAGACCAAACCCTGTCGGCCGCCAACCCTGCATGAGCTGCTGACTCATACCAGTGGGTTGAGCTACCCGTTTAATCCCGGCGTCCTGCCTGAAGAAATGTCAAAAACCGATTTGATGTTCAAACCCAGCCAGGGTGCCCTTGCGGCGCGGGTGGAGGAGCTGGCGGCACTGCCGTTGGCCTTTGAACCCGGCCAGCGGTGGGAATACTCCGTTGGGATCGACGTGATCGGCCGAGTGATTGAGGTCGTGACCGGAGAGAGCCTTGGCGCCATGCTGAAGCGGGAAATCTTTGATCCACTCGGCATGGACCGAACCGGTTTTCGCAGTCTGGAAGTAACCGGTAACCTCTTGGCATCGCTCTATTCTCCGCTGAGCGGCGACGCGATGGCGCTGAATGACGCGCAACAGGGGGCTGACAGCCTGCGTCTGATTGATTCATACGACGACACCCCCTTCGACACCGCCGAGATGCACTCGGGCGGCGGCGGTCTTCTGAGTACGATCGACGATTATATGCGTTTTGCCGAGCTGATCCGGCTGCGGGGGTCATTGGGTAAGGACCATCTGATCAGCCCGCAGACCGTTGATTTCATGTGTCAAAACCATCTGCCCGGTGACATTGCGTCCATGGGACCGCATAGTTTTGCGGAGCAACCGATGGACGGGATGGGGTTTGGCCTTGGCGGTGCGGTTGTGCTGGATCCGGCCAGGGCGAGATGTCCGGGATCCGTTGGCGATTTCAGCTGGGGGGGGATGGCCTCGACCTTCTTCTGGGTTGATCCGATCCTGGATTTGAGTGTTGTCTTTTTTACGCAGCTCGCACCGTCCAGCTCTTATTCGTCGCGGGCGGAGCTGAAGGCGCTGGTCCATGGCGCCGTAACGCGTTAAGGCTGCTGTCCAGCCAGACCATCAGGGCAGGGCGGTTGACCGCAGCGGCCCGCCTGATGTCACATTAACAGGAACAGATAGATGCCTGATGCAGCTGAGATTTTGCTCAATTTACTTGATTTGGAAGAGCTTGATCGCAATCTCTATCGCGGTATTGGGTCCGGCGGCGAAACACCGACGCGGATCTACGGCGGCCAAGTGATCGCGCAGGCTTTGATGGCGGCTTATTCCACTGTTGAGGACAGGCTGTGCCATTCGCTGCATGCCTATTTCATCCGCCCCGGTGATCCGTCAAAACCAGTGATATACGCGGTTGATCCTGCGCGCGATGGTGGTAGCTTCACAACCCGACGTGTGACAGCTTTGCAAAACGGCAAACAAATCCTCAATTTGGCGGCGTCCTTCCACATTGAGGAACCGGGGTGGCAGCATCAACATGAGATCCCCGAGGTGAAGGCGCCAGACGCATTGGTGTCCCGCGATGTTCTCCTGCGTCAGCTTGCCCCGAAACTGGACAGCCGTTTACGCGTCGAATTCACAAGAGAGCGTCCGTTTGAGATCCGCGATGTTGAGCCACGCGATCCGGTCAATCCGGACAAATGTAGTGATATCAATCATATGTGGATTAGAATGAAGGCGGCAAAAGGGGCCACGCCACAGCTGCAGCATGTGCTGATGGCCTATGTCTCCGACTACGGGTTATTGGGGTCAGCGCTGCGGCCGCACGGTCTGAGTTTTGTAAAAGGTCAGGCCATGACGGCCAGCCTTGATCATGCGATGTGGTTCCACGCCCCGGTGCAATTTGACAACTGGCATCTTTACACGATGGACTCACCATTTGCCGGTGGCGGTCGCGGATTCAACCGTGGCTCGATCTTCACGCAGGACGGCCAACTGGTGGCCAGTGTTGCACAGGAAGGGCTGATGCGCCCGATCTCCAAGTCGTGAAATGGTACCGAAAGCCCTGAAATTATTCAGTCAACTGTTGGAAGGTCGAATTTGTCGCGCAGCCTCTGCATGCCAGTGATCCAGCGGTCATAGTCTGCGGCCTTGGCCTGAATATACCCTTCGACCTTCGCATGGGGCAGGACAAGAAATCGATTTTTTTCAATAGCCTCGATGCAACTTCTCGCAACATCCTCGGCTGAGATCATCCCGTCCACCGCCGCGGCGCTGTGCTCCATACCCTTGGTCATAGCGGTTTTCACCGCTTGCGGACAGGCCACGGAGACGCCGATCCCTTGATCGCCATGGGTGATTGCAAGCCACTCAGAAAACCCGACGGCGGCGTGTTTGCTCACCCCATAACTCGCAGCACCAATCTGGTTCAACAATCCTGCCGCCGAGGCAATATTGAGAAAATACCCGCCACCGCGATTGATCATCCGCGGCACCAGATGCCGCGCGGCTGACACATGGGCCATCACGTTGATATCCCAGCTTTGCTGCCAGTCAGTGAGCGGGGTTTCAAGTCCACCGATCCGAAGGATCCCGGCATTGGAACAGAACACATCAATCGGCGCGATTTCATGCTCGATCACATCAATCATCTCAGCGATGGCGTAGTCCGATCCTACGTCCAGGGTATAGGCACGACCACCGATTTTATCCGCAGTGCACTGCGCACCCAGTCCGTCCAAATCCGCGCAGATGATATGCTTGGGATTACACCCAGCCATTGCGATCGCCAACGCACGCCCGATACCTGTTGCCGCACCGGTGATGACAATTGTTTTGCCGTGCAGATCCATGTTGGCCTCAACTGATGAAGTCGTTCTGTGATACTGTCTCGTCTACAGGCCAGACCTGCAACAGTGACGCTACATCATATAAATTACACATAATACTGATTACAGGTAAATTTGCGTAGTGTAGATTGGCCAGACGAAATACGCTCTTTTGCGCATTTACCTTTCATTTATTGAGGTTGATGCGTCTGGCAAAAACACCTCGGCGATCCTGCGGGATTTCACCTGCGCTTTGGGGCATTCGCATGACTTGGTTGGCTTCAGTTGCCATAGCGTGCATCTGTGCAGCAGGATTAACCTGTCATTCTGGCCATTTGATCGGACATGGCTCGCGCTCTTTTGCAAAATCGCAGTTTGGCGGACGGTTCAGCGGTGATCTTGCGCCTTTTGCGGAACTCTCTGTACGGAACGGTCATTCCACTACCGGTGTTGCGTGGGATCATGTGGGCATTAACCCCGCCGCTTCGTTTCGCCTTCTGCGCGCCAATGAATACACGAAGGTTCGGCTTTACCCCCTTAACTATTTTTCGCCAAAGGGAGCAGAAAATCTCGCTTGATCCACCTGCCTCTCCTTGCGTCGCTGTGGGTACGGCCACGTTTTGCAAAATTGCAATTCAGATTTGTACAAATGCGAGGCGCGTCAGGAGTGTTAACCTCTACATCGGTTTACACCTCGGTTACGATCTTAACAAAAAAACGCACCGCTGTCTGGCAACGGTGCGATTTTTAATGGTTTTATTGATCAGTTGTAGCTGTCGGTTACGCTTAGAAAAAGGCCTGCAGACCCGTCTGTGCGCGCCCGAGGATCAGCGCGTGAACATCATGAGTCCCCTCATAAGTGTTCACTGTTTCCAGATTGACCATGTGCCGGATGACGCCGAACTCCAGGCTGATGCCATTTCCGCCGTGCATGTCGCGGGCATTCCGTGCGATCTCCAGCGCCTTGCCGCAGTTGTTGCGCTTGACGATGGAAATCATCTCCGGCGCGGCATTGGCGTCATCCATCAGACGCCCCACGCGCAAGGAGGCCTGCAGGCCAAGCGTGATTTCGGTCTGCATATTGGCCAGTTTTAGTTGGAACAACTGGGTGTTGGCCAAGGGGCGACCGAACTGTTTGCGATCCAACCCGTATTGACGGGCGGCGTGCCAGCAAGCCTCTGCGGCGCCCATCGCGCCCCAGCTGATGCCATAGCGCGCGCGGTTCAGGCAGCCGAACGGGCCTTTCAAACCTTCCACATGGGGCAGCAGCGCGTCGTCGCCAACCTCGACGCCATCCATGACGATTTCACCGGTGATGGAGGCGCGTAGCGACGCCTTATTGGCGATTTTTGGTGCGGACAGGCCCTTCATCCCTTTTTCCAGGACAAAGCCGCGGATCTTACCACCATGCGCTTCGGATTTGGCCCAGACGACAAACACATCTGCGATCGGCGCGTTGGAGATCCACATTTTGGAGCCAGTCAACCGGTAGCCGCCTTCGGTCTTTTCCGCGCGGGTTTTCATGCCGGCCGGGTCGGATCCCGCATCGGGTTCGGTCAGGCCAAAACAGCCGATCCATTCGCCGGAGGAGAGTTTCGGCAGGTATTTCTGGCGCTGCTCCTCGCTGCCATATGCGTAAATGGGATACATCACGAGCGAACTTTGCACCGACATCATTGAGCGGTAGCCGCTGTCGACACGCTCGACTTCCCGTGCAACCAACCCATAGGAGACATAGCCTGCGCCGAGGCCGCCGTATTGTTCCGGGATGGTCGTTCCAAGGAGGCCCATCTCGCCCATTTCGCGAAAGATCTCAGGATCAGTTTCTTCGTTTTCGTAAGCGTTTAGAACGCGCGGTTGTAGTTTTTCCTGGGCATAAGACCGCGCCGATGCCGCTATCATCCGCTCGTCCTCAGTCAACTGGTCGTCCAGCCGCAGAGGATCATCCCAGTTGAACTGACCCAGATCCGGGGCATCTTTGGCGCGCAATGCAGGTTTATCGGTCATTTTTCGTCACCTTTTTGATCCTCAACTTGCCGCCGACCTTAACCTTGCGGTAAGACAAAGGACAGCGAGAGAACCACAAGCAAACATTACAAAAGCTCATACATGGCCACCCCAAGACGCTTCCTCCCTTCAATTGCGGCGCTGCGCGCGCTGGAAGCGCTGGACCGTTTGGGCAGCGCCTCGGCGGCGGCGGATGAGTTGGCGCTGACGCAGGGTGCAGTGAGCCGTCAGTTGCAGGCGCTGGAGCGTCAATTGGGCGTGGATCTGGTGCGCCGAGACCAGAAGCGGCTGACGCTGTCACCGGAGGCGCAGACCTACGCTGCTGATATCCGTCAGGCGCTGAACCAGATCGCCCAGTCGACGCTGCGTGTACAGGCAGCGCCCTTGGCTGGCAGTCTTAATCTGGCGATCCTGCCCGCTTTTGGGATGCGCTGGTTGATGCCGCGGCTACCGGAATTTGCACGGCGGCATCCGGATGTGACGATCAATATGTCCACGCGGCTGGAACCGTTCAACTTCGTCAGCGAAGGCTTTGATGCTGCGATACATTTTGGGACTGCGGACTGGCCCGGAACCCAGGCGCTGCTGCTGAAACATGAACAGATGCTGCCAGTCTGTGCGCCCGACCTGCTGGCCGGGGGGGAGGTCCGTACCCCGAGTGATATCGCCGCCCTGCCCCTGTTGCATATCCAGACTCGCCCTCAGGCCTGGCAACACTGGTTCGAGAGCCATGATATCGCGTTGCAGGACGGTTTGTCCGGCACCATGTATGACCAATTCGCAACCATTACACAGGCTGCGCTGCATGGGCTTGGTGTTGCTTTGATGCCGGATTATCTGGTGGAGCAGGACCTTGCGACAGGGCGGCTTGTGGCGCTTCACGCCACCGCTACCGAAAGCCCGGGCGCCTATTACCTGGTCTGGCCCGAGGCCCGGTCCAAGGACCCTGCCCTGATCAAGTTTCGCAGCTGGCTGGCGGGTCAGGCGCAGCCTGAAGATCCGCTGCCAAGGTAGTTTTCGGGTGGTGAAACCCCATCTGACGACAAGGTTTCATAACTTTATCAATGTGATGTCGGTCTATCCTAAGGCATATCCTGCGCCGCGAACTGTCCGGACAGGATCCGATCCGCCGTGTTGGGTCAGCGCCTTGCGCAGACGGCCGATGTGGACGTCCACGGTTCTGGTGTCGACATAGATGTCCCGCCCCCAGACGCGGTCCAGCAGCTGCTCCCGGCTCCAGACCCGGCCGGGTTTCTCCATAAAGGTCGACAGCAGGCGAAATTCGGTTGGCCCCAGTTTCAACGGCGCCTCGCCCCGGCTCACCTTATGGGTTTCGGCATCCAGCACGATATCGTCAAATTCCAGCCGCACCCCAACGGTTGAGGGACGCACGCGGCGCAGCTGGGTCCGCACACGGGCCATCAGCTCAATCACGGAATAGGGTTTGACCACATAGTCATCCGCCCCGGTTTCCAGTCCGCGCACCTTGTCCACTTCCTCGGAGCGGGCCGAGAGCATGATGATCGGGATATTGCGGGTTTCGGTGCGCGTCTTCAGGCGGCGGCAAACCTCAATCCCGCTCAAATTGGGCAACATCCAGTCCAGCACGATGATATCCGGCATGTCCTCTTCGACGATCAGCAGCGCCTCCTCGCCGTGTTCGGCGCGCAGGACGCGAAAGCCGTCTGCCTCCAGATTATAGGACAGCACCTCGCGTTGGGCCAATTCGTCCTCGACCACCAGAACGGTGGGTTGGTCGGCAGCCATGCTCAGACCTCCTGCGGCACAGACGATGTGGTGTCGGCCTTCTGCCGGTCATCTTCCGGTTTGTCGCCGGTCACCAGATAGACCACCTGCTCCGCGATGGAGGTGACATGATCCCCCATGCGTTCGACGTTCTTGGCAATGAAATGCAGGTGCATGCAGGGGGTGATATTGCGCGGATCTTCCATCATGAAGGTGAGGAATTCACGGAACAGCGCATTGTACATCTGATCGACATCACGGTCGCGGGCGATCACATCCTGCGCCAGTTCCACATCGCGCTGGATGTAGGAATCCAGCGCGTCCTTCAGCATCAGTTCGACCTCGCGCGCCATCCGGCGCATGGCGGCAGCACTTTCGGAGACATTCGGCCCCTGCGCCAGAACAGCCGTCCGTTTGGCGATGTTCTTGGCATAGTCGCCGATGCGTTCCAGATTGCCGGAGATTTTCATCACCGACAGAACCAGCCGCAGGTCAACAGCGGCGGGCGCACGGATGGCGATGACGCGGGCGGCCTCTTCGTTGATCAGCTCTTCCAGACCGTCGATGGCCTTGTCGCCCTGACGCACCTGCTGGGCCAGTTCCTCATCGCGGGTTTCCAACGCGCGGGCGGCGTCCATGATGGCAGCCTCGACGAGGCCGCCCATTTTCATGATCTGCGCCTGAATGGCTTCGAGGTCGCGGTCAAATGCGGATGCAATATGTTGTTCTACCATGGGTCTGTCCTCGATCAGCCGATACGGCCGGTGATGTAGCTCTCGGTGCGCGGATCCTCAGGGTTGGTGAAGATCTGGCCGGTCGCACCAAATTCAACCAGATTGCCAAGGTGGAAGAAGGCGGTTTTCTGGCTCACCCGTGCGGCCTGCTGCATTGAGTGGGTGACGATCACCACGGAATAGCTGTTGCGCAGTTCGTCAATCAGCTCTTCGATCTGGGCGGTGGCGATCGGGTCAAGTGCGGAACAGGGCTCATCCATCAACAGCACTTCTGGTTCGGTCGCAACGGCGCGGGCGATGCACAGGCGCTGTTGCTGGCCACCGGAAAGGCCTGTGCCGGGTGCATCCAGCCGATCCTTCACCTCATCCCAGATGGCGCCACGGCGCAGGGATTTCTCGACGATCTCATCCAGCTCCGCCTTATTGGCGGCCAGTCCGTGAATGCGCGGGCCATAGGCGACATTGTCATAGATCGACTTGGGGAACGGGTTCGGTTTCTGAAACACCATGCCCACTTTTGCGCGCAGCTGCACAGGATCGACACGGCTGTCATAGATGTCTTCACCGTCGATAGAGATATCCCCGGTCACCCGGCAGATATCAATGGTGTCATTCATCCGGTTAAGACAACGCAGGAAGGTTGATTTCCCGCAGCCCGATGGGCCGATGAAGGCGGTGACGGTGTTGTCCTCGATCTCGACGTTGACGTCTTTGATCGCGTGGGACTCGCCGTAGTAGACATTCACGTTCTTAGCGGCAATTTTGGTTTTCTGTGTTTGCACGTCTTTGTCCAATGCAGTCATCAGGTTCATTTCGGCGGCCCCCTTACCAGCGGCGTTCAAAGCGGCGGCGCAGGATCACGGCCACTGTGTTCATGGTGACGAGGAAGATCAACAGGATGATGATACCGCCCCAGGCGCGTTCGTAAAATGCCGGATCAGCACGTTTCGCCCATTCGTAGATCTGCGCGGGCATGGCTGAGTTCGGGGCCAGCAGGCCATCAGCGAGGGTTTCCGGCGCGTTGGAGGCGATGAAGCCAACCATGCCGATCAGCAACAGCGGCGCGGTCTCACCCAAGGCCTGCGCCAGACCGATAATGGTACCGGTGAGGATGCCGGGTGCGGCCAGCGGCAGCACATGGTGAAACACCGCCTGCATCCGCGAGGCTCCGACCCCAAGCGCCGCATCGCGGATCGACGGCGGCACAGATTTGAGCGAGGCGCGGGTCGAGATGATCACCGTTGGCAGGGTCATCAGCGTCAGCACCAGACCACCCACCAGTGGCGCCGACATCGGCAGGTGCATGTAGTTGATGAACACCGCCAAGCCGAGGATACCAAACACAATCGACGGCACCGCAGCGAGGTTGGAGATATTCACTTCGATCACATCCGTGAGCCAGTTTTTCGGAGCAAATTCTTCAAGATAGATCGAGGCGGCAACACCGATGGGCAGCGCCAGCGCCAGCACCACCAGCATCATGAAGAGCGACCCCATCATGGAGACGCCCATGCCGGCAGCTTCTGGACGCGCATCAGAAGCGTCGGCGCCGGTGATGAAGTCCAGGTTGAAGGTTTTGGCCGCGACACCTGCCGTCACCAGTGCATCCACCAGATCGAGTTGTGCGGGCGAGATGCTCTTGTCGTTGACAATGCTGTCGCGACTGACGCGGCCTTTCAGGTAGCCGTCCACCCGGCTGGAGGCGAGGAAGCGGAAGGTAACCGTCTCCCCAATCTGATCGGGGTTTTCCAGCACATAGGCCCGCAGCTGCGCGGCGGCGTTCTTTGACAGGATGCCCGCCATCGCCTTGGCCTTCAGATCCGTCTCAATCCCCAGCTCCGCAACCTTCGCCTGCACCGCGTTTTTGATCAGCGGCGCATAGCCGAATGTGGTCACCTTCTTAATGGCGTCCAGATCGCGGGTACCGGATTTGTCCAGTTTGCTTTCCAGCAGTTCCACGTTCAGCGTGATGAAGGTCTGTTGAAACGCACCTGTGCCCCGGCTCACAATGGTGAACACCAGCACCGCAAGCATCAGCAGGCCAACCGTGATGGCGGCAATACCGTAACCACGAAACCGGCGCTCGGCGGCGTTGCGTTTGCGGGTGCGGTCCGATTGCTGCAGCAGCGAGCCTGCGTGGCTGCTTTCGGGTCCCGGGGTGTTTTGGCTGATATCGGTCATTAGTCGTACTGCTCCCGGTATTTGCGCACGATATAAAGCGCCAGAACATTAAGCCCGAGGGTCAGCACAAACAGCGTCAGACCAAGGGCAAAGGCGACCAGCGTCTCGGGGCTGGCAAAGTCGGTGTCGCCCGTCAGCTGGCTGACGATCCGTGTGGTGATTGTGGTCATCGATTCCAGCGGGTTGAGTGAGAATTTTGCAATCGCCCCGGCGCCCATAACAACAATCATCGTCTCACCAATGGCGCGTGACGCCGCCAGCAGCACAGCGCCCACGATGCCGGGAAGCGCTGCGGGCATCACCACCTGGCGGATGGTTTCGGATTTGGTCGCCCCCAGCCCAAGCGAGCCATCGCGCATGGCCTGTGGCACGGCGTTGATGATGTCATCGGACAGCGACGACACAAAGGGGATCAGCATAATGCCCATCACCAGACCAGCGGTCAGAACCGAGGTGGCCCCGCTCATCCATTCGACCCCCAGAATGCCGTCTTCACCCTGACCGAAGAATTTCACCAGCAGCGGACCAACCGTCAGCAGCGCAAAGAGGCCGTAGACGATGGTCGGAATGCCGGCGAGGATCTCCAGCAGCGGTTTGGCAAAGGCGCGGGTTGTGCCGCTGGCGTATTCAGAGAGATAGATTGCGGCAAAAAGCCCGACAGGCACCGCGACCAGCAGCGCAATCGCCGAGATATATAGCGTTCCCCACAGCAGCGGCAGGATCGACAGGTCACTGTCCCCGCGGAAGTTCGGCGCCCATGTGGTGCCAAAGAAGAAATCGCTCCAGGCATGCAGCCCAAAGAAGTTGATGCTTTCAAACAGCATTGAGAACACGATGCCAACGGTGGTCAGAATGGCAAGGCTGGCTGCAAGAATGAGCAGCGCCATGATCCCCTGTTCCACCACATTGCGGGCGCGAAAATCCTTATGCGTGCGCCCATAGGCCCAGGCAAAGCCAACCATCGCCAGGAGGCCGACGATCACCGACATGATGATCTGGCCCTTGTTGGCAAGGCTGCGGTAACTCTGCGCCGCAGTCAGCACCTCCGGGCGCACATCGGAGCCAAGTGCAACGCCAATCTCGCCCAGACGGGCACGGATATCGGTCTCACCACTGTCGAGGTTGCGGGCGTCGGTTGGGGATAGAACCCCCTGCTCTACCGCCAGATCCAGCCCCTCGGCGAGACGGCGCACGTCGCTCATCACAAGGCCAAGCGTGGAGTTCTCCGGCACCAGCTCTGCCGGGATCATAGCGGAGACCCGGTTTTCAATGACCATTGGCTGGGCCAGCGACCAGATGGCGAGCACCGCCAATGCCGGCACCAGCGCACTGAAGGCCACGTTATGACCGTAGTAAGCGGGCAGCGAGTGCAACGCCTTTGCGTTCCCTCCTGCCGAGGCAAGCGCGCGGTTGCGCCCCAGCACAAAGCCCAGCCCGGAAAGGGCAAGAAGGGCAATCACGAGCCAAACTGTCGGCATCAGCTACTCCGTTTGAGTGAGACGGAACATCCGGTTCTGCAAGAGCCGACCACGCGGATTGCAAAGGGGTGTCTTATGGTGGTCAGAGATTGGGCCGGGGCAATGTCAGATGCCCCGGCCCGCAGTGTCACTTAAGCCGGGCGATCAGGAATTGCCGCCGATGACCTCTTCTTCGGAGACCACAGCCTGGGTCTTGGACAATTCGGGATCGGCAACCAGACCGTATTCTGCCAGCGGGCCGTCGGGGCCTGCCACTTCGTCGGCGACGAAGAATTCAGCGTATTCCTTCAGGCCAGGGATCACGCCGATGTGGGCCTTCTTCACGTAGAAGAACAGCGGGCGCGATACCGGGTATTCACCTTCGGCGATGCTTTCGGTGGTGGGTACAACGCCGGACATGGTGGCAACCTGCAGCTTGTCGGTGTTGTTCTCATAGAACGCCAGACCAAAGACGCCGATGCCGTCCTTGTTGCTCTCGATGCGGGCGAGAGTTTCGGTATAATCGCCGTCGATATCGACCGATTTGCCGTCAGTGCGCAGGGAAATACAGGCTTTCTCTGCAGCTTTCTTCTTGGCTTTGTCGCTGTCGCCTTCCGCGTGTTCCAGCAGGTGCTCAAATGCGCCGGTGGCTTCGCAGCCTGCCAGGATCACCTTGTCTTCGAACACTTCGCGGGTGCCGTGCTTGGTGCCGGGAATGAAGGCCTGAATGTCCTGCGCCGGGAAAGCGCTGTTCACATCGGCCCAGGTCTTGTTGGGGTTGGCAACCATTTTGCCATCAATCAGGATTTCGTCGGACAGGGCCAGGAACCAGTCGGTGGGCGTGTATTCAAAGGCGTTGCCCTTGATGTCATTGGCAAACACGATGCCATCATAGCCGATCTGGACTTCGATGATGTCAGTCACGCCGTTTTCGGCGCAGGCCTTGATTTCTTTTTCCTTGATACGGCGCGAGGCGTTGGCAACGTCGATGGTGTTTTCACCCACACCTTCGCAGAACCGCTTCAGACCGGCAGAGGACCCACCGGATTCAACGACCGGTGTCGGGAAGTCGAAGTTCTCGCCAAAGGCTTCGGCCACGATGGAGGCATAGGGCAGAACGGTCGAAGAACCGGCCACCTGAACCTGATCGCGCGCTGCCGCAGCAGTGGCAGAAACAGCCGAAATGGCCAGGGCGGAAGCGGTGAGTTTCACAAAGGACATCTGTGTCTCCTTGGGTGTCAATTTTCAGGATCATCCCGTGATGATCTTGCGCCCTCACCTAAGGGCGGCGCATGTGCCTTTTGTGACGGCTATGTAACAGCTGTATGACAAACCCGGTTGTTGCCCCGTTTTTTGTGACAAACTGGCCTAGCAACGGTGGATTTTCTTAACTTTTCGCGCCGACCTTCGCGGCGGACGCTTAGGTTGTTGTCACATAGAGCGCGCCAAAGCCTCACCGGCGTGTCAGCGCGGCAGGATCACGGTGAACACCGTGCCCGTCGCAGCTGAGCTTTCCACCCGCATCCGGCCACGATGGCGGTTGATGATATGTTTGACGATCGCCAGCCCCAGCCCGGTGCCGCCCTGCTCACGCGATCTGTGCGTATCGACGCGGTAGAACCGTTCCGTAAGCCGGGGCAGATGGACCGGGTCGATCCCGGCGCCATTGTCGATCACCTCAACCCGGACGGCGGCGGCGCGCACGGCGGGGTCGCGGTCGCGGGTTTTGAGCCGTAAGGTGACCTGATCGCCACCATATTTGATGGCGTTCTCGACAAGATTGGTGAAGACCTGCTGCAGCTGATCCGGATCGCCGGTAACCAGCGTCGGCTCCTCAGGGATTTCCAGCGTGAGATGGACATCCGCAGCCTCCGCCACCGGTTCCAGCGACTTCAGCGTTGAGGCCAGATGTGCGCCCAGATCGAGCTGCGCGCGCGGGCGCACACGCTCTTCGCTCTCGACCCGGTTCAGCGACAAGAGATCGCCGACCAGGCGGTTCATGCGGTTGGCTTCATCCTGCATGATCTGCAGAAACCTGTCGCGCGCCGCGCCATCATCGCGCGCAGGGCCGCGCAGCGTTTCGATGAACCCCATGAGGGCTGTCAGCGGCGTGCGCAGCTCATGGCTGACATTGGCGACAAAATCGCGCCGCATCTGGCTGGCCTGCTCGCGGTCTGTGATATCCGTGAGGCTGATCAGCGCCGCCCCACCATTGACCGCGCCGATGCCGGGAATATAGCGCAAGGCGACCTCAAATGTGGTGTCCTGCGCGCCGTCGTTGGACAGGTGGCGCGCGGTTTTGGCGCTGCGTTCATAAAGACAGCGCTCAATCGCAGTCGCCACATTGGGCTGGCGCAGGATGGTGGCGAAATGACGCCCGACCAGATTGTTGCCCAGCAGGGTGGTCGCCGCCGCGTTTGCGGCGATGAACCTTTCGCTTTGATCGACCAGCACCGCTGGCAAGGGGATGGCCTCCATGAAACCGTCAATCAGATCCTGCGTCATTTGCCCCTCGCCTTGTTGCTGTGCCGGCCGTGTTACAAACCGATTGTAACTATGACGTGGCAGCCGCGACCGCTTCGCTGAAGACAGCGCAGAGTGTGTCCGGATCCTCAAGCCCGACCGAAACCCGGAAGAATCCTTCGCTCAGCCCCAGTTTTGCACGATCCTCTGCGCTGAGGGCGCGGTGCGAGGAGGAGGCGGGATGCGACAGCGTGGTGCCCACGTCCCCCAGCGTCGGGGCAAAGTTCAGCCCATCGGCACCACGGGTAAAGGCATTGGCCGCAGCGCGTCCGCCTTCCAGCTCAAAGCTGACCATATTGCAGCCTTTGCCATCCAGCAGCGCCATTGCGCGCTCGTGGTCGGGATGGTCCTTGCGGGTCGGGTATATCACCCGCTTCACCCCCGGTAGCCCGGCCAGATGATCCGCCAGCGTCACCGCGGTGGCCTGCGCGCGCTCAAACCGCAGTTCAAACGACAGCATGCCGCGTTCTGCCAGCCAGCAGTCAAACGGGCTGGGGGTCATGCCGGTGGTGACCACATAGACGCTGAGACGGGTGTTGATCTCAGTATCTTTGGCCACGACATAGCCCAGCATCACATCGGAATGCCCGGCCAAGAGCTTGGTAATGGAATGGATTACGATATCCGCGCCATGATCAAAGGGGCGAAAGCCCCGTGGGGTGGTGAAGGTGTTGTCGACCACCAAAAGGATATCGCGATCCTTGCAGAGCTGTGCCAGCCCGTCGATATCAGCCACGGCCAGCGTCGGGTTTGAGACGGCCTCAACCAGGATCATTTTGGTTTCGGGGCGGATCGCGGCCTTAACCGCAGCCACATCGCCGGGATCGGCCAGTGTCGTTGCAATGCCCAGACGCGGCAGATCCTCCGCCATGAGGCGCATGGAGCGCCCATAAAGCTGATTGCCGCCAATCACGTGATCGCCGGTTTTCAGCAGGCCCAGCAGCACAGCCGAAACCGCCGCCATACCGGAACCGGTCACAACCCCGCCGGGCATGCCTTCCATCGCATCGAGCCGTTTGGCGACCACGTCGGCGTTTGGATGCCCCTCACGTGAATAGGTATAGCCGTGCACCCGCCCCTCATATTGATCATCCAGCGCATCTGGCGTGTCGCTGGCATAGACCACGGACGGACTAAGCGGGGTCACCACCGGATGGCTCGCGCTGAAGGGCAAGGGATCTGGCCGCATCAGCGACCCTTTGGAATTTTTCACGTGTCAGACCTCTGTCAGTTCGTCGCGGAAACGACGCATGTTTTCTTGGTAGTGCTCGGCGCTTTGACGCAGGGATTGAACCAGCGCCTCATCCACATCACGCACGATTTTGCCGGGTGCGCCCATGACCAGAGAATTATCAGGGATTTCCTTATTCTCTGTAATCAGGGCGCCCGCGCCGATCAGGCAATTCTTACCGATCTTGGCCCCATTCAGCACCGTGGCCCCCATCCCGATCAGGGTGTTGTCGCCGATGGTGCAGCCATGCAGCATGACCTTGTGGCCGATGGTGCAATTCTCGCCAATGGTCAGCGGATAGCCTGCATCAATATGCATGACGCAGTTTTCCTGCACGTTTGAACCACGCCCAATGCGGATTTCCTCGTGATCGGCGCGGATGGTGCTGCCGAACCAGACCGAGGCCCCCTCCTCCAGCACCACAAGGCCGATCAGATTGGCATCCGGCGCAACCCATGTGTCGGCGTGGAGTTCGGGGGTTTTGTCTCCCAGAGCATAAATCGTCATGACAGATCCTCAAATTCGCTTTGCAGGCCGCGTACGTGATCCACCAAATGCGGCTGCTGGATGCGGCGCAGACGGGTCGCGGTGATTATGGTCTTCAGCTGCAGTTCGGTGGCATCCAGATCATCATTGATCAGCACGTGATCATAGCTGCCCCAGTGGCTGATTTCGTCCCAGCTTTTTTCCATCCGGCGGGTGATTGTCGCGGCGTCATCCTGGGCGCGGCTCTCTAGCCGGCGGCGCAACTCTCCGATCGAAGGTGGCAGCAGGAAAATCGACAGCGTGTGCTGGCCCAGGTCTGAGTTGCGGATCTGCTGCGCGCCTTGCCAGTCGATATCAAACAGCACATCACGCCCGCCATCAATCGCCGCCTTCACCGGCCCTTTGGGGGAGCCATAGAAATTGCCGAAGACATGGGCGTGCTCCAGCATATTGCCTTCGCTCACGGCGGTCTTGAAGGCATCAGTGGTGATGAAATGGTAATCCTGCCCATCCGTTTCGCCGGGGCGCGGGTTGCGCGTGGTGGCAGAGACGGAAAATTCGATGCTGGGATCCCAGGACCGCAACCGTTTCGCCAATGTGGATTTCCCGGCCCCAGAGGGCGAAGAAAGGATAATCAACAGGCCGCGCCGATCTGCCATGGCATGCTCTCCTTATATTATATTTGTTGTTCTTCTGGTTTCTATTCGATGTTCTGAACCTGCTCGCGCATCTGGTCGATCACCGCTTTCAGCTCAAGCCCGACCGCTGTCAGGTCGCTGTTTTGCGCTTTTGCGCAGAGCGTATTGGCCTCTCGGTTGAATTCCTGCATCAGGAAATCCAGCTTGCGCCCGACAGCGCCGCCCTTGGCAAGCAGTTCCCGCGCAGCCGCCACATGGGCTGTCAGCCGGTCCAGCTCCTCGGTGACATCCGCTTTGACCGCCAGCAGGGCCAGCTCTTGTGCCAGCCGGGTTTCGTCGACGCCGTCACTGTTCTCCAGCACCCGTGCCAGATTGTTGCGCAGAGTTGACGCGACCTCGGCTTTGCGGGCGTCGGCGCGGCGTGCGGCTTCCTCGCGCAGGGTGGCAATCTGATCCAGTTGGTCCATCAGGACAGCCTTCAGCGCGGCGCCCTCAGTGGCGCGCATGTTAACGAAGTCGGACAGGATTGCGGCAAAATCGGTGCTGAGCGCCGCCACGATGGGCGCGGGGTCGTCGCTGCCGCTGGCCTGCTCCAGCACGCCCCGTTGCGTCAGAAGATCCGTGGCAGAGGTCTGCGCCAAGGTGATCCCCGCAGCAGCGGCCCGCCGCTCCACCTCACCAACCGCTGTCAGCAGCGTTGCCAGGGCCGCTTGGTTGATTTGAAGGTCGACGGCAGCCTCCTCGCTGCGGTTGATCCGCAGTGTCATAGAGACATTGCCGCGCGACAGCGCCTTGCTCAATTGCCTGCGCAGGTTGGCTTCAAGCCCGTCCAGCCAGTCGGGGATGCGCAAGCGAAGGTCCAGCCCCTTGGCATTTACCGAGCGCAATTCGCACGACCAGCTATGCGCCCCGGTGCTGCCCTGCCCTGTGGCAAAGCCCGTCATTGAATGGATGGTCATTATCTGCGGCCTCCCCGGGTGCACGAGGCGCTGTTTCGCCTCGCCACAGGTTTACAAACGGCCAGCGGACAAGTCCATAAGCGCGGAGACCTATCCTAAAGTGTTAACCATTGATTAAAGAAATAGTCCAAAATTGAATAAGATTGTGGCATGTTAACTTCAGGATAACCAATTCGGCATTAATCGTTAGGCAACCAACTTTAGCTTGGCGCATGACCCAGCCGGATCCAGCGAGGATGACAGCGATGTTTTTTGGCGGCCGCAAAGACAACAATCAGACCGAAGGTCAAACCAAGGTTGTGGCAATGGATCGCTTCCGCGCAGCGGGATCGCTGTCGCCCATGCGACAGGCGGAGGCCTATTGGACCGCTCTGCGCCGTGGCGACGATATTCCCAGCCGGTCGCAGATCGATCCGCGCGGGTTGGAAAACATCCTGCCTCAGACCTTCATTCTGGAGCGGATCGCCCCCGGCATCGCCCGTTTTCGTCTTGCTGGTCAGCGGGTGAACGAAATGGCTGGAATGGAAGTGCGTGGTATGCCCATCACCGCCTTCTTCACCCCGGCGGCCCGTAAACAGGTCAGCGCAGCGTTGGAGACGATGTTCGACACGCCTGCCATTATCGAGCTGACCCTACAGACCGAGAACAACCGCCTGCGCGGAGCCCGCGAGGCGCGCATGCTGCTGCTGCCGCTGCGCAGTGATTTGGGCGATGTCAGCCGGGCGCTGGGGGTTTTCATCTCTGAAGGCAACCCAACCGGAACCTCGCAGCGGTTCTCGGTGACCGAAACGCAGATTCGCCAGGTCAGCCCGACCGGTGATGCGCCCTTCAAGGCAAAGCCGCGCGCCGCAGATCCGGCCGCACCGGCGAAGCCCGCGACACCAGCACCCGCAGCGAAGGACGTCAATGCACCAAACCCCGGTTTTGCCGAAACTCAGGCGCGGTTTGAACGCGAGCCCACCGTCATGACCGAGGCGCGTGCCCTGATTGAGCGCAGCCGCCAGATGTCGACTGAGACACCGGCAGCGCCTGCGGCAGAGCAGGCCGGGAATAAGACCAAGAAACGTGGCGGCCACCTGCGTCTGGTTGTCAGCAAGGACTGAAGTCCGGCCTCACCACCCCCTTATATTCCGAATTCCTTTCGCGCTACTGGACATAGCTAGAAAGCGATCGCCCCGCGACAGAAGGTCCGGGGCGTTTCCTGTTTTGTAGACAAAATAATGATCCTGCCGCGCCTTGTCTGACTACAACCGACGCTGCAGCATGACATGAAGAGTGCAGAGTAAGTTGTTGAAAATAAAAGCCCTCACCCCGGTTTGGGGTGAGGGCTTGTCGTTTCATATCTGTGATCCCCGTTGTCGGGTATCACCAGAAACAAGATCAGCCAGCCTGACGCTCAGAGGTGCGGGCACGCAGCTGCGACACTTCTTCAGCCACCAGGAAGGCCAGTTCTAGGGACTGGCTGGCGTTCAGGCGTGGATCGCAGGCAGTATGGTAGCGATCGCTCAGATCCTCATCGGTCACGGCACGCACGCCGCCGGTGCATTCGGTGACATCCTGACCGGTCATCTCAAAATGCACACCGCCCGGGATCGTTCCCTCTGCGGTGTGGATCGCAAAGAAGTCACGGACCTCACGCAGCACGCTTTCAAACGGGCGGGTCTTGTAGCCAGAGGAGGATTTGATGGTGTTGCCATGCATCGGGTCGCAGACCCAAGTTACCTTGGCGCCCTCCTCCTGAACCGCCTTGATCAAGCGCGGCAGATGTTCACCGGCCTTGCCTGCACCGAACCGCGCGATCAGGGTCAGACGCCCCTCTTCGTTTTCGGGGTTCAGCTTGGCCATCAGCACCTTCAGATCTTCGGCGGTGGTGGTCGGGCCACATTTCAGGCCAATCGGGTTCTGGACGCCGCTGCAGAATTCAACATGGGCGCCGTCAGGCTGACGGGTGCGGTCGCCAATCCACAGCATGTGGCCGGAACCGGCCAGCCATTTGCCAGATGTGGAATCCAGACGGGTCAGCGCCTCTTCATACTCCAGCAGCAGACCTTCGTGGCTGGTGTAGAATTCCACCGACTGCAAGGTGTGGGCGGTGTCGTTGTTGATGCCTGCGGCCTTCATGAAGTCGAGCGTATCGGTGATCCGATTCGCCATCTCACGGTAGCTTTCGGCCTTCTCGCCCTCGGTGAAACCCAAGGTCCAGGCATGGACCTGATTCACATCGGCATAGCCGCCGGTCGAAAACGCCCGGATCAGGTTCACGGTTGCCGCAGCCTGGGTATAGGCCTGCAACATGCGCTGGGGATCGGGCACACGCGATGTTTCGGTGAAGGCCAGATCGTTGATGATATCCCCGCGGTAGCTGGGCAGTTCCACACCGTTCACGGTTTCCGTGGGGGCGCTGCGCGGCTTGGCGAACTGGCCCGCCATGCGGCCCACTTTGATTACCGGCACCTTGGCGCCATAGGTCAGCACCATCGCCATCTGCAGCATCACCTTGAAGGTATCGCGGATCGCGTCGGCGCTGAACTGATCGAAGCTTTCGGCGCAATCGCCGCCTTGCAGCAGGAACGCCTCACCCCGGCCCGCAGCGCCAAGGTGCTGTTTCAGGCGGCGTGCCTCACCCGCAAATACCAAGGGCGGATACTTGGACAGCTGAGCCTCAACAGCCGACAGCGCGTCGGCGTTGGTATATTCTGGCATTTGCACCCGCGGTTTTTGGCGCCAGGTCGATTTTTGCCACTCACTCATAGCTGTGTCTCCGCATAAGAGGTCTTAGGTTAACGAAGGACATCTATACGAAATCGCACCCGCGCTGACCAGTTTAGATTTGCAAAGTCTTGACGACACCGCGAAGCTGTGAACACGGTGCCCGAATTTCGCAAAATCCGGCTTTGCGAAAAACAGAGATTTTGAATAAGGACGCTGGCCATGCGGACGCAAAGCAAGCCCACAATAAGCCCGGCCACAGGCCCTCAAACCCGTCGCTATGCCTTTGTTTTGCTGGATAGTTTTTCCATGCTGTCGTTTGCCTCCGCGCTGGAATGCCTGCGGATCGCGAACCGGATGATGGGGCGTGAGGTCTACACCTGGACCTTGCTGGCTGAGGGCGGTCGCACGGTGAGTTGTTCGGCAGGAACATCCTTTCAGGTTGATGACGATCTGGTGGAACTGCAGCGCGATGACACAATTCTGTTGTGTTCCGGCATTTCGGTGCAGGAGGCCACCACGAAAAAGCTGCTGTCCTGGCTGCGCCGCGAGGCCCGCAAGGGGCTGAAGATCGGGGGGCTGTGTACCGCTTCTTATTCTCTGGCGCGCGCGGGATTGCTGGATGGCAAGCGAGCGACGATTCACTGGGAAAATGCCGATAGTTTCAATGAGGAATTCGACGAGGTTGAGCTCACGAAGTCGGTGTTTGTCATTGATGGCAACCGGATGTCCACGGCGGGCGGGACCTCCTCCATCGATCTGATGCTGAAGCTGATTGCCAGCGATCATGGGGAGGATATCGCCAATTCCGTCGCGGACCAGTTGATCTATTCGTCGATTCGCACCGATCAGGACACGCAGCGCCTGTCGATTCCCACGCGGATCGGTGTGCGGCATCCGAAACTCTCCATGGTGATCCAGATGATGGAGGCCAACATCGAGGAGCCGATCAGCCCATCAATCCTGGCGCAGAATGTGGGCATGTCGACCCGTCAGCTTGAACGGCTGTTCCGCCGCTATCTGAACCGCTCACCGAAGCGCTATTACATGGAGCTGCGGTTGCAAAAGGCACGCAACCTGCTGATGCAGACCGATATGAGTGTGATCAATGTGGCACTTGCCTGCGGATTTGCCTCACCGTCGCATTTCTCAAAATGCTATCGTGCCCACTATGATACCACGCCATACCGTGAGCGCGGCAGCAAGTCGGCACCGCCTGCAATGTGATCATCCTACCTGTCTAGCGAGGCGCCGCCTATCAGCGTGACAGCCGGTAGATCGCGCCATCGGTTTCCGAGGCAAACCAAAGACTGCCGTCCGGGGCCTCGCGCAGGTCGCGGATGCGGCCGGTCTGATCGCCTTTGATCTGCTCGACCTCTTTCAGCGGGGCGCCTGACAGGCGCGCGATGTAGTCGAATTTGAGCGAACCAACGAAGATATCGCCGCGCCACTCCGGCCACATCTTGCCGGAGTAGACCAGCAGATTGGAGGGCGCGATCGACGGATCCCAGTAATACTCGGGCTGTTTCAGACCCGGTTTCTCCGTGCCTTCGCCGATTTTCAGCCCGGAATAATGGCGCCCGTATGAAATGATCGGCCAGCCGTAGTTGGCTCCCTTTTCGATTCGGTTGACCTCATCTCCGCCCCGGGCACCATGTTCGACCGACCAGAGGCTGCCATCGGCGGCAAAGCTCAACCCCTGCGGATTGCGGTGCCCATAGGACCAGATCTCGGGTTGAGCGCCCCGGCGTTTGATCAGGGGATTGCTGCGTGGCATGGAGCCTTCGGGTGTCAGCCGCAGAATACTGCCCTGATGTGATGCCAAAACCTGCGCCGATTGACGGTCACCGCGATCCCCAAGCGTGACATAGATATGGCCATCAGGCCCCTCCGCCAGTCGCGATCCAAAATGCCGACCACTGCTGACGGCGGGCGCCGCGACAAAGATATCCCGCAGCCCCTGCAATTGCGTGTTGCGTCGGGCCAGTTGGCCGGTGGCCACCGCAGTGGCGGCACCGCGTCCAACCCGTTTTGCATAGGTGAGGTAGATCTGCCGGGTTTGGGCGAAGGTCTTCGGGACCATCACGTCCAGCAAACCACCCTGCCCTTGATCGGCCACCTTCGGTGTTCCCTTGATCTGTGTCAGGCGGCCGTCGCTGAGGAGGCGGAGATTGCCGGCCCGTTCTGTGATCAGCAGCGAACCGTCGGGGAGAAAATCAAAGCCCCAGGGGATATCCAGCCCCTGCGCCATCTTCTCGATGCGTAGCGCGCCTTGGCTGCTGCTAAGCGCCTCCGCTGATGCCCCAGTCGCCAGCGCTAGCAGCACGGCCGCGCCAGACGTGATCCTGACAAGCCACGATGTGATGCCGCCCCTGCGGCTGGATGATCTGCGCCTAGAAAACGGGATGCGGAGACGCCCCAGCGCTGCCGCTGAAGACCGACCCGGATATATATGTGAATGACAGATTTGGATTCTTCGAATAGCGGGCCTTCTCATCTGCTGTCGCCTCTCGTTCAAACCACCCGGTGGGCGCCCTTGCTGCTCTGACAAGGGGCGCCTTATCAAAGACTAGCACGGTTTTGCATTCGACCCAATTTCAGGCGGTCCGAGCGTGGAAAACGACGCTGACGCAGGCACTTGCGACGTCAATGAAACTGGGCTGATCGCTGCTCTGACAGGGCTGCGCAGCCGCAGTTCCGCCTATGTGGCTGTGAACATTCTATTGTCAGCGGACCCACCAAAAAACCTGCTGATTGTTGGCGCTAGAGGCCTTTCCTTTTTTCGCGTGCTTGCCTAGGGTCCGATTTGAACAAATAAGTTCCAACAAATGGGAGTTTCAAAAATGAAAAAACTGATGATGGCCACAGCGGCCGCTGCCCTGACTGCTGGCACCGCATTTGCAGGTGGTCACGCCAAGGAAGTGAAACTGGGTGTGCTTCTCGGCTTTACCGGCCCGATTGAATCGCTGGCCCCTGCCATGGGTGCGGGTGCGGAACTGGCGATGGAAGAGGTCACCAAATCCGGCAAACTGCTGGACTCCGCCACGGTCACGCCTGTGCGCGCGGACACCGGCTGCATCGACAATGGCCTGTCCACCGCGAACGGCGAAAAACTGGTCGCTGACGGTGTGAACGGCATCATTGGCGGTGACTGCTCCGGTGTGACCGGCGCGATCCTGCAGAACGTTGCCATTCCGAACGGCATGGTGATGATCTCGCCCTCCGCTACCTCGCCGGGCCTGTCCTCGATGGAAGACAATGACCTGTTCTTCCGCACATCGCCGTCTGACGCCCGCGAAGGCCAGGTCATGGCAGAAGTGCTGAAAGAGCGTGGCATCAACTCCATCGCGCTGACCTACACCAACAACGACTACGGCAAGGGTCTGGCCGACGCGATCAAATCCTCCTTCGAAGAGGTGGGCGGCGAAGTCACCATCGTGACCGCGCATGAGGATGGCAAAGGCGACTACTCCGCAGAAGTTGCGGCGCTGGCTTCCGCTGGTGGCGATATTCTGGTTGTGGCCGGCTATCTGGACCAGGGCGGTCTGGGCATCATCCAAGCCTCGCTTGACTCCGGTGCATATGACACCTTCGGTCTGCCCGGCGGTATGATCGGTGACTCCCTGCCAAAGAACATCGGTTCGGATCTTGACGGCTCCTTCGGCCAGATCGCAGGCTCCGATAGCGAAGGCGCTGCCATCTATGCTGAGCTGGCCAAAGCCGCCGGTTTTGACGGCACCTCCGCCTATTCGCCGGAAAGCTATGATGCGGCAGCGCTGTTCATGCTGGCGATGCAGGCCGCGAACTCCAAGGATCCGGCCGATTATGGCTCCAAGATCCTCGAAGTGGCGAACGCACCGGGTGAGAAAATCAACCCTGGTGAGTTGGGCAAAGCGCTTGAGATTCTCGCGAATGGCGGCGACATCGACTATGAAGGTGCCACTGGCGTGGAGCTGATCGGCCCCGGTGAGAGCGCAGGCTCCTACCGTGAAATCGAAGTCAAGGACGGCGCCAACGCCACCGTGAAATTCCGCTGATCCCTTAACACCGGATCAAACCAAGATGATCAGCCCGGGTTCTGCCCGGGCTGTTCCAAATTCAAAAGCCGTCAAAAAGACGGTGGGGGATGAAATGACATGATCGTCGTCGAGGACTTGCACAAGCACTTCGGCGGGTTCCACGCGGTTGATGGCGCATCGCTAGAAATCGCTAAGGGCTCCATAACCGGTTTGATCGGGCCAAACGGCGCCGGAAAAACCACTCTTTTCAATGTAATCGCTGGCGTCCTTCCGCCCACCTCCGGGCGGGTAACGATGGATGGTGAGGATATCACCGGACTGCCGCCGCATGAGCTGTTCCACAAGGGATTGCTGCGCACCTTCCAGATCGCGCATGAATTTGCGTCGATGACTTGCCGCGAAAACCTGATGATGGTTCCGGGCACCCAATCGGGTGAAAGCCTGTGGAACACCTGGTTCGGCCGCAAACGCATCGCTGATGAGGAACGCGCGTTGCGGGCCAAGGCCGATGAGGTGCTGGAGTTTCTGACCATCAGCCATATTGCAGATCTGAAGGCCGGACAGGTTTCCGGCGGCCAGAAGAAGCTGCTGGAGCTGGGCCGTACCATGATGGTCGATGCCAAGATCGTCTTTCTGGATGAGGTCGGCGCCGGTGTGAACCGCACGCTGCTGTATACGATTGCCGACGCCATCAAGCGCCTCAACGAGGAGCGCGGATATACCTTTGTTGTGATCGAACACGACATGGAGTTCATCGGTCGCCTCTGCGATCCGGTGATCTGCATGGCTGAGGGCAAGAAGCTGGCACAAGGCACATTGGAAGAGATCAAGGCCAATGAGCAGGTGATCGAAGCCTACCTCGGCACCGGGCTGAAAAACAAAGATAAACTGGAGGCGGGCGCATGAGCGACAACCCCTACCAGAACGATCATGGCAATCGTGACGCCTCGATCACCAACCCGCATGGCGCCGGGACGATGCAACCGGCGCATAGCAAAAGCGGGCCAACAACGAAGGTCGATGGCGGACCGTTCCTGATTGGTGACACCATGACCGGCGGTTACGGCAAGGGTCCGGACATTCTGCACGACTGCACGATTGCGGTCGACAAGGGCGAGATCGCGGTGATCGTCGGTCCCAACGGTGCCGGCAAATCAACCGCAATGAAAGCTGTCTTTGGCATGCTGGATGTGCGGTCTGGTGCTGTGCGACTTGACGGTGAGGATATAACGCAGCTTACCCCGCAGGACCGGGTGATCAAGGGCATGGGATTTGTCCCCCAGACCAGCAATATCTTCACCTCGATGACGGTGGAAGAGAACCTGGAAATGGGCGCGTTTATCCGCACGGATGATTTCTCCGACACGATGGAGCAGGTCTATGAGCTGTTTCCGATCCTGCGTGAGAAACGCAACCAGCCGGCTGGTGAGCTGTCCGGCGGGCAGCGCCAACAGGTGGCCGTGGGCCGCGCGCTGATGACCAAGCCGAAGGTACTGATGCTGGATGAGCCAACCGCAGGTGTGTCACCCATCGTCATGGATGAGTTGTTTGACCGCATTATCGAGGTTGCCCGTACCGGGCTGCCGATCCTGATGGTTGAACAAAACGCCAAACAAGCGCTTGAGATCGCGGACAAAGGCTATGTGCTGGTGCAGGGGCGCAATGCCTATACCGGCACCGGTCAAGAGCTGCTCGCCGATCCCGAAGTACGCAAATCCTTCTTGGGGGGCTAAGAGATGGACTTCCTCAACGCCCTTGTGGCGCTTACCAATTTTGTCGGGGTTCCGGCAATCGCCTATGGCAGTCAGCTTGCGCTTGGTGCGCTCGGCGTGACACTGATCTATTCGGTGCTGCGGTTTTCGAACTTCGCTCATGGTGACACCATGGCCTTTGGCACTATGATCACCATTCTGGTGACCTGGTGGTTCCAGTCGATGGGCATCAGCTTTGGTCCCCTGCCGACCGCGCTGCTTGCGCTGCCTATAGGTATCGCGGGTTGTATGCTCTTGATGCTGATCACCGATCGCACCGTCTATCGGTTCTATCGCGCGCAAAAGGCCAAGCCGGTGATTTTTGTCATGGTCTCGCTTGGCGTGATGTTCATGATGAACGGCCTGGTGCGATTCATCATCGGGCCGGGGGATCAGCGGTTTTCCGATGGCGAGCGGTTCATTATCTCTGCGCGTGACTTCAAGGCGCTGACTGGACTGCGCGAAGGTCTGGCAATCAAGACGACCCAAGGCATCACCGTGATCACTGCGGTTGTGGTTGTGGCGCTGTTGTTCTGGTTCCTGAACAAAACCCGCACCGGTAAATCCATGCGCGCCTATTCCGATAATGAGGATCTGGCGCTGCTCTCGGGCATCAACCCGGAGCGTGTGGTGATGTACACGTGGTTGATCGTTGCGACCCTCGCGACCATTGCCGGTGTGCTCTATGGTTTGGACAAATCCTTCAAACCTTTCACCTATTTCCAGCTGCTGCTGCCGATCTTTGCCGCCGCCATCGTTGGCGGTCTGGGCAGCCCTGTTGGTGCCATCGCGGGTGGATTCATCATCGCCTTTTCCGAGGTGACGATCACCTACGCCTGGAAGAAGGTGCTGACCTATGTTGTGCCGGAAACGATGAAGCCGGATGGCCTCGTCCAGCTTCTGAGCACGGATTACAAATTCGCCGTGTCCTTTGCGATCCTTGTGGTCGTGCTTCTGTTCAAGCCCACGGGCCTTTTTAAAGGAAAAGTGGTATGAGCGAGACAGTCAAAACATCCCTGCTGTTTCTGTTTGTTGGTGTGCTGATCCTGCTCGAAGGCAGCACCAATTTCCTCTTCTTCTCCGGGTCCTGGAACTCGGCTCTGGTGATCCTCAATATGGGGCTGGTGTCGGCCATCATGGCGATTGGCGTCAACCTTCAGTGGGGCTTTGCGGGCCTGTTCAACGTTGGCATCATGGGGTTTGTAGCGCTTGGCGGTCTGGCAGTTGTGCTGGTGTCCACCGCGCCAACACCGGGCGCCTGGAGCCAGGGCGGCGTTGGGATCATCATGGCGCTGGCCATGGGAGCGATGACGCTGGTTGCGGCGGTTGCAACCATGCGGATGGTGCCTGCGGGCAAACTGCGTATTGCGGTGCTGCTGGCGGTGCTGATCCTGGGCTTCGTGATCTACCGGGCGATCTTTGATCCGGCGGTGGCGGGCGTTGAGGCGATCAACCCTGCGCTTGAAGGTAATCTTGGCGGCCTTGGCCTGCCGGTGCTGCTGGCCTGGCCCGCAGGTGGCCTGCTGGCCGCCGGTGTTGCCTGGTTGATCGGCAAGACGGCGCTGGGTCTGCGCTCGGATTATCTGGCGATCGCGACACTGGGGATTGCAGAGATCATCATCTCGGTTCTGAAGAACGAGGACTGGCTGTCGCGCGGCGTGAAGAACGTTGTCGGCCTGCCCCGGCCCCTGCCCTATGAGGTCGATCTGCAGAACGATGCCGCGTTTGTCGCCAAGGCTGCGGACTATGGTCTGGATCCGGTTCTGGCCTCCACGCTCTATGTGAAGCTGGGCTATTCGCTGTTGTTCACTGTTGTGTTGCTGGCGCTGCTATGGATGGCGCAGATGGCACTGAAGAGCCCCTGGGGCCGGATGATGCGCGCCATTCGCGACAATGAGGTGGCCGCCGAGGCGATGGGCAAGGATGTGACCCGCCGCCATCTGCAGATCTTCATTCTTGGCTCTGCGATTTGCGGTATTGCCGGGGCGATGATGACAACGCTGGACAGCCAGCTGACACCGGGCACCTATAATCCCTTGCGCTTCACCTTCTTGATCTGGGTGATGGTGATTGTCGGCGGGTCCGGCAACAACTTTGGCGCAGTGCTGGGTGGCCTGCTGATCTGGTTCCTCTGGATCAAGGTGGAGCCGATGGGCATCCTGCTGATTGAAACCGTGACGGCAGGCATGTCCGACACCAATGCGCTGAAGCTGCATCTATTGGAAAGTGCGTCGCATATGCGTTTGCTGACCATGGGTCTGATCCTGTTGCTGGTCTTGCGGTTCAGCCCCCGTGGTCTGATCCCGGAACGGTAAAGTCGAAGGTGCGTAGCGGGTTCAATTACGGACCCTGGAAAAAAAACGCCGCCCGTGGATATCTCGGGCGGCGTTTTCTTTTGTTCTGGTGGCGCTCAGCGTCCCTTGAACAACCCACCAAGGATGCCACGCACAAGGCGCCGCCCAGTGGTGCCTTTCAGCTCCTTGATTACCGCTTCGGACATGGCTGAGGCAAAGCTGTCGCGCGGTTTCATCCGCCGCGACGACGACCGGCTGACGCGACTTCCAGAGTAGCGCCGCCCAGCGTTATACTCACGCGCCATCGGCTCCGGTGCGGCTTCGGCTGCCACCTCTGCGGCCTCAGCCTCGGCTGCGGCCTTGGCTGCGCGTTCGGCGAGGATTTCATAGGCGGAGCGCCGGTCGCTGGTCTGGTCGTACTTCCCAGCCATATCCGAGGTCTGCAGGAACGCCGCCCGCTCCGCTGCAGTGATCGGCCCCAGCTGAGAACTGGGCGGACGGATCAGCGTCCGCTCGACCACACCGGGAATGCCCTTTTTCTGCAGCATGGAGGTGACCGCCTCGCCGACACCAACCTCGCGAATGGCCTCCTCAGTCGAAAACCGGGGGTTCTCGCGATAGGTTTCCGCCGCCATTCGCAGGTTCCTGCGATCGCGCGCGGTGAAGGCACGCAAGGCGTGCTGGATGCGGTTGCCAAGCTGGCCAAGAATGTCTTCCGGCACATCAGCCGGGTTTTGCGTGATGAAATAGATCCCGACCCCTTTTGAGCGGATCAGACGGGCCACCTGCTCCACCTTGTCGATCAGCGCCTTGGGGGCGTCATCAAACAACAGATGCGCCTCATCAAAGAAGAAGACCAACTTCGGTTTGTCAGGATCCCCAACCTCCGGCAGCTCTTCGAACAGTTCACTGAGGAGCCACAGCAGAAATGTTGCATATAGTCCCGGTGCGGCCATCAGCTTGTCTGCGGCGAGGATATTGACCATGCCGCGCCCCTCCGCCGTGCAGCGCATCAGATCAGCAAGATCTAGCGCAGGTTCGCCAAAGAGCTGCGCACCGCCCTGGTTTTCCAGCACCAGCAACCGACGCTGGATCGCCCCGATGGAGGCGGTGGAGACATTGCCGTAGCGAAGCGAGAGATCAGCGCGGTTTTCCCCGACCCAGACCAGCAGCGCCTGCAGATCCTTCAGATCCAGCAGCGCAAGCCCTTCCTCATCGGCCAGACGGAAGGCAATGTTCAGAATGCCTTCCTGTGCCTCGCTCAGCTCCAGCAATCGCGCCAGAAGCAGCGGCCCCATCTCCGCTACGGTGGTGCGCACCGGATGTCCCTGTTGGCCGTAGAGATCCCAGAAGGTGACCGGACAGGCATGGTAGTTATAGTCACTAAATCCGATTTTCTTGGCCCGGCTGGTAAAGGCGTCGTGCAGTTTGTGCGTAGCGCTACCGGATTTCGCAAGGCCGGAGAGGTCCCCTTTTACATCCGACAGGATAACCGGAACTCCGGCATTGGAAAAACTCTCTGCGAGGATCTGCAGGGTGACGGTTTTGCCGGTGCCGGTGGCCCCTGCAATTAGCCCGTGACGATTGGCGTATTTGAGCGTCAGCGCCTGTGGATCCGCATAGTTTTCACCCCCACCCCCGATAAATAACTTGTCCTGCATGATCTGCCCCCGGCTGTTGTCATCCCGCACGCTGCGGTTTCTGTGAAATGAAAATACAAAATTAACCTTTGAATGCGAGAGTGATAATTGCCCGTCGACCATCATGCGGTTGGTTCGGCGGACATTTCCTCCCTGTCAGACTGGGCCGTGCTTCGGGCACGGCCTTTTTTTGTGCCGTGTTTCCGGGCCATCCGGGAGATTGCGCCTGCACGTCAGGCGTGTTTCGTGCCCATTGCGCGCGCGTCATGCGAAGGCGTCAATTAATCCCTCAACTGCGACATTTTTTTCTCTTTGCATGTTGACCGATGGCCGACCCTTTCGTAACGTCCTCCCAATAACTAAGTCGGCCAGTCCGACGGGGAGAAAAAATACGAAAAAGGGGGCATTTTTGCTCCCTTTTTTGTTTTAATCCAGCCGCTTCCATCTCTGACGTATAATCCGATCAATTCCCCGCCAGTGCTGAGGCGTCAGATGGTTATGGGACTGACACCGGGTTTCGGGCATGCTACATCGGGCCGATAACACAGGATAGATGAGGCAATCATGATCAAGTCCCTGACCCCGATGACCCTGGCCGCGCTGATGGCGCTGCCGCTGCCCGTGATGGCGCAGGACACCGCTGGGGCGGCCGAGACCGAAGAGAGCCAGCCCGCCGCAGAGGCCACGACGGAGGCCCCCAAGGCCGATGACGTCTTGGATCTAGGCCAGCCCGTACAGGACGGCCCGCAACTGGGCCAGCGCTATTCCAAAGAAACCCACGGTGATTGGGATCTGGCCTGCGTCAAGACCGAAGAAGACAACGACCCCTGCTCACTGCTGCAGATCATGACCGATGCATCGGGGAACCCGATGGCGGAGTTTTCGATGTTCCGGATCAATCAGGAAGGCAGCCAGGCCGTCGCCGGCGCCACGGTCATCGTTCCGCTGGAAACGCTGCTGCCAGCGGCGCTGACTATCTCCATCGATGGCGCACCGGGCAAACGGTATAACTACTCGTTCTGCAACCCGATGGGCTGTGTGGCGCAGATTGGCCTTACCGAGACCGATATCGCAGCCTTCAAGAAAGGCAAGAAAGCCACATTGAGCCTGCGCCCGGCACCTGCCCCTGATCAGGTGATCAATATGGATTTGTCGCTAAGCGGCTTTACCGCCGGCTATAACGTTGTGGATGTGGTGAAACAGTAAACCGTCCGGCACAGACGCCCGAAACAGAAAACCGCCGCATCCGGGCTAGGATCGCGGCGGTTTTTTTATGTTATGCTGGTGGATATGGCGCTGGCCGTTCAGATCTTTCGCAGGGCCAGCACCGCGTTCAACCCGCCAAAGGCAAAGGCATTGCTGAGGGCGACAGTCACATCAGCCTGCCGTGCCTCATTCGGCACCACATCAAGCGCGCATTCGGGATCGGGTTCCTCATAGCCGATGGTGGGCGCCACAATACCGTCGCGCAGCGCCATGATGCAGGCCAGCAGTTCTACCGCGCCTGTGCCGCCGATCAGATGGCCGTGCATGGATTTGGTGGAAGAGATCATCAGATTGTCAGCATGCGGACCAAAGACATCGGCCACGGCCGCGCACTCTGTCTTGTCGTTGGCGGCAGTTCCGGTGCCATGGGCGTTGACATAGCCGACATCTTCGGGGTTCAGCCTCGCATCCTGCAAGGCGCCTGCAATGGCCCGCGCCGCGCCTTGTTTGCTGGGCATCACGATATCGGCGGCATCTGATGACATGGCAAAGCCGATGACCTCACAGATGATATCGGCGCCGCGGGAACGGGCGTGTTCGTAGTCTTCGAAAACAAAGACACCGGCCCCTTCGCCCTGCACCATCCCATTGCGATTGGCGCTGAAGGGGCGGCAGGCATCGCGTGACATCACCCGAAGCCCCTCCCAGGCCTTCACCCCGCCAAAGCACAGCATCGATTCAGATCCGCCTGTAATCATCACCGGCGCCATACCGGAGCGAACCATTTGAAACGCCTGTGCCATCGCATGATTGGAGGAGGCGCAGGCGGTGGAGACCGTGAAACTGGGCCCCTTCAGATTGTGTTCCATGGACACATGGCTGGCTGCGGCGTTGTTCATCAACTTTGGAACGACGAAGGGATGGACACGGTTCTTCCCAGCCTCATAGACAGACCGATAGTTATCGTCCCAGGTCGAGACACCACCGCCTGCCGTGCCCAGTACCACGCCGGATTTCTGCGACAGCTCGCCGTGAAATTCCAGCCCCGATTGGTCTATCGCCTCTTTGGCGGCCGTCAATGTGAATTGGGTAAACCGGTCATAAAGGCTCATCTGTTGGCGGTTAAAGCGACCCTCCGCCTCAAACCCCCGCACCTGACCCCCAATGCGGATGGACAGGCGATCAACATCCTGAAACTCAAGTTCGCCAATGCCGCAGCGCCCTTCGGCCATGGAGGCCATGGTCTCGGACACGGTGTGGCCAAGCGCGTTGATCGTGCCCATCCCGGTGATGACAACCCGGTTCATCCGTCGTCTCCAACCCGATCCCGCATGGTCATTTTTCTGAAATCAGCGTGTCGATACCCGCGATGATCGCCGCCACGTTGGAGATGTCGAAATCGCTTTTCTCCGGTTCATTGGCATTGAAGGGAATGGTGATATCAAACTCTTCCTCAATGGCGAAGATGCTCTCAACGAGACCGAGGCTGTCGATCCCCAGATCCTCCAGTGTGCTGTCGAGTGTCACATCCGACGGCTCCAGCACGGCCTGTTCGGCAATGATGGCGATGACCTTGTCCTGCGTGCTCATAGGGGACCCCTGATCAATGGTATTTTGCGTCATGTAGTGGCTGCGCCGTTATTTGAAAACCGCCTTCTTCAGCGCTTCAATGTCGCGCATCAGACGGCCCAGGCGCCGCTGCCCCTTATACATTTCGGTATGTGTCTCCATTTTGACAGCCGGATATCCCATCACCACGCGGCCTGCCGGAACATTGGACAGGATCTTGGTGCCGCCGCCTGCGATCACGCCATCACCGATGAAGAGATTGTCCGCAACGCCGGTCTGCCCGCCCAGAACCACGTTACTGCCGATATCAACCGAACCGGAAATCCCGGTCTGTCCGCAGAGCAGGCAATCGCGGCCCACACGGGTGTTGTGGCCGACATGCACAAGGTTATCCAGCTTGCTGCCGCTGCCGATCACCGTGTTGCGGATGGTGCCGTTGTCGATGGTACAGTTGCTGCCAAGTTCGACATCATCGCCTATGTCCACGGCCCCGAGCGAATGGATGCGCAGCCAGCTTTGCGCTTTGCTTTCGCCCTGATCGCCCATTGTTTTGCGGGCAGTTTCCACGCCTGACACCTCAGGGGTGACATAGGAAAACCCATCACCACCAACCCGCGCGCCGGGTTGGGCACGAAACCGGTCGCCGATTGTGGCGCGCGCGCCAATGCTGACGGATTCGCGCAACTGGGCTTTCTGGCCCAGGGTCACATCCGCTCCGATGTGGCATTGCGGGCCGATCACCGAGCCTGCGCCGATACGCGCGCCTGCGGCGATCACCGCCAGCGGGCCAACACAGACGCCCTCGCCCAGTTCGGCGGTAGGGTCGACAACGGCACTGGGGTGAATGCCCGTGCCAAATCCCTGTCCGGGATCCAGCAGCCGGGTGATGCCGCCCATGGCCAAGCGGGGGCGTGGCGCAAAGATGGCCGCCTGTAGGCCCATGGCCTGCCAGTCGGCGCCTTCCCAGACCAGCGCCACACGGGCGCTGCCCTCGTCCAGGCTCTCGGCGTATTTGGGGGCCATCGCCATCGCCAGATCATCCGGCCCGGCGTCCTGAGGTTCAGCGGCCCGCAGCACCGTCAGATCCAGATCCCCCTCAGCCTCTGCCTGAAGCGAGGCGGCGATTTCGCGGACTGTAAACATGTCGGGCCCTTCCGGTCTGTTGCCTTTAGGCCCGAGGATTACCCTTGTACGCCCGGCAACACCACCCCTGCTCGTTCCAGCGCGGCCCATACCTTGGCGTCACGGCCATAGATATCGCGACGGTACTCTGGCTGCCCCTTCGGCGTTACAAAGGCGGTGCGATAGATAATGTGTACCGGCACCTTCTGATCCAGAACGACCTTGGTCTCTTTTCCGCTGTTCAGGATGCGGTGAAAGAAGTCCTTGGGGTTTTCAGTCTGGCGCGCAAGCAGAGCATACGCAAATTCAAAGGGTTGCGCGAGGCGGATACAGCCATGCGAGAAGGCGCGGACTTCCCGTTGGAACAGGCTCTTCTGCGGCGTGTCATGCAGGTAGATATTGTATTTGTTCGGAAACATGAACTTGACCAGGCCAAGCGCGTTCTTACGGCTGGGCGGCTGGCGCATCGCAAACGGGAACGTCCGTGCGGTATATTTGGAAAAATCAGCGGTGGCGCGATTCACCTTGCGACCGCGGCTGTCGGTGATTTCAATGTGGCCGACCGCATTGGGGTTGTTGCGCAGCTTGGGCAGATATTCCTTCGTCACGATTGAGCGTGGAACATACCAGCTGGGGTTGATGACCATATGCTCCATCTCGTCGGAGAACTCCGGCGAGCGTCGGTCTGCATTGTCTTTGCCAATAACTGAGCGCGTCACAAAGGTCACTTCGCCGTTGTCGATAATCTTGGCGGTGAAATCGGTCTGGTTTACCAGAACATGGCGGGTGCCGCGATCCGGTGTCAGCCAGCGTTCACGCTCCATTGCGACAAGAACCGACTTCAGCCGTGCCGAGACCGGTTTGTTGATTTCTGCCAGAGTGCCACCACCGGCGACGCCGTCAGCGGTCAGGCCGTGATCCGATTGGAAGGCCTGAACCGCGCGTTCCAGCGCACCGTCATAGCTGCGCGCGGCACTGCGCGGAAGGTAGCCCATGGCGATAAGGCGGTTGCGCAGCGCGATGACGGCTGGGCCGCTGTCTCCGCTCTCCAGTTTTTTGGCAGCGACCTGTGGCCCCCAACCACCTGCCTGCTGCAGCGCCTCCAGGCGCATCTTCTCACGCAGCAAGGCCTGATATTGGGCGCTTTGTGGGGCGAGGCTGCGCAGATAGGCTACCGGCGCCTGGTCACGGATGCCAGCTAGATAGGCGGCAAAGTCGGGCCGATGCTTCTTGCGGACAATGCCATCATCAATCTGGCGCGGCTGCAGGAGGCCGGTTTGCAAATCACTGGCATAACCAACCAAGGCGCGGCTCATAGCAACTTCCGCCCGACCCAGATCACGCGTGGTCTGGACCGACTTCAGGACATCCATCAATGCGTTGATTTCCGAAGTCCGATCCGGAAGCCCGTGCATCGGCGCCTCTCCCAAGGCACGGAACAATGCGGCGCGACGGGAACGGGCGGCATCATCACGCCCGGTCCAGATCGCGGTGTACCCCGTCTCACGGTAGAACTGTGCCACCGGATCGCTGGCCGAGGCCGCCTCGGCAACCGCTTGCTTAAACGCGGTCACCTGTGCGGTCGCACCATCCGGTGCACCGAGTGCAAAGCCGCCAAGCGCAAGCGCAAACAGCCCCGCCTTCAGCGTCGGGCCAACAGTCGAAATGGCACGGGTCACAATGACAGGCGACATATGGGTACGGTCCTCAAATGATTTGCTTTTCACAGTCTGTGGTTGCCTACATGAAATCCTGGTAAACGCCAGCCCTCGCTGTCCATTCACATTTTGATCAGCGCAAACAGGCAACAGGCACCTGCGTCTTATGGGCCGCAATAAGACGCATACGGCCCGTGGCGGCCACGACACATTGAGGGGAAATTAACCATTTATTTCCCTTTTGCGCAAAAAATTGCCGAAATTCACAGTTCATGTCGAGCTGCAACATTCAAAACTTGGCGCGCGATTCTGTATGTGCAATACAGTTCTCGCGTGGAAACAGGACCACACGGTGTCCGTAACATCGGGCACAGGCAGAGACTTCAGGCGTACGGGACAGCGCAGTGACAACAGCTACTACTGAAAAATCGGGTTTCTCCCGTCGTGCCCTATTGGGTGCGTTTGCGGCAACAACATTGGTCGCCGCTCCAACCTTCTCCAATGCAGCCGGCTTCTTGCGCGGCGCGGGCGACATCCGGCGGATCCGAATGTTCTCAGGCCGCACGGGTGAGCGGATCGATATGGTGTATTGGATTGACGGAAAATACATCAAGGACGCAGTGAAGGAAGTGAACCACTTCATGCGCGATTGGCGAAACGATCAGGTCAAGGAGATCGATCTGCGCACCATTGATATCATGGCTGCATCGCATAACCTCCTTGATGTGAACGAACCCTATATGATGCTGTCGGGGTATCGCAGCCCGAAAACCAACGCCATGTTGCGCAGCCGGTCGCGTGGGGTAGCGAAAAATTCCCTTCACATGCGCGGTCAGGCGGCAGATTTGCGCCTGTCCTCTCGCTCGGTGACGCAAATGGCCAACGCGGCAAAAGCATGCCGTGCGGGTGGTGTCGGTAAATACCGCGGGTCGAACTTTGTACATATGGACTGTGGTGTCGTTCGCAGCTGGAACGGCTGATACCGCGACCATTTCTGACCGCCTGTCCCGAGGCTCTGCAAACCCATGTTGTGACGCAACATGGGTTTTTTGCTGCGCGAGAACGCGATGCCCGAAAGGCGATTTTTCTGCGAAATTCACGGCGTGTCATGCGGGGTCCAAAGCAACTGCATATAGATGACAAACGCCTGAATTGAATTATGGTTCCGGTGTTTTTTGCCATTGCAGACCCACCCTGTGACGGCTATACGACGCATATAGGCACCTGTAGCTCAGCTGGATAGAGCGCTGCCCTCCGAAGGCAGAGGCCAGAGGTTCGAATCCTCTCAGGTGCGCCAGATCTCCCAAGTCAGAACTGATTGCTGAGCATGTGCGCTGTTCGCGTGCAGCTGAACGGCGAGGGCTTGCCGGTCTGAGCGGCGGAAGTGGACGCTGCTCCGCTCACGCACTATTATTGGTTAATCCCGACAAATCCGGGGCGGGAGAGAGCGGCCTGCGTCCATGATGGAATGGTTTTACCCGTGGGTCGCTCGTTTTTGCTCTGACCGATCTGGTCGCTTTGACTACGCGGTTTGCGTCTGTGCCTGCTGTTGGCCACGCGAAACGCGGTGCGGGCGTTCACGAAAAAAGGTCAGACCGAAGCCTGACCTTTCTTATTCTTGTCGCTGATCCCGGATCAGGCGCGGCGGCGGCGACCACCGGCGCGGCCTCCCCGGCCCCGGCCCTCTTCGCCTTCTTTTGCAGGCTCTTTGTTCGCCTTGATCCACTCCCCACCATGCGGGTCGTTGTTGGTCAGCAGGTTTGCGGCGCGGATGGCCTCCATTTCCTTGCCGGCGCGCGGCTTAGTGGAGCCCAGACCGAACATCTGAACAAAAGCTTCATCTTCCATGCCATCGGGGAGGATGATGCCCGCGGCCTCAACTTCAGCTTTCTTCTCTGCGATCTTTTTCTGAGTGATCGGCAGAGCAACCGGGTTCATGATTGCGGACGTCATGCCCGCGCCCATGGCCATCGGCAGGAAGGCGTTGTTGATGCCGTGACGGTTTGGCAGACCGAAGGAGACGTTGGAGGCACCACAGGTGGTGTTGACGCCCAGCTCTTCGCGCAGACGACGGACCAGAGCAAAGACCTGCTGGCCGGCAGTCGCCATCGCGCCAATCGGCATCACAAGTGGATCCACCACGATATCATGCGCCGGAATGCCGAAATCTGCGGCACGCTCGACAATCTTCTTTGCGACAGCGAAACGCACATCGGGATCTTCGGAAATTCCTGTGTCATCGTTGGAAATCGCCACGACAGGCACGTTGTATTTCTTAACCAACGGCAGAACATGCTCGAGACGCTCTTCCTCGCCGGTGACGGAGTTCAGCAGCGGGCGGCCTTCGGCGGCTTGCAGGCCGGCCTCAAGCGCGCCGGGCACCGAGGAGTCGATGCAGAGCGGCGTATCGGTGAGGCCCTGCACCAGCTCGACGATCTTGGTCATCAGCGGTGGTTCGGTTTCATTCGGGTTCGGGTTTGAGTTGTAGACAACGCCCGCATTGATATCGAGGATATTGGCTCCCGCCATCACCTGCGCGAGCGCGTCTTTCTCAACCGTGGAGAAATCACCCGCTTCCAGCTCGGCCGCCAGTTTCTTGCGGCCGGTGGGGTTGATCCGCTCACCGATCACGCAGAACGGCTCATCAAATCCCAGGATTGCGGTTTTTGTCTTAGATTCTACGACAGTACGGGTCATTGTTTATCCTTGGGAATTGACTGGCTGCGCGGCTGCGCCGCCGTTGTTTATGGCCCAGGTGGCGTTGGTCTTGATGCCACCCAGCGGGAAGAAATGCACATTGGTGATGTTGAAATCGGGGTTGGCAGCCTTGTGGGCGGCCAGCTCGGCGATCACATCGGTCGGCTCATAGGGCAGCAGCAGTTTGGAGACATCCATCGCGCGCTTCTGCAAAACCTTCAACGAGGGGCCAACACCACAAGCGATGGCGAATTTGATCAGTGTCTGCAGCTTGGCCGGACCGGCGATACCGATGTGGATCGGCAGGTCAACGCCGGCGGCTTTGATGCTGTCTGCCCATTCAATAATTGGCTTTGCCTCGAAAGCGAACTGCGTGGCCAGCGCCATTTTTGCGTCGGTCCGCTCAGAGAATTTCTGTTTCCACAGAAGCGCATCAGAGACGTTCTTCATGCTGCCGTCGGGGTCGATATCCTTGTTGCCCTCGGGGTGGCCCGCCACGTGCAGATTGCTGAAACCGGCCTTGTCAAAAAGCCCGGTTTCCAAAAGCTGCATGGAGCTGTCGAAGGCCCCATGCGGCTTGGCCACGCCGCCGGCCAGCAGCAGCGCCTGTTTGACGTCAGCCTCGCCCTGATAGCGTGCGATCCAATCGGCCAGTGTGGCCTCATCCTGGATGATGCGGGCGGGGAAATGCGGCATCACCGGGAAACCCTCGGCGTTGATGCGCTTGGCGGTCTCCACCATCTCCTCGATCGGGGTGCCTTCGATATGGGCGATGTAGACGCGGGTGCCTGCGGGCAGCAGATCGCGGAAATTCTCGACTTTGGCGGCGGTGCGCGGCATCACCTCTATCGAGTAGTTTTCCAGAAAGGCCTCGACCTCGGGGCTGCTGGGCTGGACTGCGCCTGCATCGCGTTTCTTGAAGTTCAACAAAGCCATCGTGGCCTCCCATAAAGATGTCAGGCTTATGCCCATCCGTCGTTGGCGATCAGTGTCTTCAGACGGTCCTGATCATAATCCGCTTCCAGACGCTTGGCCTCGGCCTCTGCGATGTCTGCAGGCTCACCCTCCACCGCATAGGGTGCTGCCTTGCGCCACTCTGCGAGATAGGCATCGGCGTCCTTTGCATTCACCTTCATGGCGGCGCGGTCGATGGCTTGTTCAAACCGCTCTTCCAGTTGGCGTTTTGCCCCGCGGCGGCCTTTGCCGACGATGATCTGAGCGGGGATGTCGCGCCAGTATACGATGGTGACGTCGGGCATTGCCTTGGCTTCCTTTGCGTCTGTGTAAATGCGTTTCTAGTGTGGCATCGCCGGGCGCGTTCGTCGGATTTCGACCTGACATTGGTTCTGAGCGACCTTTTTCCGGGTCGCTTCTGGATAACAACGCGGCCCGGCGCTGGCTACTGCGTGGCTCCCTCATAATATTCAACAGCTTTATGAATTTGACCGGCAAAGCGTTCAAAACCGTTCAAAAAACGTCAATTCGCGCGACTGCAAATCGTCATTGGGGCGCTCGGCCCATCTTGCACGCAGCGATGTGCCCACATATGCTTGGATCAACACGATTATCGGAGGGCGTGAATCATGGCGCCCAGGCGTTCCAAAGGTGCGGGCGCATTTCCCCGAGCGGTAGAGAGCCCTGCACCGGCCCGCCCAGATCCTGATGCGCTCTATGCGGCGCTCGATCTGGGAACAAATAGCTGCCGGATGCTGATTGCCCAACCCAAGGGCAGCGGCTTTCATGTGGTGGACAGCTTCTCAAAGTCGGTGCAACTGGGCGCCGGTTTGGAGCGGACCGGGCGTCTATCGCGCGCGTCCATGGCGCGCACCATTCAGGCGCTTCGGATTTGTCAGCAGAAACTGAAGCGCAACCGCGTCAAACGGATGCGGCTGGTAGCGACCGAGGCCTGTCGCCGTGCCAAGAATGCGCGTGAGTTCATTCGCCAGGTGCGCCGCGAGACCGGCCTGACGCTGGAGATTATCCAACCAGAGGAAGAAGCGCGTCTGGCGGTGATTTCCTGTGCGCCATTGGTGTCCACCAAGACGGATCAGTTGCTGGTGGTCGATATCGGTGGTGGCTCTACCGAATTGGTCTGGATTGACATTTCTTCGATCCCGCGACGTGATCGCCCTTCGGCGATCATGCGGCTTCATGCAGGGTTTCACCCGGCAGAGAGCCCCTTCCCCGCCGCGAAGGTGGTGGACTGGATCTCCGTCCCTCTGGGGGTGGCGACGCTGCGCGATCAGTTCCACGATGTCGAAGACGACGCCGCACGGTTTGCGCTGATGAGCTGGTTTTTTGAGGAAAACCTTGCGGATTTTGCCCCCTATAAGGATGAGCAGACCCGGCAGGGGTTTCAGATCGTCGGAACCTCCGGCACGGTGACAACCGTTGCCGCCTCCCATCTGGGGCTGAAGCGGTACGACCGGACCAAGGTGGATGGGCTGCGGATGACCAGCGATCAGATTGACAAGGTGATCCGCTCTTATCTAGAACTCGGCCCTCAAGGGCGCCGCAGTGACCCGCGCATTGGCGAGGACCGTCAGGCGCTGATCATGTCCGGTGCGGCAATTCTGCAGGCCTTGTTGCGGTGCTGGCCGACAGATCGCCTGTCGGTGGCGGACCGGGGCCTGCGCGAAGGTCTGCTTTATGCACAGATGAGCGCCGATGGCGTGTTGGAAGACGGGCCGTTCTAAGGGCCCATAGAAATAATGCGTTCGACAACAGGTCCAGATGGGACCTCGGGCGACAAGGAACAGCGGATATGGCAAAGACACCCACGGGAAAAACACCCACTGGCAAAAACACCTCCGGGCGCGGGCAGCGCGATCTGAAGGTCAAGGTGAAGACCGCCCGTGGGCGCAAGCTCAGCTCAACCCGCTGGTTGCAGCGGCAGTTAAACGATCCTTATGTGAAACGAGCACAGGCCGAAGGTTACCGTGGGCGCGCGGCCTATAAGATCATGGAAGTCGACGATAAATTTCGGTTTCTCATCAACGGCGCGCGGGTGGTTGACCTCGGTTGTGCGCCGGGTGGCTGGGCGCAGGTCGCGGTCAAGCGGATCAACGCCTTGGGTGAAAAACCAGGCAAGGCGGTTGGCCGTATCATCGGTGTCGATCTGCAAGAGGTGGAGCCGCTGCCCGGTGCCGAATTCCATCAACTGGATTTCATGGATGACGGTGCCGACGACAAAGTCAAAGAGTGGCTGGGCGGTAAGGCAGATGTGGTGATGTCAGATATGGCCGCGGCCAGCTCCGGTCACAAACAGACCGATCACCTGCGGATCATCTCCCTCTGCGAGACGGCAGCTTACTTTGCCTTCGACGTGCTGGAGGATGGCGGGACGTTTGTTGCGAAGGTGCTGGCAGGTGGCGCGGAGGGCGAGTTGCAGAAACTGCTGAAGCAGAAATTCACCAAAGTCTACCATGTCAAACCGCCATCTTCGCGGTCCGATAGCTCCGAAAAATTCGTGGTCGCCACCGGTTTTCGCGGCGATGCATCAGAAGCTGCGGAAGACTAACGCCAGTTAGACGTGTTTCGGGTGGGGTGATGACCCCTGCCCCGATGGTAATCAGATCAGCGCGGCGCCACACTGCCAAAGGAGCGAAGCGCCATCGTCTGCAGGGCGAGCGTTTCCAGCGAAGTGCCTTCAGCACGCAGGGTCACACGCGGCATGTCCACACGCTTGCCCGGCTTGCCCTCCGTGCGGCGCGCAAACAAGCGCTGGACCAATGGGCGGGTCGGAAATTTGTTTTGCAAAAGACGCATCTGATCCTCATACCATATAAGCTGTCGTGGCTTGTATGATCTGAGGATAGATAGATCGCTGGGTCGTGATCGTGACCCAATTGTGGCAAGACTGCCTTATTGTTGCAATTTGCGAAACAATTATGGCCAACGCGGCATGCTTGCGACTCGCCTAGTGACCCGCACTTTATCTTCAGGATGTCGGATGCAGTAGCACGCCGTTCAGCTCCGCTCCGAGGATCAGAATGGCAGAATTGAGATAGAGAAAGATCAGCGCCGCCATAGCTCCGGCAAGGCCGGCATAGGTGGCCGAATAGGCCGCAAAACTGCTGATGTAGATGGCGAAAGCCAATCCCGCGGCCCACCACAGTACCACTGTCAATATCACTCCGGGCAATACCTGTGTAAACCGGTGGCGCTTTGCCGGGAGCAGCATGTGAAATGCAAATACCGCAATTAGCGGCACAGCGGCCACCAATATGCCGTTCAGACCGCTCTCCCAGTTGCGGGCGAGTGGAACCTGCGGAAAGAAACTGGCCAGATGGCGCGCATAGAGCGGCAGGATCAGCTCAAACACGGCTGCCGCCATAATACCGGCACCGCCAAGGATCACCAGGCCGATGCACAGGCCTCGGGTTTTCCAGAAGGGCCTGTGGTCCCGTTCATGATAGGCCTGAACCATCGCCAACCGCACCGCATCGACCCCGTTTGAGGCAAAGTAGATTGCAATCACACCACCCAACGTCACCACCCCCGTCGAGGAGGTCGCCAGGACGGAATAAACCTCGCGCACAATCGGATCAGAGACGCTTTCAGGCCATGAGCCGAAAACCAGTTCGACCAAGTTCTTCAGGTCAATCGCCTCGGAGAACGACCCTGCCACCGCACCAGTCAGCGCCACCGTGAACAGAATGAACGGAAACAGGGCCAGCATGAGTGACATGGCGATATGACTGCTCAGCACCCAGCCGTTCTTGTCGTTGAACCGCTTAGCGGCCAGATACAAGGCATAGGCGCCGGGCTTGACGTAGGGACGGATGTTCATGGGAAACGGTCTCATAGCTTGGATCGAAAAACCAGCCCTTTCAGAGAGATATAGCCAAACCAATCCACCAGATGTAGGGTCGAGCTCAAGATAAGCCATAGGATAGCATTGAGATGTTTGAGGTCGTTTTAAGCACATCTGGGCTGCTGTTGATGTGGGGGCTTGCAGGGCTTGCCTCTCTCAAGGCGGCGCGCACGGCCCGCACACCTCAGGGCGCTATTGGCTGGGTGGTGTTTCTACTGTCAGCGCCGCTGCTGGCGCTGCCACTGTTTTTCTTTTTCGGGCAGCGCAAATTCTCCAGCTACCGTGCGACACGAAGGGAGGCGGAACGGGTGCTTAATGCGCTGCGCGTCTATTCCACCCGTTATACTCAGGACCGAGATCAACTTGCAGTGAATCAGGCGCCCTTCGAACAGCTTGCCGGATATCCGGTCTGTCGGGGCAACAGCTTCGAGCTGCTGATCGACGGCACCGATATCAGCGATGCCATCATCGAAGCCATTGATGTAGCTGAAGACTACGTGCTGGTTCACTTCTACATCGTGCGGGACGATCAGATTGGCCAGCGGTTCAAATCGGCGCTTATCCGGGCGTCTTCTAGGGGTGTGGCCGTCTGGTTCATGACAGACGCGGTTGGCAGTCACGGGCTTTCACATCAATACCGTGCGGATCTGGACGCGGCAGGTGTCAACCAGGTTGACCCCAGCACGCGGCCCGGCCCCAAACATCGCTTCCACCTCAACTTTCGCAATCATCGCAAGACAGTGATTGTCGATGGTCGGGTCGGTTTTACCGGTGGGATGAATATTGGTGATGAGTATATGGGTCGCGATCCCAAATTTGGCGACTGGCGCGATACACAGGTGCGGCTCAAAGGGCCTGTGGTCCAGCAATTGCAGCTTGGCTATGCCGAAGATTGGTTCTGGTTGACGGAGGATCCGATCCTTGACCTGCTGACTTGGGAGTGTGCGCCAGTGGTTGAGGGGGGGAAACCTGCACTGGTGGTCGAAACAGGCCCTGGCGACAACACCGTAAACGGCTCGATGTTGTATTTCTCTGCAATTACCGCTGCGCAGTCGCGGGTCTGGCTGTCATCGCCATATTTTGTGCCAGATCAGGATGTTGTGGCTGCGTTGAAAAACGCCGCCCTGCGCGGCGTTGATGTGCGCATCTTGTTGCCGGATACTGTGGATCACTACGCCCCATGGCTAGCTGCTTACGCCTATTTCGACGACCTGCGCGACGTCGGCATCAAAATATATCGGTATCAAGCCGGGTTTCTTCACCAGAAGGCGTTTGTGGTGGATGACAGCATTGCGGCGGTGGGTACGATGAACCTCGACAACCGGTCATTCCGGTTGAATTTCGAGAGCATGGCGCTGTGTTTTGATAGCGAGACCGCAGATCAGGTAGCCGACATGCTGGAGCAAGACATGGCGTCTGCGCGCCTTTTAACGAAAGCTCTGGAGGCGCAACCGCCGACAATCCGTTTTGGCGCGCCGGTTGCCCGTCTGCTGGCCCCTGTCCTTTAAACTCAGACCGCGAACTCTCAGCGCTCGCTGACAGGCGCCGTATCTTCCAAGAGGAATACTTCACGCAGGGCAGCGACCAGAAACGCCGTACTGATGCCAAAGGCAAAAAGACCCGTTACCGCACCAAAGGCCGCGAATATTCGCATTCCCTCGCCCAGAACGATATCGCCGTAGCCCAGCGTTGTATAAGTCGCGAGCGAAAAATAAATCGCGGTATTCCAATCACCTATGGCGCCGGAAAAGATCAGCGCCGTGGCCCAGATCCAGACCTGCAGGGTATGGGCAAAGACAATCAGGCCAATTGCCACCGCAAGTATAGCACTAATCTGCACAAAGTGCCGCCCGCGCTGCAGAACACCAAGTCGTTTGCGCAAGACATGAATACAGAGGACCAGCAATCCGGCTTCGACCACCAGACAAATACCAAGGTACAAGCTGCCTAGCAGCAGCTGTTGGATGAGTGTCATGACCCCTGCCCCTCATACGCCGAGTTTCACGCGGTTGGCATCCGCATATCTTGCGACCGAGCCGGCCTAGATCGCGGCTTTGTGCAGTCTATTCACTCAGCGTTGGGACATGCAATCGCGATAATGCTGCTTGACCAGTCGTTTGCGGCGCGCCTCTGGTGTATTGAAATAATCGTCACGATCCTCGGCCTCCGACCCACGACGGGATCCGGCGCTGCGGACCTTGCCATCCTGCACGCTGATACCAATACGGGCGGTGCCTGAGAACGTGATCCCGACGCGATCATTGCCCAGCCGCAGGTGATCGGTGGCATCGCTACGGGGTGCCCCTGCATAGGCCTCGGCCCGGCTGCGGCACTGCGCCTCGCGACTGGTGTTTCCTGTTTCCGCCAGAGCGGGCTGGCCCAGACAGAATGCCAGCATCGCCAGTGCGACAATTTCACAGCGGTGACGGGATGGCAGTGGGAGCAGCGACATGGCAAAACCTGATTTAAGCAGCCCGGTAAAATGACATGGGCATTGCTCAAATGGGGGCTAGATCCCTTCGGGTCAATGCTGTGCAGTGTGCGGGCGCAGTCTATGTCGGCGGCAGGCTTCTGTGGCTCGGGGCTGAACAAAACATGAAGCAGATAAAAAATATGTGTTGTCAAAAGGTTGCGAAGTGATGCTCATCATTGAGGACGTCAACAAGTCCTATCAAGGTCCCTCCGGTGATATTCCGGTTCTGAATGGGGTATCACTGCATCTGGCAGCCGGGCGCAGCCTGGCCCTGACCGGGGACAGCGGGTCAGGCAAAAGCACACTGCTCCATCTGGCGGCCGCTTTGGATCAGGCCGACAGCGGGCGGATTATGGTGGATGGCATCTCCCTTGAAGGGTTGGATGATGCAGGACGTGCCGCCCTCAGGCGTCAGCAGGTCTCATTGGTGTTTCAGCAGTTCAATCTGGTTCCGGCTCTGACCGTGGCGCAGAATATCAGCCTTCATGCCCGGCTGGCCGGGCGCGTTGATCTGGGTTGGATAAAGGCACTGACGGAGCGACTTGGATTGGCGAAGTTTCAGGAGCGCTATCCCGAGCAGCTCTCCGGCGGACAACAACAGCGTGTTGCCATTGCGCGTGCGCTGGCCATGCGGCCAAAGCTGCTTCTCGCGGATGAGCCAACGGGAAATCTGGATGAAGGTTCAAGTGCTTCGGTGATGGCGCTCATGCTGGATCTGGTGCGCGAAACCGGTGCCGCGCTGCTACTGGTGACGCATTCGCAGGCCATTGCCTCACAGCTTGATCAGCAGCGTCATCTTAGCAAGGGGCGCCTTGATACTGACATCCGCTATGAAATGAATTCGTCCGGTGGGACCCTGCGCGAGGGCAAGGCGTGATCAGGGCCACATTCACGGCGATCCTGTCGCATTGGCGTCTGCATCCGCTGCAGCTGGCGATGCTGGTGACCGGCCTCGCGCTTGCCACGGCGCTCTGGTCTGCGGTGCAGGCCATCAACGCAGAAGCCCGCGCCAGCTATGCCGAGGCTGCGGCGCGTATATCCCCGTCGGGGCAGACATATCTGACACCTCAAGATGGATATATCGAACTGGATCAATATGTTGCGCTACGACGTGAAGGTTGGCAACTGTCACCGGTGTTAATCGGAACACTTACTGAGGATACCGCCGAAGCGGGCGCGACGGATCTGGAAGTGATTGGGATAGATATCCTGTCGCATCCGATGATGGCCCGGCTGGCTGCGACGGACAGCTCCCCTGACGAAAGCGCGCAGGCGACGTTGACCCCTGCGGACCTACTGCTGGCCCCCGGTCATCTGTTTGCGCATCCTGACAGTGATCTAGGTCCGCTGTTGCGCAGCCTGCCACCTGTGACACGCACCACGGCGGTGCCGCGTGGGGTGGTGGTCGGCGATATCTCAACAGTCGCGCGCCTTCTGGGAAAGCCGTTTTTTATCAGTCGGTTGGTGATCCTTGATGAGCAACCCATCGGCCTGCGCCCACTGGCAGAACTGGCCCCTCAGCTGCGCCTGCAAACGGCCTCCACCGGCGCGGATACCGCGCAGCTGACGCGGAGTTTTCACCTTAACCTCACCGCTTTTGGACTGTTGTCCTTTGCGGTGGGCTTGTTCATCGTGCAGGGCACCATCGCGCTGGGGATTGAGCAGAGGCGAGGCCTGTTCCGCACGCTGCGCAGTTTAGGTGTGCCGCTTAATACGCTGGTTGCGCTTATTTTTGCCGAACTTCTGGTGACAACACTGCTGGCGGCGCTGCTGGGTCTGATCCTCGGCTACCTGATTGCCGCGGCCTTGCTCCCCGGCGTAGGGGCGACATTGTCCGGGCTTTATGGCGCGTCGCTGGACGGCAGCCTGCAACTGCGCCCCGGCTGGGTGTTTTCCGGTCTGTCAATGGCGTTGGCAGGGATGGCGCTTGCAGGGGCGCAAAGCTGGGTCGGCCTGTCGCGCCTGCCCATTCTGGCGGCTCCGGCTGCGGCGGCGCGGGGTCAGCAGGCCCTGCGCGGGCATCGCCTCTCGGCACTGTCCGGCGCGCTCCTTGTGTTGGGCGCGGCAGCGATCCCTGCGCTGTTCGACGGGCTGCTTGTGGGGTTTGCCTTTCTTGCGGGGCTGATGCTGGGGGCTGCGCTTCTGCTGCCCTTGGCGCTGTCCCGGTTGGCATCGGTTGGCGTGCAGCTGGCACGCAAGCCGGTAACGCTATGGCTCTGGGCGGATATGCGGGCGCAACTGCCCGGTCTGTCGTTGGCGCTGATGGCGCTACTGCTGGCGCTGGCGACAAATATTGGTGTCGGAACAATGGTGTCCAGCTTCCGCCTCACGTTCTTGGGCTGGCTGGATCAGCGATTGGCGTCTGAGCTGTATATGACGCTGCCGCAGGAGGAGATGGCCAAAAACGTGCTGCCGTGGCTTGCCGACAGGGGAATTCGCACCCTGCCGATCCGCCACAGTGACGAGCGTTACGTGGGACCAGACGGTATCGGCGCACCGATGGAGGTCTACGGGGTGGTGGATGATGCCACCTATCGTGACAACTGGCCGCTGTTGCAGGCCGAGCCGACGGTCTGGTCGCAACTCGCCGGGGGGCGTGGCGCGCTGATCAATGAACAGCTGGCGCGGCGCGCGGATCTGGGTCCCGGAGATACGCTGGTGATCGCGCCGGACTGGCGGATGCGGATTGCCGGGGTCTATTCCGATTACGGAAATCCCAACCCGCAGGCCATCGTAGGGCTTGAAACGCTGCTGCGGCATCGTCCACTGATTGAAAACCGCCGGTTTGGTCTGCGGTTGCCCCCTGCTGAGGTCGCAGAGATCCGCGCGGCGCTGCAACGTGAGTTTGGTCTGCCGCGCAGCGCCTTTATCGATCAAAGCGCGCTCAAGGCGCAGTCGTTGGCGATTTTTGACCGGACCTTTGTGGTGACCGGGGCGCTGAACCTTCTGACCTTTGGCGTGGCTGGATTTGCCATGCTTACCAGCCTGTTGACACTCTGGAGCCAGCGCCTGCCGCAATTGGCGCCGATCTGGGCCATGGGGCTGACGCGCCAACAGTTGGCCCGGTATGAAATCCTGCGCAGCGTGATCCTTGCGGGGCTGACCGCACTGTTGGCGCTGCCTTTGGGGTTGCTGCTGGGCTGGGCGCTTCTGGCCGTCGTCAACGTTGAGGCCTTTGGCTGGCGCTTGCCGATGTCGCTGTTTCCGTTGGACTGGCTGCAATTGCTGCTGATGGCGCTTGCGGCGGCAGCGCTGGCCGCCGCCCTGCCCGCACGCCGGCTGTCGAAGCTGAAACCCGCCGATCTGTTGAGGGTCTTTGCCAATGAACGTTAAACGCGCCCTTGCGGCAGTTGTCAGCAAATTCACCCTGGCGGCGACATTGCTGGCGCTGCCCGCACCGCCCGCTGTCGCGCAGGGCTATGCCGGATTGGGAACCGAGGCGGAGGGCTTTGCCGTGCCGGTCCCCGGTCGCCCGCTGGTATTTCCACGCGATCACGCCCCCCATCCCGACTACCGGATTGAATGGTGGTATCTGACGGCCAACCTGACCGGGGACGACGGGCGTGATTACGGCGTGCAATGGACGCTGTTTCGCTCAGCGCTGCGACCCGGCGACGACAGGCAGGATGACGCAGGATCGGTGTGGACCAATCCGCAGATCTGGATGGGGCACGCAGGGTTGACGACGCCTGACGCCCATCACTCCTCCGAGCGGCTGGCCCGCGGTGGCATCGGTCAGGCCGGCGTTATCGCAGCGCCGTTTGAGGCCTATATCGACGATTGGCACATGCGCAGCCGCGACCAATACCTGCGAGATCTGACCTTGCGCGCAACGGGCGAGAGCTTCCGCTATGACCTGTCGCTTAGCGCAGATGGGCCGCTGGTGATGCAGGGTGATGCCGGCTATTCGGTGAAATCGGCGGATGGGCAGGCGAGCTACTATTATTCCCAGCCGCATTACCAGGTAACCGGGACGCTGGACCTGCCGGACGGACCTGTGGCGGTGACGGGGAAAGGCTGGCTTGATCGTGAATGGTCCAGCCAGCCGCTGTCAGAAGATCAGAGTGGTTGGGACTGGTTTTCGCTGCGGTTCAACAGCGGTGAAAAACTGATGGGTTTCCAGTTGCGCGGTGCCAGCCTGTTCACCTCCGGGACATGGATTGCGGTCGACGGCACCCCAACTCCGCTTGAGCCGGGCAGCCTGCAGGCAACGCCTGTCACGTTCACTGAGGTATCCGGGCGCAAGGTGCCGACGGAATGGCAACTGCGCCTGCCTGCGCGCGGGTTGGACGTTCGTGTCTCAGCGATGAACCCGCAGTCTTGGATGGAGATGTCCTTTCCCTATTGGGAAGGTCCGGTGCGCCTCAGCGGCAGTCACGTCGGCAAGGGGTATCTTGAGATGACCGGCTACGGCGCTGCAGCGGACTAGCGAGTGACCAGTCATCACCACACTGAATCGAATGGGGCGCCCGCTAAGGGCGCCCCATTCACATGGGTTAGCGATGGTTTCGGATCGGCTGATCAGCGGACCACATAGACCGAACAGGTCGAATGCCGGATCACCCGTGCCGCATTGGGGCCCAGCAGGTAATCCGACAGCTCCGGCTTATGCGCGCCAATAACGATCAAATCTGCACCGGCCTTGTCGGCGACCTTCAGGATTTCCTGATAGGCTTTGCCGGTAGCAACCACATGGCGCACCTTGGCGTTGCGCTCAGCGCCCAGGATCTCCTCACAGAGCTTGCCCAGATGGTCGGCGGTTTCCTTCACGGCGCGGTCATGGTGATGGTCCTCAAAGAACCCCGAGACCCAGCTTTCGCCGAAATCGGGCAGCACATTGACCACATCCAGCTGTGCCTGATCCAGATCCGCCAGCCGCGCCGCTTCGCGCAGCACCTTGGCATCAATGGTCTTGTCGCTCAGTTCCAATGCGCAGAGAACGGATTTGCTCATGCCGGGACTCCTTCCTTGCTGGCCCGTGCGCGCTGCAAGAAGGCGATCATCGCCAGTAGCAGCAGCGCCGGGATGAAGATCAACTCCTTGGGCAGCTGGTCTGCCGGGGCCTGCACACTCAGCAGGCGGACAGGTTCATCACCGTAGAAATCGAAGCTGTCCATGCCGGATTGCGCGGGCGTGCCAAACATCGGCTCATCCAGTTTGACCACACCATCCTCAGGCAGCAACATCAGGCCAAAGGCATCAACCTGCGCCTGACCGTCGCCACCATCAGCGACCGGCAGGATCAGCGTGGTACTCTTCTGCTCACCGGTGTCGAAGTCGGGACCCTCCACGGTGATCCGCAACTCACTGCCCGCAGGGGCCGTGGCAACGGTCTCCACCAACGCCGCCGGATCGGTGTTGGCAAACGGAGGCATCAGCCGGTTCATGAAGAAGTCCGGGCGGAACAGGGCAAAGGCGACCAGAACCAGCAGGACACTTTCGTAGATGCGGTTGCGGGTGATGAAATAGTTCATCGTGCCCGCAGTGAAGGCAAGAATGGCGATGGTCGCAGAAATGGCCACCAGAATGCCCTGCACCCAGCCTACATCAATCAGCAGAAGATCCGTGTTGAAGATGAAGACAAAGGGCAGCGCCACCGTGCGCAGACTGTAGAAGAACGCGACAAAGCCGGTGCGAATGGCATCCCCCCCCGACACCGCAGCGGCGGCAAAGCTGGCCAGACCCACAGGCGGTGTCACATCCGCCATGATCCCGAAATAGAACACAAAGAGATGTACCGCGATCAGCGGCACCACCAGCCCGGATTGTGCACCAAGTTCAACCACAACGCCCGCCATCAGAGAGGACACCACGATGTAGTTCGCCGTGGTCGGCAGCCCCATGCCCAGAACCAGCGAGAGAAGGCCGACCATGATCAGCATCAGGATCAGGTTGCCGCCGGACATCAGTTCCACCAGTTCCGACATCACCTGACCAACGCCGGTCAGCGTTACAGTGCCGACGATGACGCCTGCTGTGGCTGTGGCCAAGGCAATGCCGATCATATTGCGCGCGCCGTCAATTAGCCCGTTCCACAGATCATGCACCCCATCCAGGAAGCTGTGTGCCAAGGTGCTTTGCCCCCGGAACAGCGCTTTCAGCGGCTTTTGGGTCAACAGGATCACAAACAGCAGAGCCGTCGCCCAAAAGGCCGACAGACCCGGCGACTTCTGCTCAATCATCAGGAAGTAGACCAAGACGATGATCGGCAGCAGATAGTGCAGACCTGCCTTGTAGATCTCGCCGACAACCGGCAGTTCGACCTCCGCCGCATTGGGATCATCTGGCACCAGATCGTCAGTTCCAGCAGCCAGCCACAATAGCCCCAGATAGGCTGCAACCACCAAGAGCGACAGGACAAGGCCAGAGGCGCCGGGGATGGCTGCGGTGATTGCTTTGATCGGGTATTGGATGCCGTAGCAAAGTGCAGCAAACCCTGCGAAAAACGCAGCCATGCCGCCGATCGTCCGTCCCATAGACACAACACGGTTGCCCAGCGTGGGCATGTTGCGCTTCACCGCCTCAAGATGGACGATATAGACCAGCGCGATATAAGAAATCGCCGCCGGCAGGAAGGCATGGGTGATCACCTCGACGTAGGAAATGCCGACGTATTCCACCATCAGGAAGGCCGCAGCGCCCATGACGGGAGGCATGATCTGGCCATTCACCGAGGAGGCAACCTCGACCGAACCGGCCTGCTCTGAACTGAACCCCACCCGCTTCATCAGCGGAATGGTGAAGGTGCCGGTGGTCACAACATTGGCGATGGAGGAGCCGGAAATAAGACCGGTAGCGGCAGAACCGACCACCGCAGCCTTGGCCGGACCACCCCGCAGGTGACCAAGGGCACCAAAGGCCATTTTGATGAAGTAGTTGCCAGCCCCGGCCTTATCCAGAAGCGCACCGAACAGCACGAAGAGAAACACGAACTTGGTGGAGACGCCCAAGGCGATGCCAAACACACCCTCCGAGGTGATCCACATCTGCTCCATGGCACGGTCCAGCGATGCGCCTTTCCAGCGGATCACATCGGGGACCAGCTCCGACGAGCCGAAGAAAACATAGAGCATGAAAACAGAGGCCACGATGGCCATCGCCGGCCCGAGCGCGCGGCGCGCGCCTTCAAACAACAGCACAAGGCCGATCGCAGCAAAGATCGTGTCGATATCATCACCCTTGCCACCAGAATTCACGATTTTCTCGTAGAAAATATAGCCATAAAGTGCGGTAAATGTACCGATCAGGGCCAGGATCCAGTCCTGAACCGGGATCCGGTCCGTCGGGCTGCTCTTCAGGGCCGGATAGGCCGCAAAGGCGAGGAAAATCGCAAAAGCCAAATGGATCTGGCGTGAGTTATTCACCACGCTGCCGGGTAACAACAGGTTAGAAACTGGCGAGGCCAGCACCACCTGAAAGACCGACCATATTACCGCTACAATGGCCAAGAAAAGCCCAACCGACCCAACCGGGTTGCGCGCGCCGGCATCGGAGGATGCGACGAGGTCCTGTAGCTCTTCTTCGGTAAGCGGTCGATTTCCTTGAACATCGGATGTCATGGAGTATCCCCCTGAGGCCGTCTGTCTCTGCGGCCGGTTATTCTTGGGTGTTGCCCTTGGCCCCGACGCGCCCTGCTCCCTTTTGGAGTTTCAGCGCTTCATGGCAAAGGGCAAAGCCATCACGGCAAGGGCAAAACGGGGCGCCATTGGCGCCCCGCTGCAATCATCAGAGATGGGTTACTCTACCCAGCCCTGCTCTTTGTAGTATTTCGCAGCACCGGGATGCAGCGGCGCGGACAGGCCTGCGGTTGCCATTTCCTCAGGCTTGAGGTTGGCAAATGCTGGGTGCAGCTTTTTGAAGTCATCGAAGTTTTCAAAGACCGCTTTCACTACGGTATAGACTGCCTCGTCGGAGACCTGATCGGAGGTGACGAACGTTGCGCCCACACCAAATGTGCTGACATCGGCGTCGGAGCCACGGTACATGCCACCAGGGATGGTTGCGGTCCGGTAGAAGGAGTTGTCTGCGATCAGCTTTTCAACAGCTTCGCCATCAACGGTCACCAGAACGGAGTCACAGGCGGTGGTGGCTTCCTGAATGGAGCCGGACGGGTGACCCACGGTGTAGACCATCGCGTCGATCTGGTTGTCGCAGAGCGCAGCCGACTGTTCTGCCGCCTTCAGCTCGGTTGCCAGCGCAAAGCTGTCCATGCCCCAGCCTTTGGCTTCCAGCAGCACTTCCATGGTGCCGCGCTGACCGGAACCGGGGTTGCCGATGTTGACGCGCTTGCCCTGCAGGTCGTCAAAGTTGGTCACACCGGCATCGGCGCGAGCCACAACGGTGAAGGGTTCGGGATGCACGGAGAATACCGCGCGCAGACCTTCAAAGGCGCCCTGATCTTCGAATTTGGAGGTGCCGTTATAGGCGTGATACTGCCAGTCAGACTGCGCCACGCCAAACTCCAGCTCGCCTTCGCGGATGGTGTTGATGTTGTAGACGGAGCCGCCAGTGGATTCCACGGAGCAGCGAATACCATGCTCTTTGCGGGTTTTGTTGACCAGACGGCAAATCGCGCCACCGGTCGGGTAGTACACGCCGGTTACACCGCCGGTACCTATTGTGATGAATTCCTCTGCCATGGCAGCAGGTGCCATGAAAGCAGATGCGACAAGGGCGCTAACGGCCAGCTTGGTGTTGGTCATATGTGTTGTTCTCCCACGTTTTTTGTCGTCGAAACCGTAGAGCCGCCAAAATCGCGGCTGGGGGTTGTTGAACCCTTGGGGACATGTAGACGCCAGGTGTGATTTGTCGCGTATTCTGGCAACAATTTCCGGCAGGTCCAGAGGCTTAAGCGTTTCAGGCGCATCCGGCCGAGTCAAGGCTTGCAGCCCGCCCCATTGCCAAAGCGCACGGGGTTTCTGCGTATCTGACACTGATCCCGGAAATTTCCCCCGTACCCACATCCGTTGGATTCGGCGTAGTGTGGCAGATTGTCACACCAATGTGCAAGCCAACTCTGCCATTCAAGCCCCTTACATGGCGATATTTTTTTGCGACAACCTTGGAAACGTCGACGCCATAAAAGAGTGGATCCGACACCGCAAGGGGCAATAACGTAAAAGCCTCCCCATTCCTATTGTGGGCACCGCTTCATCTGCGGACAGCGGTCAATTGCGCGCATTGTGAACACAGTCGCCTGACAGCGTGATTTTCTCGCCGATCACCCGGCGAAGCACTGATGGCGGCTTGCCCAAGCAGACATCTGGTCGCAAGATGGTGCGACGGGCATATGCCGCGTTCAGGACTCTGTGAGGGATCATAGGGTCAGTGACACACCAACATTTGGTCCCGACGCCGGACCGCCGGGCCTCCGGACCTAACCACAGTCGCCAGCAGCAAGGCCAGCAGAAGGACAACTCCAATGGAATATCACCGACCCAGCAGCTTTGCCGAGGCGGCAGAGCTGGCGGCCTCAGCCAAGGGTGTGACCCGTGTGCTGGCCGGCGGCACCGATGTGCTGGTGCAGATGCGGGCCGATATCGTCACGCCAGATACGCTGATTGATATCAAGTCAATTGAGGGGGTGCGGGACATCCGGCAGGACGACGATGGCAGCTGGACGATCGGCGCCGCCGTAGCTGGCGCTGAGATGAGCGAGCACCCTGGCCTATGTGCCGCCTGGCCCGGTGTCGTGGAGGCGATGGATCTGATCGGCTCAACCCAAGTGCAGGGCCGCGCCACGTTGGCTGGCAATCTGTGCAATGCCTCGCCAGCGGCGGATAGCGTGCCGGCCTTGGTTGCCGCGCAGGCGACCGTCAGCATCACCGGCCCAAAGGGAGATCGCCGCGCAGCTGCTGTGGATATTCCCTCAGCCCCAGGCAAAACCACGCTTGCCCCCGGCGAGCTGATCACCGCCGTGCATCTGCCCGCCACTCAACCGCGTCAGGGCGATGCCTATCTGCGGTTCATTCCGCGCACCGAAATGGATATTGCAGTTGTTGGTTGCGGCGTCTGGCTGCGATTGGAAGGCGACACCATTGCGGAGGCGCGTGTTGCACTGGGCGCTGTTGCCCCTACGGTGCTGCTGGTTGAGGCCTGTGCCGATGCGCTGGTTGGCTCCACGCTGGACGATGCTGCGCTTGAGCGACTGGCCACCGCCGCCTCCGATGCCTGCACTCCGATCACCGACAAACGCGGCACCGTTGCCTTTCGCACCCAAGTGGCGGGCGTGATGGCACGCCGCGCTGCCGAGATCGCCTATACCCGTTCCAAGGGAGACACAGCATGAGTTCGAAAATCCACGTCTCTGCCACCATCAACGGCGATGCGGTCGACTATCTCTGCGACCCGCGCGAAACCCTGCTGGATGTTCTGCGTGACCGGTTGAACCTCACGGGCGCCAAGGAAGGCTGCGGCACGGGTGACTGCGGGGCCTGTTCGGTCACGCTGAATGGGCGGCTGGTTTGTTCCTGCCTTGTCCTCGGGGTTGAGGCAGAGGGTCAGGAGATTGCCACGGTCGAAGGCATCGCGCCCGGCGAAACACTGCATCCACTGCAACAGAAATTCATTGACCACGCCGCGCTGCAATGCGGGATCTGCACGCCGGGTATTCTGGTGGCAGCCAAATCTCTGCTGGAGAAAAACCCGGATCCAACAGAAACCGAAGTGCGCTATTGGCTGGCGGGCAACCTCTGCCGCTGCACCGGCTATGACAAGATCATTCGCGCCGTGATGGACGCGGCAGCAGAGATGCGGGGGGCATCATAATGGCTCTGGATCAACGAAAAACCGACTTCACCCAAGTGGGCACCCGTCCCAATCGTCCCGATGGTCTGGACAAGGTCACTGGCAAGGCGCGCTTTGGCGCCGATGTGACGGCGCCGGGGATGTTGTTTGGCGCCATTCTGCGCAGCCCCCATGCCCATGCCCGGATCAAACATATCGACACCAGCAAGGCTGAGGCGCTGGGTGATGTGAAGGCGATTGTCACCCGCGCCGATTTTTCCGACGCGATCCAGCCCGCTCCAGGGCTCGAAGGTGAACAATGGAATGTGCTGGAAAACGTGATGGCAGGCGACACCGCGCTTTATGATGGTCATGCCATTGCCGCGGTTGCCGCCACCTCTGCCCTCGCCGCGCGCGATGCGCTGAAGCTGATCGAGGTTGAGTATGAGGTGCTGCCTCATGTAACCGATGTCGACAAGGCCATGGCCAAGGATGCGCCGGTGATCCGTGAAGGGGCAGCCGATTACTCCGTGCCAGAGGGGATGCACCCCAATGTGGTGCGTTATCACGAAAGCGGTCATGGCGATGTGGAGGCGGGTTTTGCCAGGGCTGACCTTGTGGTGGAGGAGCATTTCGTCACCGAGGCGACGCATCAGGGCTACATCGAGCCACATGCCTGTCTGGCCCAGCTGGGGCAGGACGGCAAGGGGGAACTGTGGTGCTGTACCCAAGGCCACTGGTATGTGCAGAAGAACTGCGCGGCGTTGTTGGGCATTGAGACATCACAGCTGCGCGTCACCGCCTCGGAAATTGGCGGTGGATTTGGTGGCAAGACCACTGTGTTCATCGAACCCGTGGCCCTGGCGCTGTCGCGCAAGGCCAATCGCCCGGTCAAACTGGTGATGAGCCGCCCGGAGGTGTTTCGCGCCACAGGCCCCACGGCGTCAACCTCCATGGATATCAAGATCGGCATGACTGCGGATGGCATCATCACCGCAGCGCAGGGCACCTTCCGCCTGCAGGGCGGTGCCTTTCCGGGGGCGCCTGCGGATATGACCGCCATGTGTGCCTTTGCGCCCTATGATCTGCAGAATGTCCAGCAGATCGGTTATGACGTCATCAGCAACCGCCCCAAACAGGCCGCCTATCGCGCACCGGGATCGCCCATGGCGGCCTATGCGGTGGAATCCGTAATTGATGAGCTGTGCCGGAAGCTGGATCTGGACCCAATCGAAGTTCGGCTGAAAAACGCGGCGCGCGAGGGCACCAAAGCCTCCTACGGACCAAAATTCGAACGCATCGGTCTGGTCGAAACGCTGGAAGCCGCCAAAGCCCACCCGCATTACAGCGCCCCACTCAAACCCGGTCAGGGGCGCGGGGTCTCCTGCGGGTTCTGGTTTAACCATGGGGGCGAGACCTCGGTGTCGTTGTCCCTGTCTGAGGACGGCACCTGTCAGATCTCGGTCGGGACACCGGATATCGGCGGCTCTCGTGCCTCCATGGCGCTGATGGCGGCAGAGGTTCTGGGCATTCCCTATGAAAGCATCCGTGTCACCATCGCAGATACCGCCACATTGGGATACAATGACGTCTCCCACGGCAGCCGGGTGACCTATGCCAGTGGCCTCGCGACAATCAAGGCGGCAGAGGACGCTGTAGTCAAACTCAGCAAACGTGCTGCCGCGAAATGGGGCATCCCGGAGGATGCGGTCAAATGGGAGGACGGCCACGCCGTGCCCTCTGGTCCGAATGCGGGCAATTTTGACCCGATCCCGCTAGCTGAGATCACCCGCGACATGGGCCAGACCGGCGGTCCCATCTCGGGCCATTTCGAGGCCACGCCCGAAGGCGCCGGTGTCTCCTTTGCCACCCATATCGTCGATGCCGAAGTGGACCCGGAAACCGGCAAAACCGCTGTCACCCGCTACACCGTCATTCAGGACGCGGGAAAGGCGATCCACCCCACCTATGTGGAGGGGCAGTTTCAGGGTGGAGCCGCACAGGGTATCGGCTGGGCGCTCAATGAGGAATACATTTACGGCGAGGATGGCCGGTTGCAGAATGCGGTGTTCCTCGATTACCGGATCCCGGTGGCCTCTGATCTGCCGATGATCGACACGGTGATCGTCGAAGTGCCCAACCCCGGCCATCCTTTTGGTGTGCGCGGCGTGGGGGAGACATCCATCTGCCCACCTCTGGCGGCGATTGCCAATGCGGTCTCTGCGGCGGCAGGCGTGCGGCTGCATGCGCTGCCGATGTCACCGCCGCGTATTCTGGCAGCATTGGAACAGCAGCGCGGAACGGCAGATTGATGCAGCGCGATGACGAGTGAGACGCAAGATCTGGGTCAGGACGCGGGGTTGCCGCGCCTGACCGTGCATCTTTGGTCCGGGTTGCGCCGCTTTGCCGAGGGGCAAGACGCGGTGGAAGTTTCCGCCAGCACCACTGGCACCATGATCGCCGCGCTGAAAGCCGCCTACCCCGCGCTGATCCCGGCGCTGGACGCAGGCGTTTCGGTGGCGGTAGACGGGCGCATCATTGCGGCCAGTTTGGATGAACCCCTCGCCCCTGAGAATGAAATCTACCTGATGCAGCGGCTGCGCGGTGGTTAGGCGTGCAAGATGATTGCACTCTAACGCCAATGCGTTAGGACAACGTTCAACGGCGGCGCTGGGCTCGCCATGAACGGAGGACCCCCACATGAAAATCAATGGCACGCATTATCGTTCGCTTTGGTGGGATGAGGATCAATCGGTCCTGATGATCATTGATCAGCGTTGGTTGCCGCATGAGTTTCGCATCCAGCCCGTTGCCACGCTTGAGGAGTTCGCTACGGCCATCGTGGAAATGCGGGTGCGTGGCGCACCGCTGATCGGAGCGACCGCGGCCTATGGTATGGCGTTGGCTGCGGAGATGGATCCGTCCGACAGCGCGCTACAGGCCGCCTGGGAGCAACTCAATGCGACCCGCCCGACAGCAATCAACCTGCGCTGGGCGCTGAACCGCTGCTTGGAGACGCTGCGCCCCCTGCCGGAGGAAGACCGTGCAAAAGCTGCGCTGAAGCTTGCCCATGCCATTGCCGATGAGGACGTCGAGATCAACCGCCGCATTGGCGCTTATGGTCTGACATTGATCCGCGATATCGCCGCTAAGAAACCGGCAGGTGAACCCGTACGCCTGCTCACCCATTGCAACGCCGGCTGGATCGCCACCGTTGACTGGGGCACGGCGACCAGCCCGATGTATCAGGCCCATGATGCCGGAATTCCGATTCATGTCTGGGTCGATGAAACCCGCCCCCGCAATCAGGGCGCGCTGACCGCCTGGGAACTGGGCAGCCACGGCATCAGCCACAGCTACATTACGGACAATGCAGGCGGCCATCTGATGCAGCACGGACAGGTTGATCTGGTCATCACCGGCACTGATCGCACCACCCGTCAGGGCGATGTCTGCAACAAGATCGGCACCTATCTGAAGGCGCTGGCGGCCCGTGACAACGGGGTGCCGTTCTATGTCGCCCTGCCCTCGCCCACCATTGACTGGACGGTCACGGACGGTGTCGCAGAGATCCCGATAGAAGACCGTGATAGCCGCGAGGTGAGCCATGTTCAGGGCGTGCTGGAGGGTGGCGATATCGGGCTGGCACAGGTTACGCCAGAGGGCACCGCCTGCGGCAATCCCGCCTTTGACGTGACGCCAAACCGGCTGGTGACCGGGCTTATTACCGAGCGCGGTATCTGCGACGCCTCTGCCGAGGGGCTGGCGGCGCTGTTTCCTGACCTTATCCGAAAGGCGGGGTAATCTGCCATGTCCAGATCCGCCCGAGAGGATAACCTGGAGCTGCGCCAGTCGATCATTGATGCCTGTCTGGAGATGAACCGGAGTGGGGTCAATCAGGGCACATCCGGTAATATATCTCTGCGGATCGCCGGTGGGGACATGCTGATCACCCCATCCGGGGTTCCCTATGAGGCAATGAGCCCAGAAATGATCGTCCGGATGCCGGTGGTCGGCGATCCGGCTCCGCTGGGACGCCAGTTTGCCCCTTCTTCCGAGTGGCAATTTCATCAGGCGCTGCTCGCAGCCAAGCCGGAGACAATGGCCGTTGTTCATGCCCACCCTGTCAATTGCTGCGCTCTCGCGGTGAACCACATGGCAATCCCGGCCTGTCATTATATGGTCGCAGCGTTTGGCGGGCACGACGTCCCGCTTGCTGACTACGCTCTCTTCGGAAGCGCAGAGCTCTCAGCCCATGTTGTTACCGCAATGGCAGACCGCGAGGGGTGCCTTATGGCGAACCATGGCGCCGTCTGCACCGGTGACACCTTGGCGCGCGCCATGTGGCGGATGGCTGAGCTGGAACATTTGGCAGCAACCTACATTCGCGCCCGCAGCATCGGTACGCCCAAGCTACTCAGCCCGGCGCAGATCGACGACGCGCTGGCGGCATTTGCAGGCTATAGCTTGAAGCAGGACTAAAATCCTGAGTCGCATTTGCGCGATAATCGAACATATTCCCGGCCTGGTCGACCTATTGGCGGTCAGGGTGACCGGTAGCCTCCTGCATCCCGCTGGTCAGGCGCCACTTTTTGAGCGTTGACCAGGCTTATCGTGAAAACCAGCGTAAATTCCCTTGCGTTAGCGCAAAAGATACGACCTCATATCAGGGAATTAGGAAGCAAAATGACTGACCCTCTGATTTTCGACGGCCACAACGATCTATTGCTGCGCTTGCATAATCGCGACATTTCACCCGGTGTTGACGGGTTCCAAGGTGGCGGCGGACGCCATATTGACCTTGTGAAAGCGCGCGAAGGCGGTTTTGGCGGTGGCTTTTTTGCCATCTACGTACCTGACGCGGTCGATATCGACAGCCATGATGAGATGATGGCCACGGCCTACGATTTACCTTTGCCCGAGGAGGTCAGCTGGCCGGATGCGGCCCCCGTCGCGCTCTCTCAGGCGGCGATATTGCTCCAATTGGAACGCGACGGCGCGCTGAAGATCTGCCGCAGCACCAATGATATTCGGAGCTGTCTTGCCACGGGGTTGATCGCAGCCGTGATGCATATGGAAGGGGCGGAGGCAATTGATCCGGAATTCCATATGCTCGACGTTCTTTATCAGGCGGGCTTGCGCTCGCTCGGCCCGGTCTGGAGCCGCCCGACCCGGTTTGGCCACGGTGTACCATTTCGCTTTCCCGGCTCGCCCGACACCGGGCCGGGGCTAACTGCGGATGGCAAAAGGCTGGTGCATCGCTGCAATCAGCTGGGTGTGATGGTCGATCTTTCGCATCTTAATGAGGCCGGATTCTGGGATGTGGAAGAGCTGAGTGACGCGCCACTGGTGGCCACACATTCAAATGCCCACGCCCTCACTCCCCACAGCCGCAACCTGACTGACCGCCAGCTGCACGCGATCCGTGACAGCGATGGCATGGTTGGTCTCAACTTTGCCGTGGCCTTCCTGCGCGAAGATGGTCGCATGGACGCGGACACCCCGATTGATTGCATGCTGCACCATATTGACCACCTGATCACCCAACTCGGGGAGGATCGGGTCGGTTTCGGCTCGGATTTTGATGGCGCCACGGTGCCAAAGGACATCGAGACTGTGGCGGGTCTTCCTACCCTTCGTACCGCCCTGCGCCGACACGGTTTCAACGATGCTCTTATGAAGAAACTATGCCACGACAATTGGCTCCGGGTTCTGGATGCGACCTGGCAAAACCCAGCCAAGAACGCAGGCAAGTAAACGCGCCCGTTTTAGACCCACACAACAAAAAGACGCTGACAACAGCGCGATATTCAAAGATTAAAACACGATAGGGAGTTACAGATGAAAACCATTCAAACCCTTCTTGGCACCGCCGCGCTGGGGTTGGCAATTGGCCTCACCCCGATGGCCACGATGGCCGAAACACCGGATAATATGCTGGTCATTGCCAACCGCATTGACGACATCACCACGCTGGACCCGGCACAGAGCTTTGAATTTGCAGGCGCAGACGTGATCCGCAACATCTACGGCAAACTGGTGAATTTCGACCCTGCGGATCTGGACGCCGGCTACCAACCGGATCTGGCCGAAAGCTGGACTGTTTCTGAGGATGGCCGCACCATCACCTTCACCATGCGCGAAGGTGTCAAATTTCAGTCCGGCAACCCGGTCCGCGCCGAGGATGCGGCGTTTTCGCTGAAACGCGCAGTTCTGCTGAACAAAACGCCATCCTTCATCATCACCCAATTTGGGTTCACGCCCGAGAACGTCGATGAAACGATCAAGGTTGATGGCAACACGCTATCGATCACAACGGACAAGCGTTATGCGACATCCTTTGTCCTTAACTGCCTCACCGCCACGATTGGCGCGATTGTCGACAAAGAACTGGTCATGGCCAATGAAGTCGATGGCGATATGGGCAACACTTGGCTGACCACCAATTCCGCTGGGTCCGGCCCCTACAGCCTTGCCAGCTGGAAGCCGAAGGAAAGCGTCACCCTGAGCGCCAACCCGGCCTATTACGGCGGCGAACCAGAAATGAAGCGCGTCATTGTGCGACACGTACAAGAGAGCGCGACCCAGCGCCTGATGCTGGAGCGTGGCGATATTGATGTGGCCCGCGATCTCACCCCGTCTGATGTTGATGGTCTTGCAGGTGTTGACGGCGTTGAGGTGCTGCGCGAAATGCGCGGTCGCCTGATGTATGTCTCCTTCAACCAGAAGCACCCGGAACTGTCCAAACCGCAAGTCCGTCAGGCGTTGAAGTACCTGATCGACTATGACGGCATGGAAAACAGCTTCCTCAAGAACTGGTATGTCGGCCATCAGAACTTCCTGCCGAAAACCTATCTTGGTGCGGTGGACGAGAATCCCTTCTCGCTCGATGTGGAAAAGGCCAAGGCGTTGCTGGCTGAGGCAGGCGTCGAAAATCTGGAGCTGACTGTCGGCGTGCGTGAGGCGCAGGAGCGTCTGGAAATTGCCCAGTCGCTGCAGAACACATTCGCCCAGGCCGGGATCACGCTGAACCTTGAGGTTGGCACCGGCAAGCAGGTGCTGGGTAAGTACCGAGCGCGTGAGCTGGATATCTATCTCGGCGCTTGGGGGCCGGACTATCCTGATCCCCACACCAATGCGGGCACCTTTGCCTATAACCCCGACAACTCGGACGCCGCGAATGCCACCGGTCTTCTGGCCTGGCGCAACGGCTGGGACACAGGTGGTCTGACCGAGAAGGTGTCGGCGGCTGTTGTCGAAGGCGACACAGAGAAGCGCGCGGAGATGTATCATGAGATCCAGGCGCAATTCCGTGACACCGCCCCCTTTGCCGTAATGTTCCAGCTGATCGAGCAGGCGGGCATGGCCGATAACGTCGAAGGGCTGAGCCTTGGCGGCGCCATCACCTCGGTCGCCTACTGGGATGTGACCAAGTAAGATGGCGAATTTCGCAACAGAAACGGAGCGGCGGCCTTGGCTGCCCCTCCCCCCTTGGGCGCGCGGCACGCTGGTGACGCTGTCGTCCATCGCGGTCACGATGCTGGGCCTCTTGTTTGTGACCTTCCTGATCGGTCGGGTGATGCCCATCGATCCGGTGCTGGCCATCGTCGGCGAGCGCGCCACCGAGGAGCAGTATAATGCCGTCTACCGTGAGCTGGGTCTTGATCGCTCGCTTGCGGTGCAGTTTTTCTACTATGTCACCGATGTCCTGCGGGGCGATTTCGGAACCTCGCTGCTGACGGCGCGGGATGTCTCGACCGATATTGCGCGCGTGTTTCCGGCGACGTTTGAACTGGCCACTATCGGCATCCTCTTTGGCTGCATACTTGGCGTGCCACTGGGGGTCATCGCTGCGGTGCGTCGCGGCAGCTGGATTGACCAGATTGCCCGCGTCATCGCGCTGGTTGGCTATTCCATGCCCATCTTCTGGCTGGGCCTGATGGGGTTGTTGCTGTTTTACGGAATTCTGGGTTGGGTTGGCGGACCAGGCCGGCAGGGGATCTTCTACGAGGACATGATCCCCTCGGTCACAGGGATAATCCTGATCGACTCGCTGATCGCCGGGGATTGGGGGGGCTTTCGCGATGCGTTTTCACATATCGTGCTGCCCGCCTCTCTGCTTGGATACTACAGCCTTGCCTATATCAGCCGAATGACACGGTCGTTCATGCTGGAACAACTCTCCGCAGAATATGTCACCACGGCCCGCGTGAAAGGCATGAGCGAATGGGCGGTGATCTGGACCCATGCGTTCCGCAACATCCGTGTCCAGTTGATCACCGTGATCGCGCTGAGCTATGCCAACCTGCTTGAGGGGTCGGTCCTGACCGAGATTATCTTTTCCTGGCCGGGAATTGGCAGCTATATCACCACCGCTCTGCTGTCGGCGGATATGAATGCGGTGCTGGGCGGCACAGTTGTTGTTGGTCTGGTGTTCATCTGCCTCAACATCTTCTCCGACCTTCTCTACAAAGTCTTTGATCCGAGGTCGAAATGAGCATGTCGTCGCAAACCCCGGCCCCAAAGCAGGGCCTGCGGGCCTGGCTGTTGACCGATACCCCCACATCGCGGCGTCAGGCGCGGCTGGCCGCCCTTTATCAGGGTTGGCTGTCGCTGCGTCAGAACCATATGGCGATGGTGGGGCTTGCCATCTTGATCCTGCTGATCTCCATCGCACTGCTGGCACCGCTGTTGGCCCCCCATGACCCGTTTGTGCAGAACCTTTCCAACCGCCTGCAGCCCCTAGGCAGTGAAGGGCATATTCTGGGCACCGACTCCCTTGGCCGCGACATCCTCAGCCGCCTGATCTATGGCGCCCGCATCACGCTTTATATCGTTGCCCTGGTGGCGCTGATTGCGCCTGTTGCCGGGCTGCTGGTGGGCACGGTTTCTGGCTATGTGGGAGGCTGGGCCGATATCATCCTGATGCGCATCACCGATATCTTCCTCGCCTTTCCAAGGCTGGTTCTGGCGCTGGCCTTTGTTGCCGCCCTTGGCGCCGGGATAGAAAACGCGGTGCTGGCGATCTCGCTCACCGCATGGCCACCTTATGCGCGGATGGCGCGGGCAGAGACGCTGACCATCCGGTCCTCCGACTATATCAGCGCGATCCGACTGCAAGGCGCAGGCCCGCTGCGGATCATTATCAAACATATCTGGCCGCTCTGTGTGTCCTCGCTGATCGTGAGGGTGACACTGGATATGGCCGGCATCATTCTGGCCGCCGCTGGACTAGGCTTCCTTGGCCTTGGCGCGCAACCCCCCAGCCCGGAATGGGGCGCGATGATCTCAGAGGGGCGCCGGTTTATTCTGGATCACTGGTGGGTTGCCACCATGCCCGGACTTGCCATCTTTGCCGTTTCGCTAGCCTTCAACCTGCTGGGTGATGGTTTGCGCGACGTATTGGACCCAAAGGACAGCGCGTCATGAGTATGCTTCTGGATGTCGAAAACCTCTGGGTGCGGTTCCCCACGCGCAATGGGATCTTTGACGCGGTGCGCGGCGTGTCCTTCTCGCTCGGACGGGAACGGCTTGGGATTGTTGGCGAAAGCGGATCGGGCAAGTCCATGACCGGGCGCGCCATCCTGCAACTGATCCGCAAACCGGGGATGGTTGAGGCCGATCACATCACCCTCCACGGAGAGAACCTTCTGGCCAAATCTGAACGCGATATGCGCAAGGTGCGCGGCGAGCAGATCTCCATGGTGATGCAGGATCCGAAATTCTCGCTCAACCCGGTGATGACAATCGGTGATCAGCTGATCGAGGCACATCGCCTGCACGCCAAGGCCAGCAAGGCCGAGTCCCGCCAGAAAGCGCTTGAGATGCTGGAGGCGGTCTCGATCCGGGATCCCGAACGGGTGATGGGCGCCTATCCGCACGAGATGTCGGGCGGCATGGGCCAGCGCATCATGATTGCCATGATGCTGATCCCGAACCCGGAAATCCTGATTGCGGATGAACCCACTTCTGCGCTGGATGTCTCGGTGCAGGGTCAGGTGCTGTCGATCATGGACCGGTTAGTGAAGGAACGCGGCATGGGGCTGATCTTCATCAGCCATGATCTCAATCTTGTCTCCCAGTTCTGCGACCGGGTGCTGATCATGTACGCGGGCCGCATCGTCGAGGTCTGTGACGCCAATCGCCTGCATGAGGCGCAACACCCCTATACCAAGGGGCTATTGGGCAGCCTGCCCCGGTTTGACGCGCCGCGCCCCCGGCTGGAGGTGCTGCAACGCGATCCCGCCTGGCGTGACGCCCCCAGTGTGGAGGGACGATGATGACAACCGCCTTGGACATCAACAATCTCAACGTCTATTTCGGCGAACGCCACGCGCTGGTTCATGCCGTCAAAGCAGCCTCTCTCAGCGTTGAAACCGGCGCCAGTTTTGGGCTTGTCGGGGAGAGTGGATCAGGAAAATCCACTATCTTAAAAGCCATCACCGGATTGGCGCCGCAATGGAACGGCGAGATTTCCGTCGAGGGCGCACGGCTTGGCCCCACCCGCGACCGGGAGTTCTACAAAACCGTGCAGATGGTGTTTCAGGATCCCTATGCCTCGCTCCATCCGCGCCAGTCGGTGGATCAGGTGCTGTCAGAAACGCTGCACCTGCACGGGTTTCGCGATATCGACGATCGGGTCGATCAACTGTTGAAAGACGTCGGACTTGGCCCCGCCTTCCGCTTTCGTTATCCGCATCAGCTGTCGGGCGGCCAACGCCAGCGCGTCGCCATTGCCCGCGCCCTGGCGCCACAGCCGGATATCTTGCTGCTGGATGAGCCGACCTCGGCGCTGGATGTGTCAGTTCAGGCGGAAATCCTGAACCTTCTCAGCGATTTGCGTTCCGAGCATGGGCTGACCTTTGTGATGGTTTCTCATGATCTCGCGGTGGTGGCGCATATGTGCGATCAGGCAGCCGTGATGCAGCATGGCGAGATCGTCGAGGTGCTCAGCATCGACGCGATGCGCAACGGTGAAACACAGCATCCCTATACCCAGACGCTGCTTGAGGCCTCGGCAAACCGTGTCACCTGACTCGGTGCCGGTGCCGGTGCCGGTGCCGGCGCCTGGGCCGATACCGAGGCCGAGGCCGATGTCTGCAGGGCGGGCGAGCGCCGCAGTAACCAGAGATTAAGGCCGTGATAGTAGGCTGAGTGCGCGTTTGAAGAAGGATGCGCGCCATGGTGGCCACTCCGACCCCCTATTCGCTGCCCGGACCGGATCCGGGCCCCGGTTTTGCGGCCGCCTCCACGGGCGTGCTGCACGATGTGACCTACCCTCGGGTGGGCGGCCAGACCATTCAGCTGGGCGAACTCCTGGGCGCGCTCAGCCATGCGCTCGATCTCACCGAAGGCCAGCCAAGAGGGCATTGTGTCCGCTGCTGTTGGATTGGTATGCAAGTAGCCGATTATCTGCACCTATCGCGGCAGGATCGATCGGACCTGTACTTTACGCTGTTGCTCAAAGATTTGGGATGCAGCTCAAACGCTGCGCGAATTAGCACGCTCTACCGCACAGATGATCTCTCCTTCAAACGCAACTTCAAATTTGTCGACGATACGACCTGGAAAAAACTTGATTTCTTGCTGCAGCACACAGGTCAGGGTGATAGCGGGTTCAAGCGGCTGAAAACCGTAACTGGCGTGATCGCCCGCAGCGACAGTATTGCCACCGAGCTGATCCAGACCCGTTGTGATCGCGGGGCAAAGATTGCACAGCTGATGCGTTTTTCTGAACGGATTGCCGGTGGGATTGCCGCACTGGATGAACATTGGAATGGCGGTGGCCATCCGGCGGGGATCAGCAGGAAGGACATTCCGCTGTTTTCCCGTATTGCGCTTATGGCGCAGGTGACAGATGTCTTTGCACTTCAGTATGGCTCTGGCGCCGCAGCGGACGAGTTGGAAAGTCGCGCAGGCAGCTGGTTTGATCCTGAGCTTGTGCCCGTCTTTACCCGAGTAGTTCGCACCCCTGGTTTCTATGATACCTTGACCAGCGACAGACTAGAGACCAGCGTTTTCTCTGATCCTGCGGCACGAGCAACCTTGCGCGTCGATGACACCTATATGGACGATATTTCCTATGCTTTCTCCAAGGTGATCGACGCCAAGAGTCCCTTTACGTATGGTCACTCTGAAAGGGTGGCGCATTACACTGATATGATCTGTGAGACGCTCGGATTTGAGCTCCCTCATCGGCGTTGGATGGTTCGCGCAGGGCTTCTGCATGATCTGGGCAAGCTCGGTGTCTCCAACGCGATCCTGGACAAACCTGGCCGTCTCAGCGATCAGGAAATGAAACAGATGAAACTGCATCCTGAATTTGGGTATGAGGTATTAAGGCGCATTTCTGTCTTCCAAGACATTGCTGACGTGGTGGTAGCGCACCATGAACGGTTGGATGGAAAGGGCTATCCCTACGGTCTTGGGGCTGCGGATCTGACAGTCGAAATGCGTATCCTAACCGTTGCCGATATTTTCGACGCGATGACTGCGGATCGCCCCTATCGGTCGGCCTTGCCGCTGGAGAAGGCATTCGCCACTATGGACGAGATGCAGGGTACGGCCATCGACCCTGAGATCCACCGCGCCCTGAAAGAGGCCATAGCCGCCAGCCCTTGGCCCGCCCGCGAAGCGCGGCCCTTCTCGCCCAACTACTGACGGCCACGCGCCCGCGCGATTGTGCAATAAGGTGTTCCCCCGGGCGAACGATGACATCTTGCCCGAAATCCAATGACGTTGGCTGGCAAGCAGGCAATGTCGCCGCTTCGGTTCTTCGCACGCGGATGTCCAAAAATAAAGGGCCGTGCAATACCATCGCACAGCCCCTTGAAACCCTTGGTACCCAAGGCCGGACTCGAACCGGCACGCCCGCAAAGGCGGGGGATTTTGAATCCCCTGCGTCTACCATTCCGCCACTTGGGCCTCTGGCTTGTTCCTACCCAAGGCGGTCGCGGAGGTCCATAGGCAAATCGTCTTCAAAGGGGTGAAAAATGCACCCGTTGTCTGAGCGGGGTTTGGGGCCCGAGGGGCCATGGCGGTTGACCCGCCCGCTCCCACGTGGCACCGCTCTCATCGGATTGCCAAGGAGAGCCCCGAGGATGTTGCGCGCGCTGTATGACCGAACCATGGCTCTGGCCGATCATCCTAAGGCCCTGTGGTGGCTGGCTGGCGTCGCCTTCGTCGAAAGTTCGGTTTTTCCGATCCCGCCCGATGTTCTGATGATCCCGATGATCCTCGCACGCCCATCGCGGGCTTGGCTGATTGCGTTGGTCGCGCTGGTCGCTTCAGTCGCCGGCGGCCTGCTAGGCTACGCCATTGGCGCGTTTTTCTACGACAGTATCGGCCAGCCGGTGCTCGCAGCCATGGGCAAAGCCGACGCGATGGCGGACTTCAACACACGGTTCAACGACTTTGGGTTCTGGGCGGTGCTGATCGCAGGCATCACCCCCTTCCCCTATAAGGTCATCACGATAATGTCAGGCTGGACCGGCATGCCGCTTGCAACCTTTGTTGCGACCTCCATTCTGGCCCGTGCGCTGCGGTTTTTCGTGGTTGCGGGGCTTTTGTGGCAATTCGGCGCGCCCATCCGCAACTTCATAGAGCGGCGTCTGGGGCTTGTCTTTACGGTGTTTGTCGTGTTGTTGTTTGGCGGATTTTTCGCACTGAAGGTCTTGTAAACATGAGCCGATTTCTCATCCTTATTGCCACCGCCGGTTCAGCTGCGCTGCTGCTTGGGGCCTTTGGGTTTCAGTACCTTGGTGAGATGGCACCGTGTAAGCTGTGCATCTGGCAACGGTATCCGCATGGCGCAGCTGTGGTGATCGGCATGTTAGCGCTGATGGTGCCAATGGTGATGCTGCCCTATCTCGGTGCGCTGGCTGCGCTGACCACGGCGGCGATCGGCGCTTATCACACCGGGGTTGAGCGTGGCTGGTGGGAAGGCCCGAATTCCTGCACCTCCGGCCCGATTGGCAACCTCAGCTCCGAAGATCTGATGCAGCAGATCATGTCTGCACCGCTGGTGCGCTGCGACGACGTCCCGTGGGAGTTGTTCAGCCTCTCAATGGCCAGCTGGAATGCGGTTGCATCGCTCTTTCTGGCCGTGCTCTGGGTTGCTGCGGCCAATCACATGCGCAAGAACCGGATCTGACGCCTGCATCGGGCCGGGCCTGTCACCGCTCGGCTCAGCTGTCCTTTTTCGTGGCAAGAAGGAGGTTGGTTTCACTGCTCACCACCCCTTCAAATGTGCGGATTTTGGCAAGAGCGGCATCCAGCGTCTCCAGTGTTTCAGTGCCCAGTTCCACAATCAGATCCCAGCGCCCGTTCGTGGTGTGGATCGCCCGCACTTCCGGCAGGCCCTGAAGCTGCCGCGTGATGCGGCTGGTGCCCCGCCCTTCAATGCCGATCATCATCAGACCGCGCACCGGATCGCGCAGCACATCCTCCTTCAGAACAACTGAAAACCCAAGGATATCCCCCTTGCTCTGCAAGCGTTCAATCCGGGCCCGCACCGTGGTCCGCGACAGGTTCAGCTGCAACGCCAGATCCGACAGGGAGGCGCGTGCATTATGACGTAGCGCAGCAATCAGGCGCTCATCCGTTTTGTCCAATTTGACCTCCGTCTTGATGATTTGCCCTACTATATGGGCGATTTGATCGCTGGAATCCACCTCAACTCGGAGGTTTCTAAGGGTAAGCACAGTTCGCAGAGGAGATATGCGCGTGACATCCAAGACCTGTATTCTGATCGGCGCCCCGGTGGACAGCGGCAAGCGGCGCGCCGGATGCCTGATGGGGCCGGATGCCTATCGCACCGCCGGTCTGGGGCGCGCGATCGAAAGTCTGGGTCACAAGGTGATCGATCAGGGCAATCTGCGGCCTGCGACCCATGAACGCGATACCAACGACGGTCTGGTCTTTGCCCGCAATGAAACCATCGGCTGGACCAATCGCCTGATCCGCGCCGCCGAAGAAGCGATGACAGAGGGGCTGCCGATCTTTCTTGGTGGCGACCATTCACTGTCCCTCGGCTCGGTTGTTGGCGTGGCCAACCACGCCGCCAAAGAAGGCCGCCCGCAATTTGTGCTGTGGCTCGATGCGCATACCGATTTTCACACCCCGGCAACCTCCGACAGCGGCAACCTGCACGGCACACCAGTGGGCTATTTCACCGGGCGTCCGGATTTTGCAGGCTTTCCCGAGGTGGCCAATCCGGTCCCGCAGGAAAATGTCTGCATGATCGGCCTGCGCTCGGTTGATACCCCGGAACGCCTCGCGCTTGAGGCCAGCGATATTCACCGTCACGACATGCGTGATATCGACGAAAATGGCATTGCCGGCCCGCTTTCTGCCTTCCTCCAGCGGGTCAAGGATGCCAATGGAATGCTGCATGTTTCGCTGGATGTTGATTTTCTGGACCCGGCTGTGGCCCCTGCGGTCGGCACCACCGTGCCCGGTGGCGCCACAGTGCGCGAGGGGCATCTGGTGTGCGAAATGCTGCATGATTCCGGACTGATGACCTCTTTGGATCTGGTAGAGCTGAACCCGTTTCTGGATGAGCGCGGCCGCACGGCCCATCTGATGGTGGATCTCTGCGCCTCGGCCCTTGGGCGTCGTGTCTTTGACCGCCCGACACGGAGCTATCAATGAGCCAGCTTCAGGCCCCCGGTGCGGTGGTGATGATCCGGCCGCACCATTTTTGCTCCAACCCGGAGACGCGCGACGACAATGCGTTTCAAACCCTTGCGGATGACACGGCGGATGTGACTTCTGCGCAGGCGCTGGCCGAATTCGACGGAGCGGTTGCAGCACTGCGCGGCGCGGGTGTGAGCGTCCATGTGTTTGACGACACGGGCACGGAAACCCCGGACAGCGTGTTTCCGAACAACTGGTTTTCGACCCATGCCGGCGGCCATGTCGCGGTCTACCCCATGTATGCAGCCAACCGGCGCAAGGAACGCCGCTGGGATGTGATTGAACTGCTAAAGCGGGATTACCGCGTTCAGGATGTGATCGACTATTCCGGGTTGGAACAGGACGGGCTGGCGCTGGAAGGTACCGGCGCCATGGTGCTCGATCATATCGGGCGCATTGCCTACACCGTGAAATCCAACCGTGCCGATCCGGTGCTGCTGGAACGTTTCTGCACCCATTTCAACTTTGAACCTATGGTGTTTGAAGCACGGGATGCGCAAGGGCGCGATGTCTATCACACCAACGTGCTGATGGGTATTGGCACGGACTATGCGCTGATCTGTCTTGATATGATCACCGATCCAACGCGCCGGGCCGAAGTTGCCGCGCGGCTGGAGGAAACCGGACGCCGGGTGATTGATCTTACGCCCGAGCAGATTGCCGGATTTGCCGGCAACGCGCTGGAGCTGACCGGGCACAGCCGCTTGCTGGCGCTGTCGTCGCGTGCCGTCGATGCGCTGCGCGCCGACCAAATCGCTGTAATTGAGCGCAGCGCGACCCTGCTGCCGCTCTCCATTCCCACTATCGAAACCGCTGGCGGGTCGGTGCGCTGCATGCTGGCAGCCATCCACCTCAGCCCCCGTGAAAGGACCCAGTCATGACCCAACCCTCGGACAAGGCGCTTGTGCCTTTTGTCAGCGTCGACAATATGATGCGCCTCATTCATCATGTCGGGATCGACACGGTGATGAAGGATCTCGCCGCCTATATCGAAGAGGATTTCAAACGCTGGGAGCTGTTTGACAAGACACCACGCGTGGCCAGCCATTCCGACGTCGGTGTGATCGAACTGATGCCCACCTCCGACGGTGAGGCTTACGGCTTCAAATATGTGAACGGCCATCCAAAGAACACCTCTGAGGGGCTGCAAACTGTCACTGCCTTTGGCCTGCTTGCGGATGTTTATACTGGCTATCCCGTACTGTTGACCGAAATGACCATTCTGACCGCGCTGCGCACGGCCGCGACCTCCGCCATGGTGGCAAAACACCTTGCGCCCAAAGGCGCGACGACCATGGCCATGATCGGTAACGGCGCCCAGTCGGAGTTTCAATCGCTCGCCATGCAGGCGATCTGCGGGCTAAAATCCGTGCGTCTCTATGATGTTGATCCGGCCGCCACCGCGAAATGCGCGGCAAACCTGAAAAACAGCGGGCTTGATGTTGTGGCTTGCGAGACGCCGGAAGAGGCGATTGAGGGCGCGCAGATCCTGACCACCTGCACCGCAGACAAGCAATATGCCACGATCCTGACCGACAACATGGTCGGCAGCGGCGTGCACATCAACGCCATCGGCGGCGACTGCCCAGGCAAGACGGAGCTTGCACCAGGTATCTTGTCCCGCTCTGACGTATTTGTGGAATTCCCGCCCCAGACCCGGGTCGAAGGGGAAATCCAGCAGATGCCTGAGGACTTTGACGTCACCGAACTGTGGCAGGTGATCTTGGGTCAGAAACCCGGTCGCCGCGATGACAAGCAGATCACCCTGTTCGACAGCGTCGGTTTCGCGATCGAGGATTTCTCGGCTCTGCGCTACATCCGTGATCGGATCAAGGACACCGATTTCTTCCTCGAACTGGATATGCTGGCCGACCCTGACGATCCGCGCGATCTCTTTGGCATGGTGCAACGCGCCAAAGGCTGATCCCCCCGAAGGTAGATACAAAAAGGCCCCGACAGCGCTGCTGATCGGGGCCTTTTTCATAGCTCTTTCAGGGTGCGATCAGCTGTCCAATTCGCTATCCCAATAGAGGAAATCCATCCAAGTCTGGTGCAGTTCCGGTTTGGGGCGTGGCAGGCGCCGGGCAATCGCGTCCAGTTCATGTGGGCTTGGGGCGAAGGGTTGACGACGGAGCTTCAACCCCACCTGCTGTGGTTTCAGATTGCCCTTACGCAGATTATCAGCACTGCAACAGGCGACGATATTGGTCCAGGAGGATGCACCACCTTTGCTGCGGGGGATCACATGATCAAATGTCAGATCCTTGGCGGCAAACCGCTTGCCGCAATACTGGCAGCAGAACTCATCACGCAGAAACACATTGTACCGGGTGAAGGCCACCTTCTTGCGCTTGCGATAGCGTTTGAGCGCAACAACAGCGGGCACTTCGAAGGTGTCCGAAGCCGAATGCACCGCGACATCGTCATAGGTCTTGACCTGTATGACCCGTTCCTGATGGACGGCAACAAACGCATCCTGCCAATTGCAGACAGACAGCGGCGCCCAGCTGAGCGGCTGCATATCTGCGTTCAGAATCAAAGTTCTGAGATTACCAACGGCGACGGTCATACTGCACCTCCTCGTTTCAATGGCCCGGACCTGCGCCAAGGTCCCGGCCACTGACCACCGCCCTGCCCCCGCGCACGGGCCGACACAGCAGTGGTTTCAGACAAAACAAAAGCGCGTGGAGTGCACGCGCTTGTCTTTGGATCAGTCATATGAATATCAGCAGTCTGCGGGTGAACCGACAGCAGGCTTCGATGCGGCCAAACAGGTATTCGCAGACCAATCAGCGGGCGCATTCCCTTGCTGCCGTTGATCACAGGCTGACCATGGGCAACGGCTGCACGGCGATACCCACTATCTGCTGAAATCTGTTGCTGTTGGATCTGCATGTTCTGCAACGGCTCTACCGCCCTGTCTGCCTGTGTTCCGACACCAGAGCGGGGAACCCGCCCCTGCTTTGAATTAACTATATATCGTGGCCTGCAACTGGCAAGCCCCCATTATCAATGACTATGACAAGGTCTCAGACCAGCTCTCAGATCAACCTCTAGGATGTTTCCGTGACAGCCGCATGACGACCAGTCGCTGAAAGGCGTCGGGACAAACCACGCTGGAGGCGCGCCTGCCCCTTGCCACTCAGCGGAGTGCTGCCTATTGCAGACAGATGACCCGATTGATCCGCTTCAACAAACCCTATGACGTTTTGCCGCAGTTCACAGACCGTGGCAGCGAAAGCAGTCCGCGCGCAACGCTGAGCGACTGGATTGATCTGCCGGGAGTTTACCCTGCGGGACGGCTGGATCGTGACAGCGAGGGGCTGATGCTGCTGACCGATCATGGGCGCTTGCAGGCGTGGATTTCCGATCCGCAGCATAAAATGCCGAAAACCTATTGGGTGCAGGTTGAGGGCACGCCGGACGCTGCGGCTATTCAGGCGCTGGCGGACGGCGTGGAACTAAAGGACGGGCTGACCCGCCCGGCGAAAGCAGCATTGATGGATGAACCCGACGGGATCTGGGCACGCAATCCGCCAATCAGGGTGCGCAAATCCGTCCCTGATAGCTGGATCGCGCTGACCATCCGCGAGGGCCGTAATCGTCAGGTGCGGCGGATGACGGCTGCTGTGGGTCACCCGACATTGCGCCTGATCCGTGCTGCGATTGGGATCTGGACGCTTGATGGCTTGTCCCCCGGCAATTGGGAGGATCTGGAGGTGCCGTCTATTCCCGGACCGCCCAAGCCCAAACCCGCGCCAAATCGACAGGCCATCGCCCGGCGCAAGGCTGCCGCGTCAACGCCCGCTCGCCCGGAACCGAACGCGAGAGCAAAGCCCCGAAAACCAAGAAAGCCGCGCAAGGGCTGATCCTTACGCGGCTTTGCGCTTCATCTACGGCTTTCAGCGCTCAAAGGCTCAGCTTGTCCCGCATGAACGCCAGCGCTACGCTTAGCCCATCGGGGGCAATGCCATGGCCTGTGCCCTTCATGATATGAGCAAAGACATCCTGGAACCCGGCCTCTCCCAACGCCTCGGCAGCCTCGGGCAGCGATTGTGGCGGCACCACATCGTCAGCGTCGCCATGCACCAGCAGCACCGGCATTTTTGAGACGACCTCATCCTTTAGCGTCTCTGGCGAGAGCAGCCGTCCGGAGAAAGCGACGATCCCGGCCACCGCATCCTCGCGGCGGGGGGCCACATGCAGGCTCATCATTGTGCCTTGCGAGAATCCAAACAGCACCACCTGCTCGGGCAGCACGTCCTCATCCACCATCAGCGCATCCAGAAAGGCGTTCAGATCCTCGATGGAGGCCATCATCCCGCGCATGGATTCCTCTTCCGAGGAGCCGTCGATCCAGGGGATCGGAAACCACTGGAAACCAAAAGGCGCACCTGCACAGCTTTCCGGGGCATCCGGTGCCACAAACAAGGTGTCGGGCAGATGTTCGGCCAAGGGGTCAGCCAGCCCCAGCAGATCGGCCCCATTGGCCCCATAGCCATGCAGGAACACCACCACGGATCGGGTCTGCCCCGACAAAGGCGCCTTGCGCTCGGCTTTCAAAACTCGTGTCATCGGATCCCTTCCCTGTCCTTTGCCACCCGGTAATAGGCCCAGAGCACGCGCGCCGCAACCGACCGCCATGGCGACCAGTCCTCAGCGATGCGGCGCATCGCGGCGGGTTTCGGCCGCTCCGGCAGATCCAGCAGGATCCGGGCCCCTTCTTGCAGCGCCAGATCGCCATGGGCAAAGACATCGGCCCGCCCGAGCGAGAACATCGCGTAGATTTCCGCCGTCCAGGTGCCAATGCCCGACACTTGCGTCAGGGTCGCAATCACCTCTGCATCCGGGAGCTGGCGCAGGGTGTCAAAATCAATACCGGCCGCTGCCAACGCATGGGCGTAACGAATTTTCTGACGGCTGAGACCGACACTGCGCAACTCCTCCTCGCTGGCCGCTGCTACCTGCGGTGCTGTATCCAGCCCGGCCTCAACCATCCGCCCCCAGATCGCATTGGCCGAAGCCACGCTGACCTGCTGGCTGACAATCGCGCTCAGCAGTTCACCAAATCCCTCGGGTTTGCGGCGCAAGGGCAACGGTCCGCAGAGGTCGATTGCGGCAGCAAACCGTGGATCCTGATCGGCCAGCCACGCGGCACCTTCGCGCACACAGGCGTCACTGGTGATGATCCGCCCGACGTTGGCCATCCCCACCGCATCCGGATTTTTCGATCCTGTCATATGTGACCTCTCCTTGCGTCTTTTTCGCGCGCATAGCGCACTGATGCAGCATCAATCTTGCCCTGTCGGATATTCAGGGATACGCATCTGTCATGACTGACAGCCTCCCCCTCCCCGACGACCGCATCGCCAAACGCAATGTTGTCATTCTCGTGCTTGCGCAGGCCTTTCTGGGTGCGCAGATGCCGATGATTTTCACCATTGGTGGTCTCGCAGGTCAATCGCTTGCCAGCAATGCCTGTTTCGCGACGCTGCCGATTTCGCTGATCGTTGCCGGTTCCATGCTGGCGGCCACGCCGATCTCTGCGATCATGCAGCGGTACGGGCGCAAGGCGGGCTTCTTTGTGGGCGCCGCTGGCGGCACACTTGGCGGTGTCATTGGGGCATATGGGCTTTACCTTGGCTCTTTCCCCATCTTCCTGCTGGGCAGCTTCCTCACCGGTATCTATATGAGCGCGCAGGGCTTTTACCGCTTTGCCGCAACGGACACGGCGTCCGATGCGTTTCGGCCCAAGGCGATTTCTTATGTGATGGCGGGCGGGTTGCTCTCGGCCATCATTGGCCCGCAAATTGTCAAGGCGACCAGCCAGGCCTTTGTGATCCCCTTCCTCGGCACTTATATGGCCGTGGTTGCCGTGAACGTCCTGGGTGCAATCCTGTTCTTGTTCCTCAAAATCCCCAAACCCCCTGTCCCCAGCGAAGACGCCCCCAAGGGACGCAGCCGTCTGGAGCTGCTGCGCACGCCCACCATCGCCGTGGCGGTGATCTGCGCCATGGTGTCCTACGCGCTGATGAACCTGGTGATGACCTCAACCCCGCTGGCGGTTGTTGGCTGTGGCTTTAGCGAAGGCAGCGCCGCCGATGTGGTGACCGCCCACGTGCTGGCAATGTATGTGCCGTCCTTCTTTACCGGTCATCTGATCGCGCGGTTTGGCGTGGAAAAGATTGTCGGCGCTGGCCTTGTGATCCTTGCCGCAGCCGGAGCTGTCGCGCTGCAAGGCGTTGATCTGGAGAATTTCTTTGTCGCGCTGGTCCTGCTGGGCATTGGCTGGAACTTTGGCTTCATCGGGGCGACAACCATGTTGGCGGGCGCACATGAGAGCTATGAGCGCGGCCGGATGCAGGGGTTGAACGACCTCTTGGTGTTTGGCGGCGTGACCTTCGCTTCGCTCGCCTCTGGTGGTCTGATGAACTGTTCCGGCGGCAGTGCGGTCGAAGGCTGGACCGCTGTGAACATGGCCATGGCGCCCTTCCTGGTGCTGGCGGGCGGAGCTTTGCTGTGGCTGATGCTGAAGCCGCGGGCTCTGCGCAAGGCCTGAGCGCAGAGTCCGGCTCGTGATGATAAACCGACAAAAAAGACGCCTGACGGGAAACCGCAGGCGTCTTTTTCATCTGAAGGCCTGAGCCCGTTACCAGCGTCCGGTTGACACCCGGTAGATCAGGCTGGCGCGGCGGCGAAACTCGCTGGTGCCCAATATACCCTCGGCCACGCGCTGCGGTTCCTCCACGGCCTGCCGCAGGATCGCAGCGGCCTGCCAGCCGGGAAGCAGTGCCGGCAGCGCGGATTTGGTGAGTTTGGCGCGTTGCCCGCGCGCCTCCTTTATCGCCTCCAGCCCGGTTTCTGCCAGTGCACTTATGCCTGACGGCGTGCCGTCCAGCAGGGGAATACGCTTTTCGGCGACCAGTTTCGGGATCGCGCGCAGCCAATTGGCAACCCCGACCCCATAGGCGAACCGACGCACCAGCGCCTCATCCGATGCGCCCAGTGTTGCGGCGGCCATCCACATGAGCGACCCTGTCGTCTTGTCGATGTGATCGGCCAGCGCCGCCTCATCTTCAAACGGATCACGGTAGATATCCCAGCGGCGCGCCTCTGCCATGGCATCAATATGCACCGCCAGCTTCGGCGTCAGGACCTTGGCCAGCGGTGTTGCCACAAAATGCCGACGCACCGAGCCGCCTGCGGTTATTTCCTCCCCGACATCACGCCACCACTGCACGCGCATCTCCGCAATCATCGCCTCGGATGAGGCCCAAGGCGCGCGTGCCAATTCCAGATTAAACGCATAGATCGCAAACAGCGGCGCGCGCGCCTCGACCGGGGCGGCCATCACCGTGGCAAAACGGTCGGGATCGCCTTTCTGCACCAGATCGGCGCAGGCGGTCAGATCATCATCAAACGGGATCATCAGGCCGCACCACCCGCCGCATCGGTATCGCGCAACAGTTTCCAGCGGATCGCATCCAGCAGCGCCTCAAACGAGGCATCGATTATGTTGGCGCTGACGCCAACGGTGGACCAGCGCCGCCCCTTGCCATCTTCGCTGTCGATAATGACGCGGGTCACCGCCTCGGTCCCGCCTTGGGTGATGCGCACCTTGAAATCGACCAGCCGCATATCATCCAGCGCCTTGGAGTACTGGCCCAGATCCTTCGTCAGCGCCTTGGCCAGCGCGTTCACCGGCCCCCGGTCGCTACCGGTTTCGTCCAGCGATTCACTCACCGACAGCAGCTTTTGGCCATCCACCTTGACGACCACAACCGCCTCAGAGAGCGAGACCATCCGGTCATACTTGTTCTTGCGCCGCTCCACCGTGACCTTATAGCGCTTCACCTCAAAGAAGCTTGGAAGCTGCCCCAGCTCCTCACGGGCCAAAATCTCGAACGAGGCCTGGGCGGTGTCATAGGAATAGCCCTCGGCCTCACGGGTCTTGATCCGTTCCAGAATACGCGCCAGCGCCGGATCGCCGTTCTCCACGCGCAGACCGGCCTCCGACAGGCGACGGCGCAGATTGGACTGCCCGGCCTGATTGGACATCGGGATGATACGCGCATTGCCCACCAATGCCGGGTCAATATGCTCATAGGTGCTCGGATCCTTGAGGATCGCGCTGGCATGCAGCCCGGCCTTATGGGCAAAGGCAGAAGCCCCAACATAAGCGGCCTGTTTCGTTGGCACCCGGTTCAGAATCTCATCCAGCATCCGACTGAGCGCGGTCAGCGTGCTCAACCCCTCGCGACTGACACCGATGTCAAACTGGTCCACGTAGGGGGGTTTCAACAGCAACGTCGGGATCAGCGTGGTCAGATTGGCATTGCCGCAGCGCTCCCCCAGACCGTTCAGTGTGCCCTGGATCTGCCGCGCACCTGCATCCACCGCGGCCAGCGAACAGGCCACCGCGTTTTCGGTGTCGTTATGGGTGTGAATGCCCAAATAATCCCCCGGCAGCCCCGCCGCGATCACCTCCGACACGATCCGCCCGACGTCACCGGGCAAGGTGCCACCATTGGTATCGCACAGCACCACCCAGCGCGCGCCCGCCTCAAGCGCGGCGCGGCATGCTGCCAGCGCGTAATCCGGGTTGTCCTTGTAACCGTCAAAGAAATGTTCGGCATCAAACAGCGCCTCGCGCCCCTGCGCCACAAGATGCGCGATGGAGGCGCGGATATTGTCGAGGTTCTCGTCAAGCGTGATCCCCAGCGCATGGGTCACGTGATAATCATGGCTTTTGCCCACCAGACAGACCGCCCCGGTGCCGGCATTCATCACCGCCGCCAGAACATCGTCGTTTTCCGCGGACCGCCCGGCCCGTTTGGTCATGCCAAAGGCGGTCATGGTCGCGCGCGTCTGCGGGGCTGCATCAAAGAACCCGCTGTCAGTCGGATTGGCGCCGGGCCAGCCCCCTTCGATGTAGTCTACCCCCAGCCCGTCCAGCGCCGTGGCAATCTGCACCTTCTCGGTGGTCGAGAACTGCACACCCTGGGTCTGCTGCCCATCGCGCAGCGTGGTGTCGTAGAGGTAAAGACGTTCTTTGGTCATGGCTGGCCTTATGGCTTGGCAAATGAGGGTGGCCCTCCCCTCAGAGGGCCGTGATGTGTCGTGGTGCTAGATCGCGTCCAATTTGCTGGCATCAAACGACGGGCCGGGCACCAGTTCAACGCCAGCTTTTGACATGCGGACTTCGATGCCGGCATCGACCAAGGCGGATTTCAACCGATCAACTTCCGCAAAATCCTTGGTTTCCATAGCCGCCTGGCGCGCCTCAAAAAGTGATTTTTCATAGTGGGTTAAATCAACTTCCTCACCTGCAACCCATGTCGGAATGTCCGCCCCCATAAGGCCCATGAACTTCAAACTAGCCCGCATGCTTGCAGCATCTCCTGCATGAGAAAGCTGATGCAATTCGGCAATCGCTTGAGCGGTATTTAGATCATCGGATAGTGCATTGATCAGCCCAACATATGGTTCTTCATTGTCTAGGGCCGTTGCCGCAAGCTGATACCACTTGCGCAAAGTGGCTTCCGCCTCTTTTGCTTTTTTGTCGGTCCAATCCATCGGCTTGCGGTAATGCGTTTGCAGGAACACAAAGCGAATGACCTCCCCCGGATAGCCCTGATCCAAAAGGTCGCGTACGGTGAAAAAATTGCCCAGAGACTTGGACATCTTCTTGCCTTCGACCTGCAGCATCTCATTGTGCAGCCAGATTTTTGCAAAATCGCCCTCAGGATGGGCACAGCAGCTTTGCGCAATTTCATTCTCGTGATGCGGGAACATCAGGTCATTGCCACCGCCGTGAATATCAAAACTGTCGCCAAACAGCTCATGGCTCATGGCGGAGCATTCGATATGCCACCCCGGACGACCCCGGCCCCAGGGACTGTCCCAGCCCGGCAACTCATCGGTGGAGGGCTTCCACAGCACGAAATCCATTGGATCGCGTTTGTTATCGGCCACTTCAACCCGCGCCCCGGCAATCATGTCATCCACCGACCGGCCGGATAGCGCGCCGTAGTCCTTGTAGCTCTTGACCGAGAACAGCACATGTCCCGCGCCATCGGCATAGGCATGGCCCTTGGCAATCAAGTCTTCGATCATCGCGATCATCTGCGGAATATAGGCGGTTGCGCGCGGCATGTGATCCGGTTCCAGCGCGCCCAGCTCAGCCATATCCGCCAGATACCAGCTGATGGTTTCTTCGGTCCGTTCCTGTACCAGCTCTTCCAACGTGCCCGGCGCGCCCGCTTCTTTGCGGGCCAGCGCAGTTGCGTTGATCTTGTCATCCACATCGGTGAAATTACGCGCATAGGTGACGTGATCGGTGCCGTAGACGTGGCGCAAGAGGCGATAGAGCACGTCAAACACCACCACAGGACGCGCATTACCAAGATGGGCGCGGTCATAAACCGTAGGTCCGCAGAGATAGAGGCGCACATCGTCGGGATTGAGCGGGTCCAGCACCTCTTTGCCTCGGGTGCGGGTGTTGTGCAGCTTGATCGTCGTCATCACAAATCCTTCGTCTGACCGCAGCGCATGCGCCTCTGGCCACTCTCCCAACGGGTGCCGCAGATACGCGGCGCGCAGCGCGGGCTTAGCAACTTGTTCAAAAGAAGGGAACGACAGAAACCAGCCCGCTGACTATTTCAGCAGGTAATGCAGCAGGTAATAATGTTGCAAATCCGGTTCATGGAGTTTTCATAACACGCGCGCATCGTCCCGCCAAGCCTGCAATTCAGACCGAAGCCTCACGCCAACGCAAAACGGCGCGCCCACCGAAATGGACGCGCCGCCTTTAACCCCGGTGGGTCAAATCAGAACTGGTAGGAGGCTCGCAGCGACACGGTGGTCGCATCAGCGCTGATGCCGGAGCTGCCCAGATTGTCGAAGTCATGCTCCAGCACTTCGCCACCGACAGTCCATTGATCTGTCACACGGTAGGCCACGCCGATACCGTAGAATTCACCGGTTTCATCACCAATAGAGGTATCAACCTGCGCCACACCGCCGGTCACATAGGCCAGCACGGGGCCAAAGTCATACCCGGCCTTCACCTTGCCGCGCATCACCGAGTCCACAGTGGCGGCACCACCGCCAAGATCAACATCGGTGGCGTCGTAGTCAATCTCACCACCCAGTACGAAGCGGCCAAAATCATAGTTGTAGCCAGCGTGCACACCGTAAGAGACATCATCCCCTGACAGGCCATTGCTGGTATCTGCGTCCAGCTGCCCGATTTGGCCACCGATATATGCACCGGTCCAGTCGCCGCCGTCATTGGCAACCACAACTGGCGGAGCGGCAGGGGCTGGGGCTACGACAGGCTCTTCCAGGTTGCCGGCGAAGGCTGGGGTGCTCAGGGCGGCGGCGATAGCGGCCATGGATACGATACGAGTCATCTCGACTTCTCCTTGTCTGTCTTTCGACATGTGTCTTCTGCGTCGACGCGCTACTCTCGCGTCTGCCCCTCCTAAAGAAGATCGACGGCCGTTTTGTTCCAGACCCCGGCATATTTTTCCGAATTTCTGCGCATTATTTGGCCCAAAATGAGCGTCTGAGGCAGGTTCCTGCCGATTGATTTCGGGCGTTTCATTGCCGATTGGCAAGTACGCGCCAGCATCTCGCGCGACCGGCCAACCGCCGCCTATCTTGATTCCGTATCCGCGCCCAGCCGACTGCTCCGGATCGGCCTATTCCGGGGGTCGCTCAACCGAGGTTGAGGCGCTGTGCAGGGATGCTCGGACCTGCGAAATAGCCGCAGTAGGCCGATTTCGGCAGTCAATTCTATTGGCGGATGGTGAGAGGGCTGCTGTCAGAACTGAAAAGATGCGCGGATCGACAGGATATCCCGGGATGGGGCCCGAACGGCCGCACCATCGCTTGCGTCCTGATGCAGGTATTCCCCGCTGACCCGCAGAGCACGGTTGAGCGAGTAGCTGAGCCCCAGGCCATAAACCGCACCATTGTCGCTATCTGTGGCGGTTTCATTGCGCGCGGAGCCGATGGTGACATATCCCAGCGTCTCCCCCATGTCGTACCCAGCGCGCAGCTTGATCCGCCGAGTCTGCTCCTCAGTCAGGTCAGAGCGGACACGCCCGCTGCGATCGACCTCAACCTCCCCACCCAGCACTACGCGGCCGAAATCATGATCATAGCCAAGATGAAGCCCCGACGCGCTCACCGAGCCGCGCTCTGATTGTACTGCCTGCACCCGTGCAATTGAGGTGCCAAGGAAAAATCCGCTCCAGTCGCCGGCAAAACCAGGTGCAGCAGACAGAACAGCGGTGACAAACCCGACCATCGCCGCCTGACGAGCGGATACACCTTCGCGCGATCGAAGGCACCGTCGCCACATCATGTGGTGCGCCGATAGTTTGTGATCTGTGTGTTCAATGGAGGCCGGTAACATCGGCACGTCCCTTTTCTGACGGCCCGCGGTTTAGGCGCGCGTGATTGTCCATCTCCGACCAGTATCTCTGCAAATGCTTAACAGCAGGTTCAGCATGTTGACGTTCTTAGTCTGACCGAACAGGCTATATAGATATAGATGAAGATGGTCACGCAAGACTCTAAAATGTTTCGATTTTTAGGCGTATCATCAAAAGGTATGCGTGACAGTCTACATATACCAACTGTGAAATATTGGTCGCAAATTTCACAAAAGTCGCAAATGAGATAGAATCGGTCGCCCCCTGTGCAACGATGTCCAGAGCACGATGGAGCAGCGACATGGCAGCCAACCAGCCAGGGAAACAGTCAGGGGAACGGTGGGTCATCAGCCTGATCGGACGCACTATCGGCGCGTCCCGTGGTCGGGCGGCACGGGGACGACCGCGGCGGGTCTGAGACATTCAGATTTCATTTCAGACCCAGAGAGACCTTATGACAGATCAATCAAACTCCCCTCGTGCGGCCCGCAGCGGTGGCCGCGCTGCCCGCCGTGCTGCCCGTGCAGCCCCCCTTGCCGACCATCTGCGCCCCATCCGGGCCGGGTTGGAGGGCGGGCTTTACCGCCCGCTCAGCGACGCCGGTGTCGCACGCATTCACCAAGCCGCGCTGGATGCCTTGGAGCAGATCGGCCTTGCCGACGCGCCCCCCAGCGGGGTCGCCTATCTGAAAGCTGCGGGCTGTATCGAAGGGGACGATGGCCGCATCCGCTTCCCCCGTGCCTTGGTGGAGGACACGATTGCCAAGGCCAACAGATCAGTCACCCTGTTCAGCCGGGATGGCAAAAACGATCTCGAACTCTCCGGTAGCCGGGTGCATTATGGCACCGCCGGTGCTGCGGTCCATGTGGTTGACGTTCATGGTCGGACATACCGCGATTCAACTGTGCAGGACCTGCACGACGCCGCCCGGATCACCGACCAGCTGGACAATGTCCATTTCCTGCAACGGCCCATGGTGTGCCGCGATATTCTCGACAATATGGAAATGGACCTGAATACGGTCTACGCAAGCTGCTCTGGCACGCTGAAACATATCGGAACATCCTTTACCGAGCCGAGCCATGTGCCGCCGGCTCTGGAGATGCTGCATATGATTGCAGGCGGTGAGGACAAATGGCGCGAGCGTCCGTTTATGTCCAATTCCAACTGCTTCGTTGTGCCCCCGATGAAGTTCGCCACCGAAAGCTGCGAGGTGATGGAGCTGTGCATCAAGGGGGGCATGCCGGTTCTCCTGTTGTCCGCTGGCATGGCTGGCGCAACCGCCCCCTCAACAATTGCCGGCGCGATTGTGCAGGCGGTGGCCGAATGCCTGGCCGGTCTGGTTTACGTCAACGCTGTCAAACCCGGCGCGCCCGCGATTTTTGGCACCTGGCCGTTTGGGCTTGATCTGCGAACCGGGGCGATGTCGATCGGATCTGGCGAACAGGCCCTGCTCACGGCGGGCTGCGCGCAGATGCATCATTATTATGACCTGCCGGGCGGGGCCGCCGCTGGCGCCTCTGACAGCAAACTGCCCGACATGCAGGCCGGATGGGAGCAGATGTGCTCCAACGTGATGGCGGGGCTGTCGGGGTGCAACATGGTGTATGAAGCAGCCGGAATGCATGCTTCACTGCTTGGGTTCTGCCTTGAGTCCCTGATCCTGAGCGACGATATGCTTGGTCAGGCCATGCGCTGCGTGCGCGGGATTGAGGTGAGCGAGGATACCGTTGCCATTGATCAGATCGCTGAAGTCTGCCTTAGCGGTACGGGCCATTATCTGGGTACGGACGCTACGCTGAGCCGGATGCAGCAGGATTTTGTCTACCCGACATTCGGGGATCGCACCTCGCCCAAGGAATGGGCCGAGCTGGACAAACCCGACCTCATAGAAAAGGCCGTGGCCCGCAAGGAACAAATCCTGAGCCAGGCCTCGCAGGCGCAATTCGACCCGGTTCTGGATCAGGCGCTGCGGGAGCGATTTAACATTCACCTGCCCAGATAAGTCATTGAAATACCTATGGGCATCGTCACGGACTGCCCATAGGTGAACTTCGACGCCGATCTCAGATGGCCTTCAGCCGCTGCCGCAAATATTCCAGCCAGCCACGAAAACTGGTGCTCTTGGCAAATTTTTTGCGCATGTATCGCAGCTCTTTCTGCCGTAGCGCCTTGCTGACAGAGGCGCTGACCTGGCCTTCGTGCATGCGGTTGGCGATCACTGTGTCTGGCACCACCACGGGATCTCCGTAGGCATCCCACAGACGTTTATAGAGGTCCACATCCATCAGCCAGATCAAGGCTTCGTCGAACTCCATGGCCGAAGTCCGGCGCATGGCGAGAACCGAGGGGCTGGACACCGTGTTCTTGCCAAAATGCAACCGATCCGTCAGGCGGGGACGCATCGGACGGGTCACACTGCTGCCGTCCCGCGTGACACCAGAGCCGCAGAGGCACCAGTCCGCCCCCTGCCCCATTGCATCATGTATGTGCGTCAACCCGTTGGGATCTATGATCAAATCATCCTGGAACAGAACCTTGATAATATCGCCGGTTGCATGGGCCATTGCGTTATTCACATTGACCGATGCCTGTCGCAGCCCCTCGCGGTTCCACAGATGGGTGATGGTCAGCCGGTCGGCATAGTCCCGGCAGACATCCGCAACCGCCATGTCATCGGATTGATCTGACACGACGATATCAAAATCGCTAAAACTCTGGTGGCAGAGATGGTCAAAGGAATCCGCCAGGTAACGCGCACCATCCCCGCCCATGGCATAGGCAGGAATGCAGAGGGTGATTGCAGGCATGGCAGGTTCCTTGGCCGGGGCTGTTTTGCCCTGCCTAGCAAAGCCACAGCGCAAGTCCAAGCCGCGGACCTGCCTAAACGCCCAGATAGCGGTCCTTCAGCTCGGGCGTCAGCGCGCCCATCGCACCTGTCCAAACCGTCGTGCCCTTGTTCACGATCACCGCGCGATCGGCCACGGCAGCGAGTTCCCGCAGCGTTTTGTCCACCACCAGGATCGACAGGCCACTGTCGCGTTTCAGCCGTGCAATCGCCGCCCAGATCTCCTGCCGCACCACTGGCGCTAACCCTTCGGTGGCCTCATCCAGGATCAGCAGCCGGGGATTGATCATCAGCGCGCGGCCAATGGCGAGCATCTGTTGCTCCCCTCCGGACAAAGACGACGCAGTCTGATCGCGCCGCTCCGCCAAGCGGGGAAAGAGATCTGCCACCATGGCAAAATCCCAGGGGCCGGGCCGTGCGGCAGCTCTTAAATTTTCTTCGACCGTGAGTGGGGCAAAACACCGGCGGCCCTCAGGAACCAGCCCGATGCCCAGGCGCGCGATTTTATGTGAGGGCAGCTTGCGCAGGTCATTTCCGGCGAAATGCAGCGTGCCTTCACTCGCTGGCAGCATGCCGCAGATGGTCTTGATTGTGGTCGACTTACCCATCCCGTTGCGCCCCATCAGCGCCACCACTTCGCCTTCGCCAATGTCCAGATCTACACCAAACAAGGCCTGAGATGGTCCATATGATGCAGTAACATTTTTAAGAGATAGCAACATCATACCGCCTCCTCTTCACCCAAGTAGGCGCGTCGCACCTCAGCGTTGTTGCGGATCTCATCGGTGGTGCCGGTGGCTATGACCTCGCCATAAACCAGCACGCTGATCCGATCCGCCAAGGCAAAGACCGCGTCCATATCATGCTCCACCAGAAGGATCGGCGCCTCGTGGCGCAGTGTGTCCAAAAACCCGGTCAGCGCCTGCGATCCCCCCGCGCCAAGACCGGCCATCGGCTCATCCATCAAGAACAGTTTCGGTTGCAGCGTCAGCGCCACCGCCACCTCCAGTTGGCGCCGTTGACCATGTGACAGATCAGCGGTCCGCCGCTTTGCATCGCTCAGCAGGCCCACGCGCTCCAACGCCTGTTCCGCCTGCGCCACCAGTGCCTTGTCTCGCATCACATTGCCAAGGAACCGAAACACGCCACCCCGCGCACCAAGCGCGCCAAGCACCGCGTTTTGCAACACCGTGAAATCCATCGCGAGCGCGGAGATCTGAAAGGTGCGCCCCAGCCCCATCCGGGCTCGTGCGACGCGGCTCAGGTCATCAACCGGGCGACCAAGCAGCGAGATGGACCCTCTGTCAGGACGAAGTTCGCCGGATATCTGCTTGATAAGGGTTGATTTTCCGGCGCCGTTGGGGCCGATCAACGCATGGATTTCACCGGCGCGCAGATCCAGTGAGATGTTCTTGCTGGCCTGCAACGCGCCGAAGGATTTGCACAGATCCCTGACCTCCAGGACCCGTTTTGCGCCCGTTAGATCAGTCATGGGCTACCTCCCGTCCGCTGATCGCACCGATCACGCCACCACGGGCGTAAAGCACGATGATCAGCAGCAGCCCGCCCAAATAGATCTGCCAGTAATCGCTGATCCCACCCAGAAGGTGCTCCAGCAGGATGAACAGCGCAGCGCCGATGACTGGACCAAACAGCCGACCCACGCCACCGATGATGACAAAGATCATGATCTCACCACTGGTATGCCAGCTGAGCATGGTGGGGCTGACGAAACGGTTCAGATCGGCAAACAGCGCCCCGGCCAAGCCGGTGATCGCGCCTGAGATAACAAAGGCCGTCAGACGCAGCTGGTAAGGGGTGATGCCAACCGTCTCCACCCGCGCCTCGCATTGACGCGCAGCAGAAAGCGCCAGCCCAAAGGGCGCGCGCGCCAGCCGGGCGGCAAACCATAGCGCCGCACAAAGGATGGCATAACAGATCAGGAAAAACTGCAAAGGAACCAATGTGTTCAGACCCGGAAACTCATTGCGCACCCAGATCGATAGCCCGTCCTCACCACCATAGGCTGACCAACTGATGGCAAAGTAGTAGAGCATCTGACCAAAGGCCAAGGTGATCATGATGAAATAGACGCCAGAGGTGCGCAGCGACAGCGCGCCAATTACCAGTGCCGCAAGCGCGCTGGCGACAACCGCCACCAGCCAGATCACCGGCATTTGGTTGGTGCCTTCGATCAGCATCGGCCATTCGGCCAGCGGTTCGTAATTCTGCGCGTGGGCCGCCAGGATTCCCATCGCATAACCGCCGATCCCGAAAAATGCAGCATGGCCAAGGCTCACAAGCCCACCAATCCCCAGCGCAATATTGAGACCAACCCCAGCCAGCGCAAGGATTGCGACTTTTGTGGCGAGGGTGATCAGAAACGGCTCTTCTGCCATATGCGCCCACAGCGGGATCGCGAGCAGCAGCAGGATCACCGCAGCGTTCAACAGGTTTTCACGGCTCATCAGTGCTGCCCCCCATAGAGACCGGACGGGCGCACCAACAGGATGAGCGCCATCAGGATGTAAATCAGCATCGACGCCAGCGATGCCCCGACGGATGTCGCACTGGCAGGCTCCATGAACAGCGCAAACAGCTGCGGCAGGAAAACGCCGCCCAATGTATCCGTCAGCCCCACCAACAATGCACCGACCATCGCTCCCTTGATCGAACCGATGCCGCCGATGACAATCACCACGAAGGCCAGGATCAGCACCGGCTCACCCATGCCGACCTGCACCGATTGAATGGCTCCGACCAAGGCACCGGCCAGCCCGGCCAGCGCTGCGCCAAGGGCGAAGACCAGCGTGTAAAGCTTTGAAATATCGACACCAAGTGCCGCAATCATCTCCCGGTCACTTTCGCCGGCGCGGATCTGGATCCCGATACGGGTGCGCGCGATCAGCCAGAACAACCCGGCTGCGACCACGAGACCAATGGCAATGATGGTCAGACGATAAAGCGGGTATTCAATGCCCCCCGGCAGGCTGATCGGACCCGACAGATAACCCGGCACATCCAGAAACAGCGGGAAAGATCCAAAGACCCAGCGCGTGCCCTCGGAGAAGATCAGGATCAGCGCAAACGTGGCCAGCACCTGATCCAGATGATCCCGGTCATAGAGTTTCCGTATCACCAGAAGTTCGACCAGCGCGCCAGCCGCTGCGGCGGCGGCCAGGCTGGCGATCAGGGCCAGAACAAATGAACCGGTCCAAGCCGCAACAACCGCGGCGGCAAAGGCACCAACCATATAAAGCGCACCATGCGCCAGATTGATCAGCCCCATGACACCAAAGACCAAGGTCAGGCCGGCCGCCATGAGAAAGAGCATCACCCCGAACTGCAATCCGTTCAGGATCTGCTCCAGTATAAGTATGAGGGACATGAATTCGTTCCACCAAGGCAGAGGCATCACACCTCCGCAGCCATTGGAATGGGAGGATGCGAGCCGGATCTCTCACCGGCCCGCACGCCTCAGATTGTCTTACATCTTGCACTCTGCCGCATAGGCGTCAGCGTGATTTTCCAAACCGGTTGCGATGATCTTGTTGGTGAAAACATCCCCTTCCTGAATGACTTCGCGGACGTAGATGTTCTGGACCGGGTGGTGGTTGTCGCCGAATTTGAAATCACCCCGAACGGAGTCGAACTCCGCAGCCTTCAGCGCCGCGCGGAAGGCCTCCTTGTCATCAACACTTGCCTTGTCCAATGCGCTGAGGATCAGGTTTGCGGTGTCGTAGCCCTGGCTTGCATAGAGCGAAGGGAGGCGTTCATATTTCTGCTCAAAGGCGGTGACAAAGGCCGTGTTGGCCGGATTGTCGAGGTCTTTGTTCCACTGCGAGGTGTTCTTGATCCCCAATGCAGCACCACCGACCGCCTGCAGAATGCCCTGATCAAAACTGAAGGCCGGGCCAACAACCGGCAGATCGACACCGCTGTCTGCATATTGCTTGAGGAAGGAAATGCCCATGCCACCCGGCAGGAAGAAATAGACGCTGTCGGCACCGGAAGCGCGGATCTGAGCAATTTCGGCCGCGTAATCGGTCTGACCCAATTTGGTGTATGTCTCACCGGCCAGATCGCCCTGATACATCCGCTTGTAGCCGGTCAATGCATCCTTCCCAGCCGGGTAATTCGGGGCGAGGATATAGCTGTTCTTCAGGCTCGCATTATTGGCATAGGCACCCGCCGCCTCATGCAGATTGTCGTTCTGCCAGGCCACGTTGAAGTAGTTTTCATGGCAACGCTTTCCGGCCAGTGCTGACGGACCGGCATTGGGCGACAGGTAGAATACGCCTTGCGCCGTGGCCGCCGGAACCACCGCCATAGCGAGGTTCGACCAGATGATGCCGGTCATGATATCGACCTTTTCTGATTGGATCATCTGATCAGCGATCTGTACGGCGCTTTCGGGTTTGCGCTGATCGTCTTCGATCACCACTTCGATATCATCGCGGCCTGCCTGCTCCATCGCCAGCATGAAACCGTCGCGCACATCGACGCCAAGGCCCGCACCGCCGCCGGAGAGTGTTGTGATCATACCAATCTTGGTCTCAGCGCTCGCGGCCAAGGCCAGCGTTGATACGGCTGTTGCCAGCGCCATGGTCTTCAGTGTCGTCATTGATCCATCTCCCTGATCTGTCTGAGCAATGAGGGCCGCTTCTGTGGCAACTCCCCGCCGCTTACTCTTTCTGATTGGACTGCACGGCGCCAGCTTTTTGCGGCGTTCTTCAGATTTGTCAGTCCACACGCATATGCTCATGCCGGAGGCAGAGCACATGCGCAGGAGACAGGTCGCGCTATGTCCAAGGACCGTTTCATCAGTCCTTCAAGGAAGCCTAGGCTGAAGTCCATATTTATTTCAAGATTAAAATATCTAACCTTAAAACTTATTGCACCAGCAACCTTACGTCCGGCCCCGACGTTGCAGCGGGTTTTCTAACCCTCGTTTGAGACGGTGCCTGCCTGCCGGGAGTGGGCGCGCGATTGGCGATGCCGTGAACAGAACTGGAAATTTCAGGAGAAATGTGACCAAGCGGTAGTCTTAGGCACGCCGATCACAACAACACATTGAATTTGCGATACGATGGCAGGTTGTAATGCTGCCGTCGGCGCGCAAACATACAGTCGGGCTCTGCAAACGATGTCATTCACTGACAGGACGTGAGGTGACGCGGTTGCTCTCTCATCGCTTCTGCACTTTGACTGCTTCTACGCTGGCGCTCGAGACCGTCAGTGTAGCGCTTCACAAGCTCAATCTGAAAGCGGATCTCGTGGACACGGTCAGCCAGCTGCTGACTGAGTGACCCGATTGCACTTTTTGCGTCGACCAGGCCGGCCTCCGTCGCGGAAAGGACATTGAGCAATGGCAATGCCAGATCCGTCAGCACCTGCGCGCTTACCTCTCGGGTCAAATCCTCAAGCCCGGCACCGAACCCCACGTCGGGGCGGAAAGCGTAGCCGATACCGCCGACGCTACACCGAAACCGAATGATGATCGACTGGCTACCGTCTTCGTCGACAGTTGAGAGAACATGTGCCCCTGCCAGAACAAGGCCCGGCACCTCAAGAATGAGCGATGGCAACGAAATCACCTGTGTTTCACCCGACAACATATTGACACAGTCAGTCAGGCCATCCGCAATGGCATCGCAGAACACTTCATCAAGAGGCATCGTGTTTACGAAGGATGTTCGATTTCGAAATGCAGGACTAACCACTTCGCAGGACCGTACATGGGGAGCCTCACCCTGATCGGCGATCAAGTTCACTATGAACCGCCGCTGATCTTCTCCAGCCTCGGAACTGTCAGTCATAGTTACCACATTCATCACAACCAACCTGTACAATTGGAGATGCTTTAATATCTAGTTAGGAGTCGTTTATAAATTATTTATGCAGCGTAGATTGGAGTAACAATCCCAGTCAAGCCTTATGCAACCATAGATTGCAATAATGCATTTCACCCCCAATACCCTCATCCCGAGTAAACCAGCATCCCAATTTGACCTTTTTTTAATTGATCATGGACCTCTTGGTGCTGAAGGCGCTAATAGATAGAGCATACGATAGACGATAGGCACACATATGACAACGCGAACTACAAAAGACCTGACGATTATCGGTATCGGGTCGTCGGCAGGCGGGCTAGAAGCCATCCGCGAACTGGTTGCCACTCTCCCGGTGGATGTGCCTGCGGCCTACGTTGTCGTACAGCACATGTCGCCACACCACAAAAGCCTGATGACAGAACTGGTGGCGCGTCAGACCCAGCTGAAGGTCGGAACCATAGAGAATGGCACCGTGCCTGAGGCCAATGTTGTCTATATTACGCCCCCCAAAAGCGATGTAATCTTCTCAAACGGTCGTCTCCATCTGTTGCAGGATCCAAATGCCGAACCTGGAACGCCACGTCCCTCGGTGGACCGCTTCCTTGTCAGTCTGGCGGAGCAAAATGGCGATAATTCGATGGCGATAATTCTCTCTGGGACGGGCAGTGATGGCGCCTATGGCGTACAAGCCATTCGCGAGGCCGGCGGCATCACCATTGCTCAGGATGCCGAGAGCGCAAAATACGACGGCATGCCTGTAGCCGCAGTTCAGACTGGTTGCGTAGATTTGGTCCTACGGCCCCAGGATATTGGTGCAAACCTGCAGAAAATCCTGTCCTCACCGCGTGATTTTACCTCCTTTCGTCACGAGAACAGCCTGCGAGATTCGCCGGTATCGGACCTGCTTCAAATCCTATTGGCGCGCACGCGTGTGGATTTCCGCGACTACAAGCAGACAACCATCAGCCGCCGGATTGAACGGCGTATGATAGCCCTTGGGATTGAAACTCAAGAGGAGTACACGCAGTTCTGCCGTAACAATCCCCATGCGGTTGATGCTCTGTTCAAAGACCTGCTGATCTCAGTCACGCGGTTCTTCCGTGATCGCGAAGAATTCGAACTGCTGAAGGGGCTGCTGCCTCAGCTTATAAAGGAGCGTGGTCCCGGAGCGCTGCGAATATGGGTCGCGGGCTGCGCCACTGGTGAGGAAGCCTATTCGATCGCGATGGTGGTCTCAGAGGCGCTTGGCAATCCGACCAATCAGCTCAAATCGCGGGTACAGATTTTTGCGACTGATATCGATAAGGAAGCGTTGAAAACGGCGCGCAAAGGGGTCTACAGCCTTGCGGCGCTGAACGATATTCCCTCTGAGCTTGCGGATAAGTACTTGATCCGTCAGACCGACGGTGTGCGGGTGGTCGACAATCTACGCAATGCAGTTCTGTTCTCCGACCACAATGTTTGCCAGGATCCCCCTTTCCAGAAAGTAGATCTGATCTGTTGCCGTAACCTGCTAATCTATTTTGGCAATCCGCTTCAGCAGAAAGTCATGTCTCGGTTCCACTATGCGATGTCACCGCATGCGCTGCTGTTCCTCGGCACTGCGGAAAGTGTTGCGGGGTCGGATGAACTGTTCGTGCAGGACCGCTCCACGTCGCATGTCTATCGCAAGCGGTCCCTGCGCGCCCATCAGGCACAGCAACCCTACAATATGCCCTCGGTTCCGATGATGGCGCAGCGGCCGACAATCAAGCCACCGCCACAGCAAGGTCCATCCACCGATCGTCAGCTTTTCGAAGCGCTGGCACAGTCTCTCGGCAAGAACTCGCTTTTGGTCACCGAGGATTTCTCTATTGCGCGAGTCTATGGGTCCGTTAGCCAGTTTATCGAAGTAAATGAGACCAGTTCGCTGCGGATGCATCTTGACCTGTTGCGCAGTCCTCTGCGCGAAGAGGCCCGCAGCCTGATTACCATCGCGTTGAAGAACGGCGCCCATAAGGGGGGCGTCCGTCATCTTCTGGCTGAAAATGACGATGAAGAAATACGTTTAGATGTCTATCCGATTATCGCCAAAGATATCAGCGAGCGCGCCGCACTGGTGGTATTCACCCCGGTAACCGTCGACCGGTCCAGGATGAACGCGGCGCCAATTGTCGGCGATGAGGGCGACGCGACCTTCGAACGGATTCGCAATCTGGAAAATGAGGTTGCAACAACCCGAGAAGCGCTGCAGCAGACCATCGAAGAACTGGAAACCTCAAACGAAGAGTTGCAGTCACTCAATGAGGAGCTCCAATCCACCAACGAAGAGCTACAAGCCACCAATGAAGAGCTCGAAACCTCAAACGAAGAACTGCAATCCACCAATGAAGAGTTGATCACCGTCAACGAGGAGCTGCAGGTCACGGCATCCGAGCTGAGTGGTCGTACAGGCGAGCTGATTTCCGTTCTTGAGAGCACGCCATTGGCGATTGTCGTGGCGGACAGCGCCTTGCAGATCACGCAGGCAACTCTGGCAGCGACGCGGATGTTCAACATTCGCCGTCCGATCTCCAGCCCTCACATCAGCCAATGCGCTCTGCCCGAAGGTTTCCCGATACTGGCACCCATTTGCAGCGAAGCGTTGCGTCTTGGCCAAACTGTAACTGAGGAATTCACTTCTAAAGGGACGCGCATCCACCTGATCTGCTCGCCCTATTTCGACGTCAACGGGCAGATCCTTGGGGTGACCATGGTGGCGTCAGAATTCCCCGGCATGGCGCACGAGATGGAGATGATCCTCGACAATTCCAAGCTGTTGCTGATGAACCGAACCCGTAGCGGAGAGATCCTGCGGATCAGTTCGGCCTACGCAGAACTTCTCGGTCCAAGCCGCGACAAAGCGCTGTCGAAAAATGTCTTCAACCTGGCCTCTGATGCCGGCGTTGATGAGCAGATGTTCGAGAATGATGCAAAAGTTCTCGACACTCAAAACGGTTTTGATCATGAATTGCTGCAAGTGAACCTTCCTCATGAAGAGAGCACCCGCTGGATCAGCATGGATCGCCACCGCTTCCCTCATCATATCATTGAAGAACCGACCATCTTCACCATTGGCACTGATGTGACCGAAACTGTGGAGGCGCGTAAACACGCTGAGGCGCTGCTGATGCAGGCTGAAATGGTGCAAGACATGGTTGGGATTGGCTTCTGGTCCATTGACTCCGATGGTCAGACCCCCTTTTGGTGGCCCAAAGTCTACGAGATTCATGGTGTAGATCCCGAAAGCTATAATCCGGAAATCGACAGCGCAATTGCGTTCTTCCACCCTGACGATCGCGAGGACGTTCAACGCATCGTCTCCGAGGCCATCGAAGCCGGCACTGGCTTTAACTTCATCAAACGTTTGATCCGCGCCGATGGCTCGGAGATTCATGTGGAAAGCCAGGGCGTGGCAGTGCGCGACGAAAACGGCGAGGTGACACGGTTGGTCGGTATCTTCCGCGAGGCGCAACAGGCTGTCGGCTGACCAGCTTTAACTTCGGCAATAGCAGTTTAAGAAAGGCGCAGGTGACTGCGCCTTTCTTTATATTCGATTTCTGCGTGTTTTGCCCAGTCCCCACGGCACGAGCATTATACGACTTTCAGCCGTTTGCCTGCGGTTAGCCCATCTGCGGCTGCGGTGATGGCTTGCGCGTCGATGCCGAAGTGACGGTAGAGATCGCCGATGGTGCCGGTTTGGCCAAAATGCTCGACGCCAAGCGGAATAGACTGATGCCCCTGAACGCTCCCCAGCCAGCTCAGGGTTGCGGGATGCCCGTCAATCACCGTGATCAGCTTGCAATGGCTGGGCAGCTGGGCCAGCAAGGTCTCGATATGGCTTTGCGCCTGCGGCAGGCCACGTGCCCGCGCCCGCTGCGCTGCGGTCCAGCCCGCATTCAACCGGTCGGCTGAGGTGACGGCCAGCACGCCCACGTCACGGCGACCCTCGCCAATGGCGGCAGCGGCTTTGATGGCTTCTGGCGCGACGGCCCCCTGATAGGCGATCACCACATCACAGTTCGGCCCCGGCTTTTTCAGCCAGTAAGCGCCATCAATGGCCCCCTGCCGGAAATCATCGTCACCACGTTTGCCGGGCTGTTCAATCGGGTTGGTGGTTAGTCGCAAATAGACCGAGCCGCCGGTCTCATCGCGCAGCCATGTGCGCTCATCCGGGTCACCCTCGCCGTCGCGCTGGAGATAGTCAAACGCCCATTCCATAATCACCGCCAGCTCATCCACGAAGGCAGGTTCAAACGCAGCCAGCCCGTCCTGGCTCATCCCGATCAGTGGCGAGCCGATGGATTGATGCGCGCCCCCTTCCGGGGCCAATGTCACCCCAGATGGCGTGCCTACGATCATGAAACGGGCATCCTGGTAGCAGGCATAGTTCAGCGCATCGAGGCCACGCGCGACGAAGGGATCATAGACGGTGCCAATCGGGATCAACCGCTTGCCAAACAGCGATTGAGACAGGCCGGCAGCCCCCAGCAGCAAGAACAAGTTCATCTCCGCAATGCCCAACTCGATATGCTGGCCGTCCGGTGTAAACTCCCATTTGGCGGTCGACGGGATCTTATGCTCGATGAACGCATCCGCCTGGGCCGTGCGGGCAAACAGCTTGCGCCGGTTCACCCAAGGACCAAGGTTGGTGGTGCCGGTCACGTCCGGAGACATGGTGACAATCCTCGTTGCCAGATCGCTGTCGCCTTTGGAGAGGTCATCAAGGATCTTGCCAAATCCCATCTGTGTCGACATTTCGCGGTCGGTCTTCACCTCCACCGTCGGCACAGGCAAGCGCGCGTCCTGATAACGCCGCGCGCCCTTGGCAAAAAACGGGGCCTGATCCAGAAACCCTTGCAGCGCAGCCGCATCTTTGACCGTTGCAAACGGCTCCCATTCCTCGCCCTCAGCGACGCCCATATAGCGCTGCCATTCCGCCATCTGGGTCTTGTTCATCAGGCCGCCGTGGTTGTCCTTGTGGCCCGCGATGGGCGTGCCCCACCCCTTCACCGTATAGGCCAGGAAACAAACCGGGCGGTCATGGTCGATGGCGGCAAAGGTCTCGGCCATGGTGGTTACGCAATTGCCGCCGAGGTTTTCCATCAGAGACGCCAGCTCCGCATCCGAACGTCGCTCGATCAGTGCAGTCACATCCCCCTGATCGCCCAGATCCTCCATCAGATGCTGGCGCCAGATCGCTCCGCCCATGAAGGTTAACGCCGAATATGTCTGGTTCGGGCAATCATCAATCCACTGACGCAGCTTGTCGCCGCCCGGCTCCTCAAATGCGGCGCGCTGCAGGGCGCCATATTTTACCTTCACCACATCCCAGCCAAAGGCGTCAAAGATCTTCTCGATCCGCTGGAACAATCCTTCGCGCACGATCCCGTCAAGGGACTGGCGGTTGTAATCAATGATCCACCAGGTGTTGCGCAGATCGTTTTTCCAGCCTTCCTGAAGGCATTCATAGACATTGCCCTCATCCAGCTCAGCGTCGCCGACCAGCGCCACCATGCGCCCCTGCGGCGCGTCCTCACCCCAGGATTTCGCGGTGATATAGTCCTGAACCATGGACGCAAAGGAGGTGATCGCCACGCCCAGACCCACAGATCCGGTGGAGAAATCCACGTCATCAATATCCTTGGTCCGGCTCGGATAGCTTTGCACGCCGCCAAAGCCTCGGAAATTCTCCATCTTCTCCCGGGTCTGGTTGCCCATAAGATACTGGATCGCATGAAAGATCGGCGAGGCATGGGGTTTCACCGCCACCCGATCCTCAGGCCGCAGTGCGCTGAAATAGAGCGCGGTCATGATCGACACCATGGAGGCGGAGCTGGCCTGATGACCCCCGATCTTGATGCCATCTTCCTTGGCGCGCAGGTGGTTGGCGTTGTGGATCATCCAGTGTGACAGCCATAGCAGCCGCTGCTCAATCGTCTTGAGCATTTCAGAAGAGGGTGTCGGCGCGGCGGATGTCGGGGTCATGGTCAAACTCGTTGGCATAAGTTTAATGTTCCCCTCCCGCCTGGGTGCGGAGGGGGCTTTACATAAGGCACCCCGAAGGGCGCGGCAGTTACAATAGGCGCCCAAATGGCGCGCGCCCGTGCACAGCCGAAATCAGGCAGCAGCGTAGGCGTTATGCGAGGACAGCGCCTGCATCAGATCGTCGATGATATCGTCGACACCTTCAAGCCCTACTGACATCCGCACCAGACCTTCAGCGATCCCATGTTCGGCGCGTTCCTCAGGGGTATAGGTCGAATGGGTCATGCTGGCCGGGTGTTGGATCAGGGTTTCCGCATCGCCTAGCGAGACCGCGCGCTGGACCATCTCAAGCCGGTTCATCATGGCGATACCGCCCGCCTTGCCGCCGACCACCTCAAACGGGATCATGCCACCAAAGCCCGACATTTGCCGTCGCGCCAGATCACCTTGGGCAAAATCATCAAGGCCGGGATAATAGACCCGCTCCACCGCAGGGTGCGATTGCAGAGCCTCGGCAACCTTCAATGCGGATTTGCAATGGCGCTCCATGCGCAGTTCCAGCGTCTTCAGGCCGCGCATCAGCAGCATTGCGCTGAAGGGTGACATAACCGCACCGGTCATATCCTTCAGCCCGACCAAACGAATCTGGGTGATATCCTCCTTGGAGCCCACCACCAGACCGGCAATGACATCCCCGTGCCCACTGATGAATTTGGTGGCTGAATGCACGACGATATCAGCGCCCAGTTCGATCGGTCGCGTGATGACCGGCGTGGCAAAAGTGTTGTCGACCACCACCTTGGCACCGGCTTTATGTGCAATCTCGGAAATCGCGGCGATGTCGATCAGGCGGTTATTGGGATTCGCCGGCGTCTCAAAATAGACCAGCTTGGTCTTCGGGCTGATCGCCTCAGCCAGATTGGTTGGGTCCGTCATATCCACCAGGCGTACCTTCACGCCAAAACGCGGCAGGCCGTGGGTCATAAACGAGAAGGTGCAGCCATAAAGCGTCTTGTCGAGAATGATTTCGTCACCCGCTGCAAGGAACGACCACAGGGTCGAGGTGATCGCCCCCATGCCGGACGCTGTGGCAAGCCCTGCTTCGCCCCCTTCCAGATTGGCAATCCGCTGCTCCAGATGGTCCAAAGTCGGGTTGGAGATCCGGCTGTAGAAATGCCCTTCACGTTCGCCGGTGAACATCTCACCGCCGGCCTCGGCGGAATCGAAGGTGAACGTCGACGTCAGATAGAGCGGCGGGTTCAGCGATCCCTGCTGCGACTGCGTGTCATAGCCATGGTGGATTGCGCGTGTGGAGAAGCTGGAACCGGTTTTTGTCATGGAAATCACCCTGTTGCGTTTCCAGCATCTTAGGATGGTCACACGGGCGATTAGTTGCTAATTTACCCTCAAATAGCATAAGGATTGGCATATTATGCCAGAAATACCCAGACTAGACGTGACTGACCGGCGAATTATCCGGGCGCTGCAGCGCAATGGGCGGATGACGAATCTCGACCTCGCGGCAGAGGTCAATCTCTCCCCCTCGCCCTGCCTGCGCCGATTGCGTATTTTGGAAAATACCAATGTCATTCAGGGCTACAGCATCGACGTCGATGCCAAGGTCTACGGGCTGCCGGTCACGGTCTTTGTCCGGGTCAGCCTTGAGAACCATACAGAAAGCGTGGTGGCCAATTTCGAACGCCAGATCCGCGACACGCCGGAGGTGCTGGAGTGTTTTGTAATGACCGGTCTGGCCGACTATCTGCTGCGGGTGGTGGTGGCGGATCTGGAAGATTATGAGCGCTTCGTGCGCGCCCGGCTCCATCCCATCGGGGGCATCAGTTCCATCGATACCAGCTTTGTCTACGGCGTCGTGAAAAAGACCGCAGTCTACCCTGAGGTTGAGGGCAACGGAGGCTGATCACCCATCAGGTTCGCTGATTTGCAGATGGTCGGCAAAGATACGACCTCCCCCGCGCTACATTCTTTATAATTCTATACTATTCGATATACTGCCCCCCTATCGGCGGCAGGACATCATCCATGCAGGGGCCCATCCCGACAATCCTTCCCAAAGTCTCGACGCGGCTCACGGCGTTTGCCTTTGCTGATGTGGCCGATTACACGCGGCATATCGAGATCAGCACCACAGAAACGGTGCGCAGATGGTGTCATTTGCGTGATACAGTGCTGCTAGATGAACTGGAACGGTACGACGGTGTGCGGCGGTCTGATGCTGGTGATGCGCTACTGGTAGAATTCACCAGTGCCACTGATGCCGTGCGATGGGCTATGGCAGTGCAGGACCGACTTGCCCAGTCGGACAACGATGCCAACCCGATGAAGATCCGTATCGGTATCAATATCGACGACGTGATCGACGATCAGGGCACTGTGCAATCCGATGGCGTTGTTGTTGCCTCGCGCATTCATCAGCTTGCCGATCCGGGAACGGTAGTGGTGACCAAAATGGTTCGCGACATCGTGCGCGGGAAACTCTCTCTGCGATTTCAAGATCTTGGCTCACCGCTCCTGAAGAACATCGACCGTCCAGTTCAGGTCTATCAAGTCTGTGACGGCAGCGGTGACACCCTTCCCTTACACCCCCATGCGGATTGGAAAAACCGCCCGACGTTGGCGGTGCTGCCATTTCAGGATCGCGGCGCGCAGGCAGAGGAGCAGTATTTCGGTGATGGTATCACCGAGGAAATCATCTCAGGCGTGTCCCGCAGCCGCACAATGTTTGTCATGGCGCGCACTTCGACGCTTAAATTCCGAGGCAGCAATGAGAACCCGGCCGAGATTGGTCGCGGGCTTGGGGTCTCCTATCTCTTGACCGGTTCGGTCGACCGCCACGGGGATCAGCTGCGCATTTTTGTTGAACTGATGGATGTGCTGCGCAACCGCGCCATCTGGGCCCAGACCTACCGCGGAGATTTGCAGGAGCTGTTTGCCTTTCAGGATGAGATCGCCTCCGGTGTGCTGGCGATGCTGGAACCAAAAGTGCTGTCAACGGAGGCGGAGCATATCAGCGCCCGAAGCACCGACAGTCTGGATGCGTATAAATGTGTGCTGCGGGCGCTCGCACGACTCTATCAGCTGGATGACCGCAGCTATGAAGAGGCGATCGCCCTGCTGCAACGAGCCGTGTCTCTCGATCCCAATTACCCACAGGCCCATGCCTACCTTGCATGGTGTATGAATTTCTTTCTAGCGGAAGGTCATTCTCGAAACCCGCGTGACGACATCTTGATCATGATCAACCATTCCCGACGCGCAGTGGAACTGGACCCCGATGACGCGCTGACCCTGTCGGTACGCGCCCATGTGCTCAGCCTGCATGAAAACAGCCCGGAAGACGCATTGGAACTCTTTGAGGATGCACTAGCGCATAATATGAACCTGCCGCTGGCCTGGGGGCTGAGTGCGACGACATATGCCTATCTCGGTGACGGTGCAGAGGCCCGCGACAGGCTTCTCAATGTCTGGCGGCTGGCCCCCTATGATCCATTGAGCTTCTTTTTCCTAACTGCGGCCGGCCTTGCTGAGTTTGTTGACGGGAACATGCCGGAAGCGATCCGTTTCCTGAAGAACGCCCGCCGTAACAAACCACGCTTCATGGCGAGCCTGCGTCTGCTTGCGGCGTCTTTTGCCCTCAGCGGTCAGGCAGACAACGCACGCAAGGTGGCTCAGGAAATTCTTGATCTGGATCCCGGCTTCTCGGTCTCAAAATTTGCAACTTGGTATCCACTTAAATCGAAGCAGGCTCTGGAGCGACTGATCGACGGATTGATACGCGCAGGACTGCCGGAATAGACGGCAGCCACAGCGCATAATCGGGATACCCGACAATAACAAAATAAACCGAGAGGCAGACCGGCAAAGGCCAGATATCAGCAGCCACGTAGGACGTTTTTTAACTCGTATTCAACGATTTAAGGGGGATTTATGATGGCGGAACATGGCAGTTCACAAGGCGCGTCAAACGGTCTGGGCCTCGGGTTGGGGCTGGGCCTCGGCAATGGTCTGGGCCTCGGAAATGGTTTGGGGTTGGGCAATGGCCTCGGACTTGGCAACGGATTGGGCGCAGGTCAGGGCTTAGGGCTTGGCCTGGGTTTGGGATCCGGCCTTGGTCTTGGGCTAGGATCAGGTCTTGGCCTCGGCAACGGTTTGGGGCTCGGCTCGGGTTTGGGACTCGGGCTGGAAGACAACGGCTATCTTCTTGGCAATGGCGCTGACGCTGGTATCGGCACATTGCGCAGCTACTACGCGACGCCAATGGAGCTGGGGCTGCTGCCCTGGACGCTGGATTTTAGCCCCGACAACAACGGCGGTGACCCGTTCCCGCTGTCGATGATCATCAGCCCCTATCAAATCCCAAAAGACAAGGGGACACCGGGACAACCGCAATACCCTATAACGCTGGAATGGATCACCGAGGACTGGGATCCCGCTCTGCGGTTCTGGGCGCTTCCATTTGATCCCAATCTTGGGGAATGGCTGCGTGCAGCAGACAGATCCGAACCCGGCACCATGGCAGCACTGGAATTCGCCTCACAATATCAGAACTGGCATCCCGCCCATGTCGGCGACCGGTGGCTGGAACGAAACGATCTACGTTGGCGCTATGTTCAAACAGGAAGCCCAACGCAATCTCAGGTCGCCGCCAAAGATGCCCTTGATATCATCGTTGCTGAGCTCGAAGTGCTCAAAATGTATATGGAGGATGATCGTCAACAGTATATGGTTGAATGCGATATCCAGGCGGATGGCCTGCCGGCCTATTTGATCCATTTTCTGGGAGCCAACAGCTTTGACCATCCGTTCACGCTCAAACTGATTGATCTTGGACTGGCTGTCGGCAATGTCGCCTATATGAGCTATAAAGCCCATTTTAAACGGGTGCGCCCATCGATACTGCGGCCCGGCCTGACGGTGCCCTTTGGGCCACCCGCTCATCCAGCCTTTCCCAGCGGCCATGCGTTTCTGGCGCATTTCCTGTCCCTGCTGTTGCTGGAAATTCCCGGCGTGGCACAGCGATTTGGGGTGGTGAAAGGGTATAAATCTGATGGCTCAGGCACGGATGTGCAAATCCCGGCGGGCACCTTGCTACGCAAGCCGACCTATAATGATCTGCTTGGCAGTGATGTGATCGCCTCGCCGTTGCTGACCATGGCGAACCGGATTGCGGTGAACCGTGAAAGGATCGGGGTGCACTACCCCTCCGACTCGACCGCTGGACGGCACATCGCGGCAGGCATCTGGTATTGCCTGATGGACAGCGCCCCGGTGAACCCAGAGGCAAGCGGCGACCCATGGGCGCATATCTCGGTCCCCACACTGCATCGTATCCTGGAGAAGGCGAAGACCGAATGGCCGACACCCTGGGTCTCCGCTGACATAACATGAGGATCGCAGAGACCTCCTAGGACGCCATATGCAGGCCCAGATTGTTGTCACCCGCGACCAGATCAACAAGGGCCTGCACCTTCGTCGGCGGTGACGCCGCTGCGCCAATCTTGATCGTAAAGTCAGCGGCAGGGTCGGTGTTGGCACGGTCATTGATCTGGCTCAGCTCATAAAAGACCACCAGCTGGGTGCCTGCAGGGGCCGCAGTGCCTGCCGCCGTGGTCAGCTGTGTAATCTGCTGCTGATCAGTCTGCACCAGCGTCATGCCGGCCGCGTCCGGCGCAATATCGAACGGTCCGATATCAACCTGGCCGTTCCAAACAACACTGCGCTCCATAATCTGAGCCGACGGTTTGTCATTAAGCACCCAACCAGCCCACGCCCGCAGCCGCGCGCCACCAGCGGCCACCGCCCCTCTGTTGCCAAAGCTCGGCAGCCAGCCGGGCATCACCCAATCGGCATCTGCCGCCCAATGAAGCGAGACGGGCACATAGCTGCCCGGTCCGACCTTCACCGGCCCGTCCCCGGTCGGGAACACATCAGGACGGCGGTCGCGAATATAGATATCTACGAGCGGCGGCGCCCCCGCCTTGCTGATAATCTCACTCGGCTCGGAGGGGAACATGCCCATGGTTTCATAGGCCCATCGCGTCACCTTGTGAGAGGTGGCGGGCTGCCAGTCTGCTCCGCCTCTCGGCAAGGGTACGGAAGCCGGGGCGCTCCAACCGGCCTCCTCCATGCCAACCTCCAGCATTTCCGCCCGCGACGGCGATTGTGCCAGCCCGGCCATCCCCTGCATCAGCAGATATAGCGCCATATCAGAGGCCCGGGTGCGCTGTGCCCAGTTAGCCTCTGTACCGGCAAGCGTATCGCCGCCCAAGGATCGATACAGCAGGAAGCAGGTGGACGATAGGATCTGCTCGGTCAGATAGGCTTTATGCTCGGTCCCGGAATCCGGTGGATCCTCAATCACAGAGCGATTCAGCAACCCATACCAGCCCCAGCCCATTGCGGGCGTCCGGTCGTGCCGCCGCGGCGCGAAGACAAAGGGAAACGTCCACCCCCGCATCCTCGGGTCGCCGGGATAGGCCGGGCTGGACAGATCCGACAGCGGATCGAAGAACACCGCCGCCAGCGAGTCCCCTGCACTATGGGCGAAATCGAACTCAAGCTGCCCAATCCGGGCCGCCAAAAGGTAATGCCCGAATTCATGCATCATCCAGCGTCCGCAGCTGGCCATACCCAGAGGCTCCAATTGACTGCCCGGCGTCCCAGCCTTCACCCGCGCCCAACGGTTGAGATTGGCCAGCGCCAGATGCATATCAATACTGGGTTTGCTCTGAAGGGTGGCATCCGGCGCCACTTCATAGCGCACCTGAGCATTGATTGTTCGCCCATCCCGGCCCGGTCCCGGCACGATGCCCGAGCGGTAGTGTACGGCCAGCGGCCCCTCAGCCGTCGCCATGTAACTCTCTGGTGCAAGGCCCAGCCCGCGCATCGTGTCAAAGAAGGTTTTGCTGTGCCAATAGGCGCTGATCGCACTGGATATATTGCGGCGCGGCGGCAGATCAGACAGCCCTGTTCCCGGCAGGGTCTTTGGCAGTTTTCCAACCCCGTCGCCCGGCACAAATCGCGGACAGTTGCGCACTTCATAGGCCGGCTGCTGCATCTTCAGGCCACTACCCAACCCAATCGCCCGGTTTTCCCGGAACAGGTCTAATATCATGTCCGGCCGCGTTGGTCGGCGCCATGCAAGCGGTGGTGCGGGGTGTGGCGATACCCGCCCCGAGGGGGCGCGCCAATCGGGCGGCGGCACCGGAAATACCCGCACAAAAGGCAGCGGCGGCGGTAGCGGAGCGCCCGTCCCCGCCACCGCATGACTGACAAGCGGCACCCGCGTCACGGAGAGCAACTCAACCTCATTTGCGCCCGGCTCCGCGAGACGCACCCGAACGGTCAAACGATAGCTCACAGGTTCGCCACGCGGCGTATCCTGCCCGCGCGCCAGCAGGGTCAGGGTGATTTCCCAGGCCCCGTCGGTGACGTTTTCGGGCTGCGCAGAAAATCGAATATCTTGCAAAAGCAGAGACTTGGGCACCACTCCGGCCGGTTTGGCAATATCATCCTCCAGCATCGTGATCATCCGATAGACCGAGGACCGCGCCGCAGGCTGCGCATCCGTTTGAGGTGTCGGCGGGACAGAGGATGTATCAGAGGGTGGCGGCGATGTCGCGCTGCTGGCGTCGTCTGAGACCGCAGCCTCAACGGGCGCGTCGCCCGTGTCCGTCTCAGAGGATGCAACCAGTGTGGCCGGTGCCACACCGGTCTGAAACCCCAAGGGAACACCGGAGAGGCTGCGCGACAAGCCGCTTAGAACCAACTGTTTTTCCGCATCACTGCGCCCGGCCAACAGCGATGACAGCGCTTGGTGGGATCCACCGGGAAACTCTGCCGTCAGGCCACGGATAATCAGGTCAAAGCCATCATCAGTGGCGCGCACCTCAATCGGGACGCGGAATCCGGCGGACGGGAACCGCATCAGAAAAGACCCGTGCATCGGGTCAGGAATACCTTCTGTCGCCACGAGGATCACGGTGCCCGGCATCGCGCTCTTTGGATGGCGCGACAGGTTCCAGCTGGCGATCTGCCCCTCAAGACGGCTCGGCTCAGCGTTGATTTTGGGCCAGATATCGCACCAATGCAGCAGGCTGCCGCTTGCGGCGACATCCGCCAACAGATCCAGCATCGGATCCGCTTTACCCAGCGGCGGCGGCGTTGCGTTCACATAGTGCTTCAGCTGTTTGAGGTATTGTTCTACCGCCGTGCTTAGCGCCGCCCGATCAATCTCACCATCAGCACCGCCCACACGCGCAGCCGTCACATAAGGCACCGTCGGATGTGATATCAGGCGCGACGGGCGGCGTGACCCCGAATATTGCCACTCATATCGCAACCAAGCCCGCGGTGTTGTACCTTCAGAAACGTCAGTGGGAGGCCATTTGCCAGGATGTGTCAGTTTCGCCATATCATCCCCTTTGGTGCATGCGCCGAAGGGCATGCTATGTCTGTGCCAAAATGTTCACCCGACATCCTCAGGAACGACCCTCCGCAGACACGCAACGACATAATATGCCGCCGTTCAGCAAAGAGTGACGCGGTTTTTCAATCCCGTCCTTTCATTGGAGGCGCGCTGCTGGACTTGCGGCGTCGGCCACGTCGAGCATCTGGTGCGCTGCAAACGCAAACCCCACCTCAGGATGAGCCTACCATAGTTTCAGCGCCAACAGTAGGCTGACAGCACACTCCGCCAGTGATCGGCGAAAGCTGCAAAACCATCACGGATGGCCCGGCGACATGTTGGCTACTTTGGATCTCTGACCGTTTGAGAAATGATCTGCCCCTTGGAGGCAAAAAATTTGAAACCAGCGCATTTTTTCTCTGGACGCGCCAGAACGGAAACCATATATCAGCCCCACATTCCGGCGTAGCTCAGCGGTAGAGCAGTTGACTGTTAATCAATTGGTCGTAGGTTCGATCCCTACCGCCGGAGCCAAAGTTTCCAAGGGCTTAGCGTATATACGCTAGGCCCTTTTGGCTTCCATACCTGTGTTATTGATGCGTCTGCCGCTACGCTCAGGACAAGAGCGGAGCGGGCAGTTTCTTTAGCCCTGCCACATGGCCCAACGGCAGCGCCCCCAATGGCAGCAGGCAGGCCTGTAGCGCGTGGTAGATGTCCGGCTTTCCAGTGAAGATCGACCGTGTCACCTGCCCATTCCCATCAATTTCAGGATACCAGCCGCCGCGGGTCTCATCGATGAAATGCGCCTGCGCAAATCCCCAGAGGCGGCGATACCAATGCTCATCTGCGTCTCTGGCGTCCAGTTTCACAAGCGTGGCAACGGCACCGATTGCCTCCGTCACCGGCCACCAGAACCGATTGCCCATCGCGACCTTGCCGTCGAAATCAAGCGTATAGGCAAAGCCACCATCAGGTAACCAGGCGTCGGCTAGCGCGCGTTCAATCAGATTGCGCGCGCGTGTCGGGGCGCCTGTGTCCCGCCGCCCTGCCAGATCCCAGTGCTGCAACATCAATCGCCCCAGCTCAAATGAATGGCCAGGGGTGGTCCCTGCGGGCCGAAACATCGGATCCCCGGCATAGCTGCGGTCGACTTGCCACCTCTCAGTGTAATGTTCAGGCAGACGCCAGCCTTCTGCAGGCGCAACTTCGCCCACGAAAAAATCGAGGATATGGCCTGCGCGGTCCAGAAATACCGTCTCACCCGTGGCCTCATATGCCGTCAGCAGCGCTTCCACCCCGTGCATATTGGCGTTCATTCCGCGATAGGTCGAAAACGGTGTCCAATCGCGGTTCCATTCGTCGGCAAACCGTTTTGGCTCCGCTTCCCAGAACCGCTGGTCCAAGACCTCCGCCACATCGCTCAGCAAGGCATCCGCAGCGGGGTGCCCGGCCAGTTTCGCCGACGCCGCAGCCAGCAGGACAAAGACATGCCCATAGGCCAGTTTGCGATCATCCACGACCGTATCCCCGGACAGCGCCCAAAGGTATCCGCCATGGATCTGATCGCGGTGGTGGCTGTTGAGATAGGCGATGCCGTGATCAATCATCCGGTCGGCACCCGTATAGCCGCAGATATGCGCTAGCGCGTAAGAATGGACCAACCGTGTGGTGGTGTGCAGCTCCTGCTTGTCATCCGGCAAGGGTCGCCCTTCAGCATCCAGAGTGTGAAACCCCGGCCCTGCCCGCAGACTACCTGCGAAGAAATCCAGCTGCCGCCTGGCATCTGCAACCAGATAGGCCTGATGGCCCGCATCCTCCAACCAGCCACCGGGCGCGGAAAGATCTCCGACTGCGGACTGCGTTCTCATCGGCGGCTCTCCTTTTGCTGCCAGGGTCGTGATCGCAGCGGCTCAGGCTGCAGGCCTGAGGGCAATGCCGCGCTCATCGAAAATATGCGCGTTTTGGGCCTGCAGGCGCAAGCCCAGACGCTCTCCACTTCGCACCGGCACATTGCCGTGCTTGCGGATCATCAGCGGCCCAATCCCGTCAACTTTGGCATAGATATTGGTGTCAGAGCCCAGACGCTCCACCACATCGGCAACGGCGGTCAGATGCCCCTCACCCGGCTCCACTACATCCAGATGTTCTGGCCGGATGCCCAGCTCAACCGCAGCAGCGGTGTCCTGCAGATGATCCAGCGTCAGCATCATCCCATTGCTCGCCATCACGCCAGAGGCCGCACCGGACACCGGCAGAATGTTCATTGTGGGGGAGCCGATGAACTGCGCGACAAATTTGTTGGCCGGGCGTTCATAAAGCTCAAGCGGCGAGCCGACCTGCTGTATATCTCCGCCGTTCAACACCACGATGCGATCGGCGAGGGTCAGCGCCTCCACCTGGTCATGGGTCACATAGATCATCGTGGCGCCCAGTTGTTTGTGCAGCCGGGCAATCTCCAGCCGCATCTCAACACGCAGTGCAGCGTCCAGATTGGACAGCGGCTCATCAAACAGAAACGCGCGGGGATCCCGGATGATCGCGCGCCCCATCGCAACACGCTGTCGCTGACCGCCCGAGAGGGCCTTGGGCAGGCGATCAACCAAGGAGGACAGCCCCAGTGTCTCCGCCGCCTTGGCAACGCGGGAGCGGCGCGCCTCGGCGGGATCTTTGCGGATCTCCATGGAGAACCCCATATTCCGCGCCACATCCATATGCGGGTAGAGCGCATAGGACTGGAACACCATCGCAATATCGCGGTCGCGCGGACGGACATCATTCATCCGCTGGCCGTCAATCTCGAAATCACCCGATGTGATCGGCTCCAGCCCCGCAATCATCCGCAACAGCGTAGATTTTCCGCAGCCCGATGGCCCCACCAAGACGATGAACTCACCGTCCTGAATATCAAGATTGATATCGCGCAGCACCTCCACGGCGCCATAGCGTTTCGCCACATCTCTGAGTTCGATCCGTGCCATGATCCCGGCCCCCTATCCCTTGACCGCGCCGGACGTGAGGCCCTGCACGAGGTAGCGTTGTATGAAAATGAAAAACAGGCAGCTTGGCACCAGCGCCAGCACCCCGGCCGCCATCATCTGCCCCCAGTCAACCGAGAATTTCGACACGAAGGTCAACAGCCCGACCGGGAAGGTCATCGCGTCATTCTTCGAGATCAGCATCAGCGCGAACAGCAGCTCCGACCACGCGGCGGTGAAGACAAATCCAAGTGTCGCCCCCAGCCCCGGTAGGGTCAGTGGAAACACCACCGTGCGCAACGCCTGAAACCGCGAGCACCCATCCATCATCGCAGCCTCTTCCAGATCCTTCGGGATCCCGTCAAAGAAGGATTGCATGAGGAAGGTCGCGAAAGGGATATTGAACGCGGTGTAGACCACGATCAGCGAGGTGAGTGAGTTCAGCAGTCCGAGGTCGGCCACGATTTTGTAGATCGGTGCAATGATCATCAACAGCGGAAACATCTGGGTGATCAGCATCACTGCGATGATGATCCGCTTGCCCGCAAAGACAAACCGCGAAAAGGCATAACCCGCTCCGGCTGCAATCAGCGTGGTAAAAAACGCAGTCCCCAGCGATACTGTCAGTGAATTGCGGAAATAGGCAAGGAACTCTGTCTCGAACAGAACCGTGGCAAAATTCTCGAACGTTACTGCCGAGGGCAGCATCCGCGTGCCCTCGGAGAAGATCAGCGCATCCGGTGTGATTGCGATTTTCATCAGCCAGTACAGCGGAAACAGCGCAAAGCCGAGATAGAAGGCAATGGCCGCGTATTTCCCGAACGCCAGCGCCGGATGGCGGCTGTTTGAGCGTGCAACAGAACCCATGGGAGACCCTCAGATCTTGACCAGCCGCTTGCGCATCCAAAGCAGGATGACAGCATAGGCCAGCAGAATGATCAGCAGCGCCACCGCAATGGTCGAGGCATAGCCAAAGTCCAATTTGCGGAACGCCGTGGTGAAAATATAGGTGGACAGGATCTGCGTCGAATTGGCCGGGCCACCGCCTGTCATCACGAAGATCAGATCCGCGAAATTCGCAATCCAGATGGTGCGCAGCATCACCGTGATGGCAATCATCGGCGCCAGAAACGGCAGCGTGATCTTGGTGAAGCTCTGCCAAGGCGTCGCGCCATCGATCTCTGCCGCTTCGTACAGCTCGCCGGGAATGGATTGCAGTGCCGCCAGCAGCGTGATCGCAAAAAACGGCACCCCGAACCAGATATTGGCGGTGATCGGTCCCCAGATCGCCAGATCAGGATCACCCAGAATATTATAAGGCTCAGACAGCACGCCAAGAGCGGCCAGCCAATGCGGGATCGGTCCGATCACCGGGTTAAACAGCCAAGCCCAGGTCAAAGCCGACAGAAATGTGGGCACCGCCCAAGGCAGGAATACCAGCGCTTGGAACAGCTTTTTACCGAAGAACTGCGTATTCAGCAGCATCGCCAGACCAAGCCCAAGGAAGAACTGAAAGAAGATCGACCAAAAGGTCCAGAAGACGGTGTTCTCCAGCGCGATCCAGAACTTTCGATCACTCCACAGTTTTTCATAGTTCTCAAAGCCAACCCAACCGGTGGCAAAGGGATTGAGCAGCTCAATCGACTGAAAGGAATAGGAAATTCCGACAATCAACGGCACCAACATGACGCTGCCGATCAACAGGATCATCGGCGACAGATATAGAAATGGCTCCACCATATACTGCCAGTAGAGCGAGCGTCGTGCCCCGGTTCCCCCGGACACGACGGTTGTTTTTGCGCGCGCAATCACTGCTTTGCCTGCCATTTGGCGTGTTCGTCGCTCAGGAATTCTGCCCATTCATCCGCCAGATCCTGTGCGCTGCGCTGACCCAGCAGTGCTTCCTGGCTGGTTTCCAGAACCACCGTGCTGGCAAAATAGCCCCATTTCTCCAGATAGGTCGGCATGGTTGTGGGCTCATACTGATCGCCATTCAGCTCCTTGAACCAGCCTTCGAATTGTTCGGTCTGGAAATAAGGATCCTGATCCGCGCCTTTGTGAACCGGGATCACACCAACACGTTTCGCCCAGGTGCCGTTGGCCTCCGGCGCGGACAGGGCCGCGACCAGATCAAAGGCTTTGTCCTCATGTGCTGTTGCCTTGAAGATCGACCAGCCCGCAAAACCGATGGTCGGGAACGCCTTCCCTGAAGGGCCGACAGGCATCGGGATGACCGCAAAATCCTCGGCAGGCATCCGCTCCGAAATCGCGATCAGCGCATCCGGGTCCTGATCAAGGAACGCACAGGTGCCGGAATAAAAGCCGGCCACGATCTCATTGAACCCCCAGCTGACCGCATCTTTCGGCGCGTAACCGTTCTGGTAGAGATCAAGCATGAACTGGATCCCCTCAACCGAGCCGGGTTCATTCATCCGGCTTTTGCCATCCTCGGTGAAGAAATCATTGGTGCCGTTCATGGCGGCCGCCATCATCACCCAGCCGTTGGTTCCACCGGGACCGCCGCGCAGGCAGTAGCCTGATTTGCCCTCTAGTTCGGACACAGCAGCCGATGCGGCCATGAAGTCTGCCATGGTTTCCGGCGGCGCAACCCCGGCTTCGGCAAGCAGATTCTTGTTGTAGAACATCGCCCGAAGATAGAACCCGTAAGGGATCATATAGAGATCCCCGGCCTGACTGCCCATGGCGACGGTCTTCTCTGTGAGGGTGGCACCATGCTCCCAGTCGGCGACGTGATCACTCAGACTGGCCAGCTGGCCGGAGCCTGCATAAAGCGCCTGCCAGGTATCCGGCATTTCAACGACATCCGGGATATCACCACCGGCGACCATCGTGGCCAGCTTCTCAAACGCCTGTCCCCAAGGCAGGCTGATGATCTCAACCGTCACATCCGGGTTCGCGGCCTCATACCCGTCAACGATGCTCTGCAAAACCTTGGTGCGTTCCGGGCTGGTGATCACTTCGACCAGCTTCAGCGTTGTCTCCGCATAGGCGGCGCTTCCCATCAGCATCGCTGCCGTGGTGATCCCTGTCAGAAATTTTTTCATCTTGTCCTTCCCCTTGTCGTGTGACGGTGCACACGGCCCTGTCAGACCGTGCTGGTCGCGAGGGCAGATGTGACATCCGCCCACAGGTCCTCGGCCTCCTCCAGCCCGAGGTTCAGCCGAACGAGGTTCGGCGAAACGCCAAAACGCTGCATCGAATTTTCTTCGCCAATTTGTGCAAGCCCGACACGGGCTGGCAGGATCAGGCTCTCAAATCCGCCCCAGCTGACACCCAGCCGAAAATGGCGAAGCGCATTGGAAAACGCAGGAATATCCACGCTGTCGTCAAATTCGACCGCCATCAGCCCAGAACGTCCGGTCAGCCCCGGCACCGCGTTCGGCCCCGGAGAATGCACCCGGCGCACCTGTGGCAGCGCGGCCAGCCGGTCAACAAACAGCGTCGCTGTGGCCTGATGCTGACGCATCCGGGCAGCGAGGGTTCGCAGGCCCCGTGTCAGCAGAAACGCCTCAAACGGCGCCAGTTTGGCGCCCAGGAGCGGCAGTGTCAGATCACGGATCCGGTCAATATGCTGCTGCGACGCAACCACCACGCCGGCCACTGTATCGGAATGGCCGGAGATGTATTTGGACGCGGAATGCAGAACAATATCAACACCCTGCGCCAGCGGTTTCTGAAACACCGGGCTGGCCCAGGAGTTGTCGATCATCGTCAATACGCCGTGCCGTTTGGCATGGGCTGTCACCTTCTTGAGGTTCAGCGGCTGAAACACGACCGAGCTGGGGCTTTCGAGATAAGCGAGGCGCACCCCGTTCAACAGCTCCGGCTCTTCTTCCAGCTGATGCGGCGCGTAATAGTCGATCTCCACCCCAAATGGTCGCAGCATCCGTTCCATGAACCGATAACTGTCGGGGTAGACATGCTCGACGCAGGCGATCCGGTCCCCCGGTTTGACAAAGGCCAGCAGCGTCGACGAGATAGCCGCCATACCGGAAGCAAAGCCAACTGCCGCCTCCCCCTGTTCCGCCTTGGCCATCAGCGCCTCAAACGCGGCAACCGTCGGGTTTTGCACACGCGTGTAGATCGCAGCGTCACTGCGTCCCGCCATCCGGTCCTCAAATGCCTCATAGCTGTCAAAGCTGAACAGCGACGTCTGCACAATCGGCGGCGTGATCGCACCGCTCCCGTCGTCCATGACCGCCGCCATCAATGTCGCCAGATCCGCCCCCTCAGTCATTGCGTCCCTCCACCATGGACTGCATCGACTCGCGGATCTCCGCCTCGACCATATCCAGAATGCGTTCCATGACCTGAGCCGCAGCGCTCTCGTCACCGGCGACCACCGCCTCGGCGAGCGGCAGGTGCAACGGGATCGACGCCTCGCCCAGATGCGGTTTGCCAAACGGCGCCTCATATACCTCGTTGAAGCCATGCTGGATCTGCTGGATCAGCTGACCGAACAGCGGGTTACCGCAGGCTTCCTGCAACGCTTCGTGAAAGCGATAGTCCGCCGCGCGCCAGTCCTGCCCGGCGCCATGGATCGCAATCAACTCACCCACGCGCCCCATGATGATCCGGCCGCTTTGCGGCGTGATATTGCGCGTCGCCAGGCGTACGGTTTCGATCTCAAGCGGGCGACGCACGGCGTGGGTCCGCAGCAGACTCTCGGCCTCCAGCTTGAGCGTCACGGGCAGGTGAATGGCGTTGGAGACCACCTCGGTGGCGAGCCGCGTACCGGCTTTTTTATTGCGGGTCACAATGCCCATGTTCTGCCAGGCGGTCAGCGCCTCACGTACTTTGGCGCGACCAATCCCAAGCTGGCGGGCAATGTCGACCTCCGGTGGCAGCCGATCACCGATGCCAAGTCCCTCCACCTCAATCAAATGCGTCAAAGCTTCCAGAACATCGCGGCTGCTGCTGCGCGCCGGAAGTGGCGCCATGCTGTGGCTGAATTGTTTTGGATCACGCACTGCCATGCTCTGCCTCTCTTTGGGTCGGCCTTGTGCCAAACCCCGTCTCAGAAAAGTATGTCAGTATTGTCCGACATTATCAACTTTATTGTCGGACAATATAATACATATGTTTATCATATGGATAAGGTAATTATGTGTCATCGATTTGCCCGATGACTGCTCAGCACGCAATGTATCTGAGAGGGTGGTGAAGGCGTCTCAAAGAATGATTCGACCTGTCCTCACGATGGTAGTCCACCGAAATTGTTGCCACTGCAAAAATGCCCTGCAACGGGATGGCACAGATATGAAAAGCCGCGCAACCCGACGGGTAGCTAGACACATAGCGCCGCAGTACCTCGACACTGGCACTGGCGGCCATCTATATCCGCCCGCACAACGGTATCTGGCGTACAGATCAGAGTGCAGTTTCACCCGCATCAATCCTGTCAATTGCCAATCGGGGAAGTGGCAGCTTCCAATCACGGTGCGCCCGCTTGCGTCTGCTTCGGATTCAGATCAACCTGCGGAAAATACCCGTCAGCCGTTTGCCCTCCAAAGGTTATCCTGTGACCGAAACCCGTTCAGATTACCTCCGCCAGACATTCAGGCTGCGCAGTCCGTGGCGTGCTGTATCGTCGATGTTCATGTTGAACGGCGCATTATTCGGCATCTGGGCCTCGCGCATTCCTGCGGTGTCCGAGTTTCACGGGCTGAGCCCGGGCGGGCTTGGACTATTGCTGCTATTGATGGCGGCCGGTGCGATTCTGTCGTTCCCATTGGCCGGACGCGCGGCTGACCGGATCGGCGCGGCCCGTGTCACCCGTCGGGTGGCGCTGGCCTATGTTCTGGGGCTGGTGTTGCTGGCGCTGGCCCCGACCCTGCCGCTTCTGGCGGCGGCTTTGTTCGTCTTTGGCGCGGCCCATGGCAGCATGGATGTCGCCATGAACGCTTGGGCCAGCGAAGTGGAGGCCCGCGCGGCGCGGCCAATGATGTCTTCTTTTCATGCGATGTTCAGCCTTGGCGCCGGTCTCGGGGCGCTCTCCGGATATGGTGCGGCTTCCATCGGTGCCGATATCACAATGCACTTCCTCGTGGTCGGCAGTGTTTCAGCGTTGCTCACGCTTTATATGGCGCAGATCCCCTGGGTGGCGAACCCCGCCCCAATGGGGGGTGCTGCCAAACCGTCCCTGCTGCCGCGCGGTCCCTTGTTGGCGGTTGGCTTCGTTGCCTTCTGCGGCGCAGTCGGCGAAGGCGCCATGGCCGACTGGAGCGCGATTTTTCTGGTTCTGACAACTGGTGCATCCGAGGCTGATGCGGCACTTGGCTTTGCCGTTTTCTCCGTTGCGATGGTGGCGATGCGGCTGGTTGGCGACCTTGTCGTCGCACGTATTGGTGCCGTCGCAGCAGGCCGTCTTGCCGGAGCAAGTGCCAGCCTCGGCGCGCTGATCGCGGTCGGCTGGGGCAGCTATGGCGCGGCAATGGCCGGCTTTGCCCTGATGGGGATTGGCTATGCGCTGGTCATGCCGCTGGCCTTCAGCCGGGCGGCCAGCGATCCGGACCTGCCCGCAGGCGCGGCCATTGCCAGCGTTGCAACCTTTGGCTACGGCGGTATCTTGATCGGCCCGCCAATGATTGGCGTCACAGCTGAGCTGATATCGCTGCCCGCAGCCTTTCTTATCCTGGCCGCACTTGCGGTTTTTATCGTTATGTTCTCACACGTTCTGAGACGCAGCTGATCCATCACCAAACAAGAAAAAGGGAGGCACAGTGGCCTCCCCCTCCAGGTGCACGGATCAGGTGGTTCTTGTTACCGCCCGAGGTCGTTGCCTGTGTCCTGATCCGTGTCGGGATGAGCGCACCCATCCCGGGTTCCGAACCGCCGCGAGACCCCTTGTGCCGCGACGATCATCATTCCGTTGCTAGCCCGTTTCAGCTACAGCCAGAGGTGCCGCCGCAGGTGTTGCATTTCATGCAGGTGCCATTGCGCACCAGCGTGTAGTTGCCGCAATCGCCGCAGGCCTCGCCTTCATAGCCCTGCATTTTTGCCTTGGTCCGGGCATCCATGCCGCCGGAGACTGCCGGCGCTGCTGCGGTTGATGTCTCAGGCACCAGCGATTGCAAGGCAGAGACAGGATCAGTGCCATCCGCCAGCATCTCTGTCTGGCCGCCCTGAAGAACAACCAACTCCTGCGGCAAGCGCTTGCGCAGATAGCCGGTGGAGGAAATCTGCTTCAGCACTTCCAGTGACCGGGTCGCGGCGGTCTCACTCAGTTCGGAAACGTTGGAGACACCCTCTTCCTCACCCCGGCCCAGATCGTCAAAGCTGGCGCCTTCCGGTTTGACATGCGCCAGATCGGTGCGATCCAGATAGCTCACCGCCAATTCGCGGAACACATAGTCGAGGATCGAGGTCGCGTTTTTGATCGAGTCGTTGCCCTGCACCATGCCCGCAGGCTCAAATTTGGTGAAGGTGAAGGCATCCACGAATTCCTCCAGCGGCACGCCGTATTGCAGACCAACCGAGACCGCGATGGCGAAGTTGTTCATCATCGCCCGGAAGCCAGCCCCTTCCTTGTGCATGTCGATGAAGATCTCGCCTAGGTTGCCATCTTCATACTCGCCGGTGCGCAGATAGACCTTATGCCCCCCGACGACCGCCTTCTGGGTATAGCCCTTGCGGCGTTGTGGCATCTTGGTGCGATGGGATTTCACCACCTCTTTGATGACCACTTTCTCGACAATTTTCTCGGCCAGGGTGATGGCTTTTTCCTGCTGCGAGCCGCTTTCCAGAACCTCCGCCGCCTCGTCATCATCCTCAACCAGCGCCGCGGCCAGCGGCTGGCTCAACTTGGAACCGTCACGGTAGAGCGCATTGGCCTTCACCCCCAGCGACCAGCTGAGTTCATAGGCTTTCTGACAATCCTCAATGGTCGCGTCATTGGGCATATTGATGGTCTTGGAGATCGCGCCCGAGATAAAGCTCTGCGCCGCCGCCATCATCAGGATATGGCTCTCAACCCCAAGGTACCGCTTACCTTTCTTGCCGCAGGGATTGGCACAATCAAAGATGTGATAATGCTCTTCCTTAAGATGCGGCGCACCTTCCAGCGTCATCGACCCGCAGACATGGTCATTTGCGGCCTCGATATCGGCCTTGCCAAAGCCAAGGTGACGCAAAAGATCAAAGGTCGGGTCGTTCAGCTTGGTTGCCGGGATGCCCAGAACGCCGGTGCAGAAATCCTCACCCAGCGTCCACTGGTTGAAGACAAACCGGATGTCAAAGGCACTTTCCAGTGCGGCATCGACCTTCGCCAGCTCTGTCGGGCCAAACCCATGGCCGGCCAGCGAGGTATGGTTGATGCCCGGCGCGTTGCCGATGGTGCCGTGGCCCACCGCATAGGAGACGATCTCTTCAATCTGCGCCGGGGAATAGCCCAGCCCCTCCAGCGCCGCAGGCACCGACCGGTTGATGATCTTGAAGTAGCCGCCACCGGCCAGCTTCTTGAACTTCACCAGGGCAAAATCCGGCTCAATCCCGGTGGTGTCGCAATCCATCACCAGACCAATGGTGCCGGTGGGTGCGACAACGGTCGCCTGCGCATTGCGGAACCCGTGACGCTCGCCCAGCTCCAGCGCCTCATCCCAGCTGCTCATTGCCAGTTCCGCCAGACGCGGGTCCGGGCAATTTGCGCTGTCCAGTGGCACCGGCTTCACGGCCAGGCCTTCATAGCCGTCAACCGACCCATGCGCAGCCGCCCGATGGTTGCGGATCACCCGCAGCATATCGCTGGCGTTCTGCTCATAACGGGCAAATGGCCCCAGTTCCGACGCCATTTCTGCCGAGGTCGCATAAGACACGCCGGTCATGATCGCTGTTAGCGCACCGCAGAGCGCGCGCCCCTCGGCACTGTCATAGCCAAAGCCCATGTTCATCAGCAGACCGCCGATATTGGCATAGCCGAGGCCGAGCGTGCGGAAATCATAGGAGCGCTGCGCGATTTCCTTCGACGGGAACTGCGCCATCATGACGGAGATTTCCAGCGTCACGGTCCACAGGCGGCAGGCGTGCATATAATCTTCGGCCTGGAACTCCCCATCCTTGAGGAAGGTCAGCAGGTTCAGCGACGCGAGGTTACAGGCGGTGTCGTCCAGGAACATATATTCCGAACACGGGTTTGAACCGCGAATTTCGCCATCAGACGGGCACGTGTGCCATTCGTTGACCGTATCGTGGAACTGGATCCCCGGATCAGCGCAGGCCCAGGCCGCGTGCCCCACCTTTTCCCACAGATCGCGGGCCTTCACCGTTTTGGCCACCTTGCCATCGACGCGGTTGATCAGCTGCCAGTCGGCGTCTTTCTTCACCGCATGCAGAAAGGCATTGGTCACCCGGATCGAGTTGTTGGAGTTCTGCCCTGAGACCGAGCTATAAGCGTCGCTGTCCCAGTCGGTGTCATAGGTCGGAAATTCAATCGAGGTGTGGCCCTGCTTGGCATAATCCAGCACGCGTTTGACATATGTCTCCGGGATCGCGACTTTTTTTGCCTCGCGAATGGCCAGCTTCAGCCCGTCGTTCACAGCCGGATCATAGGCATCGGCTTCGGCCCCGTCCCAGCTGCGAATGGCCTCGAACAGGCCGTTCAGCATCTTCTCATGCATCTTGGAGCCCGCGACGATGGACGCCACTTTCTGCTCTTCGATCACTTTCCAGTCGATGAACTGTTCAATATCAGGGTGATCCGCATCGACGATCACCATCTTGGCCGCGCGCCGCGTGGTGCCGCCGGATTTGATGGCGCCAGCCGCACGGTCACCGATTTTGAGGAAGCCCATCAGGCCAGAGGATTTGCCGCCACCGGACAGGGGCTCGCCCTCACCGCGCAGATGGCTGAAGTTGGTGCCGGTGCCGGAGCCATATTTGAACAGGCGCGCTTCGCGCACCCAAAGATCCATAATGCCGCCGTCCTGCACCAGATCGTCAGAGACCGACTGAATAAAGCAGGCATGAGGTTGGGGATGTTCATAGGCGCTGTCGGATTTGGTCAGCTTGCCGGTTTTATAGTCGACATAGTGGTGCCCCTGGGCCGGACCGTCGATGCCATAGGCCCAGTGCAGACCCGTGTTGAACCACTGCGGGCTGTTGGGCGCGGCGCGCTGGGTCGCCAGCATGTAGCGCATTTCGTCGAAATAAGCGCGCGCATCCTCCTCGGTGGAGAAATAGCCCCCTTTCCAGCCCCAGTAGCACCAGGCACCGGCGAGGCGATCAAACACCTGCTTGGAGGAGGTCTCACCGCCAAACTCTACATCATCCCCCGCTGGTGCAGAGCGCCAGAGGAATTCAGGAACGCCTTTTTCACGGAGCTTTTTCAGTTTGCTCGGCACGCCCGCCTTACGGAAATATTTCTGCGCGATAACGTCGCTAGCAACCTGACTCCAGCCCGCCGGAACCTCGACGCCCTCAAGACGAAACACGATGGTGCCGTCCGGATTGCGGATTTCCGACGTTGCAGGAACGAAGTCCAGATCGGCATATGCGTCCTGCCCAGATTTTGTGAATTTCCGTTCAATCTTCATGCCATCTGCCTCTTTTCTGCAGTCCCACTGTCACAAATCACGTCTTATTTCGACGTATCGCATGTCGGTTTTCGCAACAAATCACCGAGCTGCGCATCTCATAGAAGATGCGAGTCAGGGCCGAAACCCCATTTCCGCCAGCGCTTGATGCTTTGCTCCGTCTGGTGCAGCGCCGGGTGAAAACCACCATATTTTGTGCTGCGCCATCCGACATACACAATTTGACGTATTCGAGCATATGTGGTCAACGGCATTTTTAGCCTTTCGTAACCAACTTTTTGATTGACGATAGCTTATTGGTCTGAGGTCGATCACGAAGCCGCGATTCAAAGTTGATCTCTTTACGCCACACATGCGCCGCCTTCTCAGGTGCCTGATGCGATAATTCCCCTTCAAGAGAGGGGGTTGCTGTGGTTGTGATAAACGGGGGCTTCGAGGGAACTGCGATCCGAGGCACCGACACACAACCTTTCCGTGGGTTGATAAAGTGAAATACCCGCAAGTTAAGTCTGGCGCGTGTCCCTGAGATTTTTTTCTATGATGACAAGAAGCGTTAAACCAATTCGACGCCAAAGCGCAACAGTTGGTTAAGCGCCCCTTAACAGACCCGCCTCCGACGCGATTTTGGTTACGAAATGGAAACCACTTCGAATCTCCGATCTGGACACGCAGAGGTGGATCAGCTGGTGGGTTTTTCGGCGATAACGAGCGTCATCGAAATAGAGCATCGACTTTCGAGCAGTCCGATTCAGAGAGTATCCGAACGCGAAACGCCGACTGCCTGAACCAGGCGAGTCGGCGTCTACGTTGCATCCCGTAGGATGATATGGTCGGGGCGGCGAGATTCGAACTCACGACCCCCTGTACCCAAAACAGGTGCGCTACCAGACTGCGCCACGCCCCGGACCGTGCGCCTTCCTAGCGTTGCCAATCTGATTTGAAAAGCCCTAACAGGGCCAAATTGCGCCTGATTTTGAAAAAACTTCGTGGCGCAGCTCGGTGCCGACAGAAATACCGAAGCGCTCCGCCAGCCCACCATTGATTTCCAACACCGCAAAGACGTTGTCGCCACCGGGAATCGGTGTCAAATCGCCAGGGATCGCCCGGTGATGGATGTGCCGAACCGTCCCGGTCACATCGACAAACAGCATATCCAGCGGGATCAGCGTGTTCTTCATCCAGAAACTGGCCCGCTGCGGCGTCTCATAGACAAACAGCATACCAGCGCCACGCGCCATATGCGGCCGATGCATCAGCCCCTCGGCACGTTCTTCAATAGTATCAGCGATTTCCACGATAAATTGGGTCTGTCCCCAGGGCCCGCGCAGAGCGACCCGATTGGGCTGGCAGGCCTCCGACCCGTTTTGGGCGGACGCGCCATCTGCTGCCACAATTGCGACGACAGACAGAATACAGGCTGCTGCGGCTCTGGCTCCTGCTGTCAATCGGCGCATGACCGGGCGTGACATTCGGATCCAGAGGGGCTGCATCTTCTCAGTCCTGCTTTTCCAGCAGGGCGGCTTCCCAGGCGAGCACCTCAACCGCCATGCGGCCCCGCTTGCCGTCGATGACCCGCATTCCCAGGGCCTCCCCCGGTTGCAGCTCCGACAGGCCGGACTGGCGCAGAACCTCGACATGCAGGAACACATCTTCATCGCGCCCGAACACATTGGCAAAGCCAAAGCCCTTGCCCTTGTCAAACCACTTCACCCGCGCAGGCACCAATGGCTCAGAATAAAGAACATCCGAATCCATTTCGGCAAAATCGCTCAGCACAGGGCTGTCGTCGCGCGTCGGAGGCGTGATCGACAGGACTTCCACCGCCTGAACACCGCGTTCTGTGCGATGCGTCACCAACTCAACCTCGGCCCCATCCGCGATAGAACTCTGGCCGAAGTTACGCAGCACGTTCACATGCAGCAGGATATCCGGTCCGCCCTCGTCAGAGACAACAAATCCGAACCCTTTGGTCGGATCGAACCATTTCACCAGCCCGCGTATTTGCTGCAAACTGCTCAAGTCTTCTGCCACTGCCGTAGTCCACCGTATTCTTCAGTATTTAACCCGTAGGTGATGCTCTATTCTCGGAACGGAGTTCAAGCTAAAAACACCCGCCAATATCACAAATCTGCTATTTCCCTCAGATAACCTAAGGGCACAGCCGATCCACGGTCCAAAGCGCATCGGGGGATTCGCGCCGCCAGACAAACCGGTCATGAAGACGGAATGCCCCATCGGCCCAAAATTCGATCTCCAGCGGCGTCAGCCGGTAGCCACCCCAGAATGGAGGGCGATCCGGGTTTGATCCTTTGGTTGCAGTCACTTTCGCCACCTCTGCCATCAGGGCGCCACGGCTGGACAGTGGCCGCGATTGCGCCGAGGCCCAGGCCCCCAAGCGGCTCTTGAGAGATCGGGATTTGTAGTATTCATCCGCCTGCGGGCCGTTCTCGCGGGTGATGATCCCACGGGCGCGCACCTGACGGCGCAGCGATTTCCAATGCATGACAAACGCAGCCTTGCCCGCCCCGTCCAATTCCTGTGCCTTAACGCTCTCGTAGTTGGTATAAAAGACAAAGGCCGCGTCCTCGATCTCCTTCAGCAGCACCATCCGGCAATTCGGAAGTCCATCTGCATCGACCGTGGACAACGCGATCGCATTGGGATCGTTGATCTCGCTCTCCTCGGCCTCACTCAGCCAGCTGCGGGCGATGGCAAAGGGATCCTCTCCCGCAAAGATACCGCTGCGATCGGACATGGCGCACCTCATAGTCTATTGTGTTTGGGTTGGCTGGCGCGTGAATGCGCGTGGCTGATGGCAACCTAGGTCGACATCGGCCCCACGACAAGAGACAGCGCTCTTGAAGCGTCCCGCGTGACAGACTAAAGGTCGTCTAATTCGAAGATCACAGGCGGAGAACCTGCATGTCTAGTCAACTGATGGCCGGCAAACGTGGCCTCATCATGGGCCTTGCCAATGACAAATCCATCGCGTGGGGCATTGCCAAAGCCTGCGCCGACGCCGGCGCTGAGCTTGCGTTTTCCTACCAGGGCGAGGCCCTGAAAAAACGCGTCGACCCGCTGGCGGCGCAATTGGGCAGCGATATCGTCCTGCCCTGCGATGTGGCCGATGAGGGCTCTGTCGATGCGCTGTTCGCCGCACTGGAAGAGAAATGGGGAAAGCTGGATTTTCTGGTGCACGCCATCGGCTTTTCCGACAAGAACGAACTGCGCGGCCGCTATGTCGACACCAGCCGCAGCAACTTTCAGATGACTATGGACATCTCGGTCTACTCCTTCACTTCGGTGATGCAGCGTGCCGAAAAGATGATGTCCGAAGGTGGCAGCGCTGTAACGCTGACATATTACGGTGCGGAACAGGTCATGCCACATTATAATGTCATGGGCGTGGCCAAGGCGGCGCTGGAAGCATCGGTCAAGTATCTGGCCGAAGATCTGGGCAAAGACGGCATCCGCGTCAACGCGATCTCGGCAGGCCCGATCAAGACGCTGGCAGCCTCCGGTATCGGTGATTTCCGCTACATCATGAAGTGGAACGAATTCAATTCGCCACTGCGCCGCAACGTGACTATCAATGACGTGGGCAATTCCGCGCTCTATCTGCTGTCGGATCTGTCCTCTGGTGTGACCGGGGAGAACCTGCACGTGGACGCTGGCTATCACGTCGTCGGGATGAAGGCGGTCGACGCCCCCGACATCGATGCGGCCACCGGACGCAAGTAAGGCCGCGTGTAAGCAAGCGCAGGTCCAGCTGCCACACCAGTTGCGGCAGTATCACAAAGCAAGACACAGCAGGCGCGCGGCCCACGCGCGCCTCTTCCAATGACAGAGACCGCATTATGACACTGGCTGCCTTTACCGCTTCCGTCCTGCTCTGCCTGATGGCGGCCATCAGCCCCGGCCCCGCCGTCCTTATGGCCGCGCGCGTTGGCCTTGCCCATGGCTGGCGCAGCGGGCTGGCGCTGGCGATTGGTATCGGCACCGGCGCGGTGCTCTGGGCCTCGGCCGCGCTGTTCGGGCTGAACCTGCTGTTTGACTACGCCCCGTTCCTGCTGACCTTGCTGAAGGTGGGCGGCGCCCTGTTCCTGATCTACATGGCCTGGAACATGTGGCGTCACGCCAATGAGCCGATGTCGCAGGTCAGCGATACGCAACTGCCGCAGACCGCCTTTGCCGCGTTTCGCCTGGGGATCCTCACCCAGTTCGCAAACCCCAAAGCGGCAGCTTTTTTCGGTGCTGTCTTTGTCGGCACCGTGCCCGATGGCAGCAGCCCATTCACCCTCGCGGCGCTGCTTATCTGCATCTTTCTGGGTGAAGTCACCTGGAACACCTTTGTGGCCCGTATCTTCTCCTTTGAGAAAACGCGCCGTGGGTATATCAATCTGAAACATGTGATCGACCGGGTCTTTGGCGGCCTGCTCGCCGCCCTCGGGGTCAAGATCGCTGTCCTCTGAGGGCTGATGTGCGATCCGGACGCCAGATCCTAACAGGAGCATCAAAAACATGACCGATCGTCTGCCTCATGAAAAAGGCTTTCATATTTCCTGGGACCAGCTGCACCGCGACAGCCGCGCACTGGCCTGGCGTCTGGATGGGCAAGGGCCCGACAATGGCGCCTGGCGCGCCGTGGTGGCCATCACCCGTGGCGGCATGGCCCCGGCCATGATCGTCAGCCGCGAGCTGGACATCCGCATTGTCGACACCATCGGCGTGAAATCCTACCACCATCAGGATCAGGGACAGGCCGAAGTGCTGAAAGCCCCAGACGCAGAGCTGATGGGCGACGGGGAAGGCGTGCTGATCATCGACGATCTGGTCGACAGCGGCAAAACCCTGGAGCTGGTGCGCCAGATGTACCCGAAGGCACATTTTGCCACCGTCTACGCCAAGCCCAAGGGCCGACCGATGGTCGATACCTTCATCACCGAAGTCAGCCAGGACACCTGGATTTTCTTCCCCTGGGATATGGCGCTGCAATATGTCGAACCCTATCGCGGCACCGACTGATCTCTGTTGATCCAAGCAACAAATGACCACCTAACAAGACGCGCCTTCGGGGGCGTCTTTTTCTTTTGCGCGCAGATGTGGGCTATCCATTTGACCACCCCCAACCAAAGCCCCTTGCAAAACCTCTGAACTTGCGGCGGAGTGGCCCAAACAGGCGCCACCGTTTCACCCACAGACGCCGACGCAGAACAGGACACCCATGCCACAGGCTTCATTTCCAAATGCCCGTACCCGCGACACCTTTGTCTCGCCGATTGTCGAATCCCGGCGCTGGCTTCGGGGGCTGACGCTGCCCGCAGATCTGCCGCTGCTGAACCTCAGTCAGGCGGCACCAGCTGATCCACCGCCGAACGGGCTGCGCCGCGCCATTGCTGAGGCGGCCCTGAACGACGACAGCAGCCATCTTTATGGTGCGGTGCTTGGCCGGGATGAGCTGCGTGCAGCCCTCGCCGACAAAATGAACCGTCACTACGCAGCTGATCTGTCTGCGGCAGATGTGGCGATCACATCAGGCTGCAATCAGGCCTTTGCCGCGACCATTGCGGCGCTCTGTGGTGAGGGCGATCAGGTCATCCTGCCGACGCCCTGGTATTTCAACCATAAAATGTGGCTCGATATACAGGGGGTGGAGACCTGCCCGCTGCCTGTGGGAGAGGCCATGCTGCCTTGCCCCGATGCCGCCGCAAAACTGATCACCGACAGAACCCGCGCCATTGTTCTGGTAACCCCCAACAATCCCTGCGGTGTGGAATATCCCGACGGTCTGGTGCAGCGGTTCTACGATCTGGCCCGCGCCCATGGTCTGGCGCTGATCGTGGATGAAACCTATCGCGACTTTGACAGCCGCAACGGCCCGCCACATACGCTGTTTCAGGATCCGAACTGGTCGGATACGCTGATCCATCTTTACTCCTTCTCCAAGGCTTACCGGCTGACCGGCCATCGCCTCGGCGCGATTGCGGCCCGCCCGGACCATCTGCTGGAGATGGAGAAATTCCTCGATACCGTCACCATATGTCCGGCCCAGCTGGGACAGGTCGGCGCGCTCTGGGGGCTGGAGAACCTTGACGACTGGCTCGCGGGTGAACGGCAGGAACTGCTCAACCGGCGTTCTGCAATTGAGGCGGGGTTTGCGCCACTTGCGGCGCAGGGCTGGCAACTTCTCGGCTGTGGCGCCTATTTCGCCTATGTCGCCCATCCCTTTGCGGCCTCTTCTGACGCGTTGGCCAGACGTCTGGTGAAAGAGGTCGGTGTCCTGATGCTGCCCGGCAGCATGTTCACCCCGGACGGCGATCCCAGCGGCGCACGGCAGTTCCGTATTGCCTTCGCCAATGTCGACACACATGGCATCCGCACGCTTTTTGACCGACTGGCAAGCTGGACAGCCTGACCCATCCACCCCACTCACCCGCTCTGAACATGGAGGCTGATCAGTCGTCCCTTGCCCCTTTCATGGTGGCAGCGTATTCAGAGCCTCGACATTTCAGCATTCCCGACTGCCCGGTGCAGTTCGGCGACCGGCAATACGAGGACATCATGGCTGCAGGCATGAAAAAACTATCAAATACATTTGTCTGGATCCTGATGGGGATGCTGATTATCGGTCTGGCCGGATTTGGCGCCGTGAATTTTACAGGCTCTGTGTCCTCCGTCGCCGTGGTTGGCGATCAGGAGGTCTCGGTCGATGATTACGCTCGCGAATTGCAGCGCGAACAGCGCGCGCTTGAGGCGCAGACCGGCCAGCGCATCCCTATCGCCCAGATGACCGCGCTTGGTATGGACCGCGTGGTGCTGGGACGTCTGATCGCCATTGCCGCCCTGGATCAGGAAAGCAGCGATCTTGGCCTGTCGATTGGCGATCAGAACCTGTTTGATGAAATCAGCCGGATCCCGGCCTTTCAGGATGGCACCGGCGCCTTCAACCGTGACACCTATCAATATGCACTCGACAATATCGGCCTGACCGAGGCCGCGTTTGAGGCCGACCTGCGCCGCGAATCCGCCCGCACCCTGGTGCAGGGCGCCATCATGGCCGGCACCGAAATGCCTGATACCCTGCGCGACACACTGACCAGCTATGTCGGCGCGCGCCGCAGCTTTGACTGGCTGACAGTCAGCAAAGACAGCGTGGCCCTCACCGCGGTCGAGCCGAGTGAAGACCAGCTGCGCGCCTTCTATGACGCCAATATCGACCAGTTCACCCTGCCCCGTACCAAGGTGATCACCTACGCCGCCCTGCGCCCCGACGCGCTGGTGGATGAGATCGAGATCGACGACGCAGCGCTTGAAAAGCTCTTCAACGACCGCAGCGCCGAATATCAGGTGCCCGAGCGCCGTCTGGTGGAGCGTCTGGTCTTTGCTGACCGGGACGCCGCCGACGGCGCCAAGGCGCAGCTCGACATCAACGGCACCACCTTTGACGCGCTGGTCGCGGATCGCGGCCTCAGCCTGCAGGACGTGGATCTGGGCGATGTGACCATGGGTGACCTTGGCAGCGCCGGTCAGGACGTTTTTGCCGCACAGGTCGGTGAGGTGGTTGGTCCGCTCGACAGCGATCTGGGCCCGGCCCTGTTCCGCATCAATGGCCGCCTTGAGGCCCGCGTGACCAGCCTTGAGGACGTCAAGGATGAGCTGCGCGCCGAACTGGCCACCGACCGCGCCCGTCGCCTGATCGAAACCCGCGCGGAGGAGATCAACGACATGCTGGCCGGCGGTGCCACGCTGGAGGAGCTGATCGACGAACCCGGCATGGAACTTGGCAAGGTCGACTGGCACAATGGTAGCACTGATGGCATCGCCGCCTATGACGGGTTCCGTCAGGCCGCATCCGCCGTCACCGCCGAAGACTTCCCCGAAGTGGCCTTCCTTGAGGATGGCAGCCTGTTTGCCATCCGCCTGGATGAGGAACTGGACCCGCGTCGCGAAACCTTCGCGGATGCGCAGGACAGACTGCGCGCGGCATGGCAGAGCAAACGGTTGCAGGATGCCCTGAAGGCCGAGGCCGAGCGTCTGGCTGATATGCTGCGCACTGGCGCTGACCTCCCCGAGGGTATTGAGTTGACGTCAGAGACCGGCCTGACCCGCGCCGCCTATATCGACGCGGCACCACAGCAACTGATGGCCCGCGTCTTTGATCTGGCAGAGGGCGAGGTTGCCGTGGTCAGCGATGAAACTGCCACTGTTGTGGTGCGCCTCACTGAGACCCTGCCGGTGGCCGATACGCCAGAAATGACAGCGCTGGCCGAGGCGATGGGGACCCAGCTTGATCAGGCGCTGGCACAGGCCCTGTTCGAAGCCTTCGTCCAAGATGCCCAGACCCGCGCGGCCCCGCGCATCGACCCGCAGGCGCTCAATGCCGTGCAGGCCAACTTCCAGTAATCAAGGCAGACCTAAATGGCCCTGACCCCCGATTTCGACACCTTCGCCAAGGCCTACGAGGCCGGTGAAAACCAGGTCGTCTACACCCGGCTTGCCGCCGATCTCGACACGCCGGTGTCGCTGATGCTGAAGCTGACAGGCGCCCAGAAGGACGCCTTTATGCTGGAGTCCGTCACCGGTGGCGAGGTGCGAGGGCGCTATTCAATTATTGGCATGAAACCGGATCTGGTCTGGCGCTGCCACGGGGAACGCGCCGCCCTCAATCGGTCTGCCCGCTTTGACGCTGATGCCTTTGAACCTCTGGACGGCAACCCGCTGGACTGCCTGCGTGACCTCATCGCCGAAAGCAAAATAGACCTGCCGGATGATCTGCCGCAGGCCGCAGCCGGCCTGTTTGGCTACCTTGGCTATGACATGATCCGGCTGGTCGAACATCTGCCGGGCGTGAACCCCGATCCGCTTGGCCTGCCTGACGCGCTGATGCTGCGCCCCTCTGTTATCGCGGTGCTCGACGGGGTTAAGGGTGAGGTGACCGTGGTCTCCCCCGCCTGGGCCAGCGACGGCCAGTCGGCCAAGGCGGCTTACGCCCAGGCCGCTGAGCGGGTGATGGACGCGGTCCGCGATCTGGAACGCGCCATGCCCGCCGAAAGCCGCGATCTCGGCGATGCCGATGAGGTAGCGCCGCCTGTGAGCAATTTCACCAAGGACGGCTACATGGCCGCGGTGGAGACGGCCAAGGACTACATCCGCGCGGGCGACATCTTTCAGGTGGTGCCAGCACAGCGCTGGACCCAGGAATTCCGCCAGCCCCCTTTCGCGCTTTATCGCTCCCTGCGCCGCACCAACCCCTCGCCCTTCATGTTCTACTTCAACTTCGGCGGCTTTCAGGTGGTGGGGGCTTCCCCGGAAATCCTCGTCCGCGTCTTCGGGCAGGAGGTCACCATTCGGCCAATTGCCGGCACCCGGCCCCGCGGCGCCACACCCGAAGAAGACAAGGCGCTGGAACTGGATCTTCTGGCCGACAAGAAGGAACTGGCAGAACACCTGATGCTTCTGGATTTGGGCCGCAACGACACTGGCCGGGTTGCCAAAATCGGTACCGTGCGCCCAACCGAGAAATTCATCATCGAACGCTACAGCCACGTCATGCACATTGTCTCCAACGTCGTCGGTGAGCTGGCAGAGGATAAGGACGCGCTGGACGCCTTCTTTGCCGGCATGCCCGCAGGCACCGTCTCCGGCGCGCCCAAGGTGCGGGCGATGGAAATTATTGATGAGCTGGAGCCGGAAAAACGCGGCATCTACGGCGGCGGCGTCGGCTATTTCTCGGCCGGCGGCGACATGGACATGTGCATCGCGCTGCGCACAGCCATCGTCAAGGACCAGAACCTCTATATCCAGGCCGGTGGCGGCGTTGTCTACGACAGCGACCCGAAGGCTGAGTATATGGAGACAGTCCATAAATCCAACGCCATCCGCCGCGCCGCTGCGGATGCGGCCCGCTTCACCGGCAACGGCAACAGCTAGGTCAAAGGCAGGGCGGGCACCCTGTCATGAGCGCCTGCCTGTCACCTTTCCCAAAATACTCTCGCCGAAGGCCCCAAAGGCGTCGCCCAACCGGAGCGGCGCCTTTGTCATAAAACCAGCTGCCGCGTCGTTTATTCCGCCTGCAGCTTTGCGCGCAGAGAGGCCGAGATCGGCGCCAACGACACCCGGTTTGCCCGGTCCTGAAGACCCCAGATCAGCAAGGCAGAAATCGTATCCGGCTGAACCCGGCCCAGCATGATCACGGCCCCTTCCTGCCCGGCGCGAAACGCAGCCTGATCCAGAAAGCGCCGGATCGCGCGGGGGTCCTGCCCGGCGCCGTCGAAATCACGAAACACCACGCCGGCCGGAACACCTTCGCGCAGGGCGAGCTTCTGCACGGTGTTGAGCCCGGCATCCTGCGTCACCATCCCGTATCCCATCGCGCCAAGCGCCGTGGCCATCTGATCGGCCAGCGGGCGGTTGCCCTGAAAGCCTGTGGTCACGCCTTCCAACACGGCGACGGCCTCTGGCAGAGTCTCCAACCAGACCTGCAAGGCCGTCTCAGCATCCTGCGGAGCGGCATCGCGGGGCAGATCGGCGATCAGCATCACCTCAAACCCGGCAGCGCGGTGGCGTACCATCTTCGCGGCCGCCTCTGGGTCCCTTGGGTCCAGCGCAAAACTCAGCGGATAGGGGAAATCCTGCAAGGCCTCAGCACCAATCGCATCGGCGTCGTCAATCAGAACAATCGACATCAGGGCGCGGTCTGCCTCCGGTGTGAAGGCTTCGGCGTTGCGTTCAAACGGCACCCCATCCGCCTGCGCATTGGTCTGACTGCCGACCGCCGGTGCATTGGCCTGATCCCGCTCCGTCAGCGGGCGGACCGGGGTCCCGATCCGTGGGCGGCCGCCGGTTTCATCCGCTGTGTTGCCCGGGTCTGCCGTGGGGGTGGTTGTTGGAAGATCGGAAATCCGTCGAGGCCCGGTATCCTCGTCCTGGCCTTCGGCACCCGTCTTAGGTTCAGCGCTTGCGGCAGGCTTCGTGCCCACCTCCGTTGGCCCGGCCTGCCCCAGTCCCGGCACCACGGGAATCGCCGTCGGGCCCGGTACCGCGCCCAAGGCTGGTCCTTGGTCGCCCCCAGCCTCTGGCCCGCTGAGGGCCGGACCTCCGGTTGTCACATTCGGCACCGGAAAGCTGGCAGCCGCTGACCCCTCATCTCTGCCCTTTTCAACCTCGGCCGATGGCCCGGATTGATCCTGCCCCAACGGTTCGGGAGCGGCTTGATCCGGCGCTGTCGTCAGCCTGGAGGGCGTTTCGCTCGCAGCCTGCGGCACAGGTGGCTGCGCTGGTTCAGACACCACCACAAGACGCTGCTCCTGACTGGGGGCATTGGGTGCCGGCAGAGCCTCAACCGGGGTGACGGGCGCATCCCGCGCCACATCGATTGCCGGCGCGCCGACGTCACCGGGCGCGGCGCGATCCCCGCTGCCCAATTCTGTACCCACGTCGGGACGGCTGGCGGGATCGGTATCGGCATCCGCAAGTGCTTCCAGATCATCACCCACCACCTGCGGGTCCAGCGCTGCTGGTGGGGTTTCCACCAGATCCGGATCGCTCCCGGCACTGTCAACCGGGGTTTCCGCCGCAGGCGCCTGCACTTCACTGCGGACCGGTTCGGCGACGCTGACCTCAACCGATTTGGGTAAGGGCACCGACAGCGACCATACCACGGCGCCGCCTGCGGCCACCAAGGCCCCGAAACTCACGCCTCCAAGAAACCCTCGCATCTCTGTCCTGCCTCTCGTTGCCTTCTGGAACGGTCGCATTCTGTTGGCCAAGCCACACCAAGGCGGTCGGGCACGCTTGGCCCGCCTGCGGTTGGTGATGTGCTCTTGACGCTGCCGCGCAACCCTGAACATGTATGTTGTGACCACTATACTGCGGCGCGGCCCCGGCCCGCCAGCCCTTAAACGAGCCCGCGACTATGCTGCTGCTGATCGACAACTACGACTCCTTTACCTACAACCTCGTGCACTACCTGGGGGAGCTGGGCGCTGACGTGCAGGTCCGCCGCAATGACGCGCTGAATGTGCAGGAGGCCATGGCGATGAACCCGGCCGGCATTCTGTTGTCACCCGGTCCCTGCGATCCGGATCAGGCGGGTATCTGCCTTGCCCTGACCGAGGCTGCAGCTGAGACCAAGACCCCGCTGCTTGGCGTCTGCCTTGGACATCAGACCATCGGACAGGCCTTTGGCGGCAACGTCGTGCGCTGCAAAGATATCGTCCACGGCAAGATGGGCACCATGCATCATACCGACACGGGCCTTTTTTCCGGGCTGCCGTCGCCATTTGAGGCGACGCGCTATCACTCTTTGATTGTTGATCGCGACACCCTGCCCGACAGTCTTGAGATCACCGCCGAGCTGGACGACGGCACCATTATGGGCCTGCAGCACAAGACGCTGCCGATCCATGGTGTCCAGTTTCACCCGGAATCCATCGCCTCCGAACACGGCCACGCGCTGCTGAAGAACTTCCTCAACGTGATGAAGGTGCCCGCATGAGCAACGCAATGAAGCCGCTGATTGATGCCGCTGCGGAGCGCGCCCTGAGCCGGGATGAGGCCGAGGCCGCCTTTACCCATCTGTTTGAGGGCAACGCCACGCCGAGCCAGATGGGCGGATTGTTGATGGCATTGCGCACCCGCGGCGAAACCGTCGACGAATATGCAGCCGCAGCGGCGGTCATGCGCGCCAAATGCAATCCCGTTGTGGCGCCTGAAGGCGCGATGGACATCGTCGGCACGGGTGGCGACGGCAAGGGCACGCTGAACATCTCCACCGCAACCGCCTTTGTCGTGGCCGGGGCCGGAACCGTTGTTGCAAAACACGGCAACCGTAATCTGTCGTCGAAATCCGGCGCAGCGGATGCGCTTGGTCAGATGGGGATCAATGTCATGGTCGGCCCGAAGGTGGCTGAACAGGCGCTGCGCGAGGCCGGTATATGCTTCATGATGGCGCCGATGCACCACCCTGCCATCGCCCATGTGATGCCCACCCGGCAGGAACTCGGCACGCGTACGATCTTCAACATCCTCGGCCCACTCACCAACCCTGCCGGCGTCAAACGACAGCTGACCGGCGCGTTCAACCGTGATCTGATCCGCCCGATGGCGGAAACCCTAGGCCAGTTGGGATCGGAGCAGGCCTGGCTCGTCCATGGCTCCGACGGCACAGATGAGCTGACGATCACCGGCGTCAGCTGGGTCGCAGCCCTAGCCCCCGATGGCAGTGTCACTGAGATGGAACTCCACCCGGAGGACGCAGGCCTGCCCGTACACCCGTTTGAGGCGATCGTCGGCGGCACCCCGGAAGAAAACGCCAAAGCGTTTGATGCCCTTTTGGCTGGTGAACCCTCTGCGTATCGCGACGCCGTCTTGCTGAACTCTGCCGCAGCCCTTGTGGTTGCGGGCACAGCAAATGATCTGAAATCCGGCGCCGAGATGGCCCGCACCAGCATCGACAGCGGTGCGGCCCGCGACAAGATTGACGCCGTCGCCCGCATCACCACCGCTGCCGCTGACAAATGAACGCAGGTCTGCCGGATCTGGGTGGCTGGTCCAAGCTGCCGTTTTTTGCCGACCGCTACCCGGCCATTGCTGCGTCGGTGGCTGAGGATCCGCGCGATATCCTCCCGTCAGCGGGCCAGCGCCTTGCGGCTCTCACACTGACCCCGCCGGAAGAAACCCGCGTGGTCATTCTGGGTCAGGACCCCTATCCGACGCCTGGTCATGCCCATGGGTTGGCGTTTTCGGTCGAACCCGATGTGCGCCCGCTGCCAAGATCTTTGAACAATATATTCAAAGAGTTGCACGACGATCTTGGCGTTGAACGCCAGACCGGCGACCTGCGCGGCTGGGCACGTCAGGGCGTTTTGCTGCTCAACACCGTCTTGTCCGTCCCCGCAGGCGAGGCCAACGGCCACAAAACCCTTGGCTGGCAGCAGCTCGCACATGAGGTCCTCAGCCTGTCCAGTCAGCGTCCCACGGCTTATATTCTCTGGGGGAAACAGGCCCAAGGGCTTGAAAAATATATCCAACCGGGTGATCACCTTATCCTGAGGACCGCGCACCCCTCACCACTGTCTGCGCGGCGTGGCTTTTTCGGCTCGCGCCCCTTTTCGACGGTGAACCGCTGGCTTGCTGAGCAGGGCCAGCCGACAATTGACTGGAACGCGTGACGGGAGGCGTCAAGATGACTGAAACAGTGCTGGACAAGATCAAGGCCTACAAGCTGGAAGAAATCGCCGCCGACAAGGCAGCCAAACCCCTCGAGGCGGTTGAGGCCGAGGCCCGGGATGCCAGCCCTGTACGCGGCTTTGCCAAGGCGCTGATGCAGGCCAGCCGCGATGGCTACGGGCTGATTGCTGAAATCAAGAAAGCCAGCCCTTCCAAAGGGTTGATCCGGGAAGACTTCCACCCCGCAGATCTGGCTCAGGCCTATGAGGCCGGCGGTGCAACCTGCCTCTCCGTGCTGACCGACACCCCCAGTTTTCAGGGCGCGAAATCCTTTCTGACCGAGGCGCGCGAGGCCTGTTCTCTCCCGGCCTTGCGCAAAGATTTCATGTATGATCCCTATCAGGTGGCTGAGGCCCGTGCGCTTGGTGCTGACTGTATCCTGATCATTCTTGCCTCTGTCTCCGACACGCAGGCAGCAGAGCTGGAAGCCGCCGCCGCTGATTGGAATATGGACGTGCTGCTGGAGGTTCATGACGAGGAAGAGCTGAATCGCGCCTGCATGCTGAAATCACCTCTCCTTGGCATCAACAACCGCAATCTCAAAACCTTTGAGACCACATTGGACACCACCCGCACCCTGTCCCGTCTGGTTCCCGCCGATCGGACCATTGTCTGTGAAAGCGCGCTGTCCACGCCTGCGGATCTCTCTGATATGGCCCGCTACGGCGCGCGCAGCTTCCTCATCGGTGAAAGCCTGATGCGTCAGGATGACGTGGCCGCCGCGACCCGTGACATCCTCGCAAATCCGCTGATGCCGGGGGCAATGTAATGCCCCTCACCCATTTCGACGGCAAGGGCGACGCCCATATGGTCGATGTCTCGGACAAGGCAGTCACCTCGCGGATCGCCACCGCTGTGGGTCACATCACCATGGCGCGCGAAACCTATGATATCATTGCAGAAGGTCGCGCAAAGAAGGGCGATGTACTGTCGGTGGCGCGGCTTGCAGGCATCATGGGGGCCAAGAAGACACCGGACATCATCCCGCTCTGCCATCCGCTGCCCGTGACCAAGGTTGCCGTGAATCTGACCCTCGACCCCGATCTGCCCGGCGTAAACATCACGGCGACCGTGAAAACCACAGGCCAGACCGGCGTCGAAATGGAGGCGCTGACCGCGGTCTCTACCGCCGCGCTCACGGTCTATGACATGGCCAAGGCCGTCGACAAGGCGATGGAAATCGGCGGCATCCGTGTAACATTGAAAGATGGCGGAAAATCAGGACGATACGAGGCCTAAATGATCTCAGTTTCCGATGCATTGACCACACTTCTTGACCTGGTGGCACCGCTTGAGGTGGAGACCGTTCCCCTGCGCGCCGCTGCTGGCCGCGTGCTGGCAAGACCTGTGTCCGCCAACCGGGACCAGCCCCCCTTTGCTGCCTCCGCCATGGACGGTTACGCGGTGAAGTCGGCAGAGGTCGAGCGGGATGCAATGTTCAAAGTCATCGGAGAAAGCGCTGCTGGCCACGGGTTTCAGGGGCGCGTCGGCCCCGGCCAGGCGGTGCGGATCTTCACTGGCGCACCAGTGCCTGAAGGTGCAAATTTCGTTGTTATACAAGAGGATACCAGTATTACCGGATCCTTGCTGACCATCACGGAGCATCCCGGACCTGGCCACAACATCCGCGCCAAAGGTGGCGATTTTCAAATCGGCACCACTGTTGATGCGCCACGCATCCTGACACCGGCGGATATCGCCCTGCTCGCGGCGATGAACATCGCCGAGGTGCCCGTGCACCGCAAACCAACAGTGGCGCTGATCTCCACCGGGGATGAGCTGGTCCTGCCCGGCGAAAGCCCCGGCCCGGATCAGATCATCGCCTCCAACACCTTTGGGCTGGACGCCATGCTGAGCGCTGCAGGTGCTGAGCCCCGGATTTTGCCCATCGCCCGCGACACTGAAAGCAGCCTTCGCATGGCGCTGGATCTGGCGCAGGACGCCGACCTGATCGTCACCATTGGCGGGGCCTCGGTTGGGGATCACGATCTGGTCGCCGGGGTGACCGAGGGGCTTGGCATGTCGCGCGCGTTCTACAAGGTTGCGATGCGTCCGGGAAAGCCGCTGATGGCTGGAACGCTGGGCCGCTCCGCGATGGTGGGACTGCCGGGAAATCCTGTTTCTGCAATGGTTTGCGGGCATATCTTTCTGTTGCCCATGCTGCGCTTAATGCAAGGTTTGTCACCTCTGGATCAGCAGCCAGCGACCGCAGATCTGGCTCATGACCTGCCTGCAAACGGCCCGCGAACACATTATATGCGCGCCAGGTTAAACGGCGGCGATCTGCATGTCTTCGACGATCAGGACAGCGCTCGGCTGACCCTTCTGGCCGAGTCCAACGCCCTCGCCATTCGTCCCCCGCATGACCCCCCCCGAGGCAAGGGCGAACCGCTCGCCTATATTGTGATCTAACAGGGCGCTCCGCTTTCACTTTGCCAACAATTCATCGTCAATTCCTCTGGATATGACAGGTTTTACGCAAGGACCCGTTGACACAAAACGGGAACATGCGTAGAACAAAGAGAAACATCGAGCGGTTGAGAGGGATGTCATGCTGACGAAGAAGCAATTGGATTTGCTGGATTTCATCCACACACGCCTGCAGAAGGATGGCGTCCCGCCCAGCTTTGATGAGATGAAGGTGGCGCTGGATTTGCGGTCCAAATCCGGCATCCACCGGCTGATCACCGCGCTGGAGGAGCGCGGCTTCATTCGCCGTCTCGCCCATCGGGCCCGCGCGATTGAGATTATTCGCCTGCCGGACAGCCTTGGCAAAACCGCTCAGACGGCGGAGGTGGCACCTCCTGCCCCGAGCCCTGCAAATCAGGTATCGGCGCCTGCGATGATCGCCGCGATGGAACTGCCGGTGATGGGACGCATCGCTGCCGGTGTTCCGATTGAGGCCATCAATCAGGTCTCTCATCAGGTCGCTGTTCCCGCCTCCATGCTCTCGGCGCAAGGGCAGCATTTTGCATTGGAGGTGCGCGGCGACTCCATGATCGAGGCTGGGATCAACGATGGTGATATCGTCGTGATCCGGGAAACGGCGGTGGCAGACAATGGCGACGTGGTGGTGGCCCTGGTAGAGGGGCAAGAAGCCACGCTGAAACGCATCTATCGCAAGGGCAGCACCATCGCGCTGGAGGCCGCCAACCCTGCCTATGAAACCCGCCGCTACCCGCAGGATCAGGTAAAGGTGCAAGGCCGCCTCGTCGGCCTCATCCGCACCTACTGATCGACATCACGCCCCCCCCCGTGTCCTAGGCGGAAGTGCGGCATCTTGGGACAGGCACATTGATGAGGTTAAGAGCCCTGCGTGACGAACAGTGTGCGAGGGGCACTACGATATGAGGTCACGCGACATAGGCCTAACGAGACGCAGCCTTTGTTTTGGCCGCTCTCTCACTTGTGGTTGGTCTGCGTCGCTTGGCGCCCTAGGTGCTGAGCGAGCATAGACTGGCCAGACGCTGAATCCTGACACCACGCGAGTGCAGTCTAAAACACCAATCCTGTAGTTGCCGCCCTGTCAGCGGCAGGCTGAGTGAGCCAAGGCCCGGATGATCACCGACCAAAATCATGGTTAACATCGGTCAGTGTCAGCACCAAACATCATTGGATTGTTGTTATGGACTTGATCGTGATGTCTACGGATCGCGGCTCCACAGACGCGTGCCCACCACATCTCGCACCGAAATCCAGCGCCCCTCCGCATCCATCTGAACGCTGCCCAGACGATTCAGCGCATCTGCGTCAAACACCAGACAGTCCCCGATCGGCGCCACTGATTTGGCGCTGATGATCACCTCACCGGCTGTACATTCGGTTATTGCCTCGGCCGCTGCCTTGCCGATCACATGGGTCAGCCGTTGATCCGTCGCCGCCAGATATGCGGTGACCGATTTACCGGGCGCCTCTGACCCGGCAATTAGCGGCCACAATTCCGCGCCCTCCTCCTGTGTCTGCAAACGTCCGTCATTTTCCGTCCAACGTTCCGCCGCATAGCCATGCCCCTTTGCACGCGACAGGGCCCGGCCCTCCGCCGTCAGGACCCCGACGATGCCGCCATTGGGCGCCACCAGAACCTCAGGGCGCGGGCTGCCATACCAGATCATCCCCCCCCCAATCAGCACCGGCACACCAAGAAGGCGCAACCGCCCCCGCCAAAGGCCAAGCAACAGCCCCCCAAAAGCCACCAGTGGCAGCACCGATGCTGGCGGCATCGTCACCGCCCCCTGCGCGCCGTCAAGAGCGGCAACCCAATTGGCAACAAACAGGATCCAGCTGATCCCCAGATCCATCAACGCAAGGCCAATCCATGATGCCCCCACTGGCGCGAGGCAAAGCGCCAGAACTGCAGCCGGCACCACCAGCGCCCCCATCACCGGCACCGCCAGGACATTGGCCAACAACCCGTAATGCGAAATCATGTTGAAATGCGCGGCCCCAAATGGCGCGGTTGCAAGTCCCGCAATCAGCGAGGACAGCACAATACCCGCCGCCATCCGCAGCCAGCGCGGACTACGCGGGGTCAGCCGGTCTCGCAGGCCGCCAAAGATCACGATCAAGGCGGTTGTGGCTGCAAAACTCATCTGAAATCCGGAGCTGAGCAGGCTTTCCGGACGCATGAGCAGGATCACCATTGCTGCCAGCGCCACCGCGCGAAGCGACAGCGCCCGCCGGTCCAGCAGCACCGCCACCAACATCATGGCCACCATGATATAGGCCCGCGTGCTGGCCACCTGCATCCCAGACAGCAACAGATAGGCGCTGGCCGTAAGCAAGGCGCCAACCGCCGCCACTTTTTTGGTGTCGAGACGCTGCGCAATGGCTGGCGCAAGCGCCAACAACAGCCGCAGCCCGCCAAAGACAACACCAGCCAGCAGTCCCATATGCAGCCCGGAAATTGCCAACAAATGAGCTAGGTTACTGGCCCGCAACGCCTCCAGCGCCGCGCGGGGGATCGCCGAACGATCGCCCGTGGTTATGGCCGAGGCAAAGCCGCCGGTCGCCACCGGCATCTGCGAACGGATGCCGGTGGAGAGCCGCTGGCGCAACTGCTCAACCGGCAGATCACGCGGGCCGTGGCTCACGATCAGCACCGGCACACGGGTGTAGCCCACCGCGCCAAGCTGTTGAAACCAGGCATGTCGCCGGAAATCAAACCCATGCGGTTCAACCGGACCCTGTGGCGGCATCAGATGGGCCGTGGTCATCACCCGGTCGCCGATGCGCGGCACCCGCGCCCCGTCCGGCAACGACAGCCGCACCCGTGCAGGGGTCTGATCTGGCGAGATGCGGTCGAGATAAGGCTGGTCCAGCGTGATCCGCAGCCGGTCACGGGCAGAGCGGTCGATGGCAATCACCCGCCCCTCCACCGCGCCATAGCTGCGGTACTGAAGCACAGGCGCTTCAACCGCATAGGCGCGCAACCCGGCGGTGGCAAACCCGAGGGCGACCAGCAGCAGTATCCAGCCCAGAAAGACCACAGCATCCTGGCGGTCGCCGCGCCACAGCATCGCCAGCGCGGCGCAGCCCATCCCGGCGCCCCAAAGATAATGCGCCAGCCCCGGCTCAACCCTGAGTGAGAAAAACAGACCAATGCCAATCCCGAACAAGACCGGCACCCAGGGAAAGAGATCCCCGCGTTGGGATTGCAGCAGACCATCAAGGACGCCCAGGGCGCGCATGCTTGCTCCTTGCCTTCTGGCTCGGTAGACAGGCGACAAAACTAGCCCTTCCATGGTTTCCAAAAGGTAAATCACCCCCATGTCCAAACCGGTCGTCACCCGTTTCGCCCCCTCGCCCACAGGCTATCTGCATATCGGCGGCGCCCGCACCGCGCTGTTCAACTGGCTTTATGCCCGTGGCCGCGGCGGCAAGTTCCTGTTGCGGATCGAGGACACCGACCGCGAGCGCTCCAATCCCGAGGCGACGGCCGCAATCCTGCAGGGCATGGCCTGGCTCGGCCTTGATCACGACGGCGAGGTGGTCAGCCAGTTCGAAGGCGCCGAACGTCACGCCGCTGTCGCCCGTGAGCTGCTTGCGGAAGGCAAGGCTTATAAGTGCTTCGCCACACAAGAAGAAATCGCGGCCTTCCGCGATCAGGCAAAAGCCGAGGGGAAATCGACTCTCTACCGTTCGCCCTGGCGCGATGCGGCAGAGGCCGATCATCCGGACGCGCCTTACGTGATCCGCATCAAGGCTCCGCAGGACGGCACCACAGTGATCCGCGATGAGGTTCAGGGCGATGTTACGATCAAGAATGACCAGCTCGATGATATGATCCTGCTGCGTTCAGACGGGACCCCTGTTTATATGCTGGCCGTTGTGGTGGACGATCACGATATGGGCGTGACTCATGTGATCCGAGGCGATGACCACCTCAATAACGCCGCGCGTCAGATGATGATCTACGAGGCGATGGGCTGGGATGTGCCGGTCTGGGCGCATATCCCGCTGATCCACGGCCCCGATGGCAAAAAACTCTCCAAACGCCATGGTGCCTTGGGCGCGCAGGAATATCAGGCGATGGGCTATCCGGCTGCGGGCATGCGCAACTACCTGGCCCGTCTGGGCTGGAGCCATGGCGATGATGAGTTCTTTACCGATGCGCAGGCGCGCGATTGGTTCGACCTTGACGGCATCGGCAAAAGCCCGGCGCGGTTTGATACCAAGAAGCTGGAAAACCTTTGCGGTCAGCATATCGCCATCAGCGATGATGCTGCACTGCGGAATGAGCTTCAGGCCTATCTGGCGGCAGCTGACAAGCCACAGTTAAATGACGTTCAGTCAAACGATCTTGAACGTGCGATGTATTGCCTCAAGGACCGCGCCAAGACATTCCCAGAGCTGCTTGAAAAAGCTCATTTTATTCTGACCTCGCGGCCGATTGAACCCGATCAGAAGGCCGCTAAGGCCCTTGTATCTGTATCCGACGGTATACTGGGTGAATTGACGCCGCAGCTGCAAAATGCTAGCTGGTCCCGAGACGATCTGGAGGCGCTTCTGAACGCATTTGCAGAAGCACAGGATACCAAGTTCGGCAAACTGGCGGGTCCCTTGCGGGCGGCGCTGGCTGGTCGTGCGGTAACCCCTTCAGTTTTCGACATGATGCTGATTCTGGGCCGGGACGAAACACTGGCCCGACTCTCCGACGTTGCTGGCTGACCCTGTCGTTAACCGCTGGGTAAGTCGGTACCGCTATGACCTCACCTGCGCGATTGCCGTGCAGGTGCTGCCTGCACAAGGCGGGGGCCTCCCCCGCTTTCGTGCCTGTATCAGGAAGGGACATCTATGACCGATACAAAAAAAACCGCCCAGCTCAGCCTGAATGGCGAAACTTACGAGCTTCCCATTTTCTCGCCGACGACCGGGCCCGATGTTCTGGATATCCGCAAGCTCTATGGCCAGGCCGGTGTGTTTACCTATGATCCCGGCTTTACCTCCACTGCGAGCTGCGACAGCACCATCACCTATATCGACGGTGGCAAGGGCGAACTGCTGCACCGCGGCTACCCGATTGACCAGCTGGCATCCAAATCGCACCACCTAGAAGTCTGCTATCTGCTGCTTTATGGTGAACTGCCGACCGCGGCTCAGCTGGAAGATTTCGAGACCCGCGTGACCCGTCACACCATGGTGCACGAGCAGATGCACAACTTCTTCCGCGGCTTCCGCCGGGATGCGCACCCGATGGCGACCCTTGTGGGTGTGGTCGGCGCCATGTCGGCCTTCTACCACGATTCCACCGACATCAATGATCCCTGGCAGCGGGAAGTGGCCGCGATCCGTTTGATCGCAAAACTGCCCACCATCGCTGCGATGGCCTATAAGTATTCGATCGGCCAGCCTTTTGTGTATCCGCGCAACGATCTGGATTACGCGGCGAACTTCCTGCACATGTGTTTCTCCGTTCCGGCAGAAGAATACCATGTCGACCCGATCCTTGCCCGTGCGATGGACCGGATCTTCATCCTGCATGCCGATCACGAACAGAACGCCTCAACCTCCACCGTGCGTCTGGCGTCCTCATCCGGTGCCAACCCGTTCGCCTGTATTGCGGCGGGCATCGCTTGTCTCTGGGGGCCGGCCCATGGTGGTGCCAACCAGGCTTGTCTGGAGATGCTCAAGGAAATCGGTTCCGTCGACCGCATCCCTGAGTTCATCGAACGCGCCAAGGACAAGAACGATCCGTTCCGTCTGATGGGCTTTGGCCACCGGGTCTACAAGAACACCGATCCGCGCGCCAAGGTGCTGAAGCAATCCGCCGACGAGGTGCTGGAGCTTTTGGGTGTTGAAAACAACCCGCTCCTGCAGGTCGCTAAGGAACTGGAGCGGACCGCGCTCAACGATGAATACTTCATCGAGAAGAAACTGTTCCCGAACGTGGATTTCTACTCCGGCATCATCCTTGAGGCGATGGGCTTCCCGACCTCGATGTTCACACCGATCTTCGCGCTGTCGCGCACCGTCGGCTGGATTTCGCAGTGGAAGGAAATGATCGCGGATCCACAGAACAAAATCGGTCGCCCGCGTCAGCTCTATCTCGGCGAAACCGCCCGCGACTACATCGATATCGAAAGCCGCTAAACGCAGGCTGCGTCATCGCATCATCGGCGATAGAAAACTGCAAACCCTGCCTTTTCGGAGGCAGGGTTTTTTCGTGACCTCAGCCGATACGATGAGGGCGCGACAGATCTGCGCGCCCCTATCAGCGATACATCTTTTGATTGCAGGACTACGTCTTTCGGTGAGTGCGACAATCAAAAGGATAGGCAGTCGATGTTTCCAATTCGGAAACCTGGTTAACCTGTTTGATCGCATTTTACTCAATTACGGCGGGTTTCGATTGACGGAATTCTACCTCCTGAATAGGCATGTCGCTAATTGCTAATTAAACCTTAACGGGAGACGCACCGTGGTTATGCTCATGACATTGCTTGGGGTTGGCCTGCTGGCCGGCGTGATCATCAATGACTCCGATGATTCCGATAGCGCCGAGTCTGGCGCCAACGAAAGCGGTAACGAAGACAACAATGAAACCGTTGTCGAAGGCACTGACGGCGCGGATCTGCTGTTTGGCACAACCGGCAGCGAAAACCTGCTTGGCGGCGCTGGGGACGACAATATCGACGCCCGTGGTGGTCCTGACACCATCGAAGGTGGCGCCGGCGATGATACGCTGGATGGTGGATCAGCGGCCGACAATATCTTCGGTGGCGACGGCGAAGACACTCTGGTAGGCGGTAACGGCGATGACTTCATGCGCGGCAACGCAGGGGACGACACCCTGATCGATACCCGCGGTGCGGATCACCTCGTCGGGGGCCAGGGCGATGACATTATTATCGCCGCCGGAATCCTGGATGAGGGCGCGTATGAGGACATCGTTCAAGGCCGTGCGACACCCACCTCCGAAGCAGAGGTTAATGCGCTGCTGAACGTCGACTACACCGCGGATCAGGATGGCGAAGGCGACACCATCAATGCAGGAGCAGGCGATGACTCGGTGCTCTTTGGTCTCAACGACACGGTGACCGGTGGCAATGGCAGCGACAGCTTTGAGACCGGCGCCTGGCTGAGCGAGGATGAGCAGGCCACCATCACCGATTTCACCGCCGATGATGACCGCGTGATTTACTACTACGATGAAGACGAGGAAGAGCCGGAGCTGGACGTGGTCACCCGCGCCAATGACGATGGCGGCACCGATGCCTTCCTGGTGGCCAATGGCGAAGAAGTGGTGCGTCTGATCAATGCCGGTACCACCTTCAACCTGGCCGAGCATGTTGCGCTGGTCGCCCGCAGTGGTTGATAAATAGCTCCGCTGCGGTGGGTCAATTGATCTGGCCCGCCCCGGCAGAGCCCGCACGAACGCAGCAAAAAACCCGCCCTACCGCATTGCGGAAGGGCGGGTTTTTTCATTTGTACTGTTCGAGAGTCAGACGCGGATCGTAGCGCCTCAGCGACCTTCGAATTTCGCCGGACGTTTTTCCATGAAGGCGGTAACCCCTTCCATGAAATCGCGGGTCTTGCCACATTGACCTTGCAGATGCGCCTCTTCGGACAGTTGCTCCGGCAGGCTGTTGCCATAGCCATCGCGGATTGCCGTCTTGATCGCGCCAAAGGCACGGGTCGGACCAGAGGCCAGATAGGCCGCACGGGCGCGCCAATGGGCGTCGAATTCGGCATCCGGAATGGCCTCCCAGATCATGCCCCAGTCGCTCGCCTGTTTGGCAGTGATCTTATCGGCAAACAGCGCAGCCCCCATCGCCTTTGCCATGCCCATCTGGCGCGGCATGAACCAGGTGCCACCGGCATCGGGCATCAGGCCAATGCGGGCAAAGGCCTGCATGAAATAGGCGCTTTCTGTTGCGATCACCACATCTGCGGCCAGCGCCAGATTGGCGCCCGCGCCCGCCGCTGGGCCATTGACCGCAGCGATGGTCGGCACCGGGCAGTTGTAGATCGCCTCCAGCATCGGGGTGTATTCATCGCGCAGGGTGCGCTCCAGATCCAGCTTGCCCTGGCTTGCCGCATCGGACAGATCCTGACCCGAACAGAACGACACGCCGGAGCCGGTCAGCACCACGGCACGGGCCTCTTTTCCGGCACGCTGCATCGCATGGGTGATTTCCGCCCGCGTCAGACCGGTCAAGGCGTTCATCTTGGCGGGGCGGTTCAGCGTCACAACGGCCAAGCCGTCTTCCAGCGAGAACAGAATTTCCTGGTAATCCATCAAAGGGCCTCGTGGTTAAAGGTTTTTCGCAGACTTGCCTATGCAAGCCCGCAGGAAAAGGCAAACGCCGCGTAACCTCGCGCGGCAAAACCACCCAAACGGTGCGCCCCTGTCGCCAGGTGCCGGAAGGGTTGTGGCCCAAGCGATCCGCGGTACGTGGCATCGAAAACCACCGATATCGAACGGTCAGTCTTTCAGAATACGATCCAGTTGTGCCCGCTCCTGCGCGCTGAGCCCCTCTGCGCCGGGATCCTCCGCGCTTGGGGTGCGGCTGCGGGTGCGGATATAACCCCCGGCCAGTATCAGCGCCAGCACCAGCATCAGGGGACCAGCCGCATAGAGCAGCCAGTTTGCGCCACTTGCCCGGGGGCTGAGCAGAACATATTCGCCGTAACGCTCCACGATGAAATCCATCGCCTCATCATTGCTGTCGCCTGCAACCAGGCGTTCGCGCACCAGAAGGCGCAGATCACGGGCCAGATCGGCGTTGCTTTCGTCGATATTCTCGTTGCGACACACCAGACAGCGCAGGTCCTTGGACAGCTCACGCGCGCGGCCTTCCAGCACCGGATCTTCCAGAATTTCGTCGGGTTCAACCGCCAGCGCCGGGGTGCTGGTCACCACCATCGGGGCCAGCAGCGTCAACGACAGCAACAGCCGGGCAAGAAACGCATGTCTCATTCCGCTGGCACTCCTTCACGCGGGCGACGGCGCGCGCCGGCCGCAACGCGGAACCGCCGATCTGTCAGGCTCAGCAGGCCACCAAGCGACATGAGAAGGCAGCCGCCCCAGATCCAGTTGGCCAATGGTTTGATATAGGTCCGCACCGTCCAGCCGCCATTGGCCTGCTGGTCGCCGATCACCACATAAAGATCGCGCAGGAACCGGTAGTCGATTGCGGCTTCGGTGGTGGGCATGCGCGAGACCGGGTAGTCCCGCTTTTCCGGGTTCAGCAGCGCCACAAACCGACCAGCACGGGTCACTTCGATATCTGCCATCGTGCTGAGGTAGTTGGGCCCTTGAACACGGCGCACATTCTGCAATTCCAGCGTATAGGCCCCGACGTTGAAGGGCCGGTTCACCTCGGCAATCCGAATATCCTCATCCTGCCAGGCGGTCAGCCCGGCGATGGCAAAGATCGTGACGCCCAGACCCGCATGGGCCAGCGCCTTGCCCCAGTCGGCACGCGGCAGGCGCAACAGACGCTGCCAACGCCCGGTCGCACTGCCCCGCAGCCAAAGATCCGCAAAAGCGCCAACAACCACCCAGACACCGATAAACAGCCCAATCGGCCCCAGCCCGGAGCGACCGGTCTGCATCGCCCAGGCCAGCACGCCAAGTGCAACAGCCAGCGCAAAAACAAAGCGCAGGCGCCAGGCCGTGCGCCCCAAAAGACCGCGTTTCCACGGCAGCATCGCGCCCACCGGCAGGATCGCACCCAGCACCACCATGAAGGGGGTGAAGGCCGCATTGAAGAACGGCGGACCGACGCTCAGCTTGCGGTCAAAGGCCATCTCCGCCACCACCGGCCAGAGCGTGCCGAAGAAGACCACAAAACAGCTCACCGCCAGAAGGATATTATTGGCCACCAGCGCGGTTTCGCGGCTCACCAGACCAAAGACGCCTTTGGCCTGCATCGCCTGTGCGCGCAGCGCAAACAGCAGCAGCGCACCACCGGTGAAAAACGCCAGAATATACAGGATAAACACGCCCCGTTCCGGGTCGCTGGCAAAGGCATGGACCGAGGTCAGCAGCCCCGAACGCACGATAAAGGTACCGATCAGGGAGAAGCCAAAGGCCAGGATCGCCAGCAGGATGGTCCAGCTTTTCAACGCCTCGCGTTTCTCAACCACAATGGCGGAATGCAGCAGCGCCGCCGCCAGCAACCAGGGCATGAAGGACGCGTTCTCAACCGGATCCCAGAACCAGAATCCGCCCCAGCCCAACTCGTAGTAGGCCCACCAGGACCCCAGCGCGATGCCGATGGTGAGGAAGATCCAGGCCGCCAGCGTCCAGGGCCGCACCCAGCGCCCCCAGGCCGCATCGACACGGCCTTCAATTAGGGCCGCCACCGCAAAGGAAAACGCCATGCTCAACCCGACATAGCCGAGGTAGAGGAACGGCGGATGAAAGGCGAGGCCCGGATCCTGCAACAACGGGTTCAGCCCCTGCCCGTCAAACGGCGGCACTGCAAGGCGCAGAAACGGGTTGGAGGTAAACAGAATGAAAGCAAAGAACGCGACACCAATCGCTGCCTGAACCGCCAGCACCCGCGCCTTTAGCGTTGGCGGCAGGCCGTTTCCATATACCGAGGCCACCGCCCCGAACAGGCTGACAATCAGCACCCACAGCAACATTGAGCCTTCATGGTTGCCCCAGGTGCCAGAGATTTTATACAGCATCGGCTTGGCGGAATGACTGTTGAGCGCAACCAGCCGCAGCGAGAAGTCGGAGGTGATGAACGCCCACATCAGCGCCAAAAAGGCAAAGCCTGTGAAGAAGAACTGCGCCTGTGCCGCAGGTTCCGCAACCGACATCCAGCCGGGCCATCGGAAATGGGCGCCAACCAGCGGCACCACCATCTGTACGATGGCAATCACAAAAGCGAGGATAAGGGCGAAGTGACCGAGTTCTGTAATCATAGCCTATCTATAGGGCGATCCGGCAAGGCCGCCAATCGCAATCGGCGCGTCCTCACGCCGCAGTGTTCCCGCCCGTGCCCCTGCCCGCATGCGCCTGAAGGCAACCCGCGCCCATCCTTCATTTGGCTGCCTTGGATAGTTCTATCCATTCAGACAACGCTGGATTTTCCGTTTCTTTACTTTCATTTACACCGTGGTGATCGTCCCTTTCGGAAGGATCAGACATCGCGGGGGCCGCAGGCTCGGACGCCCGCAATTCATTGATCCGGGACACATTTGCCGCCACCGCGGGGGCCTGTGCCAGGCTGGCGGCAATCTCACGCTGGAAGCCTTGGCTTTTCAACTGCTGACGCGCGCCGAAATAAAACGAGACAATCACCCCAAGTAGCCACCAGAGCGGTTCCGGCACCAGTGCCAGCCCCTGCATGCGGGCGGCGAACCACAACGGGTCCACCATGGCTGAGCCAAGCAGCGCCAGCGTCGACAGCGCCAGCAAGGGCCGTGGCAGGCGGTTCACGCCATCCATCCAGCGATCAAACCGACTAACGGGGCCGTGCCCGGCCTGACTGCGGGCGAATTCCGCTGCGAATTGCGCCAGCGCATCGGCCCGGCCGGTGTGATCCCTTACCGCGCCGGCTTCCGCGTTTTCGCGAAACACCTCCAGCGTTTCGGCAACCACATTGCGCTCCCGCCCGAACAGGCCCCGCAACACATCCGCAATCAGCCCCATGCCGCCACCCGCGCCTGAAATTCGGCCTCACTCAAGTGGTATTGCGGCGAGATGAAGCTTTCGGCCCGCAGGATCCAGCCCCCTTTGCCACCCTTGCGAGTGCGGGCGTATTTGCGGCTGGCAGGGCGGCGATCGGCGATGCGGAAGTAATAGTTGCGACGGGCCACGCCATAGGCATCACGCAGCGCCACCCGGCCAATCTTGGCCGCGGCGCGGGCGGCCCCGGCGGTTTTGGGACCAATCCGCCCATCCACTGCCAGCTCATATCCCATCTGCACCAGCAGTCGTTGCAGGATCCGCACCGCATTGGCCCCGGCGTTGACATACATGTCAAAGACCGAAGGATGCAGCATCTCCGGCAGGGCTGCGATGCGCGGTTTGTTGAAATAGTGCCGGATATAAAGGTCCACCGCCTGCACCTGGCTGACGGCGGCCACATCAGCCTTGTCGATACGGCCATCGCGCGTCAAATCCATGCCAAGACGCTGTAGCGTACCCAATGTCACGCCATGTTTGGTAGCCCCACCCGGATCATCCGAGTCGTCAACATAGCCGCCTTCGCGGGCAACGATTTCCTGAGCGATGGCTTTGATGTCTTGCATGGGTCAGTCCCTTCAATTGGAGTGGGACACCAGCATGACAGTCAAAAATGAGCGCACCCGGACCTGAGCGCGCGCTGAGGGCGCAACACCCTTGAGATGCGCCCTCGGGCAGAGGGAATTTAGGTTTCCGGCTCCTGATAGACGCCCTGCTCTTTCAGCGCGTCCATCACTTCTTTCGGCATGTAGGTTTCATCATGTTTGGCAAGAATTTCAGACGCTTCAAAGGTGCCGTTGATGTAGCGACCGGTGCCGACCATACCTTGGTTTTCGGAGAAGAGATCGGGCAGAACGCCCGTATAGGTCACCGGCACAGAGGCGCCGCCGTCTGTCACCACAAAGCGCAGCGTCTCACCCTGACCGCGTATGATGCTGCCTTCTTCCACCAGACCACCGATGCGAAACACCTCGCTGCCTTCTGGCGGCTCAGCGATCACCTGGCTGGGGGAGCGGAAGAAGTTGATCCCGTCACGCATGGCATAGCCAATCAGCGCCGTGGCGACCACAAGTGCCACGGTGGTCAGTGCGATGATCTGGATGCGGCGCTGTTTTTTCAGTGACTTCATCGCGGCCTCTTTGGGTGGGGGTCCGGCGCATGTTGCGCCAGACCTTTGGGTCGTTAGGGGAACAGCGGCGCCATCATCAGCCCGGTTGTCTCCTCCTCACCTAACATCAGGTTGGCATTCTGCAAGGCCTGACCGCTGCTACCTTTTGTCAGGTTATCCAGCGCCGCGATGACAATCGTGCGGCCTTCAATCCGGTCCGCCGCTACCCCGATGTGGCAGAAGTTGGAGCCACGGATATGCCGGGTTGAGGGCGCTTCTCCGATGGGCAGCAGCTCAATAAACGGCTCATCCGCATAAGCCTTGGCAAAGGTGTCATGGATCGCCTGCGCGTCCCCTTTGACATAGACAGTCGCCAGAATGCCGCGATTGGCGGGCACCAGATGCGGGGTAAACTGCACCTTGACCGGGCGGCCTGCGATCTTGCTGAACTCCTGATCAAACTCACCCAAGTGCCGATGCGTGCCGCCGACGGCATAACCATGGTAGCCTTCGCTCAGCTCCGCATGCAGCAGGTTCTCCTTGAGCGACCGACCCGCGCCAGAGACCGCGCATTTCAAATCCAGAATGATGTCATCCAGGTCAATCACCCCGGCCGCGATCAGCGGCCGCAGGGCAAACTGGCCCGTGGCGGCATTACAACCGGTGCCTGCCACCAGACGCGCGGATTTGATTTCCTCGCGGTAAAACTCGCTGAGGCCATAAACCGCCTCTTTCTGTTGGGCGAGGGCCGCGTGGGGGTTGCCGTACCATTTCTCGTATTCCGCCGGGTCCCGCAGCCGGAAGTCCGCAGACAGATCGACGATCTTCAGATCCTGCGGCAGGGCGGCGATCACCTCCTGGCTGGTCTTATGCGGCAGGGCACAGAAACACAGGTCGATACCGGAGAAATCAATCTCGCCAATTTTGCAGAGCCGGGGCAGCTCCAGATGGCGCAGGTGCGGGAACACCTCGGCCATGGTCATTCCGGCCTTACGCTCAGCGGAGAGAGCCGCGATCTCAATCGTAGGGTGTTGGGCAATCAGCCGCACCAGTTCAGCGCCGGTGTAACCGGAGGCGCCAAGAATAGCTACTTTATGGGTCATGTCAGACCTCGTCTTTCGATGTGATATGTCGGTTCCGCAGCCGTCTGCGGAGAGAAATAAAGGGACAGAGCCGTGAGCACTTTGACCTGGAACAAGCATTTAGCAGTGTTCCGGGGCGTTTGCGCTTAAGCGGCCTGAAAGATCATCTCTCGTCGCAAGAACTGCGTCGCGCGGTCACTGACGCGGGCGGGCATACCGGTGGTGTAATACCCCCCTTGCCCCTGCCCCATCATCTGCGGGTGACGCTCAAGGTAATCCGCCAGACTGTCGGCGACCAATCTGCCCTGACTGAACACCTGCACATCCCTGCCCAGTGCGGCCTGAAAGATCTCTTCCATCAGCGGGTAATGGGTGCAGCCAAGGATCGCAGCCTGCGGCTCTGGCATCTTGCGTTTCAGCGCATCCACATGGCTGCGCACCAAGGCTTCGGCGAGGATCATGTCACCATCTTCGATAGCATCCACAACACCGCCACAGGCCTGCGCCTCCACATCGACGCCAATGGCGCGGAATGCCAGTTCACGCTGGAACGCCCGGCTGGCAACGGTCGCCGGGGTCGCAAAAAGCGCGACATGTTTGGTTTCCACCTCGCGCGGTGGGGAATTGTCGCCCCATTGCCGTTCTGTCAGCGCCTCAATGAGCGGCACAAAGACGCCCAGCACCCGCTTGCCTTCGGGGACACCGGCTTCCTGCATCCGCCGCAGCGCTGCCGCCGACGCGGTGTTGCAGGCCAGGACCACAAGATTGCAGCCCTTGGACCACATGTCCTCAACCGCCGCTTTGGTCAGCTGATAAATATCTTCGGCATCGCGCACACCATAAGGCGCATGCGCGCTATCCGCATAGTAGAGGAAGTCCACATCCGGGAGCCGCTCCTGCACGGCATTCAGCACGGTCAGCCCGCCAAGGCCGGAATCAAAGATACCTACAGCCATCTGTCTCTCTCGCTGTGCGCTCAGGCGCGATGTTTCTCCTCAAACTCATACCCGTAGTCATAGGATTTGAGTGGCGTTGGTGACAGCTCATACGTGGCTTTGCGCAGGAAATCCATCATTGCTTTTGCGTCACTTGCCAGCGGGTCCAGCACATCGCGTCCGATCGGAGTCCCAATAGACACGCGCACCGGCGTATCGACGCGTTTGCGAAACTCCTTGATTAACAGCCCCATACGCAATGTGGGATGCAAATGGCTGGCCATCTGGAACAGCCGGGAGGTATGCCCGTCAAAGTAGATAGGCACTACAACCGCGCGGGATTTGGCAATCATCCGCGCGGTAAAGCCGCGCCACATCGGGTCCATCGGCGGCACCTTTGGCCGCAGAAAAGGACGCACGGCGGTGGAGACGGTGCCACCGGGGAAAATCCCGATGGCGCCCCCTTGTCCGAGATACTCCAAAGCCGCCTTACGCGTCTCAAGATTGGTTTTCAGCGCCGCTTTGGTTTCGGCAAAATCAATCGGCAGGATGACGCGGGACAGATCATCAGCCTTGCGAAACACCTGATGAGCCAGAATACGGAAGTCACCGCGCGCCTCGGACAGGATATGCCCCAGCATCAGCCCGTCGAGAATGCCATAAGGATGATTGGCAATCACCACCACCGGCTGATCCTGCGGGATATGAGAGAGCGTGCCGCGCACCACCTCCAATTGCAATCCGTAACGCGCGCGCATCACGCTCCAGAAACTTTGCCCGGCAGCGACATCGGCCTCATACCCCTCCGCGCGCCTAATCAGTTGCAAACGCCCAGTGGCGTTCTCCATCATCCGGATCATCGCCTGCCCGGGCCGGGTCTGGGCGGAATGCGCATAGGAGAGATCGCGCGCGCTGCGCATCGCATCGCGCCGGGAGACAGTCCCGGATGGCTGGGTTTTCATGTTGCCATGCGTGCTGCGGGTGGGAAACATGGGATGGGCCTCGTGATCTCAGTCGCGGTCTTACGTAGGGGCAGCCTGCTGCCGCGTTCGGCTATAGAGCCGGCATCCCGGTTTGCACAACCGAGGTAACAGCCACACGACAGCCCGCCCGCCATCCTGTGTCTTTCTGGTCCTACGCGATGGACAAAAAAGAAAACGCCCCGGCAAGCCGGAGCGTTCTTTGGTGTTTTAGAGGCTGCGCCCGAGGCGGCTGCAGTCGATTACTCTGCGGCGGTCTTCAACTCGGTGCCGCCATGACGCAATGCGGCCAGCAGCTCCTCGCGGCGTTTTGCCGCCTTGGCTTCGTTGGCCTGTTTCACCGGACCAAAGCCCCGGATCTCCAGCGGCAATTCCGCCAGCGCAATCAGCGGCGCCATGATTTCGGGGCTGGCCTTGGGCAGCCATTCCTTCATGTCGGCCTCATACTGCGCAATCAACGCCCGCTCCATCTTGCGTTCAGCGGTGTAGCCAAACACATCCAGCGGCGTGCCGCGCAGGCCTTTGAACTTCGCCAGCAGACGCAGCCCACGTTCCAGACCGGGGCCGAATTTACGCTTCTTGGGGCGGCCGTCAGGATCCTTGCCGGTCAGCATCGGCGGCGCGAGGTTGTAGGAAATCTTCAGATCGCCCTCAAACTCCGCCTCGGCCTTCTCCCGGCTGGACAGCAACAGGCGCGCAACCTCGTATTCGTCCTTATACGCCAGCAGCTTGTGATAGCCCTGGGCCACCGCTTCCTTCAGCGCCTTGTCGGAAATGCCGTCCAGCATCTTGCCATAGCGTTTGGCCAGACGGGGGCTCTGATAGTCGGTCAGATGCCCCTTGCGGAAGGCGATCTTCTCCTCCAGCGACTTGGGCAGGTCGACAACATTGGGTTCCGCAAGGCGCGCGGCATCCTGCGGATAAAGCACCGCCCAGCGACCGATATCAAAGGCGCGCAAATTGCGCTCTACCGCGGCCCCGTTGAGGGTGATCGCCTCCTGAATGGCCTCAAGCGTGATTGGCAGCAGACCGCGCTGCCAGGCTGCGCCAAAGATCATCATGTTGGAGAAAATTGAATCTCCCATGCTGGCGCGTGCCAGATCGGAGGCATCAAACAGGTCCAGCCGATCCCGCAACCGCGCTTCAAGTGCCACCTGCAACCGGTCGGTGGGCAGCTGGAAATCGGTGTCGCGGGTGAAATCACCGGTGATGATCTCATGGCTGTTCACCACCGCGCCGGTCTTGCCGGTTTTCATCAGACCGATGGTCTTTGCGCCAGCCGACACCACCAGATCACCCCCGATCAGCGCGTCACATTCGCCGGTGGCCACACGGATGGCGCTGATGTCTTCGGGCTTGTTGGCAATGCGGCAGTGGATATGCACCGCGCCGCCCTTCTGGGCGAGGCCGGCCATTTCCATCATGCCAGCACCCTTGCCATCAATCTGCGCCGCCTGTGCCAGCACCGCACCGATGGTGACAACGCCAGTGCCACCAACCCCGGTGATCACCACATTATGAGTGCCGTCAATCGCGGGCAGTTCCGGTTTGGGCAGGTCCGGCAGATCCAATGCGGCGGTTGGTTCCTTGCGGATCTTGGCCCCTTCAATGGTCAGGAAGGACGGGCAGAAGCCTTTGACGCAGCTGAAATCCTTGTTGCAGGAGGACTGGTCAATCGCCCGCTTGCGGCCCAGCTCGGTTTCCTTCGGCACGATGGAGACACAGTTCGACTGCACCCCACAATCCCCGCAGCCCTCGCAGACGTCCGGGTTGATGAACACGCGCTGATCGGGATCGGGGAACTGGCCCTTCTTGCGGCGGCGACGTTTCTCAGCGGCACAGGTCTGGATATAGATGATGGCGGAAACGCCTTCGACTGTCTCCATTTCCTTCTGCACCACCATCAGCTCAGCCCGCTCGTGCATCCGCATGCCCGCCGGGAACAGCTTGGTGTCGACGTCTTCTTTCTCGTCATAGACCACGGCGATGGTCTTCACGCCCATCGCTGTCAGCTCATGCGCGATCTGATGTGCGGTCAGCCCGCCCTCGGCCTCCTGTCCGCCAGTCATGGCAACGGCGTCATTGTAGAGGATCTTGAAGGTGATATTCGTCCCCTCGGCCAGCGCCGCCCGGATCGCCTGCACACCGGAGTGGTTGTAGGTACCATCGCCAAGGTTCTGGAATACGTGCTTGCGGGTGGAGAATGGCGCCTCGCCGACCCAGTTCACACCCTCGCCGCCCATATGGGTAAAGCCGGTGGTCTCGCGATCCATCCACTGCACCATGAAGTGACAGCCGATCCCGGCATAGGCGCGGCTGCCATCTGGCAGTTTGGTTGACGAGTTATGCGGACAACCTGAGCAGAAATAGGGCAGACGGGCGGCGATCTCTTCGGCGTTGTCGGCGCGTTTGGCATCATCCAGCGCGGTCAGCCCGGCGCGGATCGCCTCCGTTTCGCGCCCCTCCTCGATCAGGATCTGACCCAATTTCTCCGCGATCATGATCGGGTCGAGCGCGTATTTGGTCGGGAACAGCTCTTCGCGGTGCATGGCCCCGGCGCCGCCTTTGTACCAGCCATAGACACGGCGGCCCTGACGGTCGTCAAAAATGGCTTCCTTGATCTGGATCTCGATCAGCTTGCGCTTTTCTTCGACCACCACGATCAGGTCCAGCCCTTCGGCCCAGTCGTTGAAGCCCTTCATGTCCAGCGGCCAGGTCTGGCCGACCTTATAGGTGGTGATGCCCAGCCGTTCGGCCATGGTTTCATCGATGTTCAGCAGCGACATGGCATGGACCAGATCCAGCCAGTTCTTGCCCGCCGCGACAAAACCGATCTTGGCACCGGGTTTGCCCCACATGCGCTTGTCCATCTTGTTGGCGTGGCTGAAGGCCTCCGCCGCAAATCGCTTGTAGTCGATGATCCGGTTTTCCTGCCGGAACCGGTCATCATCCAGACGGATGTTCAGCCCATCTGCCGGCATGTCAAACTCTGGCGTGACCAGCTTCATCCGATCCGGATCGCCATCAACGACCGAGGTGACCTCAATCGTGTCTTTCATCGTCTTCAGGCCGACCCACAAACCGGAAAACCGGCTGAGCGCCAGACCATAGGCACCGTAGTCCAGGATTTCCTGCACGCCAGCGGGGCTGACGATGGGCAGGTAGCAATCCATCAGCGACCATTCCGACTGGTGCAACACGGTGGAGCTTTCGCCGGTGTGGTCATCGCCCATGGCAACCAGGACACCGCCATATTTGGACGAGCCCGCCATATTGGCGTGCCGGATCGCATCGCCAGAGCGATCAACACCCGGCCCCTTGCCGTACCAGAGGCCAAACACACCGTCGTATTTGCCCTCGCCGCGAACCTCAGCCTGCTGCGCACCCCACAGGGCGGTCACGGCCAGATCCTCGTTCAAACCATACTGGAAGGTGACATCGCTGGCGGTCAGATGCTTTTCCGCCCGCTTCATCTGAATATCAACCGCGCCTAGGGGCGATCCGCGATAGCCAGTGACCAGACCGGCCGTATTCAGCCCCGCGGCCTTATCCCGGTATTTCTGCATCAGCATAAGACGCACCAGCGCCTGTGTGCCGTTCAGCATCACCTGCGATTTTGTCAGGTCAAATTTGTCGTTCAGAGAAATTTTCTGCGTGCTCATCCTGGGCCTCCCCAACCTCGATTAGCTTGCACTTCTTGGCGTCATATTAGGTCACAATTGCTGACCTGTATACTGTTTTTTGCCGGAATATGTTTCTGACCGCCCTATCAAATTGAAAGTTTCGATACATTTCATATAGGCTACGACAGAGGCATCGAAAGTGACGGGTATGGATTGGGATAAGCTTAGAATATTTCACGCGGTGGCGGACGCAGGCAGTCTGACCCATGCGGGCGACAAGCTGAACTTGTCGCAGTCGGCGGTCAGTCGGCAGATTCGCGCATTGGAAGAGAGCCTCAGCTCAACCCTGTTTCACCGCCACGCGCGGGGGTTGATTCTCACCGAACAGGGAGAGCTGCTGTTTGACGCCACCAAGTCGATGTCAAAACGGCTTGAGGCCGCCTCGGCCCGCATTCGCGACAGCGAGGAAGAGGTTTTTGGCGAGCTGCGCGTCACCACTACCTTCGGCTTTGGCACCCTGTGGCTGGCGCCGCGCCTGACCAAGCTTTATGAGCAATACCCGGATCTGAAGATTGATTTGATGCTGGAGGAGCGCGTGCTGGACCTGCCCATGCGCGAGGCTGATGTGGCCATCCGCATGAAGGAACCCAGCCAGGCCGATCTGATCCGCAAGCGGCTGATGACCGTGCAGATGAAACTCTATGCCTCGCGCGGCTATGTCGAACGCAACGGCGCGCCGGACCAGGCCGAAGATATCGTCGATCACCGGCTGATCTGCCAGAACCCCCGTTCCGCTCAGGTTGGCTCAGCCGCGGTACTGGTACAGAAACTCATGACCCATAACCCGTCATCGCTGCTGACCGTGAACAATTACTTTGGTGTGTTGCAGGGCGTCATTCATGATCTGGGCATCGGGGTGCTGCCCGATTACGTGACTGAGGACTTTCCCGATCTGGTGCCGGTCCTGCAGGATGAGGACACCAGCGACGTGCCGGTCTACCTCGCCTACCCGGAAGAATTGCGCCATTCCCGGCGGATTTCCGCATTCCGGGATTTCGTCCAGAATGAGATTATTGCACATCGCAAGCATATGAAAGAACTGGGCAAAATATAACTTCTGGCGAGCCATGCAAAAAATGCATGGCGGCCTTGCCATTTTCCAAGTCTGATTGCCCTTGATCGGGGCGCATTGCACCCCTAAATCAACTCTCGAAGGAAGCGACACTGTCGCCCTTCATACCTCCCTGTTGGACTTCGGCCGAGCTTAGTGCTCGGCCTTTTTTTTGGCCCATACTCGCTCTATGCCCCAGGCAGCCTTGGCGACATCGGCAACGTCACAGCCAGCCTTACTCCCGTCAACAGGCACATGCCGTCTTGGTCGGCCCTTAAGTGCGATATTCAACGAACTGCTGCAAATTTCAGCGCCAGTGCCGGATTTATCGCCCCTCTCCGTATAAATATCGTCCAGATCGGCAGGAAAGCCGCTGCAGGCCTGCCCACACAACAGGCCCATTCTCGCCTCATGGTGACCAAGGTTTGTTCAGCCCTATCAGGAGGTTGAACAATGAGAATTTGGTTAATCCCCCCATAGAAATCCGCCCAATATCGAAAAATTCAGGAACCTTTGACAGGGACATCCCGTTGGGTAGCCAGAACACAAGACACCAACGCATCTGACTTGAAGGAGAGCAACAATGCTTCGCATGACCTCTATCGCCGCCCTGATCGCCATGACCGGTGCTGCCAGCGCTGAAGTGCTGACCGAAAACGCCACCCCGAATGATGCGGGCGAGACATTCCTTGAGGAAAACATCGAATTCATGGGCGCGCCCGTGGTTGACGTAAACGGCGTGTTCCTGGGCAAGGTTGTCGAGGTCGGCACCGAGCCGGGTCCGGATCGCAAAATCCTGGTCGAGTTCCGCGACAGTTTCTCCGACAAGCTGAGCGGCCTGCGCTTCAACCTTGATGGCATGTGGGAAACCGACGGCGTGCTGCGCATGGGGCAGACCACTGGTGAGTTGCGGACCATGCTGGAAACCTACGCCAGCGAAAACCCCGACAAGCTCACTGATGGCTCCGTCTTGAACTAAGCGGCACAGTCAGACAGTGATCGCCCCCGCATCGCGCGGGGCCGGGGATCAGATTTGGGTCAGAGCCACAGCGGCTCTGGCCCTTTTCCATATCTGACCACCTCCAGCAACGCAGCGCACCAAAGCGCCAGCAGCCGCCTTGCGCTTTTTCCTTCCCCCTTGGCCCTCCTTGCCCTAAAAGGCGCGCAATCGCAGCCATTGGGGACGTTACACGGATGCAAGAACCCGCCATCACGCCTGAACTGATTGCCAACCACGGGTTGAAGCCCGAGGAATACGATCTGATCCTCGAAATCATCGGGCGGGAGCCAACATTCACGGAGCTGGGCATTTTCTCGGCCATGTGGAATGAGCACTGTTCTTACAAATCCTCCAAAAAATGGCTCCGCACCCTGCCGACCGACGGCCCGCAGGTGATCTGCGGCCCCGGTGAAAACGCAGGGATTGTGGATATCGGCGACGGCGATGCCGTTGTCTTCAAAATGGAAAGCCACAACCATCCCTCCTACATCGAGCCCTACCAGGGTGCGGCGACCGGGGTTGGTGGCATTCTGCGCGACGTCTTCACCATGGGCGCGCGGCCCATCGCCTCGATGAATGCGCTGTCCTTCGGCGAGCCGTCCCATCACAAAACCCGCCAGCTGGTCAACGGTGTGGTTGAGGGCATCGGCGGTTATGGCAACTGCTTTGGCGTACCTTGTGTTGGCGGCGAAGTGCGCTTCCACCCCGCTTACAATGGCAACTGCCTCGTGAACGCCTTTGCGGCCGGCCTCGCCAAAACTGACAGCATTTTCTACTCCGCCGCCTCCGGTGTCGGTATGCCGGTTGTGTACCTTGGCGCCAAAACTGGTCGTGACGGCGTTGGCGGCGCCACCATGGCCTCCGCCGAATTCGACGACACCATTGAGGAAAAGCGCCCCACCGTTCAGGTTGGCGACCCCTTCACCGAAAAACGCCTGATGGAAGCCACACTGGAGCTGATGCAGACCGGGGCGGTGATCTCAATTCAGGACATGGGCGCCGCGGGCCTCACCTGTTCTGCCGTGGAAATGGGCGACAAGGGCAAGCTGGGCGTCAAGCTGAACCTTGAAGACGTGCCGCAGCGCGAAGAGAACATGACGGCCTATGAAATGATGCTGTCGGAATCTCAGGAACGCATGCTGATGGTGCTGAAGCCCGAACTGGAAGCCGAAGCCCGCGCCGTGTTTGAGAAATGGGACCTCGATTTCGCCATCGTCGGCGAGACCATCGCCGAGGATCGCTTCCTGATCCTTCACAATGGTGAGGTAAAGGCCGATCTGGTTCTGTCGAAACTGGCCTCCACCGCGCCGGAATACGACCGCCCCTGGGTGGAGACGCCCGCGCCTGAGCCGCTCACCGACGCGGATGTGCCCACCATTGACCCGATTGACGGCCTGAAGGCGCTGATCTCCAGCCCGAACTATGCCGGCAAACAGTGGGTCTATGAGCAATATGACACCACGGTTATGGGCGACACCGCCCGCCGCCCCGGCGCAGGCTCCGGTATCGTGCGGGTGCATGGCACCGACAAACAGCTGGCCTTCACCTCCGACGTAACCCCGCGCTACGTCATGGCAAACCCGTTCGAGGGCGGCAAACAGGCGGTGGCCGAGGCTTATCGCAACCTGACAGCTGTCGGCGCCACGCCCTTGGCAACAACCGACAACCTGAACTTCGGCAACCCTGAGAAGCCCGAAATCATGGGTCAGTTTGTTGGCGCCATCAAAGGCATCGGCGAAGCGGTTGCAGCCCTCGATATGCCGATCGTGTCCGGCAATGTATCGCTCTACAATGAAACCGACGGTCAGGGCATCCTGCCCACGCCCACCATCGGCGCGGTTGGCCTGATCGCTGCGGGCGAGGAAGCCATCACCGGCGAAGTCCGCGACGGTCACATCGCCCTCCTGATCGGTGACACCATTGGCCATCTTGGCCAGTCGGCACTGCTGGCCGAGGTGTTCAACCGCGAGGACGGCGATGCACCGGCGGTGGATCTGGCGGCGGAGAAGCGCAACGGCGAATTCATCCGCGCCAACCGCGAGCTGATCAAAGCCTGTACCGACCTTGGTGACGGCGGTCTGGCCATGGCAGCCTTTGAACTGGCCGAAGGCGCCGGTGTCGGCGTGCAGATCGACGCGGGCGACACCCCGACCGTGTTTGGTGAGGATCAGGCGCGCTATCTGGTGGCCTGCAACTTCGATCAGGCCGAGGCACTGATGATGGCCGCAGGTCAGGCCGGTGTCACGGTTACCAGCGTCGGCAAATTCGGCGGCGACATGGTGAAGATCGGCGGCTCAGAGGCGCCTCTGGCCGAACTGGCCGACGTCTTCCGCTCGAGTTTTGCCGCTGCTGTGGCCTAAGGGCAGCCAGCGTTGGGGCATAGTCCTCAGTACTCGAATACCGGGTGGGATGGCGGCGTCATCCCACCCCTTTTTTTGACCTCTCTCAGGTGACCCAATGCCCCTGCCCGACCAGTCAGCACAGATCGACTTCCCCGCGCTGACAGCCGATTGCAGCCGCTGCGCTGCGCTTTGTTGTGTGGCCTACCCGTTTGAGGAAGACGAGGATTTTGCGATCCTGAAGGAGACGGACCACCCCTGCCCCAACCTCTCGCCCTCCTGTTTCAACTGCACCATCCATGCCGATCTGGACACCCGTGGATTTGGCGGCTGTATCGCCTATTCCTGCGCTGGCGCCGGGCAGCGGGTGACCGAAGTGCTGTTTCAGGGCGAGACATGGCGCGACGATCCTGATCTCCTGCCGCATATGACCCATGCTTTGCGTGTCCTGCGTCCCATCCATGAGGCGCTGCTGATCCTGCAGGAGGCCGCAGCCCTGACACTCCCCGACGCGCTGCAGGCGGAGCTGACCCGCCTGAGCGAGACCCTTGCCGTGCGCGATGGCACCTCGATCTGGGACTTCGAGGAACCGGAGGTGCAGGACGCCTTGGCGCAGGTTCCTGAGTTCGTGCCGCGCCTTGCCCCCTATGTGGTGCCCCGCAGCTAATCCGCCTTGCAGAGGTGCCTGCAGCACCCTACATTTTCCATAAGCTAGAAATAAGGACATCCCCCCAATGCCGATGCAAGCCCAAGAAATCGAAGACCTGCTGCGCGAGAGTTTTCCAGATGCGGAAATTCAGGTTGGCGGCCATGATGGTGTGCATATGTCCGCGATGGTCATCGACGAGAGCTTTCGCGGCAAGAACCGTGTCCAGCAGCAGCGCGCGGTCTATGCCGCGCTGAAGGGCAAGATGGATGGCGCCAATGGGGAGCTGCACGCTCTCGCCCTGACCACAAAGGCACCTGAGTAACCCGCCATGTCGCTGTTCATGTCCCTTCTGATCCTCGGCATTGTTGTCATGACCGCGCTTGTCGCGCTGATTGGCCAGCGCCGCGCGCCGATTGAAGAGGATGAAACAGATCCGGATTACCACACCTTACGCTCTGACTATCAGTCGGGCATGGGGGGCGGTTCAATGCGGACCTGGAAGGTGCCCAAGGATCCGGACGCCTATGCCCGCTTCTTTGTGCCCAAGGGCAAAAAGTAACAGCGCCACCCGAAATTCCCGGCGCCGATTGGCAATCCCCCGCTTTGTGCCTATATGACGGCCAACGGACCATCGGCCCATCCGCCAAAAGGAAACGCAATATGACCGACGTAAAAACCCGCATCGACGAAACCGTCAAAGCCAGCGATGTCGTGCTCTTCATGAAGGGCACCAAGGATATGCCGCAGTGCGGCTTCTCCTCACGCGTGGCCGGCGTCCTGAATTACATCGGCGTCGACTACACCGATGTGAATGTGCTGGCTGATGAGGAACTGCGCGCCGGCATCAAGGATTATTCCGACTGGCCGACCATCCCGCAGCTTTATGTCAAAGGTGAGTTTGTGGGCGGTTGCGACATCATCACCGAGATGACCCTGTCGGGTGAGCTGGACGGAATGTTTGAACAAAACGGCGTCACCTTCGACAAGGACGCCGCTGACAAGATCCGCGAAGCCAACGGCTGATCCTGCAGCATCCGATCCGACGCATTCGGCTCAGAAACACAATGAAAAAGCCTGCCACGGTCTGCGTGGCAGGCTTTTTTCGTCATGAAAGCGCTTTGCGACTGCGCCAACTCAATACACGAAAGGCAGGAATTTCGCTGTCCGCGCAGCATAGGCGCGAAACTCCGCCCCGTAGCGATCCGCCAGATACCGGTCCAGCGCCGGAATATGGTAGAAAATGAACATGCCCGTCATCAGTATTGGCACAACTCCCGCCCAAAGCGACGCTGTCAGGATGGCCCATCCGGTGAACAGAATGCTGTCGCCGAGGTAGTTCACATGCATCGCATAGGCAAACAGCCCACCGGTGTAACAATGCCCCTTGCTCTCTGGCTGCTTTTTCCACTGCCGCCGCTGCAGCTCCGATCCGGTGTTCACCGCAGATCCGATCAGCAATAGCACACCTCCCAGAATATCCCATGGACCAAACGGCGCCGCCGCGCCGGAGATCATCCCAGCGCCCAACAGCAGAAAGCCAATTTCGAAAGCGGCCATAAACGCCGCCAGCCCCAGCCCCTCAGACAGATCGACCTTCCGCTGGAGCAGGACAAACAGCGTCACCAGATGGCGCAGGAAATACAGCGCAGCTGCTCCCGCCAGCAGTTTCGCACGCATAGGATCCGGCCAGTCCAGCCCGCCAAAGGCCAGCCAGAGGCAGACCGACACCGATCCCGCATGCAGGGCTGCAAAACACAGTTTGCTGCGCAACGACCGCCCATGGGAGCGGTCAACACCGCCATAGTTGCTGCTCATTCGAATGTCCCTTCGTGATTTCCGCCGCGACCGCACTCCGGATCTGGCGGGTTATTTCGTCCAACTGGTCTGCAAAAACTATTGGACAGTTCGTCTGGGCTCTGTCAATTCTATTTCGACCATATGGACGAAATAATGCCGAAGATTGTTGACCACGACGCCCACAGCCAGGATCTTGCCCGCCGCGCGGCAGAGTATTTTTCACACCATGGCTATGCCGGTAGCAGTATGCGCAAAATTGCCGCGCATCTGGGGCTGTCGAAAAGCGCGCTCTATCACTATTTCCCGACCAAGGAGGCGCTGTTTCTGGCCTGCACGCATCAGGTGATGGGCACGTTTACCTCCCTGGCCCTCGCACCGGATACAACTGAGGCGCAGAAACTGGCACAGCTGACGGATCTGCTGCGGCCGGGTTTTGCCCGGGAGATGGCGCTGATTTTCGACTATTTGCGCGGTAAATCCGCCGAGGAGATCGCCGCAGATGAGGCGATGCAGCTTGCATTGTCGACATATCGCCGGGCTGTTGCGGACATTGTCGGAAAGGACGCGGCAGAGACCGCCCTTGCCCAGCTGCTCGGCACGCTGCTGCTCGAATTCATGTCTGGACGATAAAGCCGTCCATGTAAAAATCACCGCAAACCCAGAGGCTTGCGGTGACTATTTCATGTAACAATTCTCTAGCCGGACCAGTTAGCTTGCTGCGGTTTGCTCTTCCAGCTCCTGCGCCAGCGCTTCGGTCCGCGCGGCCAGCTCCGCCAATGTCTCGGTCACCAGTGGCGGCACAACAGGCACCTCAATCCGTTCCGGCTCCGGTGCCGGTGCTGCGCGCAGCTCCGCCAATTCGGCATTGCGCTCCGCCAGCTCAGCCTCGACCTCCTTGATGCGGTCCTCAACCGCGGCGGTTTTATCCGCCAGCATCAGCCCCGCCATCAACAGCATCCGTGCCTCAGGCATCCGCCCGATCTGGTCGGACAGCACCTGCGCCTCATCATCCAGCATTTTGGCGGCGGAATGCAGATAGCTCTCTTCGCCCTCCTGGCAGGAGACCTCAAAACCGCGACCCCCGATATGAATAGTGACTTCGGGCATCAGATTTCCTCTCCTTCGGGCATAGGCTGGGCGGTGAGCGGTGGCGGCGCAGCTGGCGGCGGCGCAGCGGACATGACTGCGGTATCCGCAACCGGCGTCTCAACCGCCGCAGCGACGGTCTGCTCCGCTCCCAACAGCGGTTCCAGCTTGGCCAGCACCGCATTGACCTCAGCCTGATCGCTGGCCCGCGCCGCCGTCAGCGCATCGATATCGGCCTGCAGCGCCGCGTTGATCAGCGCAGCGTCGCCAACGCCCGCTGCATTCGCCTCCCGCAGGGCCGCGTTGGAGGCGCGCAGCTGATCATTGCTCTGCCGCAGCTCTTGCAATGTCGCATCCAGACGCAGCAGCGTTTCATTCTGCTGGGCGATGTCCTCAGCACTCGGGCCTGCGGGGCGTTCCGCAAGCGCGGCTGTCGCGCGCGCGGCGTCGGATTGTGCGGCCTCCAGTTGGCGCCGCAATGCCTCCGCCTCAGCCTCCAGCGCGGCGGTGTCGACTGCCGCCCCCAGATCGTCCGGTTGTTCGGCCAGCTCTTCCTGCAGTCGCGCCAGCGAGGCCTGCGCCTCGTCCAGCTCATCCTGAAGGGTTTCGCGGGCGGTGGCCGCCTCATTGCCCTGCACTTCCATTTCCTGTTTCAGCCGCGCCACTTCTGCCTTCAGCGCGTCTTTCTCGCTGGTGTTGCTCAGCTCATTGCGCAGCAACTCCACCTCGGATTGCAGCGCGGCCAGCTCACCGATATCGGCGCCGGGCGCCGGGGCGGCGTTGGCCTCGGCCTCTTCCAGCTTGGCCCGCAGCACTTTCAGCCGCTCTTCCAGCTGGGCATTGGCGAGTTTTTCCTCTTCCAGCGCGCGGCTGAGGTCATTCTGCGCTGCATCCGTCTTGGACTGGGCCTCTGCCTGGGCCTGAACATGGGCCTCCGCCGAGGCGCGCGCATTGGCCTGCAACGCCGCAGCACCGCTGCCAATCCGGTCCATTGCCGCCAGGATCCGACCCTGCAATTCTTCGATCTGCTCCATGCCTGCCCCTTTACGACCCCGTGAGTGTCTGCCGGTCTTGTCCGCCGGTCCCATATGCAGCGCTCTCACCCCCGTTCGGCGGCCTGTTTTGCATCCAGGGCGCGAATCAAGGCGGATCTGACGCTGCACATCCAGCTTAGTTCATGCAGGGATAAATTACCCCCTGTTTGCTTTCAACCACTTGCAGCGTCAACTTCGCGCAGGAAGCCGCGCAAACGCTTGATCTTTGCCATATCACTGCTATTGAGCGCTCAGTCTGCCGAAAACCCAGAGGAAAAATCCAGTGGATCTGACAGCCCTGCGCAACGCAAACCCCGAACATTGGACCAAGGCCGCGGCCATCCGTGCCCTGACCCTTGATGCCGTTGCTGCGGCAAATTCGGGCCATTCCGGCATGCCGATTGGCATGGCCGATGTCGCCACCGTCCTGTTTGAAAAACACATGAAGTTTGATGTGGCCAATCCCCAGTGGCCCGACCGCGACCGGTTTATCCTGTCCGCCGGTCACGGCTCCATGCTGATCTATTCGCTGCTCTATCTCATGGGGGACGCGCAGGTGACGCTGGATCAGGTGAAGAACTTCCGCCAGATGGGCGCGCTGACCGCCGGCCACCCCGAGAATTTCCTGATTGATGCGGTGGAAACCACCACGGGCCCGCTGGGTCAGGGCATCGCCAATGCCGTCGGCTTTGCCATGGCAGAAGAAATGCAGCGCGCGCAGTATGGCCGCAAGCTGGTCGATCACCACACCTATGTGATCGCGGGCGACGGCTGCCTGATGGAAGGCATCAGCCAGGAGGCCATTGGCCTCGCCGGTCGTCATTCCCTAGGCAAGCTGATCGTGCTTTGGGACAACAACAACATCACCATCGACGGCACCGTTGAACTCAGCGACCGCACCAATCAGGTGCAGCGCTTCAAGGCATCGGGCTGGCAGGTCATCGAAATCGACGGCCACGACCCCAAGGCCATCGACGAGGCGCTCACTGCGGCGAAGAAGTCGAAGAAACCGTCGATGATCGCCTGCAAGACGCATATCGCGCTGGGTCACGCCGCACAGGACACCTCCAAGGGTCACGGCGCGCTGACCGACGCCGACCAGATGCGGGACGCCAAGGCGGCCTATGGCTGGACCACCGGCCCGTTTGATGTGCCCGCAGACGTAAAATCCCAGTGGGAAGCCATCGGCCAGCGCGGCGCATCCGAACGCGAAGCCTGGGAAGCCCGCTTTGCCGAAGCCTCCCAGCAGAAGCAGGACCGCTTCAACCGTGCTTATGCGCTGGACGCGCCCAAGAAACTCTCCGCCACCGTCAAGGCGCTGAAAAAGCAGGTCTCCGAAACCCAGCCCAAGGTGGCCACCCGGAAATCCTCCGAGATGGCGCTGGAAGTGATCAACCCGATCATGCCGGAAACCGTGGGCGGCTCTGCGGATCTCACCGGGTCCAACAACACCAAGACCGGTGATCTCGGCATCTTTGACACCGATAATCGCAAGGGCCGTTACGTCTACTGGGGCATCCGTGAGCACGGCATGGCCTCCGCAATGAACGGCATGGCGCTGCACGGTGGCATGCGCCCCTATGGCGGCACCTTCTTCTGCTTCACCGACTATGCCCGCCCCGCGATGCGTCTGGCGGCCCTGATGAAGATCCCGACCGTCTTTGTCATGACCCATGATTCCATCGGCGTTGGCGAAGATGGCCCGACCCACCAGCCGGTGGAGCATCTGGCGATCTGTCGCGCGACCCCGAACACCTATGTGTTCCGTCCCGCCGACACCGTGGAAACCGCAGAGGCCTGGGAAATCGCTCTCACCTCCAAGGACACCCCCTCGGTGATGACCCTGACCCGTCAGAACCTGCCCACTGTGCGGACCGAGCACAAACTCAGCAATCTCACTGCCAAGGGCGGCTATGTTCTCGCCGAAGCTGAGGGCAAGCGTCAGGTCATTCTGATCGCCACCGGTTCTGAGGTCTCTGTCGCGATGGACGCCAAGGCCAAGCTGGAAGCCGACGGCATCGGCACCCGCGTGGTCTCCATGCCCTGCATGGAACTGTTCGCAGAGCAGGACGAAGCCTACCGCCGCAAGGTTCTGCCCGCAGGCCCCGTTCGCGTCGGTATTGAAGCCGCCATGCGCGCCGGCGGCTGGGATCGTCTGCTGATGGGTGAACGCGGCCAGGAAAAGAAAGCCGCATTCGTGGGCATGGACAGCTTCGGCGCCTCCGCCCCCGCAGGCGAGCTGTTCGAAAAGTTCGGCATCACTGCAGAGAACACCGTTGCGAAGGTGAAAGAACTGCTGGGCTGAGGCCCGTAAAATACTAGAAACAAAAAAGGGCTCCTGTCGGAGCCCTTTTTTTTTGGTTTGAACCACCTATTGCGCGTTGTCAGTTTCGGCCATTTCCTTCAACGTATCATAGGCTTTCTGTGCATAGTCCAAACGCAGCTCGTAGTTACCGCTGGCGACGATGAATTCTGGAGGTTCTATCCCCGCAGCAAGAAAAGCTTGCCTGATTTGAGTGCCGGAAAGCGGAATGTAGTCTGAAGACTCGCCGCTGAACTTGTTGAACAACCGGCCTCCGAACCAGCCGCTGCGTTCTTGTGCCTGCTTGGCAGAATGCAAGCGAAAGTGAAGAAAACCGTACAATTGTTTCACATCCATAGGCGCGAGATCCGCAGCCTTGCTCATTGCTGAGAATAGAGACGCCGCTCCGCCTGTCGTGACTTCAGCTGCTGCGACTTGGTTTGGGGTTGGACCGGAAAGAACCTTGATGATTGGCTTCTTCAACTGCGCGTCTCCAAATTTTCTACTGAGTAATCAATTTCTTTCAGTGCGCAGCTTTCTTCCCCGAAATCGCCGCAATCACCGGCCCCACAACCTTCGTCGCCAGTGGGATCAGAGCCAGCCCCCAGGCCAGTCCGAACACGCCGTCCATTGTGGCCTTGGCGCTCCACTCGGCAAAGCCCGCCCAGGCGGCAGGCACCGCGTGGCCGACGGCGTAGGCCCAGTCGTGGATGTGATGGCCCAGCCAGCCAAAGCCCAGCACCTCCAGCCCGTGAATGATGATGGAGCCGCCAACCCAGAGCATCGCGGCGGTGCCGACCACCGACAGGATCCACATCAGCACCGGCATGAATTTCACCAGCCCACGGCCCAGCCCACGCCCGATGGGCGTTGGTGCGTTGCCCGCCAGATACAGGCCCACGTCGTCCATCTTCACGATCACCGCAACTGAGCCGTAGACCGCCAGCGTCACCCCGATGGCGACCACGGCCAGTGTTGCCGCCTGCATCCAGACATTCGGCGCCTCAATGGCGGCCAGCGCGATGGTCATGATCTCAGCGGACAGGATAAAATCGGTCTTAATGGCGCCCTTGATCTTCTGCTCTTCCAGATGGCCGGGGTCCTTGACGCTCATATCTTCGTGGACCGCATGGCTTGCGTGCGGGAACAGCACGTGAAAAATCTTCTCGGCGCCCTCAAAACACAAATAGGATCCGCCTAGCATCAGCAGCGGCGTGATCAGCCAGGGCGCGAAATTGGCCAGCAACATGGCGACCGGCATCAGCAGGATCAGTTTGTTGAACAGCGAGCCGCGGGTGATGCGCCAGATGATCGGCAATTCGCGCGCCGGGGCAAAGCCTTGCAGATACTTCGGTGTCACCGCCGCATCGTCGATGATCACGCCTGCCGTTTTGGCCCCGGCCTTCCCCGCCGCTGCTGCCACGTCATCCACTGACGCTGCAGCCACCTTTGCAATGCCTGCCACATCATCGAGCAAAGCCAACAAACCGCTCATACCGGGATCCTTTTTCTAGTCGCGCGCATTTTGGCCCACCCTATCCTATCGCCTATCAGGTACAAGCCGTTGAGCCGCCCGTTTGTTTCCGCCGGACCTTTGATGCTGTCTTCATCTGCCACCCGCACCGACGGGTAAAACCGTTATCGCAATCAGTCATTTCCGTTACCGCAACCAGTCAAGTTTTGCGCTAACAGTCTGGAATAATGCCATTTTTAAGCTTTTGACCCGAGGGAATGGTCGCTATAGCGAGGACAATTCTTGCTCGCTTGGAGATACGCATATGACCATCAAAGTCGGGATCAACGGGTTTGGCCGCATCGGCCGCTGCACCCTGGCGCATATCGCAGCTTCTGGCCGGGACGATATCGAAGTGGTCAAGGTGAATGCCACCGGCCCGCTGGAGACCGCAGCACATCTGTTGAAATACGACTCCGTGCATGGCCGTTTCCCCGGTGAGGTGACCTTGGGTGAAAACACCATGAACCTCGGTCGTGGCGATATGCAGATGTTCTCCACCTACAATATGGACGAGCTGGACTGGTCTGGCTGTGACGTCGTGCTGGAATGTACCGGCAAATTCAACGACGGCGAGAAAGCCAAGGCGCATCTGGCGCGCGGTGCCAAGAAGGTACTGCTGTCTGCCCCCGGCACAAATGTCGATAAGACCATCGTTTTCGGCGTCAATGACGACAAGCTGCGCGCTGGCGACCGGATGATTTCCAACGGCTCCTGCACCACCAACTGTCTGGCCCCGCTCGCCAAGGTGCTGGATGAAACTGTCGGCATTGAAAGCGGGATCATGACCACGATCCACGCCTACACCGGGGATCAGCCAACCCTGGACCGCCGTCACGACGATCTCTACCGTGCCCGTGCCGCGGCAATGGCGATGATCCCCACCACCACTGGTGCGGCCAAGGCGCTGGGTGAGGTGCTGCCAAACCTCAAGGGCCGTCTGGACGGATCCGCGATCCGCGTGCCGACGCCGAATGTCTCCGCCGTGGATCTGACCTTCCGCGCCAGCAAAGAGACCAGCGTGACCGAGATCAACGCCATCATGAGCGAAGCCGCCAAGGGCCATATGTCCCGCGTGATCGGCTATGAGCCTGCGCCGCTGGTGTCGATTGACTTCAATCACACAGAACACAGCTCGATCTTTGCCCCGGATCAGACCCGCGTGGTGGAAAACAGCCTGGTCCGCGTTCTGGCCTGGTACGACAATGAATGGGCCTTCTCCGTCCGGATGGCGGATGTGGCTGTCGCGATGGGGCGTCTGGGTTAATCCCTGCGCCGGCACAGCGTGTTCTCCGGAGGCGCTGCGACTTGTAAGACACCGCCCGGTCAGGCATATCTGGCCGGGCGTATCTTATTTTGAGCCAGGATCATGACCAACAAAGTTGCCCTCTTTCTTGCGCTGCTGATCCTGATCGCTCTTGCCGTGGATCTCTCGCTTTATGGCAGCGAGCATATGGTGTTTCTGGGCAAACGCCTGTTTGAGCTGATCGACTGGATCGCCTTCTGGCGCTGATTTTTCGGACAGACAACAAAAAACGGCCCCAAACGGGACCGCCCTAGCATCCGAACAATGTGGCGCGCGTTACTTGGCCAATTGACGGCGCAGCTCGCTTTCGACCAGAGGCGTCACGAATTTCGAGACATCCCCCCCCAGCCGCGCGATTTCCTTCACCAGTTTTGACGCAATCGCCTGATGCCGCGCTTCGGCCATCAGAAACACCGTCTCGACCGAACTGTCGAGTGCCCGGTTCATGCCGACCATCTGGAATTCATATTCGAAATCAGCCACCGCCCGCAGCCCCCGCACGATGATCTGCGCGCCGACGTCGCGGGCACAGTCAATCAGCAGGTTCTCAAACGGATGGGCGACAATCTCGGTGCCGGTCTGCTCGCTCAGCTTGGCACATTCCGCCTCAATCATGGCGACACGCTCTTCCAGCGAAAACAATGGCCCCTTGTCGCGGTTGATCGCAACGCCGATCACCAGCTTGTCCACCAGCGCGCTGGCCCGGCGGATAATATCTATATGCCCCAATGTGATGGGATCGAATGTGCCGGGATACAAGCCAATACGCATGGGGCCTCTCCTGCCTGCTGGTTGGATGCGCGCAAGCAAACATTTTTGTCATCGGGGCGCAAGAGCGTGGAAATACCGAGCCGCTCCTGCGCCGTGACGTCAGGGCTTCGACACAGGCTTTGGCCGCCGTCGAAGCGTGGGGTCAGTGCCCCATGATCATGCCCTCAAGGGCATCTTTCTCCATCGCAACCTCAGCCAGCTGTGCCTTCACAACATCGCCCAGCGACACCAGACCGATCAGCTTGCCATCTTCCACCACTGGCATGTGGCGGAACCGTCCCTCTGTCATCTGTTTCAACACATCCTCGACATTGGACTGGCTGGTGCAGGTGACCAGCTTGCGGGTCATATATTCACTGGTGGGTTTGCTCAGACAGCCGGAGCCACTGCGGGCCAATTCCCGCACGATATCGCGCTCAGACAGGATCCCTTCGGCGGTCTCGCCATCGCTGGAGACCAGCACGGTCCCGATTTTATGTTCGCCCAACAGTTTGGCTGCCTCGGATATCGTTGCCTCAGGAGCAATGGTAACCACCCCAGAGCTTGCCTTGGACTTCAGAATCAATTGAACCAGCATAGGCGCTCCTTTTTGTAATTTTCTTGCGTACCACCAAGGGTTGCCCTATCGCGGCATCAAGTCAAGCCTTCCAGCCGGACCACTTCGTCGCGTATGCCTTTTGACAACGCCTGCGCAAAGCGATTGAGCCGGTCGCTGCGCTGATCGCCCTGATGACGCACCAGATAGAAACTGCGGCTGAGGCTGATTTTGTCAGTCAGCACTTTGCGCAGGGACCGATGCGACGGCAGCGTAAAATCATGTGCGACGCAGAGCGCGGTGCCCTCCGCCGCCAGTTTGATCTGCACTGACACCGAATTGGAGGCCAGCGCCACCCGCTCGACCCCAAGGTTGTTGAGGTAATCCAGTTCGCGATCAAAGATCATGTCAGGGATATAGCCGATCATCTTATGGTGCTTCAGATCCTCCAGCGTCTTGATCGGCGGATGCTCGCGCAGATAGTGACGCGATCCCACCAGGTGCAGCTTGTAGTCGGTGATCTTCTGCACCAACAGCTGGCCAGCGGTGGGCGCGCTGACCGTGACCGCCATATCGGCCTCGCGACGGCTGAGGTTGATGACCCGCGGCAGGGCGACGATCTGTATATCCAGATCCGGGTTCTCAGCACCGATCCTGGCGCAGACCTGCGGTAGCAGATAATTGGCACTGCCATCCGGTGCCCCGATACGGATCTGCCCAGACAACGTATCGCTGGGGCCGACCAAGGCCTCCTGCCCCGCGCGCATCGCCTGTTCTGCCGCCTCTGCATGACCCAACAGACGGTCCCCGGCGGCGCTCAGCGCATAGCCCTGCGGTGATTTCACAAACAGTGGCGTATCCAGCGCCTCTTCAAAGCGCGAGATCCGCCGACCCACTGTGGCCGGGTCCATTTTCAGGATCCGCCCCGCCCCTGACAGGCTGCTCTCCCGCGCCACTGCCAGGAAAACCCGCATGTCATCCCATTGTGGATCCATGAGCTTTCCTCCTCCTCCCGTCAACATTCTGTTAACCTTTGCGTTCCTGCAAAGCCTCTTTGAGATCTTTCCTCTTTTCCAGTGTTTATTGCAAGCCTAGGATATCGCCAAGATGAACAGAGGAGGATCCGATGAAAGAGCTCGGCCACTTTATCAACGGCAAACTGGTCTCCGGCACTTCGGGCCGGTTTGACGATGTTTTCAACCCCGCAACCGGCGAGGTGCAGTATCAGTGCCCGATGGCCAGCGCTGCGGAAACCACCGACGCGATCGAAAAGGCCGCCGCAGCGCAGCCCGCGTGGGGCGCCACCAACCCGCAGAAACGCGCCCGCGTGATGATGAAAATGGTCGCGCTGATGAACCGCGACATGGACAAGCTGGCCGAGGCGCTCTCCCGCGAGCACGGCAAGACCATTCCGGATGCCAAGGGCGATTTGCAGCGCGGTCTGGAAGTGGTCGAATATTGCATCGGCGCACCGCAGATGCTGAAGGGCGAGTTCACCGACAGCGCAGGCCCCGGCATTGACATGTATTCCATGCGCCAGCCCCTGGGTGTTGTTGGCTCCATCATGCCCTTCAACTTCCCCGCCATGATGCCGCTGTGGCATGTCGGGCCGGCCCTGGCCTGCGGCAACGCAGTGGTGCTGAAACCGTCTGAGCGTGATCCTTCCGTGCCGCTGATGCTGGCGGAGCTGTTTGTCGAAGCCGGTCTGCCCGAAGGTGTGTTCCAGGTCGTGAACGGCGACAAGGAAGCCGTTGACACCATTCTGGACAGCGAGATCATTCAGGGCGTGTCCTTCGTCGGCTCCACCCCGATTGCGCAGTACATCTACTCCCGCGCCACCGCCAACGGCAAGCGCGCGCAGTGTTTTGGCGGTGCCAAAAACCACATGATCGTGATGCCTGACGCCGATCTGGACCAAGCCGCAGACGCCTTGGTTGGCGCTGGTTTCGGCGCGGCTGGCGAACGCTGCATGGCAATCTCCGTGGCCGTTCCCGTCGGTGAAGAAACTGCCGACAAGCTGATCGAGAAGTTGATCCCGCGCATCGAAAAGCTGAAAGTCGGCCCCTACACCGCAGGCGACGACGTCGACCTCGGCCCGGTTGTGACCGCTGCATCCAAAGAGCGGATCCTGGGCCTGATCCAGTCCGGCGTGGATCAGGGTGCGACGCTGGTGGTTGATAACCGCGACTTCAAACTGCAGGGCTATGAGGACGGCTTCTTTGTCGGTGCACATTTGTTTGACCATGTCACCCCGGACATGGACATCTACAAGCAGGAGATCTTTGGCCCGGTCCTGTCCACCGTGCGTGCAGACAGCTATGAGGACGCGCTGAAGCTGGCGATGGACCACGAATACGGCAACGGCACCGCGATCTTTACCCGTGATGGCGACACCGCACGTGACTTCGCGTCCCGCGTCAACATCGGCATGGTCGGCATCAACGTGCCAATCCCGGTGCCGCTGGCCTATCACACCTTTGGCGGCTGGAAGAAATCCATGTTTGGCGACCTGAACCAGCACGGCCCGGACAGCTTCAAGTTCTACACCCGCACCAAGACCGTGACCTCCCGCTGGCCCTCGGGCATCAAAGAAGGTGGCGAGTTCAACTTCAAGGCGATGGACTGATTTTCAGATCAATCCGCTTGCAACTCAAGGCTCCGGTGCTGCCGGGGCCTTTTCTTATGGTATGTGCCCGCAATTGATGTTGCCACGCCGCACTCCCCATATTTCTGCGCACTTGCGCGTTATTTCGTCCCAATTGACCCGGATTTTACTTGCTCAATACCACCGGTAGTCTATCCGGTCTGCCAGAGGCAGTGAAACGACAGGCAGATAAGTATGTCCCAAAAGCAAAACGGGCCGCAGGCGGCTGAGAAGACGGCGCGTGATTGGGTCAAGATCCTCGCGCAATACCGCGAGCCCAATATGCTGCGCAGCCTGTTTGAATTGACTGTCACCGTTGTGCCTTTTGTCCTGCTCTGGGCGCTGGCCTGGTGGTCGCTCTCGGTCAGCTACTGGCTGACGCTGGGCCTGTCGGTTTTGATCGCGGCCTTCCTTCTGCGGCTCTTTACCATTCAGCATGATTGCGGCCATGGCTCGTTCTTCAGCAATCGGCGGCTCAGCGACTGGGTTGGACGCATCATCGGTGTTCTGACCCTCACGCCTTATGACGTCTGGCGCCGCACCCATTCGATCCATCACAGCACCCATGGCAACCTCGGCAAACGTGGCATGGGCGATATTCACACCATGACCGTTGCAGAATACCGTGCCGAAAGCCGTTGGGGTCGTCTGATGTATCGCCTCTACCGCCATCCGGTCACCCTGTTTGCAATCGGGCCTGGTTATCTGTTTTTCCTGCAGAACCGTATTCCCTATGGTCTGATGGGACAGGCCCGCTACTGGATCAGCGCGATGGGTACCAATCTCACCATCGTGATTGCGCTGGCCGCAATCTGGTATTTCGGCGGGCTGATGCCGCTTTTGCTGATCTTCGTCCCGGCGACCCTGCTTGCGGCCACCGCCGGGCTATGGCTGTTCTATGTTCAGCACCAGTTCGAGACCACCCAGTGGGAACAGGAAGACGACTGGCAGCTGCATGACGCGGCCCTGCACGGCAGCTCACATTACGTGCTGCCACCGGTGCTGCAATGGATCAGCGCCAATATTGGCATCCACCATGTGCATCACCTCTACAGCCGCATCCCGTTTTACCGCCTGCCCCAGGTGCTGCGCGACCATGCCGAACTGGCCGAGGGCAACCGGATGACCATCCGTGAAAGCCTCGCAAATGCCCGGCTGCATCTGTGGGATGAAAACAGCAAACGCCTGTTGTCCTTCGCCCAAGCACGTCAGCTCTACGGCTGATCACCACCAGTGGCACAGGCCAGGCCCGGCACGGCCATCCCGGCACCGCCATGCCTCTGCGCCGGTCCAGCTGCGGCAGGATTTTGCTGGCTTAGGCCTCCTCGCTCTACACAACCCTGTGAGGCCGACAAAAAAAATGTAGCCCGCCCCCTAGGAAATTGCCGCGCCATGCCTAATTTGGGGGCAAACGTCCGAGCAGACCGCCGAAGGATACCATGAGCAAACTTCACATGACCCGCCGTGCCGCCCTGTCCGGGCTTGGCGCCACATTGGCAACCCCGACCCTGCTGCGCGCGCAATCCAGCGACGCCTTCCCGGTGGAAGAGCCAAAGATCGAGACAGAAATTCCCGTCAAACGCAACATTTCTTCATTCCAGCAGCAGGCCTGGCAGGATCATTTTGACGAGCTGGGTGTGGGTTGTATGCTGGCCGATATCACCTCGCGCGCACTGCACTACTGGGGTGGCGATGGGGTCACTTACCGTTTGTTCCCCTCCTCCGTTCCAATGACCGAGGAATTGACCAAACGCGGTTACACCAAGGTCGTGCGCAAGGCCAAGAACCCAAGCTGGACCCCGACAGCCTCAATGCGCGAACGCGACCCCTCGCTGCCTTTGCGGATGGATGGCGGTCCCGGCAACCCGTTAGGCACCCGCGCCATGTACCTCAGCTGGCCCGCTTATCTGGTGCACGGTACCCATGACACCCGCAAGATCGGTCGCCAAAGCAGCTCCGGCTGTATCGGCCTCTATAATCAGCACGTCGAAGCGCTCTATGAAATGGTTGAGGTCGGCACCCAGGTCCGCCTGCTCTAGGCGCTGACGAAACCCAGCAGCTAGACCCGCAGCCCTTGCACCAATGTAGTGTGAGTGGCGCCAGTAATGAGTCCATTTCCTGCCAAGGTCACGGCTTAGGTCTAGCCTCGAGCAACCGGAACCAATCGGCTGCAAATCTACCAAACGCGCACCGGCACCCCGGGGCGCGTTTTTCTTGCAGTCAGCCAGCTCATTCGATCTCACGCGGACCAGCACCAGACAGCCGATGTCTCGTTACAATGCGCCAGCGTTTCTGCCGAGCCTAGACCTTCCCCTCGGCGAGACTCAGGTGATCCGGTTTCAAACCGTTGTCATACCGCAGGATCGCCTTTTCTATTAGCGCCTCGAAATCCCGAACGTATTGTTCAGTATTATAGAGCGGTGTCGTCGCGATATTGGCCTTCAGCTTCTCACGCAGCGCCTGAAGCTCTTCCGGCTGGGTGGCCAGACGCAACGCCAATGCGTGATACTCCTCATCCGTTTCGGCGATCAGCTCGGGGCAACCAACCGCCGACACAATGCTGGCTGCAACACGTGCGGCGAATTGCTCCCCCGGTTTCGTGACCACAGGCACACCCGACCACAGCATCTCACTCGCCGTGGTGTGGGCATTACAGGCAAAGGTATCAAGGAAGATATCCGCCAAGGACAGTCGCGCTACGTGATCTGGGGTGCTGCAGCGCCCGGCAAAAACGATCCGATCCGCGAAGACGCCCCGCGCCTCTGCTTCCTTGAGAATATTCGCGCGCACGATATCGGAAGCAGCCAAGAACCACAGTACACTGTTGTCCACCTGCTTTAGCAGGTCCATCCAAATATCAAATTCTACCGGCGAAACTTTGTTGTGATTGTTAAAGGAGCAAAACACCACCGCATCCTCCGGCAACCCCATATCGGCCCGGGTCGGCCGAGTCTCGGGATACTGCCGACTGTTGTCATTCACCTGATAACAATTCGGCATATAGAGTATCTTCTCGGAGAAATGACGGCGCCCCTCTTTCGGGACAGTGATTGCGTCAGCAAGAAAGTAATCCATCGTCGGCATGCCTGTGGTGCTCGGGTACCCCAGGTAGGAAATCTGCACCGGTGCCACGCGAAACCCGAAGATCGCAGGGCGGGCGTCTTTTGTATAACCTTTCAGATCAATGGCGATATCGAGACCATCCTCACGCGCCAACACAGCGACGTCCTCATCTTTCCGACCTTGGATCTGCCGGTAGCAGTCAGCGGAGCGCAGCACACGCTGACGCATCACATTGTCCGGTTCTTCGCTGTAGTCGTAGATAAAAATTTCGAATTTATCACGGTCGTGCAGCTCAAAGTGACGCGCCATCAGAAACATTGTCGCGTGATTGAAAAAGTCACAGGAGAAATACCCCACCCGGATTTTGCGACCGGCCACAGGCGTGCGGTCGAATTTGCGGGTCACCTTCCGCTCCGAGATCGTTGCTTTCTTCTTTGTCTTTGAAACAACTCGTTTCTTCTGAAAGCCACCGTCGTCAACGTAGAGCAGTGTAGTGAATGGGTCTCCATTGGCCGGATCATTGTCTAGGATCCTCAGCTTGTTTTTCTGATCGTCATAGACCGACCAGTCGCACAGATTCATTTGTGACTGTACCAACCGAGAAACATTCATCGCATTTTCGGGGTTCAGTTGGTACACCGTCTCAAAGAAGCCCACCGCATCGCCCAACCTGTCCATCAAAAACAGGATGGTTCCGATCGCGCTCAACCACTTTGGGTTTAAGGGTTCCAGCTTGAGCGCACCCATCAAATGCTTCAGGGCGAGTTCATATTTCTTTTCCTGCATGAAACTTGACGCAATCTCCGCATGCAGCGTGGCATTGTCCGGCTCAAACATCAGCGCCTGCGAGGCCAAGTCGCGCGCTCGTTTATAATCCGCCTCGACAAAGGCTTGGCCCGCCTCTGCCTTGAGCCGCACCACAGGAGATACGGCCTCGGCCTCCAATTTGCGACGCGCCGATTTTGAAAGATGTTTGGTGCGCAATGGCTTGTTCATCGAGAGTCTGCCCTCAGCTGATCCGCCGTGACTGCTATGCGCCACGGTTTTTGACAAATTTCGGCCAGTTTGAAAGAAAATGCCTAAGAAACGGTTCATTGCCCAGTCACCCGCACTCCTTGCAGCAATGCCCTTACTTTTCCGCCGGAACTGTGGATAAACCGACATTTCTGCACAGCAGCTTTGCACCGCTGCGGCTTGCCCTGCCGCCCTTGGGTCGCTAAAAAATAAACAACCGTTCAATTCATGACGACCCCGGCGGGTCATATTCGGGCCGGGCTGCGTTCACACGAGGGAGGACACACTGTGGATTTCGCATTGACCGAGGAACAGACCGCCATTTTTGATATGGCTTTCGCCTTTGGACAGGAGCATATCGCCCCCTTCGCCCGCCAGTGGGAGGCTGAGGGCACCATCCCGAAATCACTCTGGCCGCAGATCGGTGAGCTGGGCTTTGGCGCGCTTTATGTCTCTGAGGAGACCGGCGGCGCGGGCCTGTCGCGGCTGGATGCCACCTTGGTGTTTGAAGCGCTGTCGATGGCCTGCCCGTCGGTAGCCGCTTTCCTGTCGATCCACAATATGTGCGCCAAGATGCTCGACAGTTTTGCCAGTGACGAGATGAAAGCGCGGATCATGCCGGACATCCTGTCGATGAAGACCGTGCTCAGCTACTGTCTCACGGAACCCGGTTCCGGCTCTGATGCTGCAGCGCTGAAAACCCGCGCCGCCAAAACCAACGAGGGCTACACCCTTAACGGGACCAAGGCGTTCATTTCCGGCGGCGGCTATTCCGACGCCTATGTCTGCATGGTCCGCAGCGGCGAGGACGGCCCCAAAGGTGTCTCCACAGTCTACGTCGAGGATGGCACCGAAGGTCTCAGTTTTGGCGGGCTCGAGGATAAAATGGGCTGGAAGAGCCAGCCCACAGCCCAGGTTCAATTCGACGATTGCAAAATTCCCGCAGACAATCTGGTCGGAGAAGAGGGCAAAGGCTTCACCTACGCGATGAAAGGTCTCGATGGCGGACGTCTGAACATCGCCTCCTGCTCCCTTGGCGCGGCCCAGCAGGCGTTGACGATGACGCTGCAATATATGTCCGAGCGCAAGGCGTTTGGTAAATCCATTGATCAGTTTCAGGGACTGCAATTCCGCCTTGCGGATATGGAGATCGAACTTCAGGCAGCCCGCGTGTTCCTGCGTCAGGCGGCGTGGAAACTGGATCAGGGCGCGCCGGATGCGTCCAAACACTGCGCCATGGCGAAGAAATTTGTCACTGAAGCCGGATCCAAGGTCGTTGATCAATGCCTGCAACTGCATGGTGGTTACGGCTATCTTGCGGACTACGGGATCGAAAAACTGGTGCGTGATCTGCGCGTCCATCAGATCCTTGAGGGCACCAATGAGATCATGCGTGTGATCACCGCGCGCCATCTTCTGGCCGAAAACCACTGAGGCAGCCATGAGCGATATTGATATCCGCGTCACCGGCCGCGCCGGGCGGATCACCCTCACCCGCAGCAAGGCCCTTAACGCGCTGAGCTATGACATGTGCCTGGCCGTCGACGCCGCGCTAAAGGCCTGGGCCAAGGACGACGCTGTTGATCTGGTGGTGATGGACGCCGAGGGCGAGAAAGCCTTCTGTGCGGGCGGTGACATTGCCGAGCTGTACCAGACCGGCACCAGTGGCGATTATGACTATGGTCGCCGGTTCTGGCGCGATGAATACCGGATGAATGCGCGGATCTTCGAATACCCCAAACCGGTGGTGAGCTTCCTGCAGGGGTTTGTCATGGGCGGCGGTGTTGGTCTTGGCTGCCACGGCACCCATCGCGTTGTTGGCGACAGCACAAAGATCGCCATGCCCGAGGTTGGCATCGGCCTTATCCCGGATGTTGGCGGCACCTTGATGCTGGCCCTGGCGCCAGGGCGGCTGGGGGAATACCTTGGCCTCACAGGGGCGCGTATGTCTGCGGCGGACGCGATTTACGCAGGCTTCGCTGACCACTACATCCCCGAAACCCGCTGGCCCGAGCTGATTGCAGAACTGGAACACTCAGGCCGCGCAGATCTGCTTGCGGACGCCGCAGAACCCGTTCCCGACGGCCGCCTGGAGGCGCTGCGCGACACCATCGACCACAGCTTCGCCGGGGAGACTCTGGGTGATATTCTGACCACACTTGATCAGGACAACAGCACCTTCGCCGATGAGACGCTGAAAACCCTGCGCCGCAACGCCCCGCTGTCGATGGCCGCCACGGTTGAGCTGCTGCACCGGCTGCGCCTTGGCAATATGGGCATCCGCAAGGCGCTTGAACTGGAATACCGCTTCACCCATCGTGCGATGGAGAAAGGCGACTTTCTGGAAGGCATCCGCGCCCAGATCATCGACAAGGACCGGCAGCCCAAATGGCAATATGCCGACGGCACGGTGCCTGCCACGGCGGTCAGCCAGATGCTGATGCCGCTGGCGACGCAGACGCTGCAGTTTGAGGAGGAGAACACATGAACATCGGATTTATCGGTCTTGGCAATATGGGTGGCCCGATGGCGGCCAATCTTGCCAAGGCAGGCCATCGCGTCACTGGTTTTGACATGGCGGATGTCTCCATCGAGGGGGTGACCATGGCCGCCTCCGCCGCAGAGGCCGCGAGCGACGCTGAGGTGGTGATCACCATGCTGCCCAATGGACAGATCCTGCGCGCGGTTGCGGATGACGTCATCCCCGCCATGAGCGCGGGCGCCACGCTGGTGGATTGTTCCACCGTGGATGTCGACAGCGCCCGCTTGGTGGCTGATCAGGCAGGGGCCGCCAACCTGATGTTTGTCGACGCACCGGTCTCCGGCGGTATTGGCGGCGCCTCAGGTGGCACGCTCACCTTTATGGCCGGTGGCTCGACTGCGGCCTTTGCGGCGGCGGAACCGTTGTTTGACATCATGGGTCAGAAGGCTGTGCATTGTGGCGACGCAGGCGCTGGTCAGGCGGCGAAAATCTGCAACAATATGATCCTCGGCATCACCATGATCGGCACCTGCGAAGCCTTTGCCTTGGCGGACAAACTTGGCCTCGACCGGCAGAAGATGTTTGATGTGGTCTCCACCTCTTCGGGTTACAGCTGGTCGATGAACGCCTATTGCCCCGCCCCCGGCGTCGGGCCGCACTCCCCGGCTGACAATGGCTACCAGCCTGGTTTTGCCGCAGAACTGATGCTCAAGGATCTGCGTCTGGCACAGCAGGCCGCCCATAGTGCGGATGCGGACACCCCCATGGGAGCATTGGCGCAGGCGCTCTACTCCATGTTTGTCGAGGAAGAAGGTGGCGCGGGCAAAGATTTCAGCGCCATGCTGCCCCGGTTCGAGGCGCGCAGCCGTCACGATTGATCCAACAATAGCGGAAAGGCTCAGCAGAGACGAGAGACTGCGGCGTAGCCGCCACCGCAGGGGACCGGCCAGCGGTGCCTGCACAGATCGCCCGCGATTTTGCAGCAAAGACCCACGCCGCAGCCTTGGTTCTGCGGCGTTTTTCGGTGCATTGCCGTTTCAAATTAAAAACCCGCCAGAAATCTTTAGGCCGAAAAGACCATTCTAAAACCTTTAACGACGGATCTCAAAATTGCTGTTAGCAGATCCCAAATATCCCAGGCGCGCTGTTAAGAAATCTAAAATTTTCAATTTTACACCGCAAAAATTCGTTAACTTTCACCTAGACGCATGGAAAACGATATGCAAACCTGACATCGGACCACCGACACATCTGTGTTTGTCATACTATGGTGCGACAAACACCCCTTCCCTCCGGCAGCGTCTGGTCACCGGCTGAAGAATTTTCAGCATGGAACTGAGGCGTAGAAATTAACACCGGAATTAATGAGGAATAAGGAAGTGATTGAAAAAGCGGACCTCTGTAAATTCTCAATATAAGACACCACTAGCTGTTTTACCTATTTCGTCGCATTTACACAGGTTCGTTTGACTTCTGAAAAGAAGACTTCCACGCCAATTGGATTAAAGACTTTGGGTCGCGATATCTTCCGCCTGCACATCCTCGGTTGCAGGCTCTCCCCACCTCCACGGGTGTCGCGCCGTCCCAATCCAGCTCTGTGGAAAGCGCCGCTGACAGAATGTCGGCGGCGCTTCGTTTTTGGGGTCAGACCTGTCGCGGGACACCACAAACGCTGCGGCGGATCACTCCGCCGCGAGACTGCGGGCGTCGAGGATTTCTTTGAGGTAGTGACCGGTGTGGCTGCCCTTTGCTGCGGCCACATCCTCTGGCGTGCCTGCGGCAACGATCTCACCGCCGCCGTCGCCGCCTTCCGGGCCAATATCAATGATCCAGTCGGCGGTTTTGATCACATCCAGATTATGTTCGATCACCACAACAGAGTTGCCCTGTTCGACCAATTCATGCAGCACTTCCAAAAGCTTACGCACGTCTTCGAAATGCAGACCGGTCGTCGGTTCATCCAGAATATAGAGCGTCCGCCCGGTGGAGCGTTTCGCCAGCTCTTTCGACAGTTTGACCCGCTGCGCCTCACCGCCCGACAAGGTGGTCGCCTGCTGGCCCACCTTGATATAGCCAAGGCCCACCCGCATCAGCGCGTCCATCTTGTCCCGGATTGATGGCACCGCCTGGAAAAATTGCTGCGCATCCTCCACTGTCATATCCAGCACATCGGCGATCGACTTGCCCTTAAACTGGATTTCCAGCGTCTCGCGATTGTAGCGCGCGCCCTTACAGGTCTCGCATTCCACATAGACATCGGGCAGGAAGTGCATCTCGATCTTGATGACACCATCACCCTGACAGGCCTCGCAGCGCCCGCCCTTCACGTTGAAGGAGAACCGCCCCGGTTTGTAGCCCCGTGTCTTCGCCTCCGGCAGCCCGGCAAACCACTCGCGGATCGGGGTGAAAGCGCCGGTATAGGTGGCCGGGTTTGATCGGGGGGTCCGGCCGATGGGCCGCTGGTCGATGTCGATCACCTTGTCCAGATGCTCCAGCCCCTTGATCGTTTCGCAAGGTGCCGGGGTCTGACGCGCGCCGTTAAGGCGCATGGATGCGGTTTTGAACAGAGTCTCAATGGTCAGCGTGGATTTGCCACCGCCCGACACCCCAGACACACAGAGGAACTTGCCCAGCGGGAACTCCGCCGTGACATTCTTGAGGTTGTTGCCGGTGGCCTTGACCACCTTCACGGATTTGCCATTCCCCTTGCGCCGCACGGCAGGGATGGCGATTTCCCGGCTGCCTGACAGATATTGCCCGGTGATCGATCCGGCATCGGCAGCAATCACATCGGGCGTTCCGTGGCTGACGACCTGCCCGCCATGCACCCCGGCCCCCGGCCCAATGTCAAAGACGTAATCCGCCTCGCGGATCGCGTCCTCGTCATGTTCGACGACAATCACCGTATTGCCCTGATCGCGCAGGTTTTTCAGCGTCTCCAGCAGGCGATCATTGTCACGCTGGTGCAATCCAATGGAAGGCTCATCCAGCACGTAGAGAACGCCGGTCAGGCCGGAGCCGATCTGCGACGCCAGCCGGATCCGCTGGCTCTCACCGCCGGACAGGGTCCCGGCATTGCGGCTCAGCGTCAGATATTCCAGACCCACATTGTTGAGAAAGCCCAGGCGCTCGCGGATTTCCTTCACAATGGCGCGGGCGATCTCCTGCTTTTGCGCCGACAGATGGTTTGGCACATCCTCGATCCAGGCCAGCGCCTCGCGGATCGACATCTGTACCACCTGCCCCACATGCAGCCCTGCGATCTTCACCGCCAAGGCTTCTTCGCGCAGGCGGTAGCCGTCACAGCTGCCACAGGGGCGGTTGTTCTGATAGCGTTCAAATTCTTCCCGGATCCAGCTGGAATCCGTCTCGCGGTAGCGCCGTTCCATATTCGGAATGACCCCTTCAAAGACGCGGGTCACTTCATAGACACGGCCGCCCTCGTCGTAGCGGAATTTGATTTCCTCATCCCCGGAGCCACGCAGGAACACCTGCTGCACCTTCTTGGGCAGGTCTTTCCACTTGGTGTTCTTGTCGAACTGATAATGTTTGGCAATCGCCTCGATGGTTTGCAGGAAATAAGGCGATTTCCCCTTTCGCCAGGGTGCCAGCGCCCCGTCATAGATCTTCAGATTCTGATCTGGCACAACCAACCGATCATCAAAGAACAGTTCGACCCCCAGACCATCACATTCCGGGCAAGCGCCAAATGGCGCGTTGAAGGAAAACAACCGCGGTTCGATCTCAGGAATGGTGAAACCACTGACCGGGCAGGCAAAATTCTCTGAGAAGGTGATCCGCTCGGATTCCGGCACCTCTTCGCCCTCCGCCGCGCGGGGGGCCGTTTCCAGAATGGCGATCCCATCCGCCAGATCCAGCGCGGTGCGCAGACTGTCCGCCAGCCGGGTCTCCAACCCCTCACGCACCACCAGACGGTCGACGACCACATCGATGTCATGGCGGAATTTCTTGTCCAATGTCGGCGGCTCGTCCAGCTCGTAGAACTCGCCATCCACCTTCACCCGCTGGAACCCCTGCTTGCGCAGTTCCAGGAACTCCTTGCGATACTCGCCCTTGCGGTCGCGCACGATCGGCGCCAGTAGGAACCCACGGGTTCCCTCCTCCAGCGTCATGATCCGGTCGACCATATCCTGCACCTGCTGCGCCTCGATCGGCATCCCGGTGGCAGGCGAATAGGGCGTGCCAGCACGGGCAAACAGCAGCCGCAGATAGTCATAGATCTCTGTTACCGTGCCAACGGTGGAGCGCGGGTTTTTCGAGGTGGTCTTCTGCTCAATCGAAATCGCAGGCGACAGGCCGCTGATGTGATCCACATCCGGCTTTTCCATCATATCGAGGAACTGGCGCGCATAGGCCGACAAGCTCTCGACATAACGGCGCTGCCCTTCGGCATAGATGGTGTCAAATGCGAGGCTGGACTTGCCCGAGCCGGAAAGGCCGGTGATCACCACCAGCTGATCGCGCGGGATATCCACGTCGATGTTTTTCAGATTGTGCTCGCGCGCACCGCGCACTTCGATCGATTTCAACTCAGCCATACTGCCCCCAAATTCAACGCCAGCCACCCTTGCAGCCGGTGTCCGACCCTACAGATAGGGACTGCATCGCGAGTCTCCAATAGAAAAATGAGAACGGAGCGCGAACATGCTCAGATTGCTGCGGTTTGCCTCCGCTGACGGGCCAACATCGCATGCACGGCAAAGCCCCCGATGAACAGCATCAGGGCCATGGTCATCATCCCATGGTAGCCGCCAAAGGCAACTGCCGCCACCATCAGCGGCGTGCCGATCGCATTGCCCAGATTGCCAGCCTGGCTCATGGCGCCATTGGACTGCGCCTGCTCCGCCGCCTCGGCGTTCAGCTGCGGCACCGAGGCAAAGCTCGCCCCCTGCACCAGTCCGAAGGCCACCGCCAGCGCCATGCAAGCCAGCGGCAGACCGGGCGTCAGCAGCAACCAGATTGTGCCAGCGGCCGCGAGCAGGAACCCCGCCTGCACCACGCGCACCGCCGCCATCCGACGCAACAGCCAGACCCCCAGTGTCATTGAAGTGGCGATGCTGACCAGCGGCATGGCGCTGATCACCCACACGCGCGTGGCCGCATCCAGGTGCGGCGGCAGCACCGTCAGCAAGGCGACAAAACAGGTGGTGTAGAACAGCCAGCCCGCCGCTGGGGCCACTTTCGCCGGGGAGCGGTAGATCTCCAGATGCAGTTTCGGCAGATCCGCCAGCTTGGCCAGCGGCAAACGAGGCGGCACCTGCACCGTCTTCAACACCCGTCCCAGCACCAGCGCCAGCCCTGCCATCATCAGCGCATGGGCGCCAAACAGCGACAACAGGCCAAACCCCGCGACCAGCGGCAGGCCAAACCACACCAGCAGCGCGAAGGACACACCAAAGAACGTGCTCCAGATCGACAGTGCCGTGCCCCGATGACGCGGGCTACAGATCTGCGGGATCAGCGTTGGGGCGGCCACCACGATCCCCAGATGCGACAGGCCTTCGATCAGCCGCGTTGCCAGAAACAGACCATAGGGCAGATGCAGCGCCTGAAGCGCCGACATCACTGCCCCGATCCACAGCGCCCAGACAAGACTGCGGCGATACCCGAAGGAGGCAACAAACCCACCCGCAACCACGCCAAGCAAAATGCCGAGCACACCAACCATGGTCACCACCAGGCTAAGCGAGGATCCGGCCCCCGGATATAGCAGGCCCAGCTGATCAAAAATAATCGCGATCTTGCCATATTGCGCCGCGGCGCCCAGACCGGCGGCCCAAATGATCATTACCACACCCCAGCGGGTCTGTGGTTCATGGATATGGGGTGTGTTCATGGAGGCTGCCCTCATTGCAATCGCGCATTGCGCAGGAAATCCGCCAGGACCGGCCGAAGCGCAGGACATACCCCGCCTGATAGCGAAGCGCCAGACGGGCTGAACGCCTCAGCCTGAAAACCGCACGTAAAAACGCCCGAAGCGATGCCTCGGGCGTCCTGACGATCTTAATCAGACAGATCAGAAGATCTGCTTACATATGGATCACTCGATCAAAGGCATCCAGCACGCTCTCATGCATCATTTCGCTCAACGTCGGATGCGGGAAAACGGTGTTCATCAGGTCTTCCTCGGTGGTTTCCAGCTGGCGGCCGACCACATAGCCCTGAATCATCTCGGTCACCTCGGCCCCCACCATATGGGCGCCCAAGAGTTCACCTGTTTTGGCGTCAAAGATGGTCTTCACCATGCCTTCGGCCTCACCCAGGGCAATCGCCTTGCCGTTGCCGATGAAGGGGAAGCGGCCGACCTTGATGTCATAGCCCAGTTCCTTGGCCTTCGCCTCGGTGTAGCCGACGGAGGCGACCTGCGGCTGGCAATAGGTGCAGCCGGCAATGCTCTCGGGCTTTACGGCATGCGCGTGTTTGCCCGCGATCAGCTCCGCCACCATGACGCCCTCGTGGGAGGCCTTGTGGGCCAGCCAGGGCGCACCGGCGATATCGCCAATCGCATAAAGCCCATCAACGCCAGTGCGGCAGAATTCATCCGTGACGACATGGGTGCGATCAACTTTGACGCCGAGACCTTCCAGCCCCAGCCCCTCGACGTTGCCGACGATGCCCACGGCGGAAATCACCGTGTCAAATTCCTGTTTCTCGACCTTGCCGCCGACCTCGATATGGGCGGTGACTTTGCCCTTACCGCGGTCCAGCTGCTTAACCATGGCTTTCTCCATGATCTTCATGCCCTGTTTGACAAAGGCCTTCTTGGCAAAGGCGGAAATCTCCGCATCTTCCACCGGCAGCACCCGGTCCATGACTTCGACAACAGTCGTATCAGCACCCAAGGTGTTGTAGAAACTGGCAAATTCGATACCGATGGCGCCCGATCCGATCACCAGCAACTTCTTCGGCATCCGCACCGGATCCAGCGCGTGCTTATAGGTCCAGACCAGATCGCCGTCCGCCTCAAGCCCGGGCAATTCCCGCGCACGGGCGCCGGTGGCCAGCACGATGTTCTTCGCCGCCAGCTCCTGTGTGCCCTTGTCGGTCTTCACAGATACTTTGCCCCTGGCCGGAAGCGTCGCCTCGCCCATGACAACGGCGATCTTGTTCTTCTTCATCAGGTGGCCAATGCCGGAGGACAGCTGTTTCGCCACCCCGCGCGAGCGTTTCACCACCGCGTCCAGATCATAGCCGATGTTCTCGGCCTTCAGGCCGAAATCCTTAGCCCGCTCCATCAGGTGGAACACTTCCGACGACCGCAACAGCGCCTTGGTCGGGATGCAGCCCCAGTTCAGGCAGATGCCGCCCATATGTTCACGCTCGACAATGCAGGTCTTCAGCCCCAGCTGAGCGGCACGGATGGCAGCCACATAGCCCCCCGGCCCTGCGCCGATTACGATCACGTCATAGGTTTCTGCGGCCATGGTGGTTCCTCGCCAAGCTGGATCAAAAACTAGTTCACCGTTAAACTATTTCTCGCTGCACTGCAATCATCCAGTGCAGGCTCATAGCCGCCATGCAAGAAACAGCAACGCCGCACCCCGATCCTTGGGGCGCGGCGCAAAACCAGTGTCAGGTCAGGACGCGTTGCAGGCAAGCCCGAAAGGCAACCGCCTCAGCCTGCGGCCTGCAAACTGCGCATGGTGCTGCCATAGCCGCCAGCCATGACGTAGTCCATTTCCGGTGCCGTGCTGCTGCGCGACAGCGCCTCATTGCGATAAGGGAAGCGACCAAACTGCCGGATCACCTCGCGGTGGGCCCGCGCATGCAGCAGGTTGGAGGCACCGTTCTTGGGCATCCGCTCCAGCATCAGCCGCACACAGCGTTCCTGATCGCACAGGTTCTCCGAATGCATCAGCGGCAGGTAGAAAAACTGCCGCTGCGGTTCGTCGATCTTCATGTCCCAGGACTTGCTGATCGCACATTTCGCCGCCGCCAGCGCCAACGTATCCGTGGCAAAGGCCTGCGCCTCCCCCCGGAACATATTGCGCGGGAACTGGTCGGTCAGGATGATATAGGCCAGAACCCCCTTCGGCCCGCTGCGCCAGTGGTCACATTTGCCCTCGCAGGCGGCCTCCCACGTCGTCTCGAACCGGCGCCGGATCTCCTGATCCAGCGCGTCATCCTGCATATACCAGCCCTTCTCACCCGTGCTTACGAGCCAGAAGTCTAGGATCTCCTCAGGACCTGTCATAGGTCTGCCTCCACATAGATACCGTCCTGAAATTCAGACGCTTTTGCAGAGATTTTACAAGGGGAAGCGCGTCACGATTTGCGTCATACACGACAGTTTCGTGAAAATTTCACCACAAATCCCGCAAGTTAGCGCAATCACCCAGCTTCGGCGGCGGCTTCCTGCTCCTCGATTTCCGTCTCAATTGCATATTCCTGGGCAAATTCAACCACAACAGGCGACCCGGTTGGCGCCATCGGTGACATGATCCCGGTCTCTTCGGTCGGTATGGCGGGACGCTGAGTCGTGCGATAGCCGGCATAGACCGCCAGCAGCAGCAGCAGCACCGCCATGAACAGGAAGAACCCCGGCGCGCCGAACACACTGTCGCCCATCATCCAGCCAGTGATCAGCGGCCCGGCCACAGCCCCCAGCCCGTTGATGAACACCAGCCCGCCAGAGGCCGCCGGCATGTCGTCATAGTCGAGGTAGTCATTGGTATGGGCGATCAGCAATGAGTAGAGCGGGTTGGTCATGCCACCGATCAGGAAGGCCGCGACCAACAGGAAATTGAAGTCGGTCCCAAGTATCATCGCCCCGATGGCCGCAGCCCCGGCAACCGCTGCACCAAACAGGATCAGCACCCGGCGATCCATCCGGTCCGACATCCAGCCCAGCGGATATTGCATCACCACGGCCCCCACGTAGAAGGTCGCAACAAAGATCGAGATCTGCGTCAGGCTCAGCCCCGCAGAGGCGGCATAGACCGCGCTCATGCCGAACTGGGCCGAGAACACACCGCCCAGCAGAAACATGCCAACACAGCCCAAGGGCGAAGCATCCATCAGCTGGCGCAACGACATCGGCTTGGTCCGGTCAAAGGCAGGCGTCGGCGAAATCGACAGCAGAATCGGCGCGAAGGACACCGAAACCACCACCGAAGCAATTACGAAGGTCTCATAGCCCGACGGATCCCCCACCAGCATCAGCGCCTGCGCGCTGACAATGCCCACCATCTGCACGATCATATAGAGCGACAGCGCCTTGCCCCGGTTTGCATTGTCGGAGGCGTTGTTGAGCCAGCTTTCGGCCGTGACATACACGCCGGAGAAGCAAAAGCCGATCACCACCCGGCCCAGCATCCAGGCCACCGGGTTGGTGACCGCAGGATAGAGGATCATCACCGCCGAAATAAACGACGCCAGCGCGGCAAAGACCCGCACATGACCCACCCGGCGGATCATCTCCGGCGCCAGCCGCGACCCGCCCAGAAAGCCAACAAAATAGGCCGACATGACAAAGGACATCTGAAGGGTGGAGAACCCTTCAATATCGCCGCGCACCCCCAGGAGCGTGCCCTGAAGACCGTTGCCGATCATCAGCATTCCCATGCCCAACAGCAGCGCCCATGCGCTTGACAGCACCTGCCACATTGCCCGTCTCTCCTACTTCGCTTGTCTGTTCCGGAGCGCGCCAATCCGGCTCCGGCCCCGCGCCGGGGTCTTGTTTAAATGAATATCGGCGTCGCGAGTGCCGCGCGCCGTTATGGACCGGGCCTCATGGCAGTTTGATGACCACGCGACCCCAAAAACCGGGCGTGCAGATGGCAGACCCGGTGACGACAGTTCCCGACCCGACCAGAGGTCAGACCGGATAAAATCACTTCTTGCTGAAATTGCGCCTCAGGTCTGCGACAACTCCGCCATCGGCGGGATCAAAAGCGACGCATCGCCATAGGAAAAGAACCGGTATTCCTCTGCCAGGGCATGATCATAAATTGCCCGGATCCTGTCCTGCCCCATCAGCGCCGATACCAACATCAGCAGCGTCGACTTCGGCAGGTGGAAATTCGTCATCAGCGCGTCTGCCACGTGGAAGGTGAAGCCGGGATAGATAAAGATATCCGTATCCCCCTCCCAGGGCTGGATCGCACCCGATTGTGCCGCACTTTCGATCAGACGCAGCGCCGTGGTGCCAACCGGGATCACCCGCCCGCCTGCTGCCTTGGTCGCGGCAATCTCCGCCGCCGCCTCGGCGCTGACGCGGCCCCATTCGGCATGCATCCGGTGGGTGGTCACATCCTCCACCTTCACCGGCAGGAAGGTCCCTGCACCCACATGCAGCGTCACATAGCTGATCTCGACACCCTTGGCCTGCAATTCCGCCAACAGCGCGTCGTCAAAATGCAGGGATGCCGTCGGGGCCGCAACCGCGCCGGAGTTGCGCGCCCAGACCGTCTGGTAATCGGTTTTATCCTGCTCATCTGCGGGCCGTTTGGCCGCGATATAAGGCGGCAGCGGCATTGCACCCGCCTCCGCCAGAGCGGCATCAAAATCGGTACCACTCAGATTGAACGCCAGATGCCCCTGCCCATCCTCAATCCGCTCCAATGTCGCGCTCAGCGCATCGGAGAAAATGATCTCCTCGCCCAGCTTGACCTTCTTCAGCGGCTTCAACAGCGCCGCCCAGCTGCCATCTGCACCCGGATCCAGCAGCGTCACCTCTACCTTGGCGGCCATCGGCCCCTGTGCGGTGTCGCGGTGGCGCAGCCCGCTGAGCCGTGCGGGGATCACCTTGGTGTCATTCAGCACCAGCCGGTCGCCGGGCCGCAGCCACTGGCCCAGATTGGCCACGCGGGCATCGCTGATACGGTCGCCCTCCGCCACCAGCAGCCGCGCGGAACTGCGCGGCACCGCCGGACGGGTGGCAATGCGGTCATCGGGAAGATCGAAGTCAAAATCACTGAGTTTCATAAGCTGCGATATAGGCTGTTGCGCCACACTTGGCCAATAGGTTTTGCCCAGAAAACCGCCAAATGCCGCGCCGAAACCAGCCCCCGACCAAGACGCAGCCCCCTTAGCGATCTTCTCCGGGTGAGACGGAATAGGGCGGCCTTTCCCGCTCAGCCCGTGGCACCACGGTGCTGGGCGGCTCCTCCCCCGGCAGGCGCGGCGCCGGACCCCGGAACAGCTCGCGGAAGATCCCCGGCGCCAGTCCCGACAGCGGGTTTACCTGTACGCGCGGATCATCCGCCGCCCCTTTCAATGTGAAGGCAAAGCCAATCAGCCCCTCGCCCTTGCGGGTGAACACCCGGCCAACCGCATTGAGCAGATAGATCGGAGAGATCACCCCCCGCATGTTCAGCACGCTGCGCTCCAGATCGTAATTGCCATCCATGGAGAGACCAATCGACGGCCCCACCGCGCTGCTCTCATGGACAATCAGATGGGTCGCGCCCAGCCGGAACTTGGCTTCCACCGTGGTGAACAGAATGCCCTGCCCCGCCAGCGCATCGATCAGCCCGACCACGCTCACCGCATTGAGCAGCGCCGCCATTGATGGCGCGTCTTTGATGCGGGTGTTCTTCACCTCGATCTGGCCGTCATATTCACCGGGCGCGCCGGGGGCCGGGACCAGCGACATATCAAAGGTGCCGCCGGAGCCATGACGCAGCACGCCCGCCGCGCGGAACACCCCGCCTGCGTCCTCTGACTGGATCCGGGTGGCAAAGCCGCCGTCCTTTGGCACCACCACACCGCTGACGCCGGTCTGTCCGTTCAATGCGGCGGTGAAATCACCGTTTAACCCGCCGGTGGTGGAAAACCGCCCGCGAAAACCAGTCAGCGCAATACTGTCGGTGACCTGCATTCGGTCCAATTGCAGCGTAATTGGCCCCGTCCCACCAGAGGAGCCACCGCTGCTGCCACTGCCGCCGGATCCATCCGGCATCCGGCGCAAATCGAGCACACCGCTGCGGATTATGATGCCTGGCGCCCGCGCGCCACGCCCGACCAGCTCAACCGCCCCCCGGAACCAGCCCCGCAAGTCCACCCGGTCAAACAGCGCCCGGCGAAGGCCACCCCCCGGCTCCAGCGTGACACGGCCAGAGGCCTGCAACCCCGCCCCCTCAAGCGACAGCGCCTCCACCTGCGGGGGCTCTCCCAGCAGCGCGCGCAGTTGCAGCCGACCGGTGCCCGCCTCGCTCAGCCGCCAGCTCAGCGCCGGGATCCGCAGGCCAAGCCCAGCCAGATCGCTCTCCAGTGTCAGCCTTGGCGCAGACCCCTTGTCGATCACCACCTCATAGCGGCCCTCACCGCGACCAAAAACCGATCCCTTCGGCAGGCCAATGCGCAGGGCGTCAACCGTGGCCTGCGACAGCTCAATCGTGCCGCTGACCCGCACAGGTGGTGCCTGACCCGCTGCCGCAGTTGCCCGCTCCGCCGCCGGACCGACGGCCTGCCGCCAGATCAGGCTGCTTGGCACTCCCGACAGCGCGCCGTCCCCTTCGATCTGCACATGATCCTGATCCCCGCTCAGCCCCAGCACCTCCGCCGAGAGGCTCTCTCCCGGCACCAACACATCACTGGCGGCCCCACGGATGTGCCCGCGGTAGTGATAGGTGATCTCGTCAGGTGTCACCCCCTTGCGCAGCGGCAGGGACAGCGTGCCGCTCAGTGCCACCTGACCGGAGGCCAGATCCACCGGCAACCCTGCCTTCTCCATCACCGACAGCGGCGGACGGTTGAGCAACGACAGTGCCGCCGTCACCGGTCCCGAAGCCTCAATCCGGGCGATCCCCGGCGCGCCATCCTTCACCGATGTATCCGGAATGATGAACGAGGTGCCCGCCGCATCCACGCGCCCGCCCTGATCCGCCGTCACCCAGCCCTTCGTCGCCATAACCACCAACCGGTTGCCATAAAGGCTGAACTGCCCGGCGGCCTCGCGCAGCGGCGGCAGCGATTTCTGAAACTTCACCGCCGCATTTTCAAACGCCAGATCCAGATAGACAAAGGGTTTCGCTGTCCCGCTGCCACGCATGGCAAAATTCACATCCCGGGCATAGCCCGCCAGCAGATTCTCGCGCACCCATTCGCGCGGCTTGGGTGGCGCCGCCGCAGGCCAGACCTCCTTCAGCCGCGCCGCAGACATGCCATTGGCGCGCCCGTTCAGCGCGTAGTCCCAGCCCGCCTGCCCGGCAGAAATCTCCCCGTCCAGCAGGATCCGCGTATCACCGTCCCGCACCAGCATCTGGCCCAGACGCAGACGGAACGGTGCCATCTCAAGCTTGAAATCCGCCGTCACCCCCGCCAGATCCAGCGGCGTGTCATAGAGTTTCGCCGGGTTGAGGCTCAGGTCCTGAAACCGCAGCTGCCCGACCAGATCGGTTAGCTGGCCGTTTTCCACCCCGATCAGACGCGCCCGCCCCTCCATCGTGCCGGAACCCCAACCACTGTTCACCGACAGCTCGTTAAAGCGCAGCTCCTGGCGGTCCGGCAAATAGGTGAAATAGCTCTGCGCGCCGGTGATCGGCACCGGGCGGGTGGCGGCGGTGGGCTGGATCACCCCCTCGCCAATCTGCAGGCTGGCAGACACCGGCAGCAAGGCTCCGACACTACTAATCGCACCGCGCAGGGAGCCTGAGATCGGCGCGTCCAGCACGTCCAACCAGCCGAGGGCAGCACTCTGTGCGGCGATATCCTTGCTGGCGACAGAATTGACCAGCACGCCAAATTCCGCCGCCTTGTCGCCAATCGCGGAGCTGTAGTTCGCCTCAACCGTGCCAACGTAATCGCGCCCGCTCAGCAATGAGAACCCGGCTGCCAACTCGATATCCTGACCGCTGCGGCTCATGCGAATACTGCCGCCATCCAGCGTCCAGACCCGCCCCAGACGCGCATCCTCATAGCGCAGCGTCAGCGCCTCGGTCTCCACTGCGATCAGTGCCGACAGCACCGGCAGCTCCAGCTGGCTGTCCCATTGCTCAATCAGCGCTGGCAGGGTGGCCGCCTGCCGCAGCGGCGCCTCCCCCTCAGCCAGACTCAGCGCCAAGCCGCCGCTGTTGTCCCGCCTGAGGGTGCCATAAAGCCCGCTCAGCATAATCGTCTTGGGCCAGATCTGACCGCGCAGCAGCGGCCGCATCGCCAGCGAGGCCTGTGCATCCGCCAGCCGCGCCACCCGCGCGCCGGTCTCGTCGCGCAGGGTCACATCACGCAGGCTGACACGGGGCCGCCAGCCCCGGTTCACCACCAGATGAATGGCCCCGAATTCAATGCTCAATCCACCCAGATGCCGCTCAATTCGCCGCTCCACCCGGTCACGCAGCCAATCCGGCGCATCAAACCGCGTCCCCAGCCCCAAAAACACCACAGCACCCGCCAGCAGTGCCAGAACCACCGCGGTGATGGTTGCGCTGCGCAGCATCCGGCGCAGGATGCGGGATTTTGGCTTGGCGCGGGCATCCGACGCGGGTTGTGGCGCTGAAGCCGCCACCACTGGGTCTGCGTCCTCCTCAGCCGGTTTGACAAGGTCCCCGGCGGAAATGCCATCGGACGGCTGTGGCCCCGGTACCGGCACCGCCTCGTCCCGCATTCCGCGTTCCGCCTCGGCCTCTTCCCCTTCGGGCGCCGAGGTCACCACCTGCGCTTCCTTATCCGGCGCCTCCTCATCCGGGCCGAAAAACACCACAGTCTCCGGCGGCGGTACCGCCTTTGCGACAGCCACATCCTCCTCAGCCGCTGCCCCACTGGGACCGGCATCCTGCGCGGCATCCACCGGCGCAGAGGAAGATGGCTCCTGTTCAGGATCCACCGCTGTGGGTGAGGCTGGTTTAATCCTTGCTTTCCCTTTGCCTGTGATGGCCTAACTGTGGCACGCAAACCCTGCGAAACCGTTTTGGAGACCTCGAATTATGCTCGCCCCCTCAGACCCCGCGCCCTCCTTTAACCTGCCCCGCGATGGCGGTGGCACCGTGACGTTGGAGGAGCTGCGCGGCAAGGCCGTCGTGCTGTTCTTTTACCCCCGCGATGATACGCCGGGCTGCACCAAGGAATCCATCGGATTTTCCGAGCATCTGCAGGCCTTTGCCGATGCCGGGGCGGTGGTCTATGGGATCTCGAAGGATCCGGTTGCCAAACACGACAAATTTGTCGCCAAACACAGCCTGACCACGCCGCTACTCTCCGATGCCGATGGCACCACCTGCGAGGATTATGGCGTCTGGAAAGAAAAGAACATGTACGGCAAGAAACACTGGGGGATCGAACGCTCGACCTTTCTCATCGACGGCGAGGGCAAGATCGCCCAGATCTGGCGCAAGGTGAAGGTCGACGGCCATGTCGCCGAGGTACTGGAGGCCGCCAAGGCGCTCTGATCACCCATCCCGGCAGCCCTGCATATCCCCGTAGACCGGACGTAGGGCTGCCTATCCGCTTGCAGCGCAGCGCGCCGGGTGGCAGGGACTGGCCAGCAATTGCCCCACTTAACAGCCCACCGCCAAAACGGATCCGCACCGATGACGAGCAAAGCAGTACAGACCCACCCAGACAGCCCTGACAGCCCGCTCAGCCTTGCGCAAATGGCGCAGGAGGTACTGACCACCGCCGATGGGCGCGAGAAAACCGCCCTGTCGCGCCGCCATGCCGCGCACTGGTTTGCCTATCGCGCAGGTGATGCGGCAAAGATCGAGGTCGGAACCGCCAGCCCGCCGCTGCACCCCGCGCGTCCCGACAGACCTGAACTGCTGAACCCGCGCGATGTCCCCCGCCGCCGCCCGGGATCCGAAGCCGGGCGCAAGGCGCTGCTGCATGCCGTCGCCCATATCGAATTGAACGCGGTTGATCTGCATTGGGATATTATCGCGCGGTTCTCCCATGTGCCAATGCCGCTGGGTTTCTTTGATGACTGGGTCAAAGCGGCGGATGAAGAATCCAAACATTTCAACCTGATGTGCGACTGTCTTGAGGCATTGGGCAGCCATTATGGTGAACTGCCCGCCCATGCCGGCATGTGGCGCGCCGCTGAGGACACCGCAGAGGATCTGATGGGCCGCCTCGCTGTCGTACCCATGGTGCTTGAGGCGCGCGGTCTGGACGTCACCCCCGGCATGATTGAGATTTTTCGCAAGGCAAAGCTCACCCAGGCGGTTGATGCGCTGGAGGTGATCTACGCCGAGGAAGTCAGCCATGTGGCCTATGGCTCAAAATGGTTTCATTTCCTCTGTGGACGCGACAATCTGGACCCGAAGGAGGTGTTTCATGACCTCGTGGGCCGGTATTTCCACGGCCATCTGAAACCGCCCTTCAACGAGGAAAAACGCGCCGAGGCTGGCATCCCACCGGATTTCTACTGGCCGCTGGCGGATGAGATCCCGGTCAAACCCCCGGCCTTGCGTTAACCCGGCGGGCCGCAATTAGGCCCCGAAAATGCCGCGAAACCTTTGCCCGTCACAGATAAAATCGGCCTGCCTATCATGGGCGGGCCGTTTTGTTTAACCTCCGCCGACACCCCGCCTGCGCCACCGTGATCTGGCCAAACCCACCCGATATCGGCGGCTTTTCGCTCATTCCCCGGCCGATCCACACAGCTGCCGCGCCGTTTCCGCGCGGACCCGCCGAACACTGGGTCAACAGGCTTGCCCAAACTGATCCGGCTGGCTATTCCCTTTCGCCATGGCGCGCGAACGCGGCCTGGCACTGCGACAGGGCAGCTCCGATGGGACCGGATCTGGCCATATGGAACCGGCAGGAGGAGCGCCGGGGACTGCAGCGCCACAACTGGGGCAGGACAAGGACCAAAGCGTGCGGACACGTCTGGCAATCAAAATTCACGCATTTCTCGAACGTCGTTTTCCGGAACGGCGGGTGTTCCTCAAGTCCGACTCTGACACACGTTTTATACGACTCCGCTCCGAAACCCAGCTCATCGCCTTTGCGGGCATGGCCCTCTTGGTGGCCTGGTCCATTGTCGCCACCGCCATCGTTCTGATGGACAGCATCGGCTCCGGCAATTTCCGCGAGCAGGCCAAACGCGATCAGATGACCTACCGCGCCCGGCTCAACGCGCTGTCAAGCGAACGCGACGACCGCGCCGCCGAGGCGCTGGCCGCTCAGGAACGGTTCAACGCTGCTCTGACGCAGATTTCCTCCATGCAATCGGAGTTGTTGGCCTCTGAAACCCGCCGTCGCGAGCTGGAAACCGGTATCGAGGTGATTCAGACCACGCTGCGCCAGACCATGAAAGACCGCGAAACCGCACGCGACGCGCTGGCGGCGCTGAAGCAGGAAACTGCCGCTGACAGCCCGGCCCAGATGATGGCCGTCAGCGCGCCGGTTCAGATGGAATTCATGGCCGACGCGCTGGCCGAAACCGCGGCACAGCGCGACCGGATTGAGGCCAACGCCCAATCCGCGCTGGAACAGCGCGACGCGCTGGAACTGGAACTGCGCCTGCTGGATGAACGCAACGACCAGATTTTCCGTCAGCTGGAAGAGGCGATGGAAGTCTCCGTCGCGCCGCTGGACAAGATGTTCCGCAGTGCAGGCATGCCCACCGACCGTATTCTGGAACAGGTGCGGCGCGGCTACAGCGGTCAGGGCGGTCCGCTTAGCCCTTTAGCCCTGTCCACGCGCGGTGAGGAACCCACCCGCGAGGAACTACGCGCCAATGATCTGCTGCGCCAGATGAACAAGCTGAACCTCTATCGGCTGGCCGCACAGAAAGCGCCCTTTGCCTCGCCGGTAAACATGAATTTGGTGCGCCGCAGCTCCGGCTTCGGCTATCGCCGCGACCCCAAGACCGGTGGTCGCCGCCTGCACAAAGGCTCCGATTTCGCCGGTCGCACCGGCACCGATATCTTCGCCACCGCTGATGGGGTTGTGACCCACGCGGGCTGGCAATCGGGCTACGGAAAACTTGTGACAATTCAACATGCCTTTGGCATTGAGACGAAATATGCCCATAACTCGAAACTCCGCGTGAAGGTCGGTCAAAGGGTCTCGCGCGGGGATCACATTGCTGATATGGGTAACACCGGACGGTCCACCGGGACCCACCTCCACTATGAGGTTCGGGTCAATGGCAACCCCGTAAACCCGATGATCTATATCAAGGCTGCGAGAAATGTTTTCTAAGAGCAAAATCAACGAGCCCGGCCAGAAAGCGGCCGAAGCAACCCCTGCGGCACCTGCGCCGTCCTCCGCTCCGGTTCCGCCCGCCAGCGATTTCAAGGCAACCGCCCCCAAGGCAAAGCCGCCGGCATCCGTGCTCAGCTCGGATCTGCACATCACCGGCAACCTCAAGACCACCGGCGACATCCAGGTCGAGGGCACCGTCGAAGGCGACATCCGCGCCCATCTGCTGACCATCGGTGAGAGCGCCACCATCAAAGGCGAAGTGACCGCCGATGACGTGGTCATCAACGGTCGCATCGTCGGCCGTGTGCGTGGCCTCAAGGTGCGTCTGACCTCCACCGCCCGCGTCGAAGGCGACATCATCCACAAGACCATCGCGATTGAGAGCGGCGCCCATTTCGAAGGCTCCGTTCAGCGGCAGGATGACCCGCTGAACCCCGGCAAAGCCGCAGCGCCCCGCGCCGCAGCCCCGGCACCGGCCCCCTCAGCCGCCGTCTCCGCAGCCACCGCGGCACATAAATCCGACAGCTGATCCCAAGCCTGCCTATTTCGGCACTCGGTAATAGACAAACGCCGCAGGTCACACCCTGCGGCGTTTTTTGTGTGCTGCAATGGGTATCCAGATCCATTCACACCACCAAGTCACACAGGCCAAGTGAACGCAGCGTCGCGTGCAGGGAACGAGCAACCTGAAATACTGGGCCTTGCACCTATAAGTTGCTGAATGTAGGGGGTAGCTAAATTTACAGGCATTATGCCTGCCGCCTCCACAATCAGGGCATAGGTTTTAGACAATGGCTATTTTCACCGTGAATGACCCGACCGGCACGCTGTCGCTGAATAACCTCAGCGACCTAGGCTTTGACGACGCCAGCCTGAACAGCCGGTCAATCAATCAACTGTTCTTTACCAGCCCGACTGGCACCAGCATCACACTGACTGGGGATTTTTCAGCTGCATCCCCCTATTTTTGGACGATTGAGTCGATGGCGGTGAACTCCGGTGGTACACCGGTCTATGCGATCAGTGAGTTTTCCATGAACTTCTATCGCTTCAGTGCCAGCAGCGGCGCCGCGCTTGAAGCGGCGATTCTCACAGGTGACGACACAATCACCTCCAATATGGTTGAGGGAAATCGTTGGTTGGCCTATGGCGGTGATGACGTCATCAGCCTAGGTATCGGCGACGACTACGTCCACGGGGGGTACGGCACCGACAGGCTGATCATTCACGACACTTATGGTCGGGCGGACATCTCCTCGGTCTACGGCGGTGTGTGGATCGACTCAGCCGACGGGAGAGATACTCTGCTGTCGATCGAACAGCTGCAGTTCAGCAACCGTAGTTTTTCCCTGAGCGTGGACACCAGCAACAGCACCTCAATGAGCGGTGATCGCGACAGCACCCTTCCCAGCGACATCATGCTGGGTGGCCTTGGCGCCGACACTTTGGCCGGACTCTCAGGGCGTGATATGCTGCTGGGCGAAGAGGGCGACGATCACCTGATGGGCGGCGAGGGCCACGACACATTAAAAGGCGGCGACGGACGCGATATCCTTGTCGGCGGTTCCGGACGAGACTGGTTGGCCGGCGATCTCGGCAATGATGCCATCAGTGGCGGCTCCCACGGTGACAAACTGATTGGCGGCGGTGGTCACGACACTTTGCGCGGTCAGGATGGTCACGATGTTCTACGCGGCAACTCCGGCTGGGATCAGCTCTTGGGTGGCCGTGGCAACGACCGCATCTATGGCGATGGTGGTCAGGACCGTCTCTTCGGTCAGGAGGGCAACGACACTCTGGCGGGTGGCGCCCATGCCGACACATTTGTCTTCCATCGCGGTTATGGCACCGACATCATCACCGATTTCACCGTTGGCGAGGATCGGATCCAGATCGGTCGCGGCGCTGACGGGATGGAGGATCTGAGCTTCGCGAGCCAAGGCACCACTGTTCAGATCACGTTTGCCGATGTCACCATCATGGTGGAGAACAGCACGCTGGCGCAGATTGAGGATGCGGACAACTTCCTGTTCTGAGCCTCTTATGACCTGATGGCCCCTGGTCATCCGAAATCACAGGCGTATCTCAAAATGGGATGCGCCTTTTTCATCCCGGCGGCAGCAAAGCCGCAGATCTGAGGAGTGAAGAATTTGCGCAACAGGATTCATAAAGGTTAACATTTCATTAACAACAACCTTCCCAGACCAAAGCCCCCCACCTAGGCTGATCGCAAAAGCATCGAAAAGATGCGTCAGGCATTCAAGCAGTAGGTCAGACCATGGCAGAACTTCTCGTCACGGCTGCGTCAAATGTGGCGCCGCCGTTTGATTTCAGTGACTTCGATTTTACCAAGGTCGCGGTTCTCAGCGCCACGGACACCCAGATCGCGGTGCAATATGGTGCCTTTGTCATGGTGTTTCAGGGCAGCTTCAGCTTTGATGAAAGCGGCAATCTGAGCCCCGATAGCCCGCTCAACGGCTTCGGCCTGTTTTATGACCAGTCGCTGATCATGTCGGTAAGTGGATTCACCCTGCCCTCGCAGATGATTGCTGATGGGGATCTCTACGCACTGCTGGCGGTGGCGCTCTCCGGGGATGACATCATCACCTCGGCCTGGAGCGGCGGCGAACGGATCAACGGGTTTACCGGCAATGACACCATCCGCGCCGGTAGCGGGGATGACACCATCTTTGGCGGCGCCGGTCAGGATGAGCTGATCCTAGGCGACGGTGTTCAAACTTACAGTTTCACCTTTGGCGACAGCGCCGGGGCGCTGCTGACCACCACCCGGGGGCGTGACATGCTCTTTGACGTGGAAACGGTGCGGCTCGCCAATCAGACCCTGCATATTCAGGAAGGCGGCAGCGCGGATGAGGCTCTCCTCAGCACCAATGCCGATGACGCCAGCGTTTCAGACATGATCCATGGCCGGAGCGGCGATGACACGATCACCGGCGGTGCGGGCAAGGACTTTCTGCTGGGTGGCGCCGGGGAAGACAGCCTATCCGGGGGAAAAAACGACGATTTCCTGGATGGCGGGCTTGGTGATGATCACCTCTCCGGCAAGGCGGGTGATGACAATCTGCGCGGCAGCCTCGGCAATGACACGCTGATCGGCGGCGCGGGCAATGACACGCTGCGCGGCGACAATGACGTGGGCCCGGCTGACAATGCCGATGACCTGTTGATCGGCGGCAGCGGCCACGATAGCCTCGACGGCAACGCCGGCGATGACACGCTGAAGGCCGGCAGCGGCGCCGATACGCTGCACGGCGGCGCAGGCGACGACAGCCTCAACGGGGGGCGTGGGCGCGATTTGATCAGCGGCGATGACGGGCGCGATACGCTGGCTGGTGGCCGCGCCAATGATACGCTGACCGGCGGCGCCGACAACGACCGGCTGAGCGGCGGCGCAGGCCATGACGTGATGCGCGGCGATGCCGGCGACGATCTGCTGCTTGGCGGGCGAGGCCACGACATTCTGTTTGGCAGCGATGGCGCCGACCGGCTGAGCGGTCAGTCCGGCCACGACCGCCTGACCGGCGGCAGCGGCGGCGACAGCTTTGTCTTTGCCCGGGGCTCTGGCCGCGACACCATCACCGATTTCCGTATCGGCGAAGATGTGATCGAAATCACCCGAGGCGCCAATCGGATCGACCAGCTGGGGTTTTCACAGCAGGGCGAGGATGTGCGCGTGACCTTCGCCAATGTCTCGATCGTGGTTGAAAACGTGACCGTCGACCAGTTGATGGACACCGATAATTTCCTGTTCTGATCAGTTACCGCTCTCAGAATATGGCCTTGGGCGCGCCTTTGCCGGTGCGCCCTTTTTTATGTCCACCCGCAGCGCCGCGCTGCGCCTCACTCCAGCATCCAGCGTCCCTTCGGCCAGAAGGCGTGATAGGCAAAGGCAAACATCACATCATGGGGCAGATCTGCGCCGTCACGCCCCCGCACCCGGACCGAGCCGACGTCGCGCCCCTTGCCGACATGCCCCGCATCCAGCGCCGAGGCCTGCCCCGACCGCCAGCTGAGGGTTACACCCGCCTCGCGGATCTCGCCAACCTTGGCCAATCGCGCCAGGGGCCAGGCCCGATCCCCCACCCGCACCACACGCGCCAGCGGCGCGATGCCATGGGGTGGCGGCGTGCCATCATAAAGAAACGGCCAGTTTGACCGGTCATAGCCCTGATAGGGATTGCGGCCGTAGCTGCGATTGTGGCGCGGCTCCGCCATCACCAGCCCCTCTGGATAGGCCGCGCGAAACCCCTGCCAACTGTCCAGCCAACTCGGCAGCTGCCGCAGCGCCCGCCCGTTCATCTCGCCCACAATGCCGGTGCCCGTGGCCTGCTGCCACCAGCTTTCCGTCTCGCGGTCATACATCACCATATCGGACTGCCGCAGCTTGCCGGTGACGCCAAAGCTCAGGCTGCGCCCCGCCACCCGCCGGTCAAAGCTCATGGCGGAATTGCACAAGGGGCAATAGGTCACCGCAACCGGGGTACCGCCCACCCGGTCATTGACGATTTCATGCCAGATCAGATAGCGCAGCGGATAGGCGCGCGCCGCCTGCCCCGGCAGATCCAGCACCACCACCGGTTCAGCGCGGCTCAGTCCCTTGGCCTGCGCTGCAGGGTGAAACGCGGGATCACTGAGGGCCGGAATGCCATCTTTCGGCGGACCACCTGATTTGATCTCAGCCCAGTCCGCCACGCTGCTGCGCGTGAAATCCGTGACCGGCCATTCCCGCGCCCAGATGGCCGGATCCGCACGGGCCACCGCCAACCAGGATAGCATCAACAGCAGCGACAGCCCCGCCACCGCTTTGTTTTGCAAGAAGAATGTATGTGTTGCAGTCATCTGTGACACCGCAGGCCTCCTCCCTGTGTCCCCAAGAGGTCTCCCATGGGGTCCCCGGCCCAAATCAGGGGCACAGCCTGCCGCAAATCCGCCTCACATGCACCGCACAACCCCGTGACAGGCGGCAAACAGCAAACGGCCCGCACCAGTCAAGGCACGGGCCGTTCAGGCTCTCATAGGCGGATCAGGAGACCCGCGCGAGCCAAGGCTCACTCGGTTACAGAGACCGTTTTCATCACATCAGGCTGGCCCACAACGGCGCCGTTCTGACTGCTGCTGCCGCGCTTGATCGCGTCAACCACATCCATGCCTTCGGTCACCTTGCCCACGACGGTGTACTGACCATTGAGGAAATGCCCCGGTGCAAACATGATGAAGAACTGCGAATTGGCGCTGTCGGGATCCTGTGAGCGGGCCATGCCGACCACACCACGATCAAACTCCAGGTCCGAGAATTCAGCCGGCAGGTCCGACCGCTCGGAACCGCCCATGCCTGCGCGGCGCATATCGCCACCCAGCTTGCCAAATTCCACATCACCGGTCTGCGCCATGAAGCCTTCGATCACGCGGTGAAACACCACGCCATCATATTTGCCCTCTGCCGCCAGCGCGGTGATCTGCTCAACATGTTTCGGCGCCACGTCCTCAAACAGGTCGATCTGGATGGTGCCATTGGCGCCCTCGCCCTCAACCGCGATCTCCAGACCGCTGGCCAGTGCCGGACCCGCCATCAGCGCAAAGACGGCTGCCAGCTTATACATCTGCCGCCACCTTGACGCTGACCATGCGGTCGGGGTTCGCAGGCGGCTCGCCACGGGTGATCGCGTCGACATGCTCCATGCCCTCAATCACACGGCCATAAACGGTGTACTGACCGTTCAGGAAATGGTTGTCCTTGAAGTTGATGAAGAACTGCGAGTTGGCCGAATCCGGGTTGGCCGACCGCGCCGCGCCCAGCGTGCCACGATCATGCGGCAGCTTGGAGAATTCCGCCGGAACATTCGGCAGATCAGAGCCACCGGTGCCCGCCATGCGCAGGTTGAACCCATCTTCCATGTCACCGTGCTGCACGTCGCCGGTCTGCGCCATGAAGCCGTCGATCACCCGGTGAAACGCCACATTGTCATACTCACCGCTACGGGCCAGCTCTTTCATGCGCGCGCTGTGCTGAGGGGCCACGTCGGGCAGCAGCTCGATCACCACCTTGCCGTCTTTCAGCTCCATGATGATGGTGTTTTCGGGGTCTTTGATCTCGGCCATGTGGCCCTCCTGTTCTTTGCATTTGCCCGATAGTTAAGGCCCACGCCCGCAATTGCCAAGGGAGCTTTGGTCACGGAGCATTGACTGGGCGGCAAAAAGCCCCGAAACATCGCGCCAACACCGCCTGCGGCGCAGTTTCCGCAGCCGACGCCTCAAACCAAGACCAAAGAAGGATATGACCATGGGTTGGACCGCACTCGACACGATGGACCTGGCAGGCAAACGCGTTCTGGTGCGCGTCGATATCAACGTCCCGGTTGAGGATGGCCGCGTCACCGATGACACCCGCATTCAGCGCGTCGCCCCCACGATCAAGGATATCCTCGCCGCCGGTGGCACGCCAATTCTGCTGGCCCATTTTGGCCGCCCCAAGGGCAAGGTGGTCGCAGAGATGTCATTGCGCCCGCTGGTGCCAGCACTTGAGGCCGCCTTTGACGCGCCGGTGACCTTTGTCGCGGATTGCCGCGGCCCAGCGGCCGAGGCCGCGGTTGCGGGCCTGCCTGCTGGTGGCGTCTTGTTGCTGGAAAACACCCGTTTTCACGCGGGCGAGGAAAAGAACGACGCCGATCTGGCGGCAGAGATGGCGAAGCTGGGCGACATCTACTGCAACGATGCGTTTTCCGCCGCCCACCGCGCCCATGCCTCGACCGAGGCGCTGGCCCGTCTGCTGCCTGCCTGTGCCGGCCGTCTGATGCAGGCCGAATTGACCGCGCTGGAAGCCGCGCTTGGCCAACCCCAGCGCCCGGTAACAGCCGTTGTCGGCGGTGCCAAGGTCTCGACCAAGCTGGAACTTCTGGGCAATCTGGTCGGCAAGGTCGACAATCTGGTGATCGGCGGCGGCATGGCCAATACCTTCCTCGCGGCACAGGGCATCGACGTGGGCAAATCCCTCTGCGAACACGAGATGGCCGACACCGCCCGCGAGATCCTGAGCAAGGCCGAAGCCAAGGGCTGCAAGATCCTCCTGCCGGTCGATGTTGTGGTCGCACGCGAATTCAAGGCAGGCGCCGAGAATGAAACCGTCGCTGCGGACGCCTGCCCCGCCGATGCGATGATCCTGGATGCAGGTCCGCAGACCGTCACCGCCGTCGCGGATACGCTTTCAGCCTCCAAAACGCTGATCTGGAACGGCCCGATGGGCGCCTTTGAGATCGCGCCCTTTGACGCGGCCACCAATGCCGCTGCACAACAGGCCGCCAGCCTCACCAAATCCGGCGCGCTGGTCAGCGTGGCAGGCGGTGGTGACACCGTGGCCGCCCTCAATCAGGCCGGGGCCGCGGCTGATTTCACCTATATCTCCACCGCAGGCGGGGCCTTTCTGGAATGGATGGAGGGCAAGACCCTGCCCGGTGTCGCTGCCCTCGAAGGCTGATCTGACAACATATAGGGGATCCCGGTTCCACGCCGGGTCCCCGCACCTCTCCTGAGAAATATTTCCAAACCGTTAAGATATTGCCGATCCGCCGATCACGTTAACCATCCGTTAACCTTCTGCCGTCCACAGCTGGCGCAAGATGTATTTTCCATCGGAAAATGTTCAAAATTAACAATTTTCATCTTTCACAAACCATGTTGCCTGTGGCAGTATTGTTGCAGACGCTGGGAAAACCGGCGCAAGACTTGAGCAGCAGATCATACAGGCTATCCACCGTGACCCGAAGCAACCGGCCCTCTCTGGGCGCATTCGTTTTCTCCACGATTGCATTCGCGCTCAGCGCGTATTTCACCTTTGCCGCTGTGCAGGGGGACTTCGGGTTGTTCAGGCGGGTCGAGATCCAGGCCGAGGCCGAAGCGCTGCGTCAGGATCTCGACCAGCTGAAACGCGAAACCGCGCAGATGGAAAATCTCACCCACCGGCTGTCGGACAACTACCTCGATCTGGATCTTCTGGATGAGCAGGCCCGCTCGGTCCTCGGCCTGCTGCGCGCCGATGAGATTGTCATCCGCTAAGCCACACGTTCAGTTGACAACAACCAAATATATGCCACCGCCCGCAGCCCCCGCTTGCGGGCGTTTTACCGTGATGAGGCACCGCAGCCCCTGCCCGGCGAGCTCCACAGCACCCCCAGCGCAATCCCCTCATAAATCCGCCAATTCCCTCACCATCTCACCCACCGTCACCACCTCTATCCGCCATCGCCTTTACCCCTTGGTGACGGCACGTCATAATAACACTCGCATGACGTGACAAAATCCATTATGAACTAGTTTAGCATTAAACTATCTAGCCTTAAGGGGGAGCCCGCCACCATGGCTGCGAGAAAAAGTGTCAAGAAACCAAACGTTTCTGCTGATGAGCTGCTCGAATACTACCGCGAGATGCTGCTGATCCGGCGATTCGAGGAAAAGGCCGGCCAGCTCTATGGCATGGGTCTGATTGGCGGCTTCTGCCACCTCTATATCGGTCAGGAAGCGGTTGTTGTCGGCCTTGAGGCCGCTGCAGAGGACGGCGACAAACGCGTCACCTCCTATCGCGACCACGGACATATGTTGGCCTGCGGCATGGATCCCAACGGCGTGATGGCGGAACTTACCGGTCGCGAAGGCGGCTATTCCAAAGGTAAGGGCGGCTCGATGCATATGTTCTCCAAGGAGAAGCATTTCTACGGCGGCCACGGCATCGTCGGCGCGCAGGTGCCGCTGGGCGCAGGCCTTGCCTTCTCCGACAAATACAAGGGCAACGACCGCGTGACCTTCGCCTATTTTGGCGATGGCGCGGCCAACCAGGGTCAGGTCTACGAGACCTATAACATGGCCCAGCTCTGGGATCTGCCGGTGGTTTTCGTGATTGAGAACAACCAATACGCCATGGGCACCTCGGTGCAGCGGTCGACCAAATCCCCCGCCCTGTGGAAACGCGGCGAAGCCTACGGCATCAAGGGCGAGGAAGTGGACGGCATGGATGTGCTGGCGGTGAAAGAGGCCGGCGAACGCGCCGTTGCCCACTGCCGCGCGGGCAAAGGCCCCTATATCCTTGAGGTCAAGACCTACCGCTACCGTGGTCACTCCATGTCCGACCCCGCCAAATACCGCACCCGCGAAGAGGTGCAGAAAATGCGCGAGGAACGTGATCCCATCGAACAGGTCCGCGATATGCTGCTCACCGGCAAACACGCGACCGAAGATGACCTGAAGGCGATCGACAAAGAGATCAAGGACATCGTCAACAAATCCGCAGATTTCTCCAAGGAGAGCCCGGAACCGGCGCTCGAAGAACTCTGGACCGATATTTATGCGGACGAGCTGCCGCAAGAAACCGCCTGAGGGGACGTAACACGATATGGCAACTGAAATCCTGATGCCCGCCCTGTCGCCGACCATGGAGGAAGGCACCCTGGCCAAATGGCTGGTCAAAGAGGGCGATACCGTAAATTCCGGCGATATCCTGGCCGAAATCGAAACCGACAAGGCGACGATGGAATTCGAGGCGGTGGACGAAGGTACCGTCGGCAAGATCCTGATCGCCGAGGGCACCGAGAACGTGAAGGTCAACAGCCCCATCGCGGTGCTGCTGGAGGATGGCGAAAGCTACGACCCCGATGCCGCCCCCGCAGCATCCGAACCGTCCACAAACGAAGCCCCGGCGGCAGAGGCACCTGCGGCGCCCGCAACCACCGCGGCTGCTGCCGCAGCCCCCGCCGCACCGGAGGTGGATGACACCCCCGACTGGCCAGAGGGCACCGAGGTGGTACAGACCACCGTGCGCGAAGCGCTGCGCGACGCCATGGCGGAAGAGATGCGCCGCGACGATGATGTCTTCCTGATGGGCGAGGAAGTCGCCGAATATCAGGGCGCCTATAAGATCTCCCAGGGCCTCTTGGATGAGTTCGGCGCCAAGCGCGTGATCGACACCCCGATCACCGAACATGGTTTTGCCGGGATCGCCACTGGTGCGGCCTTTGGCGGGTTGAGACCCATTGTTGAGTTCATGACCTTCAACTTCGCCATGCAGGCGATTGACCACATCATCAACTCCGCCGCCAAGACGCTGTATATGTCCGGCGGCCAGATGGGCGCGCCCATGGTGTTCCGTGGCCCCAATGGTGCTGCCGCCCGCGTTGGCGCCCAGCACTCTCAGGACTACGCCGCCTGGTACATGCAGATCCCCGGCCTGAAGGTGGCGATGCCCTACTCCGCCTCCGACGCCAAAGGTCTGATGAAAACCGCCATCCGCGACAACAACCCGGTGATCTTCCTCGAGAATGAGATCCTCTACGGCAAATCCTTCGATGTGCCGAAGCTGGATGACTACACCGTGCCCTTTGGCAAGGCCCGGATCTGGCGCAAGGGCGAGGATGTCACCATCGTCTCCTTCGGCATCGGCATGACCTATGCACTGGAAGCAGCGGAAAAACTGGCCGAGGATGGCATCTCCGCCGAGGTCATCGACCTGCGCACCCTGCGTCCGATGGACACTGGCTCCATCATCAAATCGGTGATGAAGACCAACCGTCTGGTCACTGTTGAGGAAGGCTGGCCGCAGGGGTCCGTCGGCTCCTACATCTCCTCCGTGGTGATGCAGGAGGCGTTCGACTACCTTGATGCCCCCGTCATCACCTGCACCGGCAAGGACGTGCCCATGCCCTATGCCGCCAACCTCGAAAAACACGCGCTGGTCACCACCGAAGAGGTGATCGAAGCGGTGAAACAAGTGACCTACCGTTAAGGAGAGACAGCGATGCCCACCGAAATCCTGATGCCCGCCCTCTCTCCCACCATGGAGGAAGGCACGCTTGCCAAATGGCTCGTGAAGGAAGGCGACACTGTCGCCTCCGGCGACCTGCTGGCGGAAATCGAAACCGACAAGGCGACGATGGAGTTTGAGGCCGTCGACGAAGGCACCATTGGCAAGATCCTGATCCCCGAGGGCTCTGAGGGCGTGAAGGTCAACAGCCCCATCGCCGTGCTGCTGGAAGATGGCGAAAGCGCCGATGATATCGGCGCCACACCGGATGCCCCCGCTGCCGCAGCAGACGAGGCGCCGACACCCGCCGCGTCCGAGGAAGCTGCTCCCGCATCGGCCCCGGCAGAGGCCGCAGCCGCAACACCCGCGCCCGCAGCCCCGCAGGGCGCCGATGGCAACCGCATCTTTGCATCACCTCTGGCCCGCCGCATCGCGGCGGACAAGGGTCTGGACCTCGCAGCCCTCACAGGCTCCGGCCCCCGTGGCCGCATCGTGAAGGCCGACGTCGAGAACGCCAAACCCCAGGCTGCAGAGGCCCCAGCACCGCAAGCCAAGGCCGAGAGCGCCAGCGCCCCGGCCGCCACCGCCGCAGCCCCCACAGGCCCCTCCGCCGATCAGGTCGCCCGCATGTACGAAGGCCGCACCTATGAGGAGGTCAAACTCGACGGCATGCGCAAAACCATCGCCGCCCGCCTCACAGAGGCCAAGCAGACCGTGCCGCATTTCTACCTGCGCCGCGACATCCAGCTGGATGCGCTGCTGAAATTCCGCGGTGAGCTGAACAAGCAGCTGGAAGCCCGCGGCGTCAAACTCTCGGTCAACGATTTCATCATCAAGGCCTGCGCCCTGGCGCTTCAGGCCGTGCCGGACGCCAATGCTGTCTGGGCCGGGGACCGCGTGCTGAAGATGCAATCCTCCGATGTGGCCGTTGCCGTCGCGATCGAGGGCGGCTTGTTCACCCCGGTTCTGCAGGACAGCGACACCAAATCGCTCTCAACCCTCTCGACCGAGATGAAAGACCTCGCCAAACGCGCCCGCGACCGCAAGCTCGCGCCGCATGAATATCAGGGCGGCTCCTTCGCGATCTCCAACCTCGGCATGTTCGGTATCGACAATTTCGACGCCATCGTGAACCCACCGCACGCAGGCATCCTTGCCGTGGGCGCCGGGGTCAAAAAGCCGGTTGTGGGTGCCGACGGCGAGTTGGCTGTGGCCACCGTGATGTCGGTGACCATGTCCGTCGACCACCGCGTCATCGACGGCGCCCTTGGCGCGGAACTCTTGAACGCGATCAAGGACAACCTGGAAAACCCGATGATGATGCTGGCCTGACCCACCGCACCTCAACGGACGAGAAAAAGGAAGGGACCGGGGCAGCACTCCGGTCCTTTTTTAGTGGACTGAGTGTTTTGTTCAAAGGCTCTGTTTTGGGCAAGACGACGTAGCGCGTGACGCTGGATGGTGGATGTTGACCGGAGCCAGCTCCGGGACGAGAGCGCCCGTCACAACCTCAGTCATTCGACGGCCCAAAACGGGCTGCCTCACTGCGATTAGCCCGCCACAAACGGCCCTACGCCGCGGTGGCGGCTGTCAAACAACATCTAGCGACGGCTCAGCGGACAATGTGGACTTTCGCTGCGGCTGCACCAATGTTGGCGCTCACGCCGCTCGAGTAGTGCTCCATCTGGTGCTCATTCTAATGCCATCAGAGGGAATGCGTCTCAAATACACTCCTACCATCATATTTGAAGCGGTTGACATCAATCCACGCTCGTATTCGCTCCAATCGAGAATGGTGGTCGAAACCCCGACTATACCGCCGTTCCGGACATCGGTTGGATCCTGAATTGCATTGGGTAGGGCATCGCTGAAGTTCAAAAATCGCGGAGCAATGGTTCGCGAGCGTTTCACCTGACGTTTGGCAGTTTAAGGTGGGACATATTGGACAAACCATGTCGCTCATCCAAGGATCTCGGTGGATCCACACCCAACAGGCGTAGCAGCTCTGCGAGTGCAACCATAAACTCGCTTTGCATTTGATGCTGGGCCTTAAATATCGCGTGTAAGCTGGAGAGACCTCGCCTTTCCACATGCCAATGACGTCATTGGAACTGCACATCAAGGCGAAAGACTTGTTGAGGAGCACCCGTTACGTGTCCTCCCTACCTAGGTTTGCAATCACCCGTTAATATTTGTTTTCTCGTTGGTTGCTCGGACAGGGCAGTAATCGTGCCCGCCACAGGCGTAGTCGGTGGCGGGCACGTCACAATTCTGTCCTAGGGCAAGCGCCCTTCGAAAAGCTGATTTAGGACGCGGCCGCGTTGATCTGCGCCACAGCTTCTTCTGTGCTCCAGACAGCGTTGGCGATGTAGCGGAAATTAATAAGGGCGGCGAGGTATCCATCACCTTCTGGCAACTGCGCAGCTGCAGTGGCATCCCGGACAACGGCGACTTCGAAACCGTTTTCGATCAACTCGCGCATATGTGATTCCGTGCACAGGTTGGCTGACATACCTGCCAGGATGACTTGATCCACGCCCTGCTTACGCAGTTGCAACGTAAGGTCGTTGGTGTCGTTGCCGTACATCTTATGGGGCGAGGTCACGATGGTCTTGCCGTCGTTGATATAGGGTTTGTACCGCTCAAGCCAGTCCGCGCCAGAGCCTTCGAACCCTTCCACATTTAAGGGACCTTTGCGGTCAAACATGCCGATCTTGTGCATCAACTTTTCCAGCGCACCCTCGAACTTCCAACCATGGTCAGTTGGAAAGTAATAATGCGGCGATACGGCGGTCGTGATGTCATGCTCTTTGGCTGTGCGGAACAGGGTTTCAATGTTTTCCACTGTGTTGAGTTCGGTAACGGACGCACCAATCACGCCCCAGGTTACGCCATCGGGGCTCAGAAAATCATTCTGCGGGTCGGTTACCACGAGGGCTGCGCGGCTTAGGTCGAGCTTCATATCAGAGGGCGGCAGTGCAGGCTCAGCCGGTTCGGCATAAGGGTTGGCGGTTTCTTGCGCGTGAGCGGTCCCGGACAGCGCAGTGGCAGCAACCGCTGCAGTCCCGGCCAGCCCGGTGGTCAATGCCGCGCGACGTGACAATTTCTTGCCACCATGATCGTGATCATCGCAATTGCACATAAGGTCGTTCCTTCTTTGGGTGTGTCGAGAGGCCTTTGATGCGACAGTCGGCGTGCCTTTCCGTCTTGATTTAGACCGATTACGAGAAATTACGTGACGCCAATGAGGATTACGACCAGACTCGCGAGATGAGCTATGACCACATTTTCGATCAACTCGATATCCAAACGGAACCATTCGCGGTCTGTGAGATCCATGGCACCTGCCACGTCGCCCTCAAACCGGATGCCGCAGTAACCCTGCATTATATTCTTTTCGGTCAGGGCCAAATCACGATGCGGGGGCAGGCGCCGATAAGATTATCCAAAGGCAGTTTGGTCTTGATCCCTTCGCTGAATAGCCACGAAGTGTCGAATGATGGCACAACGATCGTGCCCGGGCCGTCGTGCAAACCTGCAGCGCTGAACCTGGCTCAGGTTCTCAAATCTGCCCCTGATGAAAGTGTGGGCAGCACCAGCCGCCTGATCGCACTTTGCGCGCACGTCAACATCGGACTGATGGGGGCCACGGATGTGGTCAATCTGATCCGCGAACCGTTGAAAACCCGCGCCGAACCCGGCAGCGACCTCATGACATTGGTTGACACGATGATGTATGAGGTTTGCGAGCCAAGTGTGGGGAGCCGCGCCCTAATCCGGGTGCTGTTGATGCAGGCGCTGATCGTCATGATGCGCAAGAAAATTTCCGAACAGGATGGACCCTTGAGCTGGATGGCTGCATTGCGCGACCCGATGCTTTGGCAAGCGTTGAACGCGATGTTGGAAAACCCTGGTAAACCGTATTCTGTGGAGACACTCGCTGACATTGCAGGCATGAGCAGGGCAGCGTTTGCCAAACGATTTGCCGTAGCCTATGGCGCAGGGCCGATGGAGCTGCTGCGCAGTCTGCGGGTGCGCAAAGCAGGCGATTTGCTGCGCAACACCAATCTGCCCATTAAACGGGTGGCTGAAACTGTTGGGTTCTCCAGCCGGAGTGCCTTTAGCCGCGCATTCGAAGCAACTTCCGGCCATAGTCCCGGCGCGTTCCGAAAGGAGGTAAGGAAGTCGTGACCATGATCCAGTGCAAAAGAATGCGCCCCGGTCAGTGCAAACTCTCTGGACACACGCGGGACACCCTTGCCGCAAGGATCAAGTCGCCGGAATGACCAACTGCCGTGTCACGTTCCCCGGCAGGTTTCATGATCGCGCAAATCTCTCAACTCTCCAATGTCACCGGATTGGGCGGGATTGAGCGTCCGCAATTGGGCAGCAATCCAGTGGGAACGGCAATCATTCGCTGCGCAGGGCAAAGTCAGGCCAGTCGGAGGAGGCCTGCCTGACCAAAGATTAATGACTTTCGTCCAGAGAGCGCTCTGCTCGCTCTGGAAACTCTGTGACCCTTGCAAGGGAGGCCGTACAGGTCCCCCACCTCAGCCCAGAAGCGGCCAGCCAACGCCGCCCTGCTCCCGTGTCCCCATTCCAGAAATACTCACACACGCAACCCTGGCGGCACCCGCAGCGCCCCTACGGCCGCCCCGCAGTGCGGCGGCGCCTACTGCGGCTGGCCGCGCCAGCATCCCACTCTTTCTGACCGAGAGTTGACCCTAACCAGACCTCACCAACCCGGCACCGCCATATTCTAACCAGTGCCGTTCTTCAGGGCTGAGCAGCTCCGCCATACGCGCCTCATAGGCTGCAAGATCGGCCTCCGAAAGCCGACCCACCCATTTCCGCGATGTCGCACTATCAAAGAAATCAGCATCGTTCCGCCAGAACCCTTGCCGCGCCAAGACGGCAAATCTCTCTGCGTTGCGCTTCATAGTGGAAAATCGCGCCGCTTCCACCAGTGTGTCCATCACTACAGCCGGGTAAGACAGGCCAATATGATCTGCAATCCGGGCGACGGCTGACGTCAGATCACGGGTCATATCGGCGTAGTGCAGGCAGAGCACATTGTCCCGATTTCCCAATGCCAACACGCTGCGGTAGTGATCGACAATGGATATCAGGCTGGCTCCATCGCGATGATCTCCCTCCAAAAACAGATGAAACCCCGCCTGAATGTCGCTTGGGAAGACCTCCTGAAGCACCTCCTCGGTCATGTTCTCGACATGGCGGCGAAAGGAAAAATGCGCATCAATAGGATGCCTGAAGACCGTAATATAGCGCAGGTCCGGCCAAAACGGGATCCCATCTAGCGGGGTATGGGTTTTGACCTGCCGCCGCCCGGTTTGCGCGTTCAGATCAGCGATAATTCCATCCTGCTCAGGCGAGGTGACATCAATCCACGGTGCCTTGCGCGAGATCGCGGCATCCACCTCCGGGTCGCCGGAGATCAACAAGGCCAGAATGGCCTGCGTCCAGGTCGTGCCTGACTTTGGCGGCGTCGACACGACAATATCGCCCGCACGCGGGGTGAAGGCGAACCACCGCTCAGGATCCGCGATCTTGCCGTCGTACCGGCGCTTTGGCAATTCGGGTTCGTTCAACATATCGCTATGGATATCAATACACTCAGGACGTGTATATATTGCATACTACCCTGAGGCGACATAATGTTCATGGCCTAAACCGCAGCTCCCCTACCCCACGAAAAAAGGGGCCAGCCAACGCCGCCCCTCTTCATCGTCATCTTTCCAAAAATACTCACAGGCACACCCGTGGCGGCACTCGCAACACCCGCGATGGTCCCCCGCAGCGCCGCCTTACTGCGGCTTGCCGCCCGCCAGCACCTGATTCATGCTGACCGAAGGCTGATCACAGCCTGCCTCGCCGACAATCTTGGCCGGCACACCTGCCACGGTCTTGCACGGCGGCACCTCCTGCAGCACCACGGAGCCTGCGGCGATGCGCGAGCAATGGCCGACCTTGATATTGCCGAGCACTTTGGCGCCAGCCCCAATCAGCACGCCATTGCCAATCTTGGGATGGCGGTCTTCCTCTTCCTTGCCGGTGCCACCCAGGGTCACCGAATGCAGCATCGACACATTGTCGCCCACCACAGCGGTTTCGCCAATGACGATGGAATGGGCGTGGTCGATCATGATGCCCCGGCCAATCCGCGCCGCCGGGTGAATATCGACGCCAAAGATCTCGGAGATCCGCATCTGGAAGAAATAGGACAGGTCATAGTCACCCTGCTGCCACAGCCAATTGGCCACACGGTAACACTGCACCGCCTGATAGCCCTTGAAGTAGAGGATCGGCTGCAACAGCCGGTGGCAGGCGGGATCACGTTCATAGACCGCCATCAGATCGGCGCGCCCAGCGGCGATCAGATCGGGGTTTTCGCCATAGGCCTTGTCGACAATCTCGCGCAGGATCACCATCGACATCTCATTGGAGCAAAGCTTGGCCGCGATGCGATAGGACAGCGCCTTTTCAAGCGAGGTGTGATGCAGGATGCAGGCGTGAATCAGCCCGCCCATCAGCGGCTGGCGGCTCACGGCGTCCTGCGCCTCGGTGGTGATCTGATCCCAGACCGGATCAACGGAACTGACGGCGTGGCGCGTCTCAAGCATGGCTCTGCCTCCTGTGCTGCCCCTCAGAGTAGCGATTTATCCGCAGAAAGGCCAACCGCAAATCCGTGATGAGAGCCATCGGATCTGCTGATCATTCCGCTCCGCCAGATCTATAGGCCCTTCCAGCCCCTTGTTTTTATTGCGCCCAGAGTCGAATTACGACGCGCAGCAGCGCACGCACAGCGGCTGTGCGGATCTGTGATCACCCGGAGGGAGACACGACACAGCGCGCCTCAAAACGGCGGCGACAGCCGCACCGGATCGACCAAAGATCCGCCGCCATTCTCAAGAGTGAGCTCCGTGATCCTCCGCCGCCGCAGGGTCGCGCAGATGCCGCGCCAGCCGGGCCAGCACCAGCCGCGTGCAGGCCAGATAGGGGGCCGCGTCATAAAACGGCTCATCCGCCAGAGTGAATTTCCGCGCCGCCGCGCTAAGGGAGCCATCGCCCCAATCCGGGCAGAGCCGCCGGGTGCGGCGCGTATGGCGCAGCGCATGCCCGGCCCCGGCAAAGATCCGCTCGCACAGCGCGCGCCGCTGCGCCGGGGCAACCGCCAGCAGGGCGCGGGCGGTGCTGGTGATGTCGCCGGGCAGGATGGGCCGCCGCATTGCCGTCCCTCCTCAGACCAGCCGCAGGGCAGATACCGCCCCGGCGCCATACCGGGCCGAGATCTGCGCCACCTCCACCCGGTCGCCGGGTGAAACGGCATCCGCCATCTGCGCCGCTGGCGGATAGCTCCAGGCCGGACTGTCCAGCAGCTCCTCGCGCAGCACCTCACTGCCGCGCATCACCCGCAGGCGGTAACGCTCCAGATCCTCGCCCAAGGGGATCTCCGCCAGATCCCAGCGATCACCGTCGATGCGGCTGCGGCGGATCCAGTTCAACCCGACCGCACCAGAACCCAGCGCGCCTTGCTGGCGCAGATGCACCGGCGCATAGGGACGCAGCCCTTCCCCTGCAAAAGCCGCCTCCAGATGCAGATAACTCGGGTCATCATAGGGCCGCCGGGCGGTGCCAATGCGGTAATGGCGGTTCAACCCCCGTTGGTTGGCGGCCAGCGCAATCTGCTGTGGTGTGCCATCCAGCGCCACCACATAGGACCCTTTGGGCCATTGCACCGGCATCCGCGCATCGCTGCCCTGCTGACCGCGCAGCCGGTCACGCAGCAGGTAGCGCCCCGGCGCAATCAGCTCAGCCTTGGCAAATTGCATCAGCTCCCAATTGCCGGGGGTGCCATCACCGATCGCCACCAGATTGGCGCCATTCAGCACCGCCAATGGGTCGCGGCTCTGGAACTGGCCGGAGATCATATCGACCTCCAGATCTGCTCCCCGTTCCCAACGGCCCAGCGCGCCCGCAGGCAGCGCCGTATCGGTGATGGCAATGGTAGAGGCCGCAGCCAATACCTCCTCCAGCAGGTAATCCGCATCGCTCTGTGCGCCATATAGGGCAACACTCCCCGGCCAGGGATCCGCCGTGACCGCCAGATGCGGCGCATGGGGCACCTCATCGCCGCGGATCAGCGGCAGATCCATGAACAGCGGCAGCACCGGCACTGGCGCTGCAAAGGCGGTGACACCGGGCAATTCCTCCGGCACCGGCGCGGGGTGGTAATTCTCCGGCTCGATCCGCACCGCCTCGATCAGCTGCGCCGCGCCCTGTTCGACCCGGTCAATACGGTAACGCGCCTGCGCGCCGCTGTCGGAACCCGGTTTGGCCACCGCCCCCGCAAGCGGCAGGCGGATCACATCCCCCGCGCCCAGCGCCATGGCGGAGGGTGGCAGTTCCAGCCGCAGGGTATCGCGGGCCATGCGCGCCTCGCTCAGCCAGCGGTCCACCACCTGACGCCCTTCGGCGCGGGTCAGTGCCATCGGCAACTCATTGTCACTGACCGCATGGGTGGCCTCATCGGGCAGGATCGCCTCCTCGCCGCGCAGATCATGGCGCCCGCCCCATTCGACAAAGCGCAGGCGCATACGGCCAGCCAGCTCTGCCTCTGGTGCGCGGGTCTGTTCGATGACCCCGTCCAACTCCTGCCCGTCAACCAGTTGCGCCAGATCCAGCGTGGCATCCTGCCGCCCGTTGCGCAGGCGGAAGCGCAGCACCCCGTCGCGTTCTATCGCATCCACCCCGTGGCGCAGCAGCAACGGCTGCAGGGCGGCGCGGGCCTCCCCGACGTCGCTGATCGCATAGCCCCGCACCAGTGCGGGCAGGTCGCTCACATCAATCGCCGCAACCCCAGAGGCGGTACAGATCTCCTCCAGCACCGAGGCCAGCGTGCGTTGCCCCACCCGTCCGTTCAGCCAATGGCCCCGCAGGTAGTTCTCACCGTCGCTCCAGACCTCCACCGCATTGGGAAAGGTCGGAAAGGGGCGCGCATCCCAGGCCCAGACATAGGCGTTGGACATATCCAGCATCGGCCCGCCATAGACCTCTGAGACCGGGTTATTCCCCGCCTCCCCCCAATAGCCCAGAAGGGCACGCAGATAGGCCAGCTGCATCATGTCATCACGCTGCCCGTCGGAGAATTTCGGCAGTTTTGATTCCGAGCTTTTGGGATCCAGAAACTTGTTGGGCTGATTGGTCCCCTTGTCGATGGCCGCACAGCCCAGTTCAGTGAACCAGATCGGCTTGCTCTCAGGCTCCCATGCGGTGGGCAGCGCGGCCCGTTCGCCGTTGATCCGGTCATGATGCGGCTTCGACCACCAGCTGCGCAGATCCTTGTAGCGCCAGATCCACGGCTCCTCATAAGCCCCATCGGTGATTGGGGTGCGGATCTGGGCGGCCTCCGCCTCGGGCGAGTGGTAATACCAGTCATAGCCCTCACCGCCCTCGATATTGGCGCGCAGATAGCTGAGGTCATAGATATTGGGCGTGCCTGCCTTGGCGTCCAGATGGTCCTCCCCCTCGCGCCAGTCGGACAGCGGCATGTAGTTGTCGATGCCGATGAAGTCGATCTCCTCATCTGCCCACAACGGATCAAGGTGGAAATAGCGGTCCCCCTCCGGGCTCTGGTAGCCCCAGTATTCCGACCAGTCGGCGGCATAGCCGATCTTGGTGTCCGGCCCAAGGATCTGGCGCACCTCCTGCGTCAACGCCCGCAGTTCTGCCACAGCGGGAAAGCCCGCCTCATCGCGGATCTGGGTCAGCCCGCGCATCTCAGAGCTGATGCAAAACGCCTCAACCCCGCCCGCCGCCGCACAAAGCGCGGCATTATGCAGGATAAACCGCCGCAGCCCCCAGTCCTCTGCCGGGCCACTGTAGCTGACAGCACCGTCCGCCACGGTGAAATCCGCCGCCGTCACAGTGCCAAAGAACTGCTGCACCTCAGCCCGCGCAGTCGAGGTCCCATCCGGGCTGCCCGGCTGTCCCGGTGCCCGCGACAGGGTGATCCGCCCGCGCCACGGCAGATGCGCTTGCCCTACTTCGCCGCTCCAGGGATCGGGCAGATCATTGCCCGCCATCTGATCCATCAGAATAAACGGGTAGAACATCACCCGCTTGCCCTGTTCCTGCAGTGCGAGAATGGCCTCAATCACCGAGGCGTCGGTCGGGGTGCCGCCATAGATCGGCCGGTCCTCCTGCCGCGCGATCAGCTCTGCCTCCGTGCGGGTCAGACCCGCGACGGACCAGGGCATATTCGCCCCCTCGATATGCTGACGCTCCACCTTCGGTTTGATGGTACAGTCCCCGCAGCGCAGATCATCGCCGAACCACGACACAATCAGCGAGGCCGCGCCGCAGGCGGGCAGCTCCTCTCCCAATGTGGTGAGCGAGGTCACCAGATCCGTCTCCCCCGAGGGGCTGTGCGAATTGGCCGGTTTTGCCTGTCCCGGCCCATGATCATAATGCACCGGCGTCGTGGCCAGCGCATACTCCCCAGTTCCCGGCATCAGCGCCACGCCCTGAACGAGCTGCGGCAGATCCAGATCATAGCTGTTTGAGCTGGGTTGCTCCGCCCGCAGCACCTCGAACGAGAATTGCGGCACCCGGTTGCCAAAGCGTTCCAGCGCGAGACCTTCCATCACCACATAGGCGGTGCCACGATAGGCGGGCACCGCGCCTGCGCCCTCCACCGCCTCCATCACCGGGTCGGGCAGCTGGTCCATGGTGCCGCGATAGAAGGTCATATTGAGATCCTTGGGCGCCACCTCCTCCCCATCGGCCCAGACCCGCCCGATGGAGGCCACCTCCCCGGCGCAGACCGCCACCGCCAGCGAGACATCATAGCTGTAGCGGGTCACCTTGGGCTGGCGCGCACCGCCGCCCTTGCCGCCGCCGCCACTGGTGTTGGAGGTTTCGCGGAACTCTGACGCCCAGATCACCTGTCCGCCCACCCGCATCCGGCCATAAACCTGCGCAATCGGCTGGCCGTCACTGGCATGGGTCAGGCGAAAACGTTCCACCCGGCCGGTCTCCACCGGCTCACTGCCCGCACCCAGCAGGCGGCTGTCAATCGCGCGTCCAACCGTGGCGCCAAGCGCGCGGCCAATCGCAACTGACGACAGGCCCGCCACAGCCCCCCCAACCGAGCCGCCAAGTGCCGCCCCCGCCGCAGAAAGAAGAATGGTCGCCATCACGTCACCTCATCAGCATCAACATCAGGAAAGGAAAACCGCGCCACGATCCGCCGGTGCCACGGGTGGCTCAGGGTGTTTTCAACCACCCCGTGGCCGCTATAGGCATGGATAAATCGCGGCATGGCGCCGGTTTCAGTTTGCAGCGCAATGTGTTTGGCCACCGCGCCGCGCCGCATCCGGAACAGGATCACATCGCCAGCGCGCGCCTCGGTAAGGGGTCTGGGCGTGAGATGGCGCAGCGCGGCCTGCCACAGCGCCTCCTCGCCCTGCGGTTCGGACCAGTCCATCGTGTAGCCGGGCACCGCCTCCGGCTCCTGGCCGTAGACCTCGCGCCAGAGCCCCCGGATCAGGCCAAGGCAATCACAACCGGCACCGCGCGTGGCTGCCTGATGCACATAGGGCGTGCCAAGCCATCCCCGCGCCGCGGTAACAAGCCTGGCGCGCGATATTCCTCTCGCGCCACTCATCTGCGGCTGCCGCCGGTGTTGGTGCCGCTCTGGCGCGGCACGCTCATCACCCAGTCTTCGCCGGGAATATCAGGGAAACCCTGAAAGTTGACGCCATTGTTGAACTTCAACCGGCAGGTCTTCAGCCGCTTGTCACAACCCGCGGCCAGATGCAGCAGATCGCCGGGCTGAACCGTCGCGCGCAACGGCTCCCACAGGGTCAGCTGGCGGTGTTCAACACTTGGATCCGGCGCGTTTGCGTCCTGTCCCAGCCGCCCGGTCTGCTGGCGGTCCTGTTTGATCCAGCCCCACAGCCCCTTGGCGGCCCCACTCATCACCGTGAGGCGGCCAGACGTGAACCAGTTCGGCTCAAACCCCGGCAACGCGGCAAAGCTGAAATACTGCCCCTCGCGGATCTCTTCGGCGGCCAGCTCCAGCGTGTAACCCGGCGTGGTCATGTCAAAGCGACAGGCCCGATCACCCAGCACCGCCGTGCAAGGTTTCTGATAGATCCGCCCCATCGGCTGGTTGAGCGCCTCGGTGAGGCCGCGCAGCTCCGCCTCAAAGGCGCCGCCAGCGCGGCGGATCTGGCCGAAACTGCCGCGAAACTGCAACCAGCGGACCGACACATCAGCCCAGTTGACCAGCCAGCAGCGCACCTCAGCACCATCAAACCGCCCGGCCTCAATCTCTTCTTCGCGGATGGCGGCATCGCTCAGCGCGCCAAGCGCCTCGGTATTGTCCACCGCCAGCCCGGTGGCCTGTTGCAGGCTGCGCGCGGTCAGGCCAGTGCCTGCGCGAAACAGCAGACCGGCCTCTCCCTCGGCGGCACTCTCGAACCGCAGATCGCGGTCATGGTCAGTAAAGCCGAACCGGGCGCCATCGCTGCGGGTGACCAGCCAACAGCGACACAATGTGGTCAGACCGCCTGCTACATGAGTTTGAAACGCCTCGCTCACCCCCGCCATCAGACCCGCACCTCCACCACTGGCACATTGGGCACGTCGCCCGCCTGAAAAGACGCCACGCTGGTCTGAATGCGGTCGGTGTCAAAGCGCACCGGCACATCAAATTCAAACCCTGCCTTTACTGCCAGACCGGCCTCCGGTGGATGTGCCAGCGTGATGGTGCCAAGGGTGCTGTTGAGCGTGTAATCCACCGTCTCCTGCAAGGCGTCTTGCTCAATCCCGATGCGCACGCTGCCCACCACCGGTTTCGCAATCGGGCGCTGATAGGCATAGCTGCCGGAGCGATAGGTCTTGGTCAGCTGAAACACCCGCTGTTCCCCATCGCCCATGCCAATCACCTGATCGTCAAAGGCCACCTCCTGCGTGGCACGGGCGGATTTGAAATCGGACCAATCCTTCCAGCGGAAGCCATACATCTGGCCCTGCCGCGCCTCGAAAAAGGCGATCAGCGCCTCGATATCCTCCAGCCCCCGAAGACCCAGCCCCGCGTCATAGCGGCGGCGCGAATGAGCCCAGGGGGTGTTGCGCTCCTCATGCCCATTGGCGAGCGTCACCACATCGGTGCGCCGCTCCGGCCCGCCAATGGAGCCAAAGCTGAGCGATGCGGGAAATCTGACCTCGTGAAAATTCATCTGCTGTCCTCCGGCTCAGCGGTTGCGGTTGCCACGCGTCAGGGCGCGGCTCAGCTGGGCCGCAATCTGGCCTTGGCTGCGTTGAAACCCCTGCACATCGGGGGTCTGGATATTCATCACCACCGAGGGGCCCCCGCCGCCCTGGCTGCGCACCCCCAGCGCCCCATCAGCACCGCGTGTCAGCGGCAGGATCGCCTCCGGGCCGGCTTCTCCCATCAGGCCGGTTGCGCCGCGCATCGGAAAACTCACTGGCCCGGTCACAACACCGCCTTTGGCAAAGGGCATCACCCGGCCCTGCGAAAACGCCGCCCCATCGGCAAAAGGGAGGATGCCGCTCATCAGCTTGCCCACCCCCTCCGACAGCAACCCGCCCACATGGCTGGTCACGGGTTTGATGGCCGCCGAATAGGTGGTCTGGATCATCGACTGCGCCATGGTATCCAGCGCATCGGAGAGTTTCATGCCGTCAAAGACAACACCGTCAAAGGCCCGGCGCAGCCCCTTGGACATGCCCCGTTCCAGTGTTTCAGCATCCTTGCCGGTGGCGGCGAAGGCGGCGCGCACCCGGCGCAGCTCGGCGTCGAACGTGGCCGCCATACCTGCCGCATCGCCGAGGCTGTCGCTCAGCGCCTCGCTCTGCTGGTCCAGCGCATTCAGTCCTGTGTCAGTCATCGCTTACTGCTCCTGTTTCTTTGGGTGTCGGCGCTGCGGGGTCGGGAAAGGCCTGCATCAGTTGATCCAGACCTGCCCGGCCCAGTGGCACCGCGCCCGTGTCCTGTCCCAGCATCAACCGCAGCTCTGCCGGGGTGAGGCGCCAGAACTGATCCGGCGTGAGGCGCAGCCCAACCAGCCCCGCCCGGATCAGCGCCGGCCAATCAAGCCCGGTGCCTTGTCCATCTGTGGCGCGCTGCTGGGGCGTCATGGGGTCACCAATCCCGGCACCTGTCCGGGCACCTGTGTGCCCACCTCTCCCGGCAGCGCAAAACTGCGCGCCAGGAGCTGTGCTGCGACCCGCGCCGCCTGCATCGGGCCGCCGTCAATATCGGCAGCGGCCAGCTCGGCAGCGCTGAGGGCGTGACCGCCGCCACGCAACCCTGCCGCCAGCAGCGCCAGCACATCGGCCGCGGAGAAGCCGCCGCCCTCAAACCGGGTCACGAGGTCAATCAGCGACCCCGTCCGCAACTCACACTCCAAAGCGGCAAGTGCGCCAAGGGTCAGTTTCAGCGGCAGCATCTGGCCGTTGATCCCCAGCGCCACCTCGCCTGTGTGGGGATTGGCACCAGAGCCGGTTTGCACATGGGGATCCATCCGCACCGCCTCCCTTAAATGGCCGTGAAGACCAGCGCCCCGGCGCTGGCCAGCGACAGCTCATACGTTGCCTCGCCATTGTGGCTGCCAGCATATTCCAAGGCGGTCACCTGAAACGCGCCTTCGACAATGCCGAAATCCGGGATAATCACCTGAAACGCCGGAGTCAGCCCGTCAAAGAAAAGCTGCCGCGCTCGCTCATCCGTTCCAGCGTCGCGAAAAATGCCAGAGCCGGAGATATTCGCCGAACGCACCCCGGCGCCGGACAACAGCTCGCGCCAGCCGCCCTGGCTTTCCAGACTGGTGACATCGACGCTTTCAGCGTTGAAGCTGATACGCGTGGCGCGCAGCCCCGCGATGGTTTCGAACTGACCGTCGCCGGTCATATCGACCTTGACCAATAGATCCTTGCCGTTTTGGACACTCATCGTGGTGATCTCCTGTGGTAAAAAAGACGGGCAGCACGGCGCAAAATAACATCAGCTGTACTGCGCAATTATCTGATTTATTTATATTGTCGTCGTTTTGAGCGGTCAGGTATCCTCCAGCCGCGCGGCAAAGCGCAGTCGGATCAGACGGCCACCGGAGGTGTTGCGGCTGGCATTTGCGCGCTCAAACCACAGCCCCACCAGCCGCCCCCGAGACAGGGCCAGCACCGGCGCAACTGCCATCAGGCTGTCGCAAATCTGGGCGGCAATCGCCTTGGCCCCGGCAAAGCCGGCAGTGTCGGTATGCACGGTGATCTCCACCCGGTGATGGGCGCCGGCACCGCTGCGATCAGAGCGGTCGCGCGCCTCCTCCGGGCCGAGGGTCACATAGGTCTGCGGCAACGTGCCCGCAGGCAGTGCGTCATAAATCGCGCAATTCAGCGCTGAGGTCAGATTGGGGTCGGTGCTCAGATGCTGAAACAGCGCCTCCTGCAACGGCAGGGCCAGAGCATAAGTCATGCGCTTGTCTCCTCGGTCGCAAAACAGGTCAGGAAGCGGCCATCGGGATCGCCTTCGGCCACCGCATCAATGCGGAAAATCCGGGCGCCATCGCGCAGCCGCTGATCTGGTCGGGGGCGTGCCGGGCTGCCGGGCGGATGGGCACGCAAGGTGATGCGATAGCGTTGCAGCGACAGGCTGGTGCCGGATTGGTCGGTGCTGCGCCCGGTGAGCGCGCGCATCTCGCACCAATGGTGGCCAAGCAATTGCCATGCCTCAAGAAACCCTCCAGCGCCATCCGAGGTGCGGCGCGGATCTTCCAGCGCCAGGCAGCGGTTGAGACGTGGTGTGGCGGCGGATGCGCGGCGCGCGGTGGTGCGGCGGCTCATGCGTCCGCCCCCGGTCCGAGATTACGGCCAAAGCCACGGTCCCCAGCGGCCCCCACCCCCAGGCTCACACGTAGCGCGCGGTAGCGTTCGATCAGGCTGGTCACCCCAAAAGGCATGCAACCGCCCTGCAACCGCGTATCATCGCGAAACTCATAGTAATGCGCCGCCAGCATCAACACCGCCTGCGCCAGATCACCGGGCAGCGCCGCCCAGCTGTTGGCCATGCCTGCGCGGATCGCCATCCGCACTGCGCCGCCGCTGGCAATCACCGGCAATGTTCCCCCTACAGGTCGCAGCCGAGGCTGCTGGCTGTCGGGTTCCAGCCGGTAGCGCTCAGGCGCCAGCAGCTGTTCACTGCCCGCCCCATCCACCAGCGTGACCGATTGAATCATCTGCACCGGTGCCAGCGGCAGGGCCTGCATCTGTGGGTCGCGCCAGGTCGAAAACGTCAGCTGAAAATCCCGCGCCAGCAAAACCTTACCGGTGCGCGCCTCAATCGCAGCGATGGCCGCCCGCAGGAAGCTGATCAAAACGGCCTCTTGCAAACCCGCTTCATCAAATCCGGTGCCCAGACGCAGATGCGCCTTGAACGCCTCTTGCGGCAGGGCTGCCTCTGGCACCGGTGTCACTTCACTCAACATCATCATTTCACTCCAACGGCTGTTCTTTCAGGGGCTGCTCGGGTCGGTCTGCGTCTGGCGAGCCGGATCGGGGTACGGATGCGCGCCGGGCTGCTGCCGTGGGACGGAAGGGGAGCAGCTGGACGACAGTGGCCGGGGCGCGCATCCGCAGGCGGAATCGGAGAACCGGTCCCGCCATCGGTCCAAGCGTCAGCTCAGACCGAATTTCAGCAGTTTGATGGCAGCAAAATCGCTGACATCGCCGCCCACACGTTTGGTGGCATAGAACAGCACATGCGGTTTGGCGCTGAAGGGATCGCGTAGCACCCGAAGGTCCGGGCGTTCGGCGATGGTGTAGCCGGCCACAAAATCACCAAAGGCCACGGCATAGCCGTTCACATCGGCGTCGGGCATATCCTCAGCGATGACAACGGGATAGCCCATCAGCCGCGCCGGTTCCGCTGCCGCCAGACCATCGGACCACAGGAAGCGGCCATCGGCGTCCTTCAGTTTGCGCAGCAGGCCTGCGGTTTTGGAATTCATCAGGAAGCTGGCGTTGGCGCGATACTGCGCGCCAAGCGCATAGACCAGATCGATGATCGCATCGCCATCGCCGATATCGCCCTCAACACCGGTGGTCACATAGCCAAGGTTGCCCCAGCTCCAGCTGTCATTGGCCACCACCGGGTGGTAGAGGATGCCGGTCGGCTTGTCATTGCCGTCCCCCATGATGAAGGCGGCGGCCTCTGCACGGGAGAATTTATCCGCGATGCGCCCTGCCAGCCAGCCCTCAATGTCAAAGGCACTGTCATCCAGCAGCCGCTGCGAAGCCTTGGGCAGCGCGCTGAGTTCATGCAGCGGGATGGTGATCCGATCGATCACCGGGGTGGATGTTTCGGTCACAGTGCCGGTCTCATTGGCCCACCCATGTCCCACATCGCCATGGTCAATAAGCACATCATAAGAGGTGGCCTCCACCGTCACCACCGACGCCACTGCGCGGAGGGAGGCAGTGCTGGAGAGCACCGATTTCACGCTTTCGGCGGTCTGCGGGTCGACCAGGTAGCCGCCATCGCCATTGACGGTGGTGTTCATCGCCTTGGCATCCAGATCAAGACCGCGCAGGGCGGCGTCATCGCCGGAGCGAAGATAGGCATCCAGCGCCTTTTGATGGGGGGCCGCGCCCACATCAGCGGCGGCAAGCGGGGGGCGATTGGCAAAGTGAGATTTGCGATCCAGCATGGTCATACGCTCTTCTGTCTGTTTCAGTTTCAGGGTAATGTCGTCTTTGAAGCCATTGAAATTATGCACGAAGTCGGCGACGGCCTGTTTGACCTCCTGCGGGGCCGCATCGGGGTGGGCCATTGGGTCGTTGTGGGTTTGGGTGTGGCTCATCTGTCTGTCCTTTGGGTCGGTTGGAGAAGACGGGAAACGGCGCTGTGCTCAGCCGAGGGGCGCGAGACTGGCGCCGCTGCGCAGCATCTCGATCACCTCGCGCCAGATCTGCGGTGTCTCGCCGGGATCGCTCAGATCCGGCTCGGCCGATGTCGATTTGGCGGCTGTCACGGGCTGTGCGGTGGCGGTTACGCGGGCGGTGGGCAGCATCGGGAAGGTCACCAGCGACACCTCCCAGAGGTCGAGTTCCGCCAGGCAGCGACCGCCGCCTTGGCGCGCGGTGGCGCGGCGGGTGCGATAGCCGATGGAGAGGCCATCCAGGGCGCCGGCACCAATCAGAGCTGCCGCCTCCGCCCCCTTCTGGGTGCGGGTCAGGATACGGCCTTTGACATATAGGCCACGGGCATCCTCGCGGACCGCGTCCCAGACGCCGATCGGCTGCGCGGGGTCGTGCTGCCAGAGCATTTTCACCGCAATCCCGGTCTTGGAGAGACGGTCGAGTGATGCCTGATAGGCGCCGGGTTGCACCAAATCACCGCCGCCATCGACGCAGCCGAACAGGCTGGCGTAGCCGCTGATCACGACCATGTCGTCGGCCTCATCCCCGATGGTCAGATCCTCGCCGAAGCGCGCGAATTTATGTTCCAGATGCTCATCATGTCGCATCATCTTCCCCTTATATCTCATTGAATTCATATACATTATTGAACCACCAAAAAGGACTGGAACGCCTGTGCTAGAATGACCGCAGCAACACCGTAGACAGTGAGCCAGAGCCGTTTTTCCATCCGTTCCATCATCATCTCCAGCCGGTCGAGCCGACGGTTCATCGCCTCTTGTTGAATCTCAGCGATGCGTTCATGGGCGGAGAGCCGCAGCCCCGGAGAGCATTCAAACGGCGGGATCGGGATCTCAGTCATCGCGGTCCCCTTCCTCTTGTGGCGGCAGGCCCAGGAGGCGGCGTTTCTCTGCCACGGTCAGGAAATCGGCGCTGGCCACACGGCGCCACTGCGCCTCGCGTTCGGAGGCCAATGCAGACACCTGATCAAGGTCGGGCTTCAGGGTGACCGCAGTGCCTTGATAGCGCGACAGCCAGTCCGACAGGCTTGCCGTCACGCGGGTCACAAGCGGCAGGACGGTGAGACGATAGAAGGCGCGATTGGCCTCTTGGTAATTGGCGTAGGTGGCATCGCCAGGCAGTCCCAGCAACATTGGTGGCACCCCAAGTGCAAGCGCAATTTCGCGGGCGGCGGCGTCCTTGGTCTGGTGAAATTCCATATCCGACGGCGAGAAGCCCATCGGTTTCCAATCCAGCCCGCCTTCCAGCACCATCGGACGACCGGCGTTGCGTGCGCCCTGAAAATTCATTTCGATTTCGTCACTTAGGCGGCGAAACTGATCCTCCGCCATCAGCCCCTGACCGTCGCTGCCGGTCCATACCAGCGCGCCCGAGGGGCGGGCCGCATTGTCCAAGAGCGCCTTCGACCAGCGCGAAGCGGAGGTGTGAACATCCACCGCCATGGCCGCGGCCTGCATCGGGGACAACCCGTAGTGGTCATCCTGCGGATGGAAACTGCGCAGATGGCAGATCGGCGCGCAGGCCAGGGTCACATCAAAACGATGTTTGCGCCCCGACACGCTGTAATCATAGGCCACAGGCCAGCCATCGCTGCCGGGCACCACAGTCATCCGGTCAGGGCGCAGCACGTGCAATTCAACCGGTAGCGCGGCGCCCGCATCCGGGTCGCAGACCGCCTCGATATAAGCGTTGCCGGAGAGCAGGAGATGACCAAACAGCGCTTCCAGCAGCTCGGCCCGGCCCTGGGCGGCATTGGGCCGGGTCAGCAGCGCCAGCAGCGGGTGGCTGTCGTAGCGCTGTGTGCCATCCTGCAACACCAGCGGCAGCGTGGCGGCGGCCTCAATGATCATCTTGACCGCGCGGTAGCCCACGGGATTGCCGGCAAAGCCGCTGCGGGTCAGTGAGCTGCTGTCGCGCGGGCTCCAGCCTGTGCCACTGTTGCTGCCATGCCAGGCCACCACACGGGCGGCGGCGCTTGTCTTGGTTTCGACGGGCTGTTGCTTGCGCCGCAGGAGGTCAAAGACCATGGGCCACTCCTTTGATTGAACTTGCGGGACGGGGAAAATCCTGGCCCCTGTTTGCTGTGATCCTTTATGACGGCTGGAATTGAATAAGATTTGAGCGAGGCGCGCGCAGGGCGCGCAACACCCGAATCAAACGCTTGCAATGAAACGAAAAACGCCCGCATCACTGCGGGCGTTTCTGGGGGTGTCGGCCGAGGTATGGTCAGCTCACAGCATGCGGGCGCGGGGCATTCGGTGGCGGTTGGCCGGGGTCAGAATCAGCTCCTGCACCGCCCAGACAAGCGCATCCAGCCGGTCGGGAGAGCCCTGCCCCAGATAGCCGCGCGGGGTCATCTGGCAGAGCTGATCCTCCAGCGCGCCCAAGCCCGGCACATGACGCACCCGCCCCTGTTCATAAAGTGCCGCGACCGGTTCCGCCCGCGCGCCCTTGCCCCGGCTGGCGTGCAGCGCGGTGAAGGGCACCAGCGGGTCGATCTGGCGCAGCAGGCTTTCGACCAGCGCGCCGCCCTGATTGACCTCCGCCACCACCCGGTCGGCGCCGTAGCGGTCGCGGGCATCAATGGCAGCCTGCGCCCAAGTGAGCGGGCCGACGCCCTGCACCGTGCAATCAGCCAGCACATAGGCGCACCAGTCCTGTGGCGGGCCCTGCAGGGTTGCGCCCACCACCATGATGCCACAGGCGTCGGAGTGTTTGCCCGCGCTCACCGCCGGGTCCACCGCCACCACCACCCGGTCCAGTGACGGGGCCTTTGCGATCTGCGCGGCAACCAGCCCCGCATTGGACCAAAGCGCGCCCTCGACATCCTGCAACAGGATGCCATCCAGCTCCTGCCGACCAAGGCGGGACCCGGCGTAGCGATTGCGCACCTCTGCCAGAAAGGAGGCGGCGAGATTGGCGCGGTTGGCCTCCGTTGCGGCATGGGTCTGCACCGTGGACGGGCTGGCCAGGAGATCACGCAGCACGCCCACATAGCGCGGCGTTGTGGTGACGCAGACGCGCGGATCGGTGCCAAGGCGCAAGGCAAATTGCAACATGTCCCAGCTGTCCTGCCCGCGTTTCCACTTGGCCAGCTCATCCGCCCAGGCGGCATCGAACTGCGGGCCGCGCAGCGCCTCGGGGTCATGGGCAGAAAACGCCTGTGCCGTAGCCCCGTTGGGCCAGATCAGCCGTCGTTCGGTGGCTTTCCACGTCGGGCGCCGATCGGGGGGCGTGCAGGCAAGGAGGCCGCTGTCGCCCTGTACCATGACATCGCGCACCTGATCATAGGTCTCCCCAAGGAGCGCGATGCGGCGGGCGCGACCAGCGGACAGGGGTGTTGCCCCTTCGGCCAGCGTACGCACCCATTCGGCACCGGCCCGGGTTTTGCCAGCGCCGCGCCCGCCAAGGATGACCCAGCTGCGCCAGTCGCCCGCCGGTGGCAGCTGATGTGGCAGCGCCCAGAGATCAAACAGATAGGGCATCGCACAGAGGTCATGATCGCTGAGCCGGTCCAGAAACATCGTCTGCGTCGAGGCTGGCGCGCAAGCGAGCCAGCCGGTTTTCGATTTCACTGCGCGCGGCCTTGGTGTCGAGACCGGCTGCGGCCTGATGCTGTTCACTTTGTTCGACAAGGGTTTTCTCCACTTTTTGGCTGTCGCGGATCAGGCTTTCCAATTTGGCGATGCGCGGGGTGCTGCTGCCCTCCTCTGCATCGCAGGCAAGACGTTCGAGCATCTGCTCTGCCTCCTGCCGGAGCCGTTCGATGGAGCTGTGGAGTGAGAATAGAAGATCGGCGGTTTTTGCCAGCCGATTTTCCGGTGTGTAACTGCTCATGGTTGGGGCCTCATAGTGATGGGACCTCCATCCGCAAAACCACGGATCCAACCAGCTGCGCAGGCCCAGTAGAGGCCCCTGCATGGCAGATCAGTCAGTTTTCCAGCTACCCTGAGAGCATGGCATAAAGCAGCGCAGAAGTTAAAAAATCACCACCTGAAGTATCGGTCGCAAACTGCCGAATTTATTAAGGAAATACCCGAATTTCCTACGATGGAGTTAACGGGTGCGCGCACGAAAAAAAGGGACGCCAAAAGCGTCCCTTTCCAGATTTGGTTTATGCTGTTGTTGCGATCAGTTGCTGTTGCGTTCGGCTTCGATCTCGCGCCATTTGGCAACATTGCGGTTGTGCTCTTCCAGCGTGACGGCAAAGGCGTGACCGCCGGTGCCATCTGCGACGAAGAACAGGTAATCCCCCTCATCGGGATTTACCGCAGCCTCAAGGCTGGCCATGCCGGGATTGGCGATGGGGGTCGGCGGCAGCCCTTCGATCACATAGGTGTTCCAGGGGGTGGCGCGGCGCAGCTCGCTCTGGCGCAGTCCACGGCCCAGAACGCCCTCACCCTTGGTCACGCCATAGATCACCGTCGGGTCCGTCTGCAGCCGCATGCCGCGATTGAGACGGTTGGTGAAGACCGAGGCCACCTGACGGCGTTCTTCGGCGACGCCGGTTTCCTTCTCGATGATTGAGGCGAGGATCAGCATTTCCTCCGGGCTGGTGACCGCAGCACGGTCTGAGCGGCTCTCCCAGGCGGCATTGATGCGCAACACCTGACGTTCCTGCATCTCGGCCAGGATCTCAGCACGGTTGTCACCGGGGGAGACCTCATAGCTGTCCGGGGCCAGCATCCCCTCCGCAGGGCGGTCGCCTGGCTCACCTTCGAGGATATCCATCGCCTTCAGCGATTCCACCACCTGCCAGCTGGTGACCCCTTCCGCCAGCGCAATGCGGTAGCGGGTGTCGGCGTCGGCTTTCTTCTCGTCGTAGACGGCAGGCACCTCATCGACGCCGGGCACAAATTCCGCGCGCTCAACGAAGCGGTTGGTGGCCGGGTCCAATTCGCGCACTTCGGCCAGCACGCGGGTTACGCCGACGCGATAGACGATCTCCGTGCCGCAGCTGCTGGCGCCGCCACGGGTGATCTGGTCCACGATGGCCTCCATCGAGGCGCCGGCTGGCACCAGATAGCTGCCGGCCTTCAGCTCACCGGTTTTCTCAGCGTAGCGCACCCCAACCCGAAACAGCGGGCCAGAATTGATGGCACCCTGGGTTTCCAGATCACGGCTGACCCGCGACATGTTGGAGCCAGACGGCACCCGTAGACAAATTGCGCTCTCCAGCGGACCTTCCGAGGTATATTGCGACTGGCCCCAGAGGATGACACCGCCCAGAAGGAACAGCATCACCACCAGGATCGTCAGCATATTAGAGGCGAGGCTGCGCCACATCACTCAGGCTTTCCGAACAGGACCGACGCATTGGTGCCGCCAAAGCCAAAGGAATTGGACAGCGCCACGTTGATCTCGCGCTCACGCTTGGCATTGGGGGCCAGGTCAACGGCGGTTTCCACTGCGGGATTGTCCAGGTTGATGGTGGGCGGCGCCACCTGATCCCGGATCGCCAGAATGGAGAAGATCGCCTCAATCGCGCCAGCCGCGCCCAACAGGTGGCCGGTGGCAGATTTGGTGGAAGACATGGTGACCTTGCCTGCAGCATCGCCCATCATCCGCTCAACCGCGCCCAGTTCGATGGTGTCGGCCATCGTGGAGGTGCCATGAGCGTTGATATAGTCGATGTCCTTCGGCTCAAGCCCGGCATTGGCCAGCGCCGCGCGCATGGAGCGTTCGCCGCCTTCGCCGTCTTCAGACGGTGCGGTGATGTGGTAGGCATCGCCGGAGAGACCGTAGCCCAGCACCTCGGCGTAGATTTTCGCACCACGGGCCTTGGCGTGCTCGTAGTCTTCCAGCACAACGATGCCCGCACCCTCGCCCATAACAAAGCCATCGCGGTCGGCGTCATAGGGGCGCGAGGCCGCTTTGGGATCATCAGCGCGTTTGGTCGACAGCGCCTTACAGGCATTGAAACCCGCAATGCCAATCTCACAGATCGCCGCCTCGGCGCCGCCTGCAATCATCACATCAGCATCGCCGGATTTGATCAGACGGGCCGCGTCGCCAATGGCATGGGCACCCGTCGAACAGGCGGTCACAACGGAGTGGTTCGGCCCCTTGAAGCCAAAGCGGATGGAGACCTGACCGGAAATCAGGTTGATCAGCGCGCCAGGAATAAAGAAGGGCGAGACCCGGCGGGGGCCTTTCTCCTTGATCATCACGGCGGTGTCCGCGATCGAGCTGAGCCCCCCGATGCCGGAGCCGATCATCACACCGGTGCGCAGTCGGCTTGCCTCATCCTCAGGCGTCCAGCCTGCATCGCGCACGGCCATATCCGCGGCGGCAATACCGTAGAGGATGAAGTCGTCAATCTTCTTCTGGTCTTTCTTCACCACCCAGTCATCGGGGTTGAAGCTGCCCTCGGAGCCATCGCCGCGCGGCACTTCGCAGGCGTATGTGGTGGCGACACCGCTTTCGACCGCATCAAAATGCGTGATCGGACCCGCGCCGGACTGCCCGTCCAGCAACCGTGACCAGCTTTCTTCGACGCCGCTGGCCAGCGGTGTGACCAGGCCCAGTCCGGTAACTACTACTCGACGCATTTCTTGCCCTCCTTTGCCTCGGCAATTTGTCACCAAATAGCTTGGATTGGCGCAAAGGTGCAAGAGCCGGAACAGTCGGGCGGTTTTACGATATTTTAATGACACCCTTAGAGTGCAATTAACTTCACATAGATACCCCTAAAGTGTATCTCGGCGCGTTTCCCCGGAGAATTCCGGATCGGCAGCACCCGCGAAACAACATGCGGCGCCCACCTGATAGGGCGCAAAGTCTGAATCTACGGCTCTGGGGCAAGGCGTAAATGGTAAACTTACGAATGGTATTGGGACGCCCCGCGCCGTCGGATCCAGATGTACGAAGGGATCGGCGTTCGGCACACCGCCGCCCTTCGCGCATGTGGAAGGTGAGCCTGTGCGCGCTTGTGATTGTTGCCTGTTCCTTCCTTGGTGCCGAACCACTGGCAGCGCGGGAATGCAGGGTGTTTAACAAGTTGATGACCCTGACACTCGCCAGTGAGGAAGTGCTGGAATATCTGCGCACAGGCCGCAATCCGCGTGCGATGCTGGAAATGGAACGGCTTCTTGCCAATATCTCAAAGACCAAGCTGCACCGCGGTATGCAACGTGAAAACCTGCGTGAGCTGCTCAGGGCGACCGACAACCTGATCGCCCAGCAGAGGGGTCTGTTGCGCATTCTGGCGATTAAGGACCGGTGGACCGCGGAGCGGACTTCGGTCAAAATGTTTGCCCGTGAGACTTTGGACGCCTTCCGTCGCGATCTTGCCCGGATGCCCTGTTACAGGGCTCATAAAAAGGACGGCACAAACAGGGAGCGGGGATCTCAGGCTGCGTTCAGACACATTTCCAGCACGACTGCCGCTGTGGGCTCGCTGGGGTTGGTGGCTATTGGGGCTTTATGCTTTATCCTTTTTGAGAGGCGCATGACGGTGTTGCGGCGCAGACGCAAGCGCTACACCTGCAATCTGGATTGCAATCTGCTGTGCGGCGGCGCGGCCTCAGATGCCACGCTTCTGGATATCAGCCAGGAAGGGGCCAAGATCAAATCTGATGTCATCTGCGCTGTCGGGGACATGATTTCATTGACCTTACCTGACGACGCGCCGCAGGTTTCGCTGACCGGCAGGGTTCAATGGTGCAATACAAACTATTTTGGCATTCAGTTCAAGGAACTGCTGCCCCGCGAGGTGGTCAAGAAACTCGCCGGTTTTCGGCGTGCACCTCTGGCTGCAAAGCAAGGTTTCACCCGCGGTGCGGCGGCGCCGGATCTGGAGCCAACCAACGCGGTCTCCGGCTTATGATCCTTATGATCTGTTGTAAGGGCTGACGACCTGATCACCGTCGCGCCCCTTGTCGCCCGTCAGCCTGTAGTCCGAAGCCCGGACGATGAGTGCGACGGCATAAGGAAGACGCCGCGCGGTCCCCCACGCGGCGCCCATCTGTTTCAACGGCTCTGAGCTTGCCAATCAGCGAAACTCTGCCACCGGTTCACGGTTAGGGGTTCCGGCCTCAAGTGCTTCGGCAAGGGTCAGGGTCTTGCGAAACAGCGCCCGCCCGACCAGCGCCCCGGAAACCGAGCCGATATATTTCAACCGCGCCACATCATCCGCCGTGCGCACCACGCCGCTGGCAATCACCGGCGTGCGAGCCTTCTCGGCCAGCCCGGCGATCAACCCCAGCTGCGCCTCAACATCGCTCATATCGCTTTCGATGTCGGTGATGATGATCCCCGCAAAGGGACAATCGGCAAAGGCTTCGATAAAGGCTTCGGGCGTGAACGACCCGGCCTGACGCCAGCCATCGGTCATCACCTGACCTTCCCAGACATCCACCGCCAGCACGATCTGATCGGGATAGAGGCGGGTCAACATGCGCACCATCTCGGGATCCTGCGCCGCGAGGGTGCCCACCACAACGCGGCCTGCACCCTTGTCGATCCAATGTTCAACATGTTCGCGGCTGCGCATGCCTCCGCCCAGCTGCACGGGAATGCCCGCTGTGCGGATGATTTCCTCCACCAGCTCGGCATTGCGGTTGTCGCCTTCAATGGCATCAAAATCCGTCAGATGCATCCATTCAGCGCCATCTGCAGCAAAACTGCTAGCGGTGGCCACCGGGTCCACATGCCAGATCATGGCGGTATCAAGCCGCCCCTTGTCCAGCGTCACGCAGCGCCCGTCCTTCAGCTCCATCGTGGGGTAGATCATCATCGCTTTGCCCTCCTGTCGTCGGCAGTTTCGCCAAGGCTAGCACGGAGATTGATCACCCCTAAGGAGAAAACCCGACCTCGCATGGGTCGGAAACGGCCACAAACGCAAAACGGCGCCTTCCTGCCCGGAAAGCGCCGTCTGTGATCGTCACCGATTGGGTGGGATCAGGAAGCTTCGCTGATGAACTTCACCGCATCGCCAAAAGTCTGGATAGTCTCGGCTGCGTCATCGGGGATCTCGATGCCGAACTCTTCTTCGAAGGCCATGACCAGCTCAACGGTGTCCAGGCTGTCTGCGCCCAGATCATCGATGAACGACGCGTTCTCGGTCACTTTGTCTTCTTCAACACCCAGGTGTTCCACAACGATCTTTTTTACGCGGTCTGCGACGTCGCTCATGTCAATTCCTCATCTTTTCAGGCCTTCGCCCGGTTCTGCCCTTGCCCGCTCGGGGCGGCGTGGTTGTGCCCGATGCGGGCGATCGTGTCCCGCATAGCGGAACGTGCCCCTGCCGGTCCGGCATGGACCCGCAGAAGGCGAATATGCGCCGCCTATAACACAGACCGACGCAGAGGCAAACGGTTTCGCAGCATCACTGCGACCGCCAACCCGGAGCCTGTCACCTGAGGCTCAGGCAACAGGGTGAGCATTTGGCCACAGGTGGCGACACATGCAAGACTTGTCTGCGATATTTTTCACAACCCACAAACCAGCAGCATGATTTTCTTATTGTTTTCCAATTCACTTGAGCATGCTGCGCGTCAATAAATACCAGAGTATCACCTTTGGCGTCGCGCCACTCAAAGGCCCATGCGTCCCAAATCGACCGGAAATCTCCCGCGGTTCCCCAGAGATGTAGACCAGGCCCCGCTTCCCCTTCTAGGCACCCACTCGGCCTGTGACCCTCTGTGTGCCGGGGATCCGAAATGGCAAAACCCCGCCGCCGGAGGAACCGGAGACGGGGCCAGTGATAGTGCCAACGATAGAGCCGGTGTCTCAGCCAGTGAGCCAGCCAGTAACGCGAGCCTCTGGTGCCTCAGCCGAGAGCGGTCAGCCCCGGATCAGAGCATCGCCATACCGCCGTTCACATGCAGCGTGGTGCCGGTGACATAGCCAGCCTCAGCGCTGGCCAGATAGAGCACGGCTGAGGCGATTTCCTCAGGGTTGCCCATGCGTCCGCTGGGGATCTGGGTCAGGATCGCGTCTTTCTGGGCGTCGTTCAGCTTGTCGGTCATGGCGGTCGCGATAAAGCCGGGAGCCACCGCATTCACGGTGATGCCGCGGTTGGCGACCTCATAGGCCAGCGATTTCGACATGCCAACCATGCCGGCCTTCGCGGCAGCGTAGTTGCCCTGACCTGGATTGCCGGTGGCCCCTACGATGGAGGAGATGTTGATGATCCGGCCCCAGCGTGCCTTCATCATGCCACGCAGCACGCCGCGACACAGGCGCATGGTGGAGGTGAGGTTCACCTCAAGCACGCTCTGCCACTCCTCATCCTTCATCCGCATGAAGAGGTTGTCGCGGGTGATGCCGGCGTTGTTGACCAGAATATCAACCGCCCCCATCGCCGCGATGGCCTGTTTCGGCAGTGCCTCAACCGCCTCCGCATCGGAGAGGTTGCAGGGCAGCACATGGGCGCGCTCCCCCAGTTCGGCAGCCAGCTCCTGCAAGGGGGCTTCGCGGGTGCCAGAGAGGCCAACCGTGGCGCCAGCGGCATGCAGCGCGCGGGCGATATCACCACCGATGCCGCCGGACGCGCCGGTGATGAGGGCAGATTTGCCAGTCAGATCAAACATATGGTTTCCTTTGTCGCATCCCCGGCCCGCGGTCCGCCGTTTTCCTTGGAAGAAAACGAGCCGGAATTTTAATGAAATTCCGCGTTCAGCCCGCAGTGATGGCGGCCACATCCTCAGCGGTGCCGACCTGGCGGCTGGTCAGGCTGCGGTCAATCTTGCGGATCATGCCGGAGAGCGCCTTGCCTGCGCCGATTTCCCAGAATTCGGTCACCCCTTTGGCCGCCATGGTCTGCACGCTTTCGCGCCAGCGCACCGACCCGGTGACCTGTTCGACCAGCAGTTTGCGGATCTCATCGGGGTCGCTCACCGCATCGGCACGCACATTGGCGATCAGCGGCACGGCGGGGGATTTGATGGCCACATCCGTCAGCGCCTCGGCCATCACATCGGCGGCAGGCTGCATCAGCGCGCAATGAAACGGTGCCGAGACCGGCAGCATCACCGCCCGTTTGGCGCCTTTTTCCTTGGCTATCTCAGCGGCGCGTTCCACGGCAGCCTTGGCGCCGGAGACCACCACCTGGGTCGGGTCATTGTCATTGGCGGCCTGGCAAACCTCGCCCTGTGCAGCCTCCTCGGCGACGGCACGCACAGCCTCAAAGTCCAGCCCCAGGATGGCGGCCATTGCGCCCTCACCCACTGGCACCGCGCTTTGCATGGCCTGGCCACGGGTGCGCAGGAGCCGCGCCGTATCGGCCACCGATATTGCGCCAGCGGCGGCCAATGCGGAATATTCGCCAAGACTGTGACCGGCAACAAAGGCGGCCTTGTCGATGCTGACACCCTCAGCCTCCAGCGCGCGCATGGCAGCAAGCGAGGTGGCCATCAGCGCGGGCTGGGCGTTCTGCGTGAGGGTCAGGGTTTCGATGTCCCCCTCCCAGATCAGTTGGCTCAGCGCCTCTCCCAATGCGGCATCCACCTCGTCAAAGACCGCTTTGGCTGCCGGATAGGCCTCGGCCAGCGCCTTGCCCATCCCGATGGTCTGCGCGCCCTGCCCTGGAAACACGAATGCAATTGTCATCTGAGACCTCATCTTCTCTGCACATCTGCGTTGCACCGGGTTTAGACGCAGGTGACGCTGCGTACAAGCACAGCCTTGCGCGGATGCACCAAGCCTGTGCATCAGGTGACAGAGATGCGTGTTGTCTCAGACAGCGGAGGGGATAGGGTACCCCTGTCACTCCCGATGAGAAGGTTTTCCCTGACGTGTCCTCCCCTGCCAGCTCTCCCGTCGCCCGCCACAACACCGCCCTTCACTATGGCAGCGTTGCCAAGGGGTTCCACTGGCTGACCGCCCTGTTGATGCTGGCGGTGTTTCCGCTGGGATATTTCGCCAATGATCTGGCGCATCACATCCAGAGCGCCGATTTCGACGGATCACAGGCCACGCTAACCCGCGCCGCGCTGCTGTTTTCGCTGCATAAAACACTGGGGCTGGCGCTGTTTCTGACGGCGCTTTTGCGCATTCTCTGGGCGTTGAGCCAGCCCAAGCCGGTGGCACTCCACCCCGAACGACGGGCGGAGACGGTCCTGGCGGAGGTGGTGCATTGGCTGCTTTACGGTGCGCTGGTCGCCGCGCCGCTGACGGGCTGGATCCACCATGCGGCGACCACCGGTTTTGCGCCGATCTGGTGGCCCTTTGGCCAGAGCCTGCCGTTTGTGCCGAAATCGGAGGCGGTGGCTGCGGTGTTTGGTGGGCTGCATTGGCTGTTTGTCTGGACCCTTGCGGTGGCGCTGGGGCTGCATGTTGCCGGTGCGCTGAAGCATGAGGTGATCGACCGTGACGCCACCCTGCGCCGGATGCTGCCGGGACGCGCGCCTAAGGTCACCGTCAAGACCGAGACGCCCCATGGTGCCCTGCCGTTTTTGATGGCGCTGTTGGTCTGGGTGCTGGTGCTGGCGGGCGGCGGTGCCTTCGGACTTTATGCGCAGGACAGCTACGGGCCCGCAGACACGGCCACGGTGCAGAGCCATGATACCGGCGATGCCCAAATCACAGATGCCGCCGCCGCTGAGGCGCTGCCCGCTGGCGGCTGGGTGGTTGAGGACGGCACCCTCTCCATCGCTATCGTGCAGATGGGCAGCGAGGTGCGCGGCCAGTTCGACCAATGGCAGGCGAGCATCGCGTTTGAGGAGCCAGATGCGCCCGGCCCTGCGGGCACGGTCACCGTCTCCGTTGCAATCCCCTCGCTGATGCTGGGATCGGTTACCGATCAGGCGATGGGTCCGGACTACTTCGACAGTGCCAGCTATCCCACCGCCGAGTTCCGCGCCGAGATCGAGAAGCTGGCGGAGGGCTATGTCGCTGACGGCACCCTGCGCATCCGCGACCAGGAGGTGCCGCTGCGCCTGCCCTTCACCCTGGATCTGAACGGTGACACCGCGGTGATGTCCGGAAGCGCCGAGGTGAACCGGCTGGATTTCAACATCGGGCGCGGCGTTCAGGACGAAGGCTCGCTGGCCTATGCGGTGACCATTGCCGTCGACCTGACCGCCAGCCGCGCGCCCTGAGGGGGGGGCTGTAGCAGGCACACTGCTGATGGATGAGGGATCCACACAGCGTCACGGTCAGCTATGCGGACCTTGCAGTCGTTCGCCGCACATGCAGCCTAGACAACCCGTTGCGTCCGCTTTGCGCATTAGCGACATCTGAAAATGTGGCACGAACGACCTAAAGCTGCCATCCGGAAAGCATTTAGAGTGCTGCGTCTCATTCCGTAAATGCAAGCGTTCGTTTTCCGTACTATCTAAACTCCTGAAACATCAAGGACGAACACATCTACAAATGCCGCTAACTCAGCCGGCATCTTGCCCTCAATACTTTTCTTGAGTTCTTTAGCACTTGTGATCTTGATGTTCTTTAGGCCTGCGACCTTATGATCTGGCCCGAACCAAATAACGAGAAAAACGCCCTGATGCTCTGCATCATGGTGGATTGAATAGCGTTTGTGAAGTTGTTCAGCGGCTGCAGTGTAAAGCTCGTCGTGCCACTGTCCTTTGACTTCCGTGACAAGCAATCGACGCGTCCCACCAATCATCTTTGCTGCGGTGAAGTCACTGCGCTTCAAGGCTTTGAGTTGGTGCTCTGGTGTTATCGAGATGCCTAGTGGTTGAAGACGAAGGCTCAGACGCTCAGCGATTCTTTCAGTACATTCATTCTCATTTTTTCTTTTGAGCACCGTCGTGTATTTCCCTGATTTATTATCTTTCTTTCTTGTTTTGTTATAGAACACTACTGCTGGGTTATACTCACTACCATCAACAGCTTTTTGATATAATTCTAGTTCTTGGACGATAAGTGCACGCAAGCCTTCAACTGTCACAACGCTGTCATGATCCAAGCAGTCGACAATTTCACTTGGTGATGGCGGTTCGAAATTTCGAAGTGCTCTTATTCTCATCTGGTTGGCATGAATATTTCTCAAATCTGCGCGCAGGTCGGAAAACCGAGGATCCTCTAGAATTCTATCCAATACATCAATGGCGTTATCGGGGTCATCCGAGGCAATTGACCAAACCACTTCGGTTAAAAAGCGATACGCGTTCTCTTCTTTAGAACTAATCGATCCATGGCTGCTCGGAAGATTAACTTTAGCCCATTGACCGATGAAGGTATCAAGGATCTTCTCTGTTGTCTTTGAGGTAAGGTTCGGCCACAAGGAGTGCTGACTGCGGTTAATCTGTCCATATCGCTCATAAAACAAGAAAATGGTATCTGGGTCAGATTTGAACCAACGCCAAGTATGTTCTGAGGTTTCGTCCAGAAAACAAACAGCACGAGTTTGCCAAAATAACCTCTTTCTCTCAATAACCTCATTCCCTGTCGGTTCGGGCCAAAAAAAATCAAACTCAGCGCATCGTTCCACAATGATCTCTTCCAAGTTTTCGCGCGCGCCAAACTGGGCAGTAATATCAAAAAGAGTGCCAAGTACATCAAGTTCCAACCCTCGGAAGCGCCTAAGCCATTCAATCGATAGCTTAGCACTAAGTTCGCGAAAAACTTGAGCATCTCGTAGCAACCAAACTTCAGGGCTCTGACATCCAAACTGCGCGAGTTGAGGCTCAACATATGCGCGGAGGTATTTTTCAACGCTCAAAGATGTTGAAAAAATCAGGCGGTCGACTTCAACTTTCAGTGCGTCACGCTCTTCACAGGATACCGCACGCCAGCTACTATCTAGTGTTGTTCGCAGTGCCTTTAATAGGCGAGGTTCGATGCCCTCTAGGTTTCCTTTGATGCGCATGAGCTCCAAGCACGCCGCGTAGAGGATAGTTAGAGAATGCAGGCCCCTTGAAGCACAACGCAGTTCAGCGAGTTTTTGAAGTTCAGGAACAAACTCATCTATAAAATCTAGGCAGTTGCTTAAGGCAGTTCGGACAAGCTTCTCATCACCAAATTCGTTTTCGATTTCTTCCGGCTTTTCGAGCACAAGTCTCGCGAAGCGCTTCAAACAAAACCAATGACGCCCACTTTCTACAAGTTCACGGTTTTTCTGAACAAATTTTATGTTCTCTACATGAATACACTCTTGCTGCCTGCTGTGGCGCTTCATTCTGCGGCGAAACTTCATGTTTCGGCTGGTGTCTTCGCGGTGAATTTGCGCGATAGCTCGGTTTGATTGAGCCCACTCCCGCATTAAGGCAGGCTTCTCCTTGGCTTGGAGACGCATGTGCCTCCTCAAACTGTCTGGACCTCGTCCCGTATTTTTATGAGTATATTGATGCCTTGCCAGAAAACTCACCCACAAGTTCGAGTTATCAGTCTCAAAGGCAAGATCGACTACAAACCTGTGGTCACACGGTTTGAAAACTAGCCCAGCATGAGCGCCCTCGCCAAACAGTGTGCGGACCTTGACCTCGATAATTCGATCTAGGTCAGTGAGCGGCCCTAGCACATGGGCGAAGATACCTTGGCGCAAGTTATCGTCTTCCTGAAGTACTTGGACCGCTTTGCTGTACTCTGCCCTCCTGACTTGGTGGAAGTTCAAATTTCTAACCCATTGCCACACCCGCGCCGGGTCGTAAGGCGGCGAAGCTGTTTCGAAATACCGGTCCATCAATGAACCGACAATCTTGCTCACACCGTTTCTGCAATCACAATTGTAGTGTTCTTGACCGCACTTGCAGGCCAAATCACTAGTCAGCTCGTCCAACAGATACTCGATATTCGCTAATTCAAGTCTAGCAATGAACCGCTTGACGAAGCCATGTCTCATGTATACGCGCTCAAAGCGCTTCGCACGGGGAGGATAGATGTTGGCGCAGATCCGGAAGAAGCCTGCAAGATAACAACTATCAAACGTCTCCGGCCCAATCCTATTTATGATTTCAATTGCGACATTGAGAGAGGTTTGGCTGGCTTCGAAAAGGAGAACGGCCAAACCTGCTCGATAGTCGTACTTTTCCGTACTGAGCAAACATTTAACCGCCAATAAACGTGTGCTCTCGGATTCGTTTGGAGATAGGGCGATATGGCTCAGTTCTTTAAATAACTTCTCGACAGCAGGTGATTCCGCCAATAGCTCCAAGATGAGACTGCGCAAATGGCCCTTTGCACTATGTGCCAGGAGGGGCTTAATTTCTTCCACCACTTCTTGAGTGAAGAATCCCGCTACGCTGTATCTACGCCAAAAGTCTCCTCGTCGGAAGTATGGGTCCTTGGCTTCGGCATTCTTCAACTGCAGCAGCAACAGGCGCTTAGAGGACGGATCAAGCTGGGAAGGATCGCCATTCGCAAGTACAGCATAGGGATCGAGTTCAATAGCAGCTTCTTGAACTTCTTTGGTTCCGAGGGACGCCATCCAGCCAAGCATTCCCCGGAGTTCATCGCGTACAGTGGAGTTCGGCGCTATTAGCGGTAAACACTTAGACAGCGTTAGCGAGTCCACCGGATCTAAGATCCGCTTGTTAAGGTAGCCCGCTGCACAAAATTCAGCGACGATTTTGTGAACAGGGCGATGCTGATCTTCACTAGCCCCCGGCTTGAACATCCGGGTTGCCAGGATGTCGGTGACGCACGTCTTGTCGCCAACAATTGATGCTAGCAAAGGGTGCACGGCGTCCTCAGCAGTTTCACTGGTGCTGACACCTTCTGCCCCGGACATTAACAACTTGGCAAAAACGTCGGACGCTAGATCTACCTTTTGATTGATTGAGAGCGCTGAACGTATAGGTTTTATCTCTGGATTTGCTTCTCTTGCCAACCGCTCGATTGCTTGCGCGAAGATGGACCGTTTGTCGAGAAAGTGCCGGTCACTCTCTATGTAGGCGTCAGCGAAAAGTTTTAGAAATTCTGGGTTCGGGAGAAGCATTTCCAATTCAAATCGTGCAACTTCTGTCCGGAACGCTTCGAAATTCTCTCCAGGTACATGGTGATCGAAAATTTCTTTCTGCTCCGCCTCGTCGAATTCGACCAACCTTACTATCAGTGGAGGAGAGCCAAGAAAGTCTTCGAACGTGCGTGTGTCAGCATAGTCCCATTCACTGGACCTACTGGCCAAAAAAAAGTGGGTTGGGTTGGCTGCTTCGGCCTGTCTAAGAAGGTTATGGAGCCCAGCGTCCTTCAGTTTCGCCAACTCGTCGTAAGCATCGATGACCAGAGGTAGTTCGGTTTTCGCCTTCGCCCCTAAGTGCCTAAATTTGCTTGCAGTAATCGGACTGGTGCCTAGCTGCTGGGCCAGGCTAGCCATGAGTTCAGTTTTTCCACCACCGGGTTCGGCTAAGATGACGACGTAGCGTACGGCAGTTACTAGTGCAGCTTCACTGTATGTATTTTCTTCACTTGTAAGCGTGCGCGGCAGATACAGATTCTGGTTCATTTCACCTTGCTAGCAACTTATGTGAGAGCTGGTAAGGTTTCATTCAACGCTCTGGGGCTGTAAGAATGTAAAGGTCCAAGTTGAGCGTTCCCCTCAGTTCGGGAGATTCTTTGTCAGCCCTCTTTGTCTCGTCAAGTAACTGGACTTGACTGCTTTAGGGCTGCAAGCGGCCTCCTGCACCTGCGGCATCCTAGCGAGGCAGCAACGGCGGCTGTGGGCTCACAGCGGACCATCATGCTCTAACGACAGAAAACCGCCACCCCGTCGGGGCAGCGGTTTCAAGTCATTGGACGGCGGGTCTTGTCGTCCCGCCGTCGGGCATCCGGCTTATTCGGCCTTCATCGCCTCAACCGAGATCTTCACATCGACCTCATCACTGATGAAGGGGGTGAATTTGCCCAGCTCGTAGTCGGAGCGCAGCAGCGTGGTGGTGGCGTCAAAACCGGCCCAGGGCTTGCCCGCCATCGGGTGATCACCAACCTGGTTCAGCTTGGCATCCAGCACCACGGATTTGGTGACGCCATTCAGGGTCAGATCGCCGGTGATTTCAGCGGTATTCTCGCCGGTCACCTTGATGTCGGTGGAGGTGAAGGTGATCATCTCCTTGTCGTCCGCGCCAAAGAAATCCTTCGACATGAAGTGATCAAACCGTCCTTCCCAGCCGGTCAGCATCGACTGTGCGGGCATCGAGACCGAGACGCTGGAGGCTTCGGGGTTTTCCTGATCAAAGGCAATCTCACCCTCGAACCCGGAGAACATACCATAGGTCGTCGAGAACCCAAGGTGGTTGTAGCTGAACACCACCTGGCTGTGGCTCGCATCCAGATTATAGGCTTCGGGTGCGGCAAAAGCGGTGGTGGCGGCAGCGCCCATCAGGGCGGCAGCGAGAAGAGTGGTTTTCATGATCTTGGCTCCATTGGACCGTGTAACATCGCTTCCCAGTTGAGGATTTTCTCGCCCGAAAGGGAAGCCCGCAAAACCCAACACTATCTGTGTTCAGATGAACAACCAAAGCTGCATCTGTGCAGAGCGGCAGGTTCTCGCGCAGTTGTGATGGATTGCGGCCGGGATTGGACCGGGAGTTGATCGGAGCAGATCGGCGGGGGCACCGCCTGTCGGGCCGGTTCTGCAGCGGCCGTCAGCTGAGAATGGGCAAGGCGCCATTTAGCTGATCGCGCAGCCGCAAACGGGTGTCGGTGCTGTCAATCGGCAGCTCCATCAGCACGGACCCGTCGCTGTCGACCACCGAAATGGCATTGGCCGAAAGGCGCACACCGCCAAGGCTGGCGTAGCTGCGGCGCAGGACAACGCGGGGGGCACCACTGCGGGATTCGCGCAGGATCCGCAGCTCGCGCCGGACCGGGTCAAAACACGCTTCCGGCTGGCTGTCGGGGTGATGCGTGGTCAGCAGGATCAGTCCGACAAAGAGGAAGGCGATGGAAATGCCGATCCGGATCAGCGACATCTGCGGGTCGATCCCGGCGTCGGGCAGCAGCCACAGACCTGTCGAACCAAGCACCATCCCCCCGCCAAGAATACGCAGCAAAATGGAGCGGACCGGCCAATTGGCCTGCACCTGCAGGTTCAAAGGTGTGGCGCGAGCCAGATCCGCCAATCGGCGCGCGGCGCGAGATTGCCTGACGTAGGATTGAGTTGAGGCGCCCTGCATGGCGTGACCAAATCGAGCCTGATGCGCAGGCTGAAACCCGATATCGGATGGTTCGATGATGCTCATCTCTGGTCCCTTCACACTCTTAACGCGGTCGGTCTGTCCTGCCTTTTCTCTGGCGCTTTCTGCGCCTTTGGTCTGGGTCTGGCTGGCCGGTTAACGTTTTGTTAACCAAGATTGACGCCAGCATTGAGGCTGAAATGGGGCGGAGATGCGGTAAATGCGGGTCGCGCCCATGCGTTGCCCCGGAGGTTGGTTCTAGGCCTGTCTGCCCTGCCTGTCCTGCCTGTCCTGGCTTCCTGGCTGCCCCGGTCACGTGGGCTGGCTCAGGCGGGGCTCATGGAAACGGCAACCGTGGTCGCTGCTCTGGATCCATTCAAAACTTCTGGCCATCTTCAGCCTTGCATGATTTTGCTAAAATTTGGTTCACATCCGCTGAACCGGTCCATCACCCCGTGATTGACCCCGAAAATCCGCACAGCCAGGGGCTGCCGGGAAACGGCGCTTGCCCTTTTGGCGGCAACCTGTATATGGGGGCTTCCTTCCGCGACATTTTCGATCCGCGCAGACTCTCGTGACAGGGCAGCGGAAGGATCAACCGCCCCGTCTATGAAATGCGCCTAGACACAAACTGGAGTTCACATGCCACTCTACGAGCATGTCATGATTGCGCGTCAGGACCTGTCCAACTCGCAAGCTGAAGGCCTCATCGAACATTTCGGTGCTGTTCTGTCCGACAACGGCGGTAGCCTGGTCGACAGCGAGTACTGGGGCGTCAAGACGATGGCCTACAAGATCAACAAAAATCGTAAGGGCCACTACTCCTTCCTGAAGACCGATGCATCCGCAGCGGCGATCCAGGAAATGGAGCGTCTGATGCGCCTGCATGATGACGTTATGCGCGTTCTGACCATCAAGGTTGACGCACATGAAGACGGCCCCTCGGTTCAGATGCAGAAGCGCGATGAGCGCGACTCGCGTCGTGAGCGCCGCTGATCAACGCTTGAGAAAAGGACGCTAAACCATGGCAGCCAAACCGTTTTTCCGTCGTCGTAAAGTATGCCCGTTCTCGGGCGACAATGCGCCGAAAATCGACTACAAAGACACCCGTCTTCTGCAGCGCTATATTTCCGAACGTGGTAAGATCGTGCCGTCGCGCATCACCGCTGTTTCGGCAAAGAAGCAGCGTGAACTGGCCCGTGCTATCAAGCGCGCCCGCTTCCTCGCCCTGCTGCCCTACGCCGTGAAGTAAGGAGATAAGCACATGCAAGTTATCCTTCTGGAACGTGTGGCCAAACTGGGCCAAATGGGCGAAGTCGTGGACGTTAAGCCCGGCTACGCACGCAACTTCCTGCTGCCGCAAGGCAAGGCGCTGACCGCGTCGCAGAACAACATCGCTCGTTTTGAGGACCAGAAAGCGCAGCTGGAAGCGCGCAACCTGGAAACCAAGAAAGAAGCGGAAGCTCTGGCAGAAAAGCTGGACGGTCAGCAGTTCATCGTGATTCGCTCCGCTTCTGACGCGGGCGCGCTCTACGGTTCCGTCACCCCCCGTGACGCCGCAGACGCAGCCACCGAAGAAGGGTTCTCGGTCGACAAGAAGCAGATCGCTCTGCTTTCGCCGATCAAGGATCTGGGCCTGCACAGCGTTGCTGTGAAGCTGCACCCTGAAGTCGAAGTTCAGATCAAACTGAACGTTGCACGCTCTGCTGAAGAAGCTGAGCTGCAGGCCTCGGGCAAATCGATTCAAGAGCTGGCCGCTGAAGAAGAAGCCGCTGCTGAATTCGAAATCTCCGAGCTGTTCGACGATATCGGCTCTGCCGCTTCGGACGACGACGACGATGCAGCCCCGGCTGCAAGCGACGACGAGACCAACGCCTAATCGGCCTTGGATCTATCCGACATTGAGAAAGGCCGCTCCATCCGGGGCGGCCTTTTTCATGTGCCCATTCAGATGCTGCGATCTGCAGACAGATCAAAATCGCCTCAAACTCACCGCATAAAGCGCTGCGTTGGTAACCTCATCTTCGCTGGTTTCGACCAGTCTTGGACCCCGCCGTGGGCTTGTGCCCGCGCATCTGTGTTCGACGATATGCAGTCATCTGGGGGTGACCATGGAAGAGGAACTGATCCGGGAAGAAACCGCATTGCGCCGCCGTCTGCTGTTGCGGCTGCTGCGGGGCTTTAGCTTTGAGAACCCGCGCCACAAGGGCGAAGCCATCAGCAATCTGGTGCCGCCGGAACTGGTCACGGCAGAGCTGACCCGGCACAATCCACATAGGATCATTCAGCCCTGAGTGCTCTGGCGGAGCCGCGAAGGCTCCCCCTCGCGGCCCCTTTGCATGTGCATCCCAAGCGGGCCGCAGGCACGGGAGCCGTGTTGGGACGGGGCGATGCCCGGTTCATGCGCGTCGAAATCCTGCGGCGTCCGGCAGCCCGGCACAATTGAATAGCGGCTAAAATTTTAGCCAGCAGTGCTCGCGGCGCGATGCCGCCTGGCCCCTGTCAATAACTGGGGGGATATCCGCCGATGCCAACATCTGCTGTTTGCCCAAATCCCCTCCCCCGCCTAACCTGCCGCCGACCCGGCCAGACCGGGGATCTAACAGGCAGTTTCCATGATTGATCGCAGAACGGCTCTGGCCTTCCTTCTCAGCCCGCTGGCCCTTGCTGCCTGCGGAGATGCCCCCGCCGCAACGGAACGCGCGGCGGAGCCGCCGCTTTATCCCAATGAAACACCGGAGCTGCGCCGTAAGATCAATTTCTGGGCCGACCATTACGAGGTGCCGCGCCCCCTGGTACACCGGCTAGCGATCCGCGAGAGCACGCATCGCCCCTGGGCCATCAACCGGCCTTATTACGGACTGTTGCAGATCCTGCCCGCCACCGCGCGGTCCATGGGATTTCGGGGCAGACCAAAGGATCTTCTGGATGCTGACACCAATCTGAAATACGCGGTCAAATATCTGCGCGGGGCCTGGCTTCTGTCTGATGGCAGCTATGATCAGGCGGTGAAGCACTATTCACGCGGCTACTATTACGCCGCCAAACGCCGGGGCATGTTGCGTGAAACCGGGCTGCGCCCTTGAGGATCCGCACTTAAGCATCTGAAAAAAATAGTTTCTCAGGATTTGCGCGACTGACTGCCGCCGAACCTGTTAGCGCAAAACTGTCACATGACGGCGGGCATTTTTCTGCTAGCATGGATGTCTATTATAAAAAGACGTGGGAGCGAAAAATGCCTATCCAACTTGATCGCCGGTCCTTTCTGGCTGGCAGCGCTGGTCTGATTGCGCTGCATCCGTTTTCTGTTCAGGCGGCCTCCAACCAGGTGCATTTGCGCCTGATGGAAACCACCGACCTGCATGTGCATGTGTTTCCCTATGATTACTACGCCGACAAGCCGCGTGACACGGTGGGTCTGGCCCGCACCGCCTCGCTGATCGGCGATATCCGCGCTGAGGCGACCAATTCACTGCTTCTGGACAATGGCGATTTCCTGCAGGGCAATCCGATGGGCGACTATATCGCCTATGAGCGGGGCATGAAGGAGGGCGACACCCATCCGGTCATTCAGGCGATGAATGCGGTGGGCTTTGATGCCTCGACACTGGGCAACCATGAATTCAACTACGGGCTGGACTTCCTGATGAAATCCCTCGCCGGGGCCGATTTCCCGGTGGTCTGTGCCAATGTCGCCAAATCCACCGGCGCCGGGCCGCGAGACGACACAACCCTGCTGCCGCCTTATGTCATTATGGAGCGCGAGCTGACCGATGGCGCAGGCAATACACATGCGATCAAGATCGGCCTCATTGGATTTGTCCCGCCGCAGGTGATGAACTGGGACCGCCGCCATCTGGAGGGCAACGTTCAGGCGCGCGATATTCTGGAAACCGCCCGCGCCTATGTGCCGGAGATGAAGGAAAAAGGGGCCGATATCATTATCGCGCTCTCTCATTCCGGCATTGGCAGCGCGCAGGAAGCTGATGGGATGGAGAATGCCTCGGTCCCGCTGGCGGCGGTTGAGGGCATTGATGCGATCATGACCGGCCATTCGCATCTGGTCTTCCCCTCCTCCACCTATGCGGATTTTGCCGGGGTCGATGTCGACAAGGGCACCATCCACGGCACCCCTGCCACCATGGGCGGGTTCTGGGGCAGCCATATGGGTCTGATTGATCTGATGCTGGAGCGCGATGGTGCTGGCTGGCGCGTCGTCGGCCATGCGTCAGAAGCGCGGCCCATTTCTCGGCGCGAAGAGGACCGCTCGATCACTGCCCTGGTCGACAGCGCACCGGCAGTGCTGGCGGCAGCACAGAAAGAGCATGATGAGACGCTGCAATATGTGCGCCGCGCCGTGGGCAAGACCGACGCGCCGTTGCACAGCTATTTTGCGCTGGTCGCGGATGATCCCTCGGTGCAGATCGTGTCGATTGCCCAGACCTGGTACATTGAACAGATGCTGAAAGGCACCGAACATGAAGGGCTGCCGATCCTCTCTGCAGCGGCCCCGTTCAAGGCCGGCGGTCGCGGGGGTGCTGAGTATTACACCGACGTGCCTAAGGGCGATGTGGCGATCAAGAATGTCGCCGACCTCTACCTCTACCCCAATACCGCCCGTGCGGTGCGGGTGACCGGCGCGCAGGTCAAGGACTGGCTGGAACGCTCTGCCGGCATGTTCAACCAGATCACCCCCGGCGAGGCGGATCAGGTGCTGCTCAACCCGGCCTTCCCCAGCTACAACTTTGACGTGATCGACGGGGTGACCTATCAGATCGACCTGTCGCAGCCTTCGAAGTTCGGCCCCAAGGGCGCGTTGGAAAACCCTGACGCCAATCGCATCGTCAATCTTGAGTTCAACGGCGCGCCGATCGACCCCGCGCAGGAGTTCATTATCGCCACCAACAATTACCGCGCAGGCGGCGGTGGCGCCTTCCCCGGCGCGATGGGTGATACGGTTGTCTTTGAGGGGCCAGACACCAACCGCGATGTGATCGTGCGCTATATCGTTGAGAAGGGCACCATCAGCCCGCGGGCGGATGCCAACTGGCGGTTCGCCCCGCTTGGGCAGACCTCCGTGCTGTTTGACACCGGCCCAAAGGCGGCGACTTATGTCGACAGCGTCGAGAGCATTGCGATTGAACCTGCAGGTGAAGGCCCGGATGGCTTTGCACGCTACAGGATTTCACTGTGAACAAACTGTTTCCGTTTTGAGTGAAATATACCGATCCATGCCGCCCGGTGACACGTCGCCGGGCGGCAGATCTAGGCGCACACGCCCCGCTTGCACACTATTTGTTGCGGCGCGCCCTAAAGGTTAATTTTTACAAATTTCGAGCAAAATTACGCTCTCCTTACTCTTTTTTAGGCATTTGTTTGCCAAATTTCTGCCCCCTTCTTGCGACAGAGTTTTCCGACATGCCATGTGTCGGACAACGCTGAACACCAGCAGTCCGCGTCAAGACGGTTGATATGCAAGAGGAGCAGTGACGATGCCAAACGGCAGTTTCAACGACTTTCGCAATGCGCTTCTGGCGTTTGAATCCGGCTGGGACCGGGACCGCTACGATGCCGGGCAGATCAGCGATGCACAGCTGACACAATGGGCTGGTGCGCCGGTTGGCAGTTTTTATCAGGGCCTGAGCAGCTGGGGCCAGCTGAACGCGACCCAGTGGCGCGATATGGCCTATCACTCGACAAACTCGCTGGGCTTTGTCGGCTATCAGTTCGGCGAGGCGCTGCTGATTGACCTCGGCTATTACCGGGATGATTTTTACTACCTGGGCGGTGATAGCATCAACCGCTGGGACGGCACCTGGACCGGTAAGAATGGCGTCAACAGCCTGGATGATTTCAAGACTCACGCCGCGCAGGACACAGCCATCAATGAGGCCTTTGGCTATAATTTCGAGATGCTCAGCTACTATCTCGGCCAGCAGGGGCGCAGTCTCGCCGATTACATAGGTGAAACTGTCTCCTACCGCGATGTGAATGGCGCCATGGTTGAGGTTACCCTGTCCCTGACCGGGTTGATGGCCGCCGCACATCTGCGCGGTGCTTCCGGGGTGGCGACGCTGCTGCTGAGCGATACCGCGTCGACGGATGAATACGGCACCTCGATTCTGAAATACGTTAGGGATTTCGGCGGCTATGACAGCCCCACCGCCGAGGCGCTGATCGCTTTCTGGCAGGATCGCAAGGCAGGCGGCAACGCGCCGCTGGATATGGGCGAGCCTGAAGTGGGTGAAACCCTGCTGGGAACTGTGAGTCGCGATGTGCTTGACGGAACGGGAGCGGATGATCTTATTTCCGGCCGAGGTGGCAATGACCGGCTTGCCGGACGTGCCGGCGATGACGACCTGCGCGGCGGCGGCGGACGCGATCGGCTGATTGGCCAGAACGGTGACGACAAGCTGAATGGATCCCATGGGGCTGATACGATCCGTGGTGGTGCGGGCAATGACACGCTGGTTGGCGGCAACGGCAATGACAAGCTGTTCGGACAGCAGGGCAATGACCTGCTGATCGGCGGCAATGGCGCCGATACATTCGCCTTTGGCAGCAATCACGGGCGCGCGCGGATCCGAGACTTTGAGATCGGAACCGACAAGATCGATATCCTCAGCGGGGCTGAGACCCTCAATCAGGTCGATTTCACCGCGAAAGGCAATCACGTTGTGATCGCCTTCGACAACGTGGTTGTAACGGTGGAGAATGTTTCGGTGGCGGAGTTGTCAAACTCCGATAACTTTTTGTTCTGACACTCATTTCCGACGACGGGTGGAGAACCCACTCTCACGTCATTCCGCGCCGCCCCTGGATAAACCCAGGGGCGGTTTTTTGCTTGTGACGGGGCGCCCTCAGCGGTCCGGGTTGTCCCATTTCTGATCCGGAAAAGAAAAAGGCCACCCCCGGGGGGCGGCCTGCTCCATAGTCAGAAGCAAGAGCCCGCGCGAAGGCGCAGGCCCGAGGTCTGATTACTCGTCTTCCAGGGCCTCAACGGCGGCCTGCAGATCATCTTTGGAGACCTTTTTCTCTTCCACTTTCGCTTGTTCGGCGATGTGGTCGATCACTTTGTCTTCAAAGATCGGCGCGCGCAGCTGCTGCTGCATCTGAGCGTTCTGCTGGATGAACTCAAAGAACTGACGTTCCTGACCGGGGTACTGGCGTGCCTGCTGCATGATCGCTTGGGTCATTTCTGCGTCGGTCACTTCGACTTCGGCTTTCTGGCCCAGTTCTGCCAGCAGGAGGCCCAGACGCACGCGGCGTTCGGCCAGCTTGTTGTGCTCGTCAGTGGCTTCGATCTCGTCGTGGTCGTGGCCCTGAACTTCAGGGTTTTCCTCGTGCCACAGCTGGTGCGCGATTTGTTTGGCTTCTGCTTCGACCAGCGAGGGCGGCAGGTCGAAGGAGACCAGATCATCCAGCTTGTCCAGCAGGCCGCGCTTCATTACGGCACGGGCCGCGCCGGCGTATTCTGCTTCCAGACGCTCGGAGATCTGAGCTTTCAGGCCAGCGAGGTCTTCGGCGCCGAATTTCTGTGCCAGCTCGTCATTGATCTCTGCCGCTTTGGGGGCTTTCACCTCTTTCACGGTGCAGGAGAACACAGCTTCTTTGCCGGCCAGATGCTCGGCCTGGTATTCTTCGGGGAAGGTGACGGTGACGTCTTTTTCTTCGCCCGCTTTGGTGCCGACCAGCTGCTCTTCGAAACCGGGGATGAAGGAGTTGGAGCCAAGTGTCAGCGGGTAGTCGTCGCCTGCGCCGCCATCAAAGGCTTCGCCGTCAACCTTACCAACGAAATCGATGACAACCTGATCGCCATCTTCTGCCGCGGCACCGTCTTCGCGGGCTTCGAAATCCTGCGCGGTTTCTGCGAGGTTGGCCAGCGCTTCTTCGACGGCTGCGTCGTCTGCTTTCACGACCAGCTTTTCCAGCTCAACACCGGAGAGATCAACTTCGGGGATCTCGGGCAGTGCTTCATAGGACATCTCGACGTTGACGTCGTCGCCCTCTTTCCAGTCTTCATTGGTCATTTTCACGTCGGGCTGCATGGCCGGACGGTCACCGCTTTCCTCGAAGTGCTTGTTCATCGCACTGTCGATGGTTTCCTGCATGGCTTCGCCGATCAGACGCTGGCCGAACTGCTTCTTCAGCAGCGCCATGGGAACCTTGCCCTTGCGGAAGCCTTTCATCTCGACTTCGGGCTGTGCCTCGACCAGTTTCTCATTGACCTTAGCGTCCAGCTCGGCGGCGGTGACGGTGATCGCGTAACCGCGTTTCAGACCTTCGTTCAGCGTCTCGGTGACCTGCATCATATTCCCCATAGAGATTCGGGGCGCGCGCGCAGGCGCTCCCCCAGACAATTTGTGGCCTTCTATTTGCACATGAGCGGCGGCGCAAGAGGGATTGCCTCAAGAGCGGCCCCGACCGGGGCGGATGCGGCGTTTTTTGGCCCTTCAAAAGAAAAACACGCCCAAAGGGGGCGTGTTTTGAGTGTGTGTAGCCCGGTGGAGGGCAATCAGTCTAAGGGCAGGCCGATGCGACAGCCCCGCCACAACCGCCCTGCCCCGGCTGATTGGATCAGAACTTCCAGCGGGCCCCTGCCATAATGGACGAGGAGTCCTGATAGCTGGTCGCGCTGGTATCTGAGTAGGAGTAGTCGCGGTAGGCGACATAAGTCTCAAGGTTCAGATTGTCGAAATTCTGAACCGCCGCGACGCCCCAGGATTCAGCACTATCGCCGCTGGTGACCATATCCGAGCCGTCATAGTAATCGATGGCAAAGGAGGTCGCCCCGACGGACAGGAAATTCGCGGTGTAGCCCAGCTTGGCGAAGGCATAAACGCCACCGGTGTCCCGGTCGCCGCCGGCAACAGCGAAGGACACGCCCGATGGCTCATGCAGTGCCGCAAAAGAGGCAACAATATCGCGGGTTTTGGTGCCCGGACCATTCTCATTCCACACCGCACCCAAGGCGCCATTGATGGTAAAGTCACCAAGGTCATCATTGGTGTACCGCACCGCAATATCATAGGCTTCGCGATCGGAATTCGAGCGCAGGATCTCCTCGCCATAAGACGCCGATACGGTGAAGCCGCTGAATTCCGGCGTATCATAGCGCACCCGGCCCAGGCGACCGCCGTCCAGGCTGCGGAAGGCAGACCCGATGCTGACGCCGGACAGCGCGCCGGTGGAGGTGCGGAACAGGAAGCCGCCAGCAGAATCCGCAATCGAGGAGGTCTGGATCACGCCAGTGCCGGAGAGATCAGACTCCGCCAGCCCATCCGATGCCATAGATCCCTGGCCGAAAGAGAACGTGCCATACCGCGCGGTGGCGTATTGGAGATCAACCTTGCGGATTCGGGTGCGGTCCCAGCTGATATTCTGGGGGCGGCCATTCTGGTCCACCCCGTCAGAGGAGCGCAGACCAAACGCGGTCTCGAAATTGAACCGCAGGGTGTCATCGCCAAAAGGCTGTTCCAGCCAGAATCCAATACGGGAGTTTGAATTGGCGTTGTCGACAAGCGCGCTGAAATCGTCGCCGCCGTCGTCAAACGACTGGAAGGAGGGGTTGAACTGACCATAGTAGCGGAAGCTCCCGCCCGAGCTGTTCTCGTAGGTTGGTCCGGCCACCGCAGGCGCTGCAAGGCCGACAAAAAGCCCGGAGACCAAGGCCGTCGCCCCGAGGTGAGAGGCAAATCTGGTGTTCATGAGGAGATGCTCCAATATTGTTCAGGGCAGCTCCCTCTCCATCCCTGAGGGGCTGACCTGTCGCAGGTGCTATCACGCGTTTTTTCGCAGCAGTAGGCTTGAAATATGCCGCGCCGCTACCCTTGCCAGCTACGGCACCGGTCCTCTCAAAATTGTGATCAGCCCGCTCCTACGCATGGCTCGCCGAACTCGGCGCGCATGGGTTCAACGGCAAGGGTGTCATCGCGGAACGTAAATCGAGCTCGGTTTAGGCGCAAAAACAGGTCAAAACATGCAGATTTTTCGCAAGTTTCCATGGTTTGTTAACAGCCCAAAGATAAGCGTAGCGGATCGACAACGCAGGTACTCAGACTATGAAATTCAAGACTTCCATCAAGACGGCCGTATTTGTGATCGTCTTTCTTGCCAGCGCGGTCATGTTCGCCCTAATCGGACTGTCGCGATACACGGATCAGCTCCGCACAGAGATTGAGGCGGAGGTCGCAGCGGTCGAAGGATTTGCGCAGACTCTGGCTGAGGTCAGTTCGGATTTTCAAAACACTCGCCTGGTCGAGATGAGTTTTCGCCTAAAGCCGAGCCATGACATCCTTGTTACTCAAGCAGACACAATGGCCCATCTCAGCAATCGACTGGAGACCGCAACCCTGCAAATTGCGGAACTGGACGGCATGGCGGAGGCTGCGGAATACCTAGCTCAGCTGGTGGCTGGAATCACTGCTTATGAGGCCGGTTTCGCCAAGGTGGTCGCAAGTCAGGAACGGCTTGGGTTCGACGAGACCAACGGACTGCAAGGGGCACTACGCAGCTCAGTGCGCAGTATCGAGAAGGCGCTGGAAGCCACTGTCGAACCTGAGATGAAGATCAAGATGTTGATGATGCGTCGACATGAGAAAGATTTCATCATGCGCCACGCCGAAAAATATATTGAGCGTCTGAACGCGCGGGTCGATGAATTCCGGGCGTTTCCAGGCAGTTATTATAAAAACATCTCGCAACGCGCTCGGATCGGCAGCCTGCTGACCACCTATCAGAAATCCTTCAACGCCTACGCCGAGGAAATTACTCTGACTGACAGCCATTATAAGGATCTGGACGCGATAGAGAAAGCTGCCGAACCTGTGTTGGCCGCGATGGACGAGCTGACCACCGCCCGTCTGGACATGATCCATGCCAGCGCGGCCGAGGCGATCAGCACCGCCAATTCCAATGCGCTGAAGGCCGGGCTTGGCGGACTTGGCATCTTTGTCGTGGTGGCGTTCTTCCTGGCCATCGGCATCTCGCGGCCGCTGTCGCGGGTCAATGTGGTCCTGCAGAAAATCATGGCCGGTGATTTCTCCACACCGGCGCCGCAATCGCGCATCCGGGAGGTTTCGACCATTGCCACCGCCGTCGAGGAGCTGCGGGCCGACAATGAGATGAAGGACCGGCTGACACGCGATATCTCTGAGGTAATCCGTGCCTGCGCAGCCGGTGATTTCTCCAAACGCTTGCAGGTGGAGGGAGCCAGTGGTTCCTTTGCGGACCTGGGCCGCGGTGTAAACGCCATTGGCGAGGCCGCCGAAGGCGGGCTGGGCGACATTCGCCGGGTTCTGGACACGCTGGCTGCCGGCGATCTGACCCAACGGATGCCAGATGGCCAGAAGGGTATTTTCAAGGAGATCGCCAGCGCCGTCGACAACCTCAGTGACAATCTGACCGGAATGGTGCAGCAACTGTCGCACAGCAGTGAGGTGCTGAATTCCACCGCCGCAGAAATCGCCGCCGCTGCAGATGACGCTTCGCGCCGGGGCGAGACCTCCGCCGCCTCACTCGAGGAAACAGCCGCGGCCCTGCAAACGCTGGACGATACTGTCCGGGGCACCGCGGAAGGCTCAGAACAGGCCAAGGATATCGTGCGCGACGCCTTCACCCAGGCGCGCACCACCAGCGAACTGGCCAGCCAGACCATCAGCGCCATGCAGCGGATCGAGGATTCTTCCGGCGCGATCGCGAAGATCACCGACCTCATCGAGGATCTCGCTTTCCAGACCAACCTTCTGGCGCTCAACGCCGGGGTTGAGGCCGCCCGCGCCGGCGAGGCCGGTCGCGGATTTGCGGTCGTCGCCTCCGAAGTACGCGGCCTTGCGCAGCGCTCTGCCGATGCGGTTCAGGAAATCAATCAGCTGATCGACGTCAGCACCCATGAGGTGGCACAGGGGGTGAAACTGGTCGATCAAACCGGCACAGCCCTCGCCTCCATTCAAAGTTCCGTGGAAGCGGTGGTGGGCAAGGTCGAACAGATTGCCGCCACCACGGTCGAGCAATCCAACGGGCTTTCCGAGGTCAACACCGCGGTTGTCAGCCTGGATCAGAATGCACAGAAAAACTCCGCCATGCTGGAACAGACCGCCGCTGCCGGCCAGATGCTGCGCGAGGAAGCCCAGACTTTGGTGCAGGCGGTTTCGGGCTTTACTATCCTGCCAACCGGCAGCGTCAACAGCGGTTCCCCGGCAGCCTACGACTGGTCCGGGTCAACTTTTGACGAAATGGAGCAGCCTCATGCACGCTCAGCCTGATTCCAGCGTGTAACAAGCCACAGATCGCAGTCGACCAAACAGAGAGACATCCGAAATTTCGGGTGTCTCTCGAGTCTGGGCGACCTTCTGCTCCCTGCCGCAGCCACTGAAAGGTAAACGCGCGTTAAGGTCAGTTGGACACTACGACATGGCTGGATACTACGACAGTGGGTGTGGACACAGAGGCCAAGCGAATGACAGTGCTGTTTTTGGACAGCGAAGTCTCCCGGGGGGCAATCCCCGTCCCGCAACCGTGGCGGATCTGCTGCATGTGGCTGGGCGCTGTCAGCGCGGTCCGCTGTCGCCACCTAAGGCTGATTTCGCGTCTGGTGGTCGTGACAAATCAACTATCAAGTCCAGAGAATAGTCAGAGGTCTGATCGGATCATCTGGCCGGACATCGACGCTCAGTACGTTACGTGGCTGCATGATCATCACACGAAAACTCAGCATCTCGCGCCGCGCCGACCTCAGTGCTGGACAGAGTATATACGCAGAGTAACTGTGCACCCTCATCAACCAAACGAACTGGAACATTTGAAGAACACATTGCGAATTTGGTCGATCCAGATATCATTTAATCAAATACTCGCAGTGCAAGGGGGTTGGCACCATGTGTGGTAGATTGGGACGGCCGGATCTTACATGGCAGCAACTCTATGAGATGGAACGGCGGTTTCTCGGACCCTCTGTCCCGGTGCGGGATCCCAATGCGGTAGAGCTGTCAGCAAGCTGGAATGTAAAACCAACGCAACCGGTAGACATAGCCTATCTGGATCAAACGCAACTGATCAGTACCACCGCCCGCTGGTGGTTCGTGCCGGAGTGGTTTAAGGGAGATGTGCACGACTGGCGGCACACCACTTTCAACGCGAAAATCGAAACGGCTCATAGTTTGCCGAGTTTTCGGTCAGCCTGGAAATCCCAACGCTGCATCATCCCTGCGTCAGGCTACTACGAGTGGACCGGCCCCAAAGGTCAAAAACAGCCCTGGTGGGTGACCACGAGCAGAAACGCACCAGCTTTGTATTTTGCCGGACTATACTCTCGTCCTGATAGGGATCTGCACACCTGCACCATATTGACTCGCGCAGCATTGCCGCAGATTGCCGAAATCCACAACCGCTCACCGGTTATCCTTGATGAGGACCATATTTACCCTTGGTTGTCTGGCCAGTCGGATCGCAACGAAGAGCAGCAGCTGGGGCAGGTCTGGGACGGTCGAATGAAGGCCCACAAGGTTGCCCCGTTTAGTCGCGATGACGATGGACCGGAGCTGATCGAACCCATTGACGAGCTGTTCTAAAGATACCTCTCCTGCGTTCGGTCTTCCACAGGCAATGGGAATGAGAGAGTGCATGCACCAATAGAACCCTCCCTATCCCCCGGCCATATTTGCCCGTGATCGGTGCGTTCGTCGTCGACGAAAAATAGAAATGCGCTTGCGTCTGTCAGCGCATCTGGGATCGAGCCCGCCGTACCAACGTGGACCACAGCAGCGGTCTCCCCCAGTGACGCCCTTTCATCGAGACCCTGACCGGAGCCTGCCGAGCGCATTGCCGTGATTGCGCGTGGTCAAAATGGGACCAACTTCGTGACCTCCTGTCGTGGACGACATCCGTCTGCTTGGTACAATCACACTCAGGCTCAGGCTCAGGCTCAGGCTCAGGCTTACAGGGGCAGCGGTCATGTCGACACGTCAAGTGACGTCCGGTGATCATTTTCTGCCGCATCGAAGCGACCACCCGGGGGATCGCGATTTGAAACACCCGACGCGGTGTGGCGCAGATCCCCGAATATTTCTGTGAACATTGCACTGCCTAGGATGGTCTGCTCTTTCTGCGCAGTAGTGTAGAAGGCATCTGCTGTAGACAAAGCGCACCAGAAGGATATTGGACTGGCATTGACCTAGGCATCGCCACATCGCATCCTGTGGCTGGACCCCAAAGGACACCCATGCGCCTATTAGCCGTCATCATACTGACCAGCCTCATGATGCTGTCCTCTTTGCCGCAGCATGCTTCGGCAGAGGCGACGATGCATGATTGTCCTTCCTGCGCAGAGATGATGACTTTTGCCGAGCATCAGATGCCTGCTGAACGACACCAATCTGACGAGCATTGCGCAGATATGACGACCTGCGCCACCATGGCTGTTCTCTCCGGCAGTGAAATGGTCCCCAACGAGGATCTTTTGCGCCCCCGGCCAGCATGGCCAGCGCCCCGGTATGGTACTGCGGTCAACCTGTCGCTGAAACTACCACCTCCGCGCGCTTTATCCTGATCCACGGAAGTCAGGGCAAACCGCGTTTGCCCGCAGCAACATCGCTCAGATAAACATTGCGGAAGACAGGATAAATTTATGAACAAGATCACCCTCGCCGGGGCCGCGGTTATTGCCGTGGCGCTTGGTGCCTATGCTTTCACACGCACCCCTGACCAGAGCCCTCCTGCGCAGCAGGCGATCGCCCCTGAAGAAGGCGCGGCAATGGTTGCCGTTACGCTGCCCGACACGCTGTCGGCAGAGGCGACCATGGGCAAACGGGCCTTCGACGCGGTCTGTGCCGACTGCCATGGCGAAAACGCCGCTGGGAAGCTGGGGGTTGCCCCGCCGCTGATCCACAAGATCTACGAGCCGTCCCATCATGGCGACATGGCCTTTCAGCTCGCGGCCGCCAATGGCGTGCGCGCGCATCACTGGAAATTCGGCAACATGCCACCGCAGCCAAAAGTCACCCGTGCTGATATGATATCGATCATTGCCTATGTTCGCGAAGTCCAGCGCGCCAATGGGATCAACTGATATGAAGATGACACGACGCAGTTTCTGCACTGGCCTGTCCGCCGCATCGCTGATGCGTCCGGCTCTCGCTCAAGGACTGCCTTTGCTGACAGCCCAAGAGACCATGGTCCAGCTGGCCCCCGACAGCTATCCTGCGACACCAGTTTGGAGTTATGACGGCACGATCCCCGGCCCCGCACTCCGGTTGCCGCAAGCCAGCCGGCTTGAACGACGATTGGTCAATGCGCTGGAAGTTCCGACCACGATCCACTGGCATGGCATTCGCATCGACAATGCGATGGATGGCGTCGCGGGGCTGACCCAGGATGCAGTGCCGCCCGGGCAGAGCTTTCACTATGCTTTCGATCTGCCAGACGCCGGAACCTATTGGTATCATGCCCATACCAAGTCCATGGAGCAGGTCGCGCGAGGGCTTTCCGGTGCGCTGATCGTCGAGGAGGTGACACCGCCAGATGTCGACCGCGATGAAGTTCTGATGATTGACGACTGGCTGATCGACCCCGAGACGGGGCTATTCGTCGACAGTTTCGCTTCGCCTATGGCACGTAGCCACGGCGGCCGGATTGGCAATCTTGTGGGGGTGAACGGGCGCTATGATTACCGCTTGTCGGCGCGGCAGCACGAGCGGCTGCGATTGCGGCTGATCAACTCGGCCAATGCGCAGATCTTCGGCCTGAGGCTGGAGGGGCTAACCGGTTGGACGGTCGCGCTTGACGGGATGCCGCTTGCACAACCGGAGGCGGTGACGGGCACGCTTGTCCTGGCCCCCGCGCAGCGCATCGATCTGATCGTGGATGTCACCGCCGAGGAAGGCGCGGCCGCGGGAATTCTCTTTGCCGCAGGCGACGATAGCTGGCAGGCGCTGGCCGAAATCACGGTCACAGCGCGTGCCGCGACGAAAAGCCGTGGCGCCCCTGCCCCATTGCCCCCCAATCCGCGGATGGAGATCAACGGCGTTGACGCAGCTCCGGTCCTCGACATGCCGCTTCAAGGCGGCGCTATGCGCGGTTTGAAAAATACTCCGTTCAACGGACAGGCTATGGGCTGGCTGGAACTTGTCCAGAAGGGCCAGTTCTGGGCGCTGGCTGGACAGGCCGGGCTGGGAGAAGCACCTTTCACCACTCTGTCACGCGGGGAAACCGCGCGCATCCGCATGAAGAACGACACCATGTTTCCGCACGCAATGCATCTTCACGGAATGCACTTCCGGGTCCGCAAGGAGGACGGCGCCCTGGGCCCGCTCCGGGACACGGTACTGGTCATGCCGAATGAGACAACAGAGATCACTTTCCTAGCCGACAACCCGGGCAAGTGGCTGCTTCACTGCCACATGTTGGGGCACGCCGCCTCGGGCATGACCAACTGGATTATGGTGGCATGAGGAAGCCATTATTGCTCGCGGCCACGTTCGTCGGCGCGGTCAACTCTGCCAGGGCGGAGGGCAGCCAGGATGGCGCTGCACTCTATCAACAGAACTGCGCGTCCTGTCACGGCGGGGCTCTCGAGGGCCAGCCAGATTGGCGCAGCCCCGGCCCTGACGGGCTGTTGCCCGCGCCGCCCCATGATGCAACGGGCCACACTTGGCATCACGGAGACAATATCCTGTTTCGCATAACGCGGGACGGGACCGCCGCTGTGGTCGGAGGTGGCTATGAAAGCAACATGCCCGGCTTTGGTGATGTGCTGACTGACACGCAGATCCGCACCATCCTTGACTACATCAAATCTACCTGGCCGGACCGCGAACGCGCCTATCAGAAGGAGATCACTGCGCAGGAATAGACAGTAAATTGAAGTTTCCAGGGAACATTCACCCGCTGGAAGGTTGTTGATCTCCAAAGAAACCTGGAGGTATTCATGGCCTATTCCCGTTTTTTTCTGATGATCGCCGTCTCAACAATCCTGATGCTCGGATTGATGTATCTGAACACTTTCCTGACGGGCCACGTGTTCTGGTCTGAAACCCGGGCGTATATGGCAGTTGTGATGGGGGCCGCGATGGCCTTTGTCATGCTGGCGTTCATGCTGGGCATGTACGAGAATCGCACCTTGAATATCGCCATCTTTGCAGGGTCCATCGTGGTCTTTGCCGGGGCCTTGTGGCTGGTTCGGAGCCAAGAGACCGTCCAGGATCGCTCCTACATGCGCGCGATGATCCCACATCACTCCATCGCTATCATGACTTCCTCCCGGGCCGAGATCACCGACCCGCGGGTGCGCGCCCTCGCTGATGATATCATTTACGCGCAGGACAAGGAAATTGCCGAGATGCGCTATCTGATCGCTGATATCTCCGCAAATGGCGAAGCTGCCCCCAAGCCGGACGCACTGGCACCCGAACTGAAGAACGCCCCGGGCGCGCTGGCCAGCGAAGTCGTCGCCAAAGTCGACCCGGAGTTCCTGTCGGGCGATGATATCTCGCGGGTATTCCCAGCAGAGGCAGAGTGCCGTTTCACCTATACTGAAACCAGCCCGCCGGTGCTGGCGATCAGAGACGGCGTGGCGCTGATCAAGATCAGCGGCGACCTGGTGCGTCTGGAATCGACAGGTGACCGCTTTGCGGCAGACCCGATCCTGGCCGAGATCCGCAAGACGGATGACGACAGCCTCCATGATCTGATCATCAGCGCAGGATCGGACTACGAGGCCGGTTTCCGCGGTCAGTACAGCTGCACAACCTGAACAACTGCAAAATCAAGGATGCCTGCTATGCTTAAAGACAGCAACAAAACTGCAGTTCTCTACCGTATGGTTATGCCGGAGCATACCTGCCCCTACGGTCTCAAGTCCAAGGACCTGCTGGAGCGGAACGGCTACGAGGTTGAAGACCATCACTTGAAGACCAAGGATGAGACCGAGGCCTTCAAGCGCGAACATGACGTTGACACGACACCCCAGACCTTCATCGACGGAAAACGCGTCGGCGGTCACGACGATCTGCGAATTTTTCTGGGCATCGACCCGCCCAAGGCGCAGCAGAGCGACACGACCTACCGGCCCGTCATCGCGATCTTTTGCGTCTGTGCGCTGCTGGCACTGGGTCTGGATTGGCACCAGTATGGCACCATTCTGACCTGGCAGAGCGTCAAATGGTTTATCTCGCTGTCGATGACGGTGCTGGCGATCCAGAAGCTGCAGGACGTCGAGCAGTTCTCAACCATGTTCCTGAACTATGATCTGCTGGCAAAACACTGGGTGCCTTACGGCAAAATCTACCCCTATGGTGAGGCACTTGCTGGCATATTGATGACTGCGGGCGTTCTAACCTGGGTCTCCGCGCCCGTGGCACTGTTCATCGGAACCATCGGCGCGGTCAGCGTGCTCAAGGCTGTCTATATCGATAAGCGCGAGCTGAAATGTGCCTGTGTGGGAGGTGACTCCAATGTACCTCTCGGCTTTATCTCCCTTACCGAGAACTTGATGATGATCCTGATGGGGTTGGTTATGGGACTGCACGCAATCGGGGGGTGACATGTGTAGTCACCTTCACCTGACCCGTCCGGAAGAACAGCCGCAGTGTCAGGTGATCGCCGGGAGCAAGGTGCGACGTGAGACCTGTCAGCCGGGCCCCGATATGTGAGCTTGACAGGTCGAGTGTTTCTTCTCGGAGGATTGTTAGGCCTCCTTCGAGGATACGTTCCCCATAGGTATCCTCGTAAAACAATTCTCCACCCGCGGATACGTCTGAGGAGATTCTCTCGAGATATACGTCTCTGTAAGAGGCATTCTCGATAACAAAGTTTACAGATGCATTTTGACTTTCCTTGGCTTGGTAGACTTGGACGTTTTCGATCGCGACGCCGTGAAATGCCTCTTCAAAGGTGGGCAGGCCGTCGGCGCGGGCGGATTGAGAAAGACATCCGACTGAGAGAAAAATCGTTCCCAGCGCTTCCCATAGTCCTCTGTTCATATTGGCGAATCCAATTCCAGATACGTGTGTGCTTGCCGAAGGGGCTGGGATACCCGGATTATCCCGCATGTTCCGGCGCCACAGTTGAGGTGAACGTCGCGGTGACGAGCAGGATCAGAATGAAGGCCGCCGCCTCCCATTGGATGGAAGTTCGCAATGGTGCCCCCTCTCCCGTCTTGGCCAGTGCCGGCGTCAGACGGAGTTTGTTCAAGCCAGCAAGACCGAGCAACAGCGCCACCACCGCCAGCTTCAGCGCTAGAAACTGGCCCCAAGGCTGAGTGAGTACGGCGATAGGATTGCCCGCAAGGATCACGAGGATGACACTGCCTGCACCGACCAGCAGCCCGACCATGACCAGCGCGGCCTGCCCGAAACGCTCAACCGTGCGCACCGCCGCCGCATTGCCGCGGCCAACCATGTCGTAGAGGGGAAAGAAGCCCCCGATCCAGAAACTGGCAGCAAGGATATGAATGACGAACAGCGTCGACAGCGCCAGTCTCGGATCGTTGGTGGCATGTCCGCGCAGCGCAAAGCTAATGGCCACCAGAGCAACGCCCAGCATGGCGAAGATTCGGGCCCCGCCGCGGTTGAACGCGACGGTGGCAATGGCCAGCAGGCCCAGAATATGCGTCGCTGCGGAAAGACCGAGCGGACTCGACAAAGCGATCTGAAGCATCATGGGATCGAGCGTGCCGCCAATCCCGCCATAGAAGAAGGCGGCGCGCAGCGGGATGGTCAGGGCGCTGAAAACCACTCCCAGCAAGGCAGACCATACTGCCAGTCGCCTGAGACGGCGGCTGGCAGCGGCATCCAACTCCGTCAGGAGCCATATGTTGATGACGGAGCCCGCCGCAAGCAGGACACTAATATACATCCCGGCTTTAACGAGGATCGAGGCGATCTGCACCAGTTCCAGTGCGACAAGAACTCCGCCCATGATCAGTTCTCGACCGAGAAAGCGAAGCTGCCGTTCATCGCGTGACCGTCAGAAGACATGCCGCGCCAGTCGATCTGATAGTTGCCGGGTGCAAGTTCGGGCAGGCTTCCTTCCCAGGTCTTGACCGCCTTGTTGGCAGCCGGTCCGTTGATTTGGTAGGTGTTGCCGTCAGGCGCTTTCATCTTCACGATTGTGATCTGCATGGGATCGGTGAACATCAGATGCATGACTTTGGTGTCGGTCCCGACAGTCTGGCCGTTGCTGGGCATGGTCATCATGCCTTTGCCATGGGCGACCGCAACACTGGCGTTCAATACCAGGCCCACTGAAAATGCAGCGGAGGTCAGAATATTGCGTAGGTTCATTTTTTATCTCCCTTTGGATGGTTCAGCTGTTAGGGCTGCGCCCCTGTCGTTTTGGGTGCCAATAGCGGACACAGAGAGGGGCGCAGCAATATCAGAACATGACGTTTACGCCAAACACGCCCGTCAACTCCTCGATATCATGGCCATGACCGCGCCAAATGTCTGCCGTCCCACCAAAGGCGCGTTCGTAGTTCACGCCGATATACGGTGATACGCTACGCCCGATCAGGTCATAGCTCAGACGAAGTCCGAATGCGGCGGAAGCACCACCGGCGGCGATTTCCCGTTCGGGATCATCCGCAAGTGGCAGGCTGACTTCGATGGAAGGGGTCAGGATCAGTCGGTTCGTCAGCAAGCCTTCATACTCAACTTCTGCGTTGAGGTAGGGATGGTTGGACAGGTAAAGTGCCGCCTCGACCTCAAACCATTGGGGTGCAAGACCGGTCACACCGATGGTGCCGTAATAGCGGTCCGGAGCCCCGTCAGGCGTTGATGCGGCGCCCCCTATGAATCCGTCGAAGAACTCGGTGATCGGCATCTGGAGGCGGATCTGATTGTTCATCTCCTCAAAGTCGCCACCCTCGGTTTTTGCCCCTTCGCTCTTCCAGACGAGACGCAGTTCATCATTTCCGATCCAAGCCTCGACGCCCCAGGCGAAGGAATTCTCTTCAGCGCCCATCCGGTATTCGAGCGTGTCGGTCCGCACGCTCCAGACCGTTGGGGAAACGCCCACCTCGGCCATGGCGGCGGAGGCAAAAGACAGCGCCAGCGGCACCCCGAGGGCCGTCCCAAGTGACAGTTTTTTCATGTGATTGTCTTCCTTGAAATTCGGGACCATCAGGACGGGCCGCCTTCGACGATGACCTTGCGGAACATGCCGCCGGCCATGTGGTAGGAGAGATGGCAGTGGAAGGCCCACTGACCGGGGGCGTCGACTTCCGTTTCGGTATAGAGCGTCGTGCCCGGCGCCACGCTGACCGTGTGTTTCACTGGGTCATAGGGGCCCTTGCCGGTGTCGATGATCGTCCACATGCCATGCAGGTGCATCGGATGCGCCATCATGGTCTCATTGACGAATTTGAAGCGAACTCGCTCGCCGTATTTCAGGCGGATCGGATCCGCATCCTCATATTTCACACCGTCGATCGACCAGATGTAGCGCTCCATGTTGCCGGTCAGACGGATCTCGATCTTACGCGTGGCGGGACGGTCACGATAAAGCGGCTTGCGCGCTGCGAGGTTCTCGTAACCGAGGAATTTGCCGCCGTTCGCCGCCGTCGGGATCAGACCGCTGCCCGGCGCGTAGAAGGCTGCACCCTTGGCCCCTTCGGCCGGAACGACTGGCAGCCCGCTGGTCATGTCCATGCCGCCGGTATCGGTCCCGGACTGATCCATCCCGGACATCTCCATGCTGCTCATGTCATGGCCGGAATGATCCATTCCGGACATGTCGAAACCGCTCATGTCCATCCCGGAATGATCCATCCCCGACATGTCCATGCCAGCCATATCCATGCCGGAATGCTCCATCCCGGACATCATGCCGCCCATGTCGGCCATGGTCAGAAGAGGTTCAGGCCGCATCTTGTAGATGGGTCCGACCATGCCTTGGGACGGGGCCAGCGTGCCACGCACCGTTGCGGTCCGCCCTGCGCTCTCGCCAATGATCGAATAGGCCTTGGCCTCGCGCGGCTGCACGATCACATCGTATGTCTCGGCGACGGCGATGCGCAATTCGTCCACCGCGACGGGTTTCACGTCGTTGCCGTCGGCCTGCACCACGGTCATCTTCAAACCCGGCACCCGCACGTCGAAATAGGTCGTGGCCGAGGAGTTGATCAGGCGCAAGCGCACCTTCTCACCCGGCTTGAAGATCCCGGTCCAGTTCTGCTGCGTGCTTGCGCCATTGATCAGAGGCGTGAACCCCTGAACATCCTCGATATCGGTGGGCATCATCCGCATTGCCCCCCACATCTTGCGGTCCTGCAGCGCAGCTTTCAGCCCTTCGGCACCGGCGTCTTCGATCAGGTCCTGCGCAGTACGCTGGGCGCGATTATAATAGTCCGCCGAAGCTTTGAGATTGCGAAAGACCCGTGCCCCGCTGTGTGGATGCTTGTCTGTGAACTGGACCACATAGTCGCGATCAGCGGGCACCGCTTCGCCGCCTTTCGGCGAAATCACGATGGCGCCGTAAGCGCCGTCCGGCTCCTGAAATCCTGAGTGGCTGTGGAACCAGTAGGTGCCTGCCTGCTCGATCGGAAAGCGGTAGGTGAAGGTCTCGCCCGGTTTGATGCCATCGAAGCTGATGCCGGGAACACCGTCCTGCTGAAACGGCAGGATCAGGCCATGCCAGTGGATCGAGGTGCTTTCGCGCAAATTGTTCTTCACGCGGATGACCACATCTTCGCCTTCCTGGAAATGCAGGATAGATGGGGTCTGGCTGCCATTGTAGCCAATTCCGTTTTTCTTGAACGTGCCGGTATCAATCCGGATCTTGTCAACGGTGATGTCATAGGTGTCGGCCTGCGCGGGCACCCCGAGTGCAAGCCCTAGCACCACGGCCAGAGGCCGCAGAAAATTCGTGTGTTTCATGTGTATTCCGTGAGCGTAGACCGTGATTGGCCTCGCGAAGAGAAGGTCACTGCCAATAGCAGAGAAGGGAGAAGTGAAAGGATCAGATGCGCCGCGGGCCTGTACCCGTAGAGGCAGCATGAGATCGGATTGCTCAACGCGCCTGCTCAGGCAACGCCGCAATCAACGCCTGACAGGCGTTCTCAGGCCAAAGGTGGCCGAAGTTGAGATAGAAGGACGGATTGCAGAACCATACGCGGTTCGCTGGGGTTCAGATCGGCAATCCGAAAGTCCTTGTTCAGATCGACAACGGACGCGTCACCGAACTGATCCGTGCAAGCAACGCTGGCACAATGCAGCAGTCCCAAGGGCTTGGGCTGCTGCTCCGTCTCGAAGGCGAGGTCAACGACCTGATCCTGAAGAAGGGAAACCCCTTCCCCATGCATGTGATGAGCCACCGGCTCCACGCAGTGTTCAGGCATCGGCATCACATGCGCAAATGCACTCGTAACAACGAGTTGCAAGGCAACAAGAATGATGAGGACACGGCTGATCACAGGGCTTCCTTTTGTTCAAACCCGATAAGCGCCGCTGGATCGACGACCGTCAAGAGGGAAAAGCACCTCCTGTAGATGGAAGCTCACGCCTATGTGATGATAGCTCTGCCTGATCCCTTTGCGCCAAAAGCTACATACACTGCGCGAGCACCTCCGCCCCAGGTACATGTTGGCAGAACACAGGCAATGGCTGGTAAATACTCCCTGTCCCGTCCGAAAGGGACCTGAAGGCCATGCCGGTTGCCTTCAACTTTGTAACAGCTTGGTCGAGGCACCAATCGTACCTCGGCACAGGTATACGGGCATCAAAGCGATACGCAGTCTCTGATATGATCGGCTTCGGACAGAGGGCACGCAGGCCGCAGGGGGCCGACAACCATTGTCATGTCAATAACCGTATCGGAGGGAACCGATCGTGGCCGCGGCATTGAAACCCTTAAGATCGTACCAGCAAACACCTGTACCAACAGCGAATCTGCATACAGTTTCAGCGAGCTTGCCACAGGGTCTGCTGGTTCCCCTTTGTAGAATTAATTGCGTTTTTCGCAATATGTGATATCAGATAGGCTGTGATTTCACCCCAAGATACAACGTCAGGGCTATCGTGGAAATGGACCTATGGAAGTAATAAACCGCGATTGGCTGTCGAGACATCTGGAGGGATGTCGCGGAGAGCAAGCACGCCTCTCCAGGGAAACCGGTATTTCAGCTGACAAGATCAACAAGATATTGAAGGGCAACCGCCGGATCCAACTGTCAGAAGCGCCTCTCATCTACCGCTTTTTCTATCCAGAAGACGGTCAAGCTCCGGCTGGTGACCAGCAACGATTGCTCGAAGTATGGTATCAATTAGCTCCGGCAGAACGGGACTTTTTGCTAAAGAGTGCAAAAGGGCTTCTCTCTGCTCACCGTCCTCAAGCTCAGAAACTTGACAAAGAAGGCTGACGGCCTCCCGATACTCTTCCCTGAATCTCTGAGACATCATTCCTCCGGAACTGATTGATCATCAGTTCATCTGCGCAGTCGACCGCAGCTATAAGTTGTTCGTGCACGGCCCACACTCTTGACATAGGTACATCTGGTCAACTATTCCGGGTGGATATTTGAAAATATTCAAGAGCTCTACAATGATGACACTCAGCCTAATAGATCATTGGAAGCGACTGATTTCTGCAGATGGAAGATCCCAAGGAGAATTGGCCGAATTGATCGGCAAGTCCCCCGGATATTTCTCAAAAGTATGGAAAGGTGGCCATGAACCCGGGGTGTTCACAACCTTCAAGTTGGCATCTGTACTAGGGGTCAGTCATGAACACTTGATGGGACTGGATGGCGGAATGAGCCTGGCCCCTAGTCCCGGCTATCAATCCGAGGTCAATCGGCAAGCCTCACGGGTGCTGTCCGATGTGATGAGAGTTGCCCACCAGAGATTAAGTATTTGGGATAACGAGACACAATTCGCAACAGGGGGCAATGTGCTCCCCCTGTTGCTGAGGTGGTGGCATCAGCAGTCAGGTCACCTCGTGTGCCACGAAGGCCTCCGTGACCACTTCGATATCATCAAGGCACCGGACGTAGCGGATACCACTGTTGAACCCCTCGAACTCGGCGCCAGAAGCTTGGCAGCAACGAAACTCGGAACAAACTCTGCTGATGCACTAAAGCGACTGGTTGAAGGTTTCGACACCCGATCACGGATGGATCTTGTGCGGAGCTACTACGACGTGTCGCAGCAGGGTACCCCAGCGCTTTCCGCCCCTATTTCTGTCCGGATCCCCTTACCAGATGGAGTTCCAGCCGCAAAAGTAGAATATTTTCGCCTACAGCTACCGGTTGTTAGTCCCAACGGCGAGAGATTTGTGCTCAGCTACTGCTTCCCGGCGTGATCGCCAAATCGAGAGGCGGGATCGAGCAAGAATTCTGGATGCTTGACATAGAATGCGGCCGCCTCCTGCAGGTCGATGCGAGGCAAAGTTACGAGATATTCACTGGAACTGCGGCTGGGCACATGGACCTCCCACTCTTGCGGGCCGATGTGCTGTCGCGTGAAGCCATAGCGGCTTGCCTTGCCGGAGAGGACGTCGGTCTGCCGCACAAAGCCATAGGTCCATGCCGGTTTCCATTTCAAATGAGCCAGAGAAAAGAGGTAGTGAAAGACCAGCCTCCAGTTGACCTTGCCCTTGCGATTCTCGGCGTTTAGAAACAGCTCACCCAGATACACGATTTTACCCGATATTTCCTTTGCTGCAGTGCTAGAGAACGCCCGAACCGGAGATCCCGCGCCGGAGTTATAGAGCCTGGAATATGTTGAAGCCCAGTGACGTGCGAGACTGTCCTCCCCGATGTCTATAAACCGCGCGGCGACCCCGCCGACGTCCTCACCATCGATACAGAATACGATGCCAAACGCCTCAACTGAGGTGAAATCGTGCCAATCCGGTGAAAGCATGGGATGATTGCTGGCTTTACCGATACGCGCCATACGCGCTTGAAACTCCGAGATATCTGGCACAGCATGAAGCCTGAGGCCCGATTGTTCCAAGCCCCCCAGGCAGATATGCGCGAGCCTGATCATATTGTCCTCATGCATCGCTCTCTCCATGTCATCTTCAGTCCTTTCGTTTGTAGTCTCAGGACCGCCTGTACCACTAAAGGCAGCGCCCCTGATCAACCATTCAACCCGGAGGTTAGACGCACAACAAGATTGCGATTTTGCAGCTCACAGGCCGCAACTCCTTCAGAAATTTCTTTTTTCGCAATTTGTTACGTTGGCCCCAGTCACGATACTCGCAATGTTGATCCAATGCGGGGACGCCAACGAGCAATAGCTTCAGCCAAAGCGCAGGGCGGCGGCCTGATATTCACCTAGCTTAGGCCCTTGAAGCGTGCGGGAGGATATCTGATTGCAGGACAGTTCAGCTCCGACGAAGTGACGTATGTCACTGTGACGCGGGCCACCCATTGTCCGCGTCGGCCGTTGGGCTGGGACAGATTCTATCGCAGGGTTCGGTCGGAAAAATTACGCCAAACATCTCATTTGAATGCGCGCACAAAGCCTACGCTGTTGCGCAGATCTACAGCCTATTTCCGGCCTCCAACGAACATTAAGGTGGGGGCCAACACTGCACAGCAGAGGCATAATTCCGCAATATCAAGGAATAAATGGTGCGGGTGAAGGGACTTGAACCCCCACGCCTTGCGGCGCCAGAACCTAAATCTGGTGCGTCTACCAATTCCGCCACACCCGCATCCTGACGATGGGCGCGCCCACCGTGTCGCGCTCAATAGCAAAGCTTTTCAGCGGATGCAAAAGGGAAAGCACTCATTGGGCAAAACTTTTCCACGCCTTCCCTCCGCCGCCCGCTTAGAAAATATCAAGCTTGCGCAGAACAGCCGGAATTTGCTCCGGCAGGTCTTCAGCGATGAGCCCCGGGCCGAAGTTCAACGCGCATTCGACATGCAGATATGCAGCAGTTTCTGCTGCCTGCATCGGGTCCAATCCGCGCGCCATCAAGCCTGTGATGAACCCGGCCAGCACGTCGCCGGACCCGGCAGTCGCCAGCCAGGGCGCGGAGCGGTCGTAGTGGGCGGAATTCACTGAGCAGAGCCCGTTCGGCGCGGCGATCACCGTGTCCGGCCCCTTGAACAGCACCACGCAGCCCGCGCGTTTTGCTGCCTCACGGGTGGCGTCCACCTTGGAATAGACGGGGCCGGTTGTGGCTGGCGCGTTCAGTTTCTCTGCCAGATCTGGAAAGAGCCGCGCAAATTCACCGCCATGCGGGGTGATGACACAGTTTTCGTGCAGCACCTCAAACAGCGCCTCAGCACGGTCCTCGAACTGCGTCAGCGCATCTGCATCCAGAACCGTGGCGCGGTTTGCCTGCAAGACCTCCAGAACCAAGCCCTCACGATCAGCGTCCAGCCCAAGCCCCGGCCCAAGACAAACAGCGTTGAGACGGCTGTCCTGCAACAGCGTGCGCAGCTCATCCGCGCCATCCATCTGTCGCAACATAATCGCGGTCAGCTGGCAGGCGTTTTCCATCATCGCCGCACGTGGCGCGCCAACCGTGACCAGCCCCGCACCGATCCGCAACGCACCGCGGGCGGCCAGCCGCGCAGCCCCGGACCTTCCATGGCCGCCCGAGAGGACAAGCGCGTGGCCGTAGGTGTACTTATGCTCGTCCGTTTCCTTCCCAAGATACGGCGAGACCAGTTCTGGCGACATGAGAGTAGCAACGACCCGCCCCATTCCCCGGCCCTTCTCAAGCCGATGAAGGTCGGCCACTGCCTGTCGTGCAGCCTCACCCCAATCATGCCCACCCAGCCCAATGTCGACGGTCCTCATTGCTCCGCAGTAACTCGGCCCCTCATCAATGAAATGGCCGATACGTGGCCGGTGAAAGGTGACGGTAAGCCAGCTCCAGACCGCCCCGAATTCCGGACAAAGCGCGCGGCCGCTGACCATGCACAGCCCCGTTGGCGCATCAATTGCAACCATTCGCGCGAACGTCTTGCCCTCGGTGTAAAGCTTGGTCAGCGGTTCAAGGATCTCGCACGCAGGCGCCCGTTTCAGGCCTGCGCCAAAAATTGCATCAACAAACAGGTCCGCAGCCTCCTCGCCAACCTGTTGCGCGGTCCACTCCATTACGCGGCCAATCGCCCGCCACCGCTCATAATTCACTTTCGCATCCGGCGGCAGCCGGTCCGGGGGTCCATACAGAAACACCTCCACATCCCAGCCGCGCTCCTTCAAAAGTCGCGCCACCACAAAACCGTCGCCGCCGTTGTTGCCCGGTCCGCATAAAACCACCGCACGCCGTGAGGCCTCGCCGCCCATCTTCTGGCCTGAATTATCCCGGGGGGGGACCTGAGGCCGGGGGGCAGCCTCCCCGGCCTGGCAACCAAGATCCGCATCCAGCTCCGGCCATTGCTCAAAAATGGCCGCAACCACGCCCTGCCCGGCCCGCTCCATCAGTTCCAGCCCGGTCACCTCACCAGCGGCAATCGCGGCCTGTTCGATGGCCCGCATCTGGGCGGCGGTCAGCAATTCTGTCATGTCAGGGGCCTCTTTTTCATGTCGTGGTCATGTCGCGATTCAAAATTGCGCGAAAATCAGGCGCTGTGCCTAATTTTTAGGCAGAGACTGCGAAATCATGCGCAGTTTCGCCGCAGCGCTTGCGGCTATTATTGTCCCCGCTCAGTAGAAGTGATCTGACCTCTCTCGACAAGGTTGCGAGGAGCCATGCCGATGAAAAAGATCGAAGCCATCATTAAGCCGTTCAAATTGGACGAGGTGAAGGAAGCCTTGCAGGACGTGGGCGTGCAAGGCCTGTCGGTGATCGAGGTCAAGGGGTTTGGTCGCCAGAAGGGTCACACCGAACTCTATCGCGGTGCCGAATACGTCGTCGACTTTCTGCCGAAGGTGAAAATCGAGGTGGTGCTGGACGACGATCAGGTCGACGCCGCCATTGAGGCCATCGTGGCCGCGGCCAAGACCGACAAGATCGGTGACGGCAAGATTTTTGTCTCCCCCGTAGAGCAGGCCATCCGCATCCGCACCGGTGAAACCGGTTCGGACGCGCTCTAAGCCTGACACAAGAACACAGGGGTGCCCGCCGTCGCTGATGGGCGCGGCAGCCCGGACACACACAAGATTATAAGATCAGAAGGACCATTGGAAATGAGCGCAGACGCAGTTCTGAAGATGATCAAGGACGAAGATGCGGCCTATGTCGACATTCGTTTCACCGATGTACGTGGCAAGCTCCAGCATGTGACCATCGACGTTGACCTGGTGGACGAAGACTTCCTCGAAGAAGGTTTCATGTTTGATGGGTCCTCCATCGCCGGTTGGAAGTCGATCGAAAACTCCGACATGAAGCTGATCCTCGACACCACCTCGGCCTATGTTGATCCCTTCTATGCCGAGAAAACCATCTGCATCCACTGCTCCGTGGTTGAGCCCGACACCGGCGAAGCCTACCCGCGTGACCCGCGCGGCACCGCGCAGAAGGCCGAAGCCTATCTGAAGTCCTCCGGCATCGGCGACGTGGCCTATATGGGCCCCGAGGCGGAATTCTTCCTGTTTGATGATGTGCGCTTCTCCAACACCATCAACAAAGTGTCCTTCGAGGTTGACGCAACCGACGCCTCCTGGAACACCGACACTGAATATGAGATGGGCAACATGGGTCATCGCCCCGGTCTCAAGGGCGGCTACTTCCCAGTGAACCCCATCGACGAAGCCCAGGATCTGCGCTCCGAGATGCTGTCCACCATGAAGCGTCTGGGCATGAAGGTCGACAAGCACCACCACGAGGTGGCCTCCTGCCAGCACGAACTGGGTCTGATCTTTGACAGCCTGACCAAACAGGCTGATGAGCTGCAGAAATACAAGTATGTGATCCACAATGTGGCTCACGCCTATGGCAAATCGGCGACCTTCATGCCGAAGCCGATCTATGGCGACAACGGCACCGGCATGCATGTGAACATGTCGATCTGGAAAGACGGCAAGCCGCTCTTTGCGGGCGACAAATACGCAGATCTCTCCAATGAGGCGCTGTATTTCATCGGCGGCATCCTGAAGCACGCCAAGACACTGAACGCCTTCACCAACCCGTCCACCAACTCCTACAAGCGCCTGATCCCTGGCTTTGAAGCGCCGGTTCTGCGCGCCTATTCGGCCCGCAACCGCTCCGGCTGCGTGCGGATCCCATGGACCGAAAGCCCGAAAGCCAAGCGCGTCGAGGCCCGTTTCCCCGATCCGGCCGCGAACCCCTACCTGTGCTTTGCCGCACTGCTGATGGCTGGTCTGGACGGCATCAAGAACAAGATCGATCCCGGCGAAGCCATGGATAAGAACCTCTATGATCTGCCCGCAGAAGAGCTGGCCGATATCCCCACCGTCTGCGGCTCCCTGCGCGAAGCGCTGGAAGCGCTGGCAGGCGACCACGACTTCCTGCTGCAGGGCGACGTGTTCACCAAAGACCAGATCGAAGGCTACATCGCCCTCAAGATGGAAGAGGTGGAAACCTACGAACACACGCCGCATCCGGTTGAATACGGCATGTACTACAGCTGCTGACCCCCGATCACGCAGATTTACTGGGCGCTCCCATCACTTGGGGGCGCCTTTTTCGTTTGCGGAGCCCCGCTGTTTGCAGAGCCCCAGCCCCTGGCCAAACTTGGCTGACAGACGTGCCCCGACCGCCTAGGGCACTGCCCTTGGTTGACCCATTGGCTGCCGACCGGGCTGTCGCTTCAGAGTTTCAACACTGCCACCCCTCCCCCGGCGCAGCCTGTTCGTTCCCCGCAAGCCCTCAAGGTTGCCGGCACGTCACTCAATCAGAAACACTGTTGGCCTCACGCCCGATTTGTAAGGGCTACGGCATCAATATGGCCGTCAGCTGCCCAGTTCTTGCCCAAATTCGAAGAGGCGCACAGGGAAGATGATCATTTTACCGTTAATTTTCAAGATGTTAAATCAATCACAATACAATCGTCAAATTAGAAAGGAATTTTTTACCTCTCAGCTGTCACCGCCTCACTTTCTGCCATTTCAAATTTTAACTTAATTGCTGAAGCACCTGAGCGGAGGACCCTGACGGTGACACAGGTAGATCAGTATAAAGGCAAGCTGGGTTTTGAAATTCGGGACCCAGATGCGCTGTCCAGCGGCTCGACTGCTGTGGTCGATACCTTGGAAGAATACGGCCACAGCGTGCGCCAGTTCCAATCACGAAACCCCAATCTGATCCGACTTGATTGTGATCATTACCGGGTTGAACTGCGCTACCGCCGCCATCCGATCAAACCAACGCAGGCCAGTGCGGCCGGTACTGACAGCACCGAGACACCGCTGCGCAGTTCGCTTGGCGTGACGCTGACCCCGAACCACCCGGACCACTGCGATGTGGAGTTGAGCGAGATGTTGCTGGCGATGATCCTGCGCCGCCTGGCCGAGGATCTGGATGTCGCGACGGTGGACTGGCTGCATGTGCCCTTCACCCTGACCCGTGACGCTTTCCTTGGGGTATTTGAAGACGCGGAAACACAGGTGGAAACCCACGCGGAGGCTGTTGCAGACCACGCCACCCCTGACATTTCTCCTGTGACCGAAATCGCCGCAGATATCGCCGACAGCCAAGCCGCCAAGTCGAGCGCCCCGCTCAGCCCGCAAACGACACCCGAGGCGGACGCCCCTGTTGCGACACCGATTGACGCCGCCCTTGATACGCCGCCGCCTTCGCCGCAGCCTGCCAGCGGCGCCAAGCCTGTTGCAAATGGGCGCCTGCGGGGACGCGCCTGTTTTGAGCCGGTCGAAGTAACGGTTGCGCAGCTGGAAGAACATTACGCCGCAATGTTGCAGTCCCCGGACACCCGCGCCACCGGGCGCCATGCTGTCGAGGCGCGCAATCGGGCGCGGGCCCGCGCCAAAGCGGTTATGACACAGCCCCGCGGCAGCGGTGCCGCCGTTGCCCGGTTGGGCGGTCTTCTGGCGGCCATGCCGCAGCGGATGATCGCAACCACCAGCCATCTCCTGCGCAGCCCGCAGCTGCGTGGCCATCTTCACATCGTCTGCGGCGCGACGGCCCTTCTTGCGCTGCAAAGCTCGGCTGCCATCGCCTTTTAGACCTCCTGGTCCACACTCAGCGCGAGGCTGCCGGTGCCCCCCACTGGGCCATCACATCCTCACGGGTCACGACACTGGTGTGGATGCTGAACACAACGGCGCGGCTCTGCGGCAGGCGCAGGATCGTCTGCCGCTCACTGCGCATATAGCCCGCCGTTTCGGCGCCGGGACGCGGGCGATCGCCACTGGCGCGACGCGGCTGGTGCAGCGTCGCATCGGCGTACCACAACGCATTGAACCGCCACATCGGCCGCCCCACCTGCACCCCGTCAAACAGCCGCTGCACCCGTGCAGCAATGCCAGAATCATAGCTGTCGACCGGCGCGTGAATGGCAATCAGTGGCCGCCCCGCTTTCTCCGCGAGCGTCCAATTTGCGGGAAAGCACAGGATCGCGCCGGTCAACACATGCTCTTGCGCGCCCTCCGGTTTTTCCAAAATGCAGAAATCCTGCTGGGCAATCCGGCCAAGCGTGCCCAGCGGATCTTCCCAATCCAATGCCACCTCGACCCCGTCGGGGCGGACCACATGGGTCCGGGCCGTGTCCGGGTAGAGCTGCGCCAAAACTGCCTCCAACAGCTCAGAGGCCGCTGGCATGGCCTCGGGCGCGCAATACAGGACCTGCGAACGGCACTGCTGCAACAGCCGCTCCCGCTCTGCCATCTGGCCCGCGCACGCCTCATCAAAGTGCAACCAGTCCTGTGGCGCCAAGGGCTGGATACCGGGCAGCTTGCGCTCCTCCAGCGGATTATACGGCAGGCGTGTTTGCAGAATCTTGGTCATGACACCTTGTAGCAAGCCAGACGCGCAGCGCCACCCGCAACGTGAGACAGGCTGACCCATTCATATCTGCCTGAAAACGACCGTTTGCGCGGTCGCATTTGGTGGCGACTCATCTACGCGGCACGAGCCACATTGGACAGAGATGTCCAGCGGCCAATTCAAGACGATGTCGAGTACGGAGCCAGAGATGAACGAGCATTACCGCGACACCCGCAAGATCGACCCCACGCGCGGTGCCACCCTTGGCGACAACACACCCAATGATCAGGACCGGGTCGAAATTGGGCCGACCCGGCTGGCCTTCGGCGAATGGGCGGCTGCGGGTCTTCAACTGCCCGATCTTCAGGCCATGCGGCGCTATCGCTGGGAGCGGCTCACCCGGTTCATCAACGATCGCGATTATGCCGGACTGTTGGTGTTTGATCCGATGAACATCCGCTACGCGACGGATTCCACCAATATGCAACTGTGGAACACCCACAACCCGTTTCGCGCGCTGCTGATCTGCGCCGATGGTTATATGGTGATGTGGGATTACAAACAGGCGCCGTTTCTTAGTGAATTCAACCCTCTGGTGCGCGAGCAGCGGGCCGGGGCCGATCTGTTTTACTTTGATCGGGGCGATAAGGTGGATGTGGCGGCGGACGCCTTCGCCAATGAAGTGCGCACTCTGCTGGCGGAGCATAGCGGCGGCAACACGCGTCTTGCGGTGGACAAGATCATGCTGCACGGGCTGCGCGCGCTTGAGGCACAGGGGCTTGAGGTCTTCCCCGGCGAGGAGTTGACCGAAAAATGCCGCGCGGTGAAAGGCCCGGACGAAATCCTCGCCATGCGCTGCGCCAATCACGCCTGCGAAACCGCCGTCGCCGAGATGGAGCGTTATGCCCGCAGCGCCATACCCGGCGGTGGCATCAGCGAAGATGACGTCTGGGCCGTGCTGCATGCCGAAAACATCCGCCGCGGTGGTGAGTGGATCGAAACCCGCCTGCTGACCTCAGGCCCGCGCACCAATCCGTGGTTTCAGGAATGCGGCGGGCGGATCATCCAGAACAATGAAATCGTCAGCTTTGACACCGATCTGGTCGGCTCCTACGGGATCTGCATCGACATCTCGCGCAGCTGGTGGATCGGTGACCGCCCCCCGCCCGCAGATATGGTCTATGCCATGCAACACGGGGTCGAGCATATCCAGAGCAATATGGAGATGCTGAAACCCGGCGTGAACCTGCAGGAGCTGTCGCGCCACTGCCACCCTCTGGATGCGCAGTTCCAGAATCAGAAATACGGCTGCATGATGCACGGCGTCGGACTTTGCGATGAATGGCCGCTGGTGGCCTACCCGGATGCCATGGTCGAGGGTGCCTTTGATTACGAGCTGGAGCCGGGCATGGTGCTCTGTGTTGAGGCGCTGGTCTCCCCCGAAGGTGGTGACTTCTCGATCAAGCTGGAGGATCAGGTGCTGATCACCGAGGACGGATATGAGAATCTCACCACCTACCCGTTTGATCCCGCGTTGATGGGAAAGCCGTGATGCCGCCGCCGCAATGAGCGGCGACTAAAAGGCGGTTGTGCCCCACATGGCGAACGGCCGCTGATCCTGTGGGGCGCTTAGCAGCCTGCGCTGTGCAACCGGGCCAGTTTTTCCTGCAAGATCAGCACACTCTCCGCCTGGCTATACTGTGCCAGTTCTGCCAACGGCACCCAGGCGAGCGCCTTAGACTCCGCGCTGGCACGGATATCGCCCGCTTCAGCACGAAATAGATAGCGCACATCATAGTGCAGATGCGCCGCCTCGCGGCTGTTGGCAGGAATTTCGTGGATATCGATGTCAAACACCTGATCAGACAGCAGGCTGATCCGGGCCAGACCGCTTTCTTCATAGGCTTCTTTCTGGGCCGTGAACCGGGCGTCGGCGATGCCGTCGCAATGTCCCCCCAGTTGCAGCCAACGGTCCAGTTTGGCGTGATGGGTCAGGAGCACCGCTGACAGATCGGGTGACAGGATAAAGGCCGATCCCGTCACATGGCCGGTCGTTGGATCTCGTTCAAACGCCTTTGGTTCGCGCGCGCAAAACGCGGTCAGGCGCTGCCACATCTGCTGGTCACGCGCATCTTGCGGCGCGAAACCTCCGATGCCTGCGCAGGCCTCGGCCAAACGGTCTGTTGTCAATATCCCTCACCTTCCCGTGACGTGGGCGGCGGATGCCTTGTGCCCGCCCGCCTGTCGCCGCACCTTAGGGTGACCCCCAGATAAAGGCGAGCCTGATGCCCACCGAACGCATTTCTTTTTCCGGCCACTCCGGTGACCAGCTGGCTGCGCGGCTGGACCTGCCCGAAGGGCCGATCCTGTCCACAGCACTCTTTGCCCATTGTTTCACCTGTTCCAAGGACATCCCCGCCGCGCGGCGCATCTCAGCCCGTCTGGCGGCGATGGGCATCGCCGTGTTGCGGTTTGATTTCACCGGTCTTGGCCATTCCGATGGTGAGTTCTCCAATACCAACTTCAGCTCCAATGTCGCCGATCTGGTGGCGGCGGGACAGTATCTGGCCGGGCGCGGGCTGGCGCCATCGTTGTTGATCGGTCATTCGCTGGGCGGCGCTGCGGTGTTGCGGGCGCGGGCCGGGCTGCCATCGGTTCGCGGTGTTGTCACGCTGGGCGCGCCCTCTGACCCGTCCCATGTGGCGCATCAGTTTGGTGACGCGCTGGAGATGATTGAGGCCGACGGCGCCGCTGAGGTTTGTCTGGCCGACCGCCCGTTCCTGATCCGCAAGCAATTTGTCGATGACATCCGCGCCGAAGCGCTGACCAGCGCCCTTGCCGATCTGGATGCCGCCCTGCTGGTGATGCACGCGCCGCTGGATGCCACCGTCAGCATCGACAATGCCGCCGATATCTTTGTCGCGGCGAAACACCCCAAGAGCTTCATTACCCTGGATGATGCCGATCACCTGATTTCGCGGCCTCGCGATGCGGAATATGCCGCTGATGTCATTGCCGCCTGGGCCGGGCGCTATATCGATCTGTCGCCCCCCGCGCCTCCCCCCGGCGCGCCCGAGGGCGTTTTGCGCGTCACCGAGGCGGATCCCAATGGGTTCCTGCAGGATATCCAGTCCGGCCCGCGCCATCACACCTATGCGGATGAGCCTCTGGCCTATGGCGGCAGCAATCGCGGCATGACGCCTTATGGGTTCATCTCGGCGGGGCTGGGTGCCTGCACCTCCATGACCATCCGCATGTATGCCCGCCGCAAGGGCTGGCCTCTGGAAGGCGTCAGCGTCGATGTCTGTCATGACAAGGTTCATGCACAGGACGCGCTGCCCTCCGGTCCCGCGCAGATCGACCAGTTCACCCGTGTGATCTACCTCAGCGGCAATCTGACCCAGGATCAGCGCGCAAAGCTGCTGGAGATCGCCGACCGCTGCCCGGTGCATCGCACGCTGGAACATGGCGCCAAGGTCACCACCCGATTGGATGAGCCGGAGAGCGAGGCAGATGTAGATCCCGCGCATCTGCCGTTCTGACCGGAGCGCCGTCCCCCGGCCCGATGAAATCACCACGAGCCCCTTTGCAAATAGGGGGCTTCGACCGTGACTGACGCGCGACCCAATTATCGGCAGGCTATGGGCAGTCGCGTGGCATAAACAGACCGAGCATCAGCCTTCCCACAATAAGGGACCTGTTTTTGCGGGCTTTCTGTCGCGGCGCGCAGCCCCACCCTTGCCCTGTAAGGCGCGCTGCTCTAAGACCCGCGGCATCATCCGCTTCCCTTCTGCCCTGCTATGAAAAGGTGCTGCTGCCCATGATCCCCCGCTATTCCCGTCCTGAAATGGTTGCCATCTGGTCGCCGGAAACCAAATTCAAGATCTGGTACGAGATCGAGGCACACGCCTGCGAAGCCATGGCCAACCTCGGCGTGATCCCGCGCGAAAACGCCGACGCGGTTTGGAAAGCAAAGGATGTCGAATTCGACGTCGCCCGCATCGACGAAATCGAAGCAGTCACCAAACATGACGTCATCGCCTTCCTCACGCACCTTGCCGAACACGTTGGTTCTGAAGAAGCGCGTTTTGTGCATCAGGGCATGACATCCTCTGACGTGCTGGACACCTGCCTCAATGTGCAGCTGGTGCGTGCCGCCGATATTCTTCTGGGTGGCATGGACAAGGTACTGGCCGCGCTGAAAAAACGCGCATTGGAACATAAAGACACCGTGCGGGTTGGCCGCTCTCACGGCATCCACGCCGAGCCGACCACCATGGGTCTGACCTTTGCCCGTTTCTACGCCGAGATGGACCGCAACAAACAGCGCTTGCAAAACGCGCGCAGCGAAGTCGCCACTGGCGCGATTTCCGGCGCGGTTGGCACCTTTGCCAATATAGACCCTCGCGTTGAAGAACACGTCTGTGAGCAGCTCGGCTTGAGCCCCGAACCGATCTCGACCCAGGTTATCCCGCGTGATCGTCACGCGATGTTCTTTGCCACGCTGGGGGTGATCGCTTCCTCAATCGAAAACATCGCGGTGGAAATCCGCCACATGCAGCGCACCGAAGTGCTGGAGGGGGCGGAATTCTTCTCCATGGGGCAGAAAGGCTCCTCCGCGATGCCGCATAAGAAGAACCCGGTGCTCACGGAAAACCTCACCGGTCTTGCACGTCTGGTGCGTATGGCAGTGATCCCAGCGATGGAAAACGTGGCTCTCTGGCATGAGCGCGATATCTCTCACTCCTCCGTTGAGCGCGGCATCGGCCCCGACGCCACCGTGACGCTGGACTTTGCGCTGAACCGTCTGGCTGGCGTCATCGACAAGATGCTGGTCTTCCCGGAGAACATGCTGGACAACATGAATAAATTCCCCGGTCTGGTGATGTCGCAGCGGGTACTGCTGGCGCTGACGCAGGCCGGTGTCAGCCGCGAAGATGCTTATGCCATGGTGCAGCGCAACGCCCTCAAAGTCTGGGAAGATCGCGTTGATTTCCGCGAATTGCTGCTGGCGGATGCTGATGTGGTTGCCGCCCTTGGCGAGGAGGCGATCAACGAAAAATTCGACATGGGCTATCACACCAAACATGTCGACACGATCTTCAAGCGGGTGTTTGGCGCCTAAGCTGGAGTTCATCAGCAACCACAATAAGGGGCCGTTCTGTCAGTGACAGGGCGGCCCCTTTTTCTATGGCAAGGCTGGTCTGACACGGCGTCTCACCGTCTTGTTATCGCGCGGTTGCGGCCAACCGTCTAAGGTGGAGCGATCCAACAAGCCGCAGAGCTGCGGCGCGCGCGACAAAAGGACAAACTGATGCCTGTCATGCTGACACATAATGCCCCCGATGCCCGCTCTCTACCTGCATCTGCGATGCGCGCCAGCTGCGCGCCCCTAACCGCGCTGGTGCTCTTTGCGGCATTTGCCGGCAGCGCATTTGCCGCCGGAAGCGGTGACAGCGCGGCGCCAAAACCGACCAACACCACCAAAACCTGCAAAGGCGCGAAGGTCTGGGACGATCAGAAACAGCGCTGCGTCGCGCCCAAGCAATCCTCCCTGGACCCTGACGAATTGTACGATGCGGTGCGCGAACTCGCCTATGCCGGGCGCTACAGCGACGCGCAGATGGTGCTAGCGGCGATGCCTGACCAAACGGATAGCCGGGTGCTGACCTATTGGGGCTTTACCTATCGTAAGCAGGGCTATTCCGATCAGGCGATGTCCTATTACACTCAGGCCATCGCGCAGGATCCGCAGAACCACCTTGCGCGCTCCTACATGGGTCAAGGGTTTGTAACCGAAGGAAAATACGGGCTTGCGCTGGAACAGTGGAAGATCATTCGCGCCACCGGCGGCAGCGACAGCTGGGCCGAAGTCTCCCTGCGAGACGCTCTTTTGTCCGGACAGACGCAAAGCTACTGATTTTCAGCATTTATTTACTGCTTTGCCCCTAGATTGGAGACAACAGAAAGAGAATCTTTTTGGCTAGGGCTCATAAATGCAGAATGAAAATGCTTTGGCGCTTCCCATGGCGGCCTCCTCAGATGATTTGGGTGATTTTTCCGCCCCGGCTCCGCTCGGCGGTATGGATCTGGGCGGCGATTTCGGCGGTGGTGACTTGGGCATGGGCGGCATGGGCGGTGGCGCGCTGGATATGCCTGCCATGGGCGGCGGCGGTCTGCCGGCTGCCAAATCCAAACTCAGCGGCAAGGCAAAAGCCGCCATCGTGGTGCGCCTGCTGCTGAATGAAGGGGCCGATATTCCGCTGGAATCGCTGCCCGATGATCTTCAGATCGAACTGACACAGCAGATGGGCCGCATGGGGCTGATCGACCGCGACACTCTACATGAGGTGGCCGGTGAATTTGCCGAAATGCTGGACAATGTCGGGCTGTCCTTCCCCAATGGGCTGGCCGGTGCGCTCTCCGCGATGGAGGGCAAGATCAGCCGCCAGACCGCCAGTCGCCTGCGCAAGGAAGCGGGCGTGCGCCAGTTTGGTGACCCATGGGAGCGTCTGCGTGCCCTGCCGCCAGAGGATCTCGCCGAGCTGGCTGAGGCCGAAAGCACCGAAGTCGCCGCCGTTCTCCTGTCGAAGCTGGACACCACCAAGGCGGCGCAGATGTTGATCCACCTGCCCGGTCCCGTTGCGCGCCGCATTACCTATGCCGTCAGCCAGACTGCCGCCGTAACCCCGGATACGGTGGATCGCATCGGCCTGTCCCTCGCCGCGCAGATTGAGGCGCGGCCGGAGGTCGCGTTTGACGAAACCCCGGGCCAGCGCATGGGCGCGATCCTGACCCAGGCGGCCGCCGGCAAACGCGATGAGGTGCTGACCGCCCTGGACGAGGAAGACGAGGAATTTGCCGGCGACGTACGTAAATCGATCTTCACCTATGCGCTGATCGCCCAGCGGGTGAGCCCGGTGGACGTGCCGAAAATTGCCCGTGTTCTGGCGCAGCAGGATCTGGTGACAGCAATTGCATTCTCCACAGGCGAGGAAGATGTCGAGACCAGCGAATTCATGCTGGCCAATATGTCCAGCCGCATGGCCAACAACATACGCGAAGAGGTGAGCGAGCGCGGCAAAGTGAAACGCAGTGTCGGCGAAACTGCCATGAGCAACATCGTCAACGCCCTTCGTGAGCTGGTGAACTCCGGTGAGGTTGAACTTCGCTCAGCCGAGGATGAAGAAGAAGAGTAAGCCCGCGCGATCAGGTCTCCGCATTGGCCTGTGTCTTCCTGCCTGCGGTCGCACACATATGTCGACAGTCCTAGAGATAACTGATGCCCGACCACGCGCATCTGCGCCGCCACATTGAGACGAGGCCTCAACGGATACCGCAGTGATCGAAGGCGCCCTGCCAACGGATCAGCACCCCTGCCCGCGCCCTATCTGCTGATCCGTAGCTGAGACTTGGCATCGCTGACCTGTGGCCTCGATACCCCGCCGCCGTCAGAGACGCAGTTGCGCTGAGGGCGGCCCGCTGCTGCGGATCACCGCCGGGCTTGCTTGTGCCTCTCTGCGCTGCCGTTTATGGTCGCGGCGATATTGTCTCTCCAATTGCAGGCCCTCCGGACATGCCCGTCGATCCCTCCACCCTGTCCCCAGGCCGCCGCGCCAGTTACTACGCCAGCAATCTGGCGCTGCGTGGCCTTATCGGGGCGCTTGGGCTGATCCCCTATGAAAAGCGTATTCCGGCGATGGGCTGGGTCATGCGCAAAGCTGCCCCTCTGGTGGGGTTTCACAAACGGATCCGTGACAATCTTGCGCTCACCTGTCCTGAGCTACCTGAGGCGGATGTCGCGCGGCTTTGCGATGAGGTGAGCGACAATATCGGTCGTGTCGTCGCCGAGCTCTATGCCGGACAGCCGTTCCTGGAGCGCGCCTGGGCGGCGCCGGTTTCCGGCCCCGGCCTGCCCGCGCTGGACCGCGCCCGCGCGGAGGGGCGACCGGTCATTCTGGTCACCGGCCATTTCGGCAATTACGACGCCGCCCGCGCCAATCTGATCCGGCGCGGCTTTTCCATGGGGGCGCTCTATCGCCGGATGGCCAACCCCTATTTCAACGATCACTACGTGCAAGCAATTGAAAAGACCGGCAAGCCAATGTTCGAACAGGGCAAACGCGGCATGATGGAGATGGTCCGTCACCTGAAGCAGGGCGGCATCATTGCGATTGTCGCGGATCTGCACGCCCATGGCGGGGTCAACATTGATTTCTTTGGTGAACCCGCCGTGACGTCCATTGTGCCGGCAGAACTGGCGCTGAAATATAAGGCCGCGATGATCCCGGTCTATGCCATTCGCCAGCCCAACGGCCTTGATTTTGAAATTATCCTGCAGGAGGAGATTGCCCCCTCTGATCCGGTCACCATGACAACCACCGTTTGCAAACGGCTGGAGGATCTGGTGCGCCAGCACATGGGGCAATGGTTCTGGGTTCATCGGCGCTGGAAACCCTATGTGCCGATCCCGAAATCCTCGCCGACGGGACAAAGATCCAGCTCTGACTGACCCCGAGATGCCGCTTAGTTGAGTGTCGCCGCCGCAAGGATGGCACCATAGGGCGCCTGCTGAACCAGCAGCGCCGCCGGACGCGTGTCGGTCAGCGTCACCGTCAGTTGCAATGTGCCCTGCCCGTCCCACTCCGCCACGCGGTCAATCTGCTCCACCACATTCGCATAATCCAGGCGTCGGCCCGCCAACTCTCCTCGCGAGATATCGACAGTTTTCAGCGGCGCATAACGCACCAGCTGCACCGATATTGGACCGGACAACACCGGTGCTGTGTCCCCGCGACGCAGCTGAACGGCGACCCCCCCCGTGCCGCTTTGGCTGCCGTCGATGGTCATCGCCACCGAGCTCGGCCTTGCCTTATGGGCCTCGATTGTCTCACTCAGTTTCATTGCATCTGCGCCGACCACATCATCTTGGCCGTTCACGATCATCTGCGGTGTGTAAACCATCTGGCGGCCACCTTCATGTGCGTAGCCTTTCTGACGGCGGGTGTGGGCCGGGTCGGCAAACTGGTCTTTCCAACCGATATAGTCCCAATAATCCACATGCAGTGCCAAAGGCAACACATCCGGCCGCGCTGTCAGTTGCTGCAACAGCGCATCTGCGGGCGGACAGGAGGAGCAGCCCTGCGAGGTGAACAGCTCCACCACCACCAGATCCGTGGCCGGTCCACCGCCCTGGGCGGTGGCCCCGGTTGGCAGCGCCATCCACGCGGCCATGACAAGCGATGCGAAAAACTTCATGCATAGAACCCTTTTTGCTCTGATCTACCGATGTAGCCGCGGCCGATTGAAATGACCAATCAATCATTCTTGAGACCGTCGTGCACAGGCCTATTTGAAGCGAAATGCGACGTTGGCGCAAATTTTGTGTACTATTGCATACAAAAATGTCGCCTGCGGCGTTTCAGCTATTGAATGCACGCCCGACCTGTTGCAGATAGCCGGTAGCGAATTCCCTGTATTCACATCCCAGAGGGAGGCCAAACATGCCTATCACCGTCGGACAGGACAATGCCAAGACGCGCCGCAAGCTGAGCGCGGGTGGCAAGTCGATCTCATATTACTCGATCCCCGCAGCCACCGAGGCCGGCCTTGGCGATTTTGCCAAACTGCCCGCCGCCCTGAAAGTGGTGCTGGAAAACATGCTGCGGTTTGAGGATGGCGGCTTCTCCGTCTCCACTGACGACATCAAGGCCTTTGCCGAATGGGGCGCCAACGGCGGCAAGAACCCGCGCGAAATCGCCTATCGTCCGGCCCGCGTGCTGATGCAGGATTTCACCGGCGTTCCCGCCGTTGTGGATCTCGCCGCCATGCGCGACGGTATCAAGGCGCTGGGGGGCGACGCCCAGAAGATCAACCCGCTGAACCCGGTTGATCTGGTTATTGACCATTCCGTCATGATCGACGAATTCGGCAACCCGCGCGCGTTCCAGATGAATGTCGACCGCGAGTATGAGCGCAACATGGAGCGTTACCAGTTCCTGAAATGGGGCCAGGGCGCGTTCAACAACTTCCGCGTTGTCCCGCCGGGCACCGGCATCTGCCATCAGGTGAACCTGGAATATCTCGCCCAGACCATCTGGTCGGATGAGGATCAGAACGGCGATATGGTTGCCTACCCTGACACGCTGGTCGGCACCGACAGCCACACCACCATGGTCAACGGCGCTGCCGTTCTGGGCTGGGGTGTTGGCGGCATCGAGGCTGAGGCCGCGATGCTGGGTCAGCCGATCTCCATGCTGATCCCTGAGGTTATCGGCTTTGAGCTGACCGGCGCCATGGTCGAGGGCACCACCGGCACCGACCTCGTGCTGAAGGTTGTGGAAATGCTGCGCGCCAAAGGTGTGGTTGGCAAATTTGTGGAATTCTACGGCAAGGGTCTGGACACGCTGCCGCTGGCGGATCGTGCGACCATCGCCAACATGGCGCCCGAATATGGTGCGACCTGTGGCTTCTTCCCGATCGATGATGAGACCATCCGCTACCTGCGCAACACCGGCCGCGACGAAGATCGTATCGCGCTGGTCGAAGCCTACGCCAAGGAAAACGGCTTCTGGCGCGATGCGGATTATGCTCCGATCTACACCGACACGCTGAGCCTCGACATGGGCACCATCGTGCCTGCGATCTCCGGCCCGAAACGCCCGCAGGACTATGTTGCCCTGACTGGCGCCAAGGCTGCATTCCGCAAGGAAATGGAAGAGACCTTTAAGCGTCCCATGGGCAAGGAAGTCGCTGTCAAAGGCGAAGACTACACCATGGAAAGCGGCAAGGTCGTGATCGCCTCGATCACCTCCTGCACCAACACTTCCAACCCCTATGTGATGATCGGTGCGGGCCTTGTGGCGCGCAAGGCCGCGGCATTGGGTCTGGATCGCAAGCCTTGGGTCAAAACCTCGCTTGCGCCCGGATCGCAGGTGGTTTCCGCCTATCTGGAGGCCGCAAACCTACAGGAAGATCTGGACAAGATCGGCTTCAACCTCGTTGGCTATGGCTGCACCACCTGTATCGGCAACTCCGGCCCGATCCAGCAGGAACTCTCCGATGCCATCGCCGAGGGTGATTTGGTGGCGACCTCCGTCCTGTCCGGCAACCGCAACTTCGAAGGCCGCATCAGCCCCGATGTGCGCGCCAACTACCTGGCCTCGCCGCCGCTGGTTGTCGCCTATGCGCTGGCGGGCACCATGGACATTGATCTGGCGACAGATCCGATCGCACAGGACAAGGACGGCAATGACGTCTACCTGAAAGACATCTGGCCGAGCCAGAAAGAGATCGCAGATCTAGTCGAAGCGACCGTGACCCGCGAAGCCTTCCTGTCGAAATATGCCGATGTGTTCAAAGGTGACGAGAAGTGGCAGGCGGTGGAGACCACCGATGCAGAAACCTACGACTGGCCTGCAGCCTCCACCTACATCCAGAACCCGCCCTACTTCCAGGGTATGGGCTCTGAGCCGGGCACCATCTCCAACATCAAGGACGCCAAGCCGCTCTTGATCCTTGGCGACATGGTCACCACTGACCACATCTCGCCCGCAGGTTCCTTTGCAACCACCACCCCGGCTGGCCAGTATCTGCTGGATCGTCAGGTGCAACCGCGTGAGTTCAACTCCTACGGTTCGCGTCGTGGCAACCACGAGATTATGATGCGTGGCACCTTTGCCAATATCCGCATCAAGAACGAGATGCTGGACGGCGTCGAAGGCGGCTACACCAAAGGCCCCGATGGTCAGCAGACCTCTGTCTACGAGGCTTCCATGGCCTATCAGGAGCAGGGCATCCCGCTGGTGGTCTTCGGTGGTGAGCAGTATGGCGCGGGTTCCTCGCGCGATTGGGCGGCCAAGGGTACAGCCCTGCTGGGCGTCAAGGCTGTCATCGCCGAGAGCTTTGAGCGGATCCACCGGTCCAACCTGGTTGGCATGGGCGTTATCCCGTTTGAGTTCACCGGTGGTGACACCCGCAAATCGCTGAACCTCACCGGGGATGAATCCGTCTCGATCCACGGTCTGGACACCATCAAACCTCAAGAAGAGGTCTCTTGCGACATTACCTATGGCGATGGCACAACCAAGACCATCACCCTGAAGTGCCGCATCGATACAGCGCCGGAAATTGAATACATCGAACATGGCGGCGTGCTGCACTATGTGCTGCGCAACCTCGCCAAATCGTAAAACCGGCGCAGGTTTCCTGCGACCCTAACACAGAAAACGGGCGCCTCTGCGGTGCCCGTTTTTTGCGTCAGCCACTATACTTGGCGAAACGACCCGCACCTGTATCCTGGACACCTCAGTCTTTGGCCTCCCTTACGTTTACTTCTTGCCGCATATTGCTCCGCATTGCGGCAAGATGTCCGTGATGATGGTCAACAGCTCCCCTTACCCTTTCTGATAGACACGCAACCAAAATGTGCCGCCACCCGGCAGTACAGCAGCCTGAGATGGACAGCCCGTGACCAAAACCTCCGAAAAAGAAGCCATTGTTGTTACCGTCAAAGCGATACCCAGCCTGTTCGAGGAGTTGGTCGCAGCAACCCAGGCCATGATGCCGGAAACCCGCGCGTTTCCCGGCTGTATAGAGGCGCATCTGCTGCTGGCCCCTGAGCGCGAAGAAATGGTGATTTTTCAGATCTGGGAGAGCAGCGAGGCACAGAGCGCCTATCTGACCTGGCGTGCAGAACGGGGCGACTTTGAGCGCCTGGGCGAGCTGATCCACGATGAGCAAATCTTCCGCACCTATTCACTTGGCTGAAACCAAAAAGCGGAGCCAAAAATGGCCCCGCTTGGGTCGATTTTCCGCCGTCTGCCTTGCGGGGCAGCGGACCCGGATCAGTTCTGCGCCGCACGCTCCAGCGCCGGGCGCAGGGTGGTGTCGATCACCCGCTGCGTAATGGGACCGGCAAAGCGCAGGATAATTGTCCCCTCACCGTCGATCACATAGGTTTCCGGCACGCCATAGACGCCCCAGTCCAGCGCCATCCGTCCGGCCTCATCCCGGCCAATGGCACGATAGGGGTTGCCCAGCTCCTCAAGGAACCCAACTGCATTGTCTTCCTGATCCTTGTAGTTGACGCCATAGATCGCCAGCCCTTCTTCGGACAAAGCGTCAAGGCTCGGATGTTCCACCCGGCAGGGGCCGCACCAGCTAGCCCAGAAATTCACCAGTTTTACAGTGCCGTCACGCAGTGTCGCATCATCAAATCCGGGGTCGTCCGCAAAGCTGGTCAGCACAACCGGCGGAGCTGATTGCCCTTCACGCGCAGATGGCAGGCTTTCAGGATCGTTGCGAAACATGCCAGCAAAGGCCAGCGCAACGAAACTGCCAAAGACCAGAACGGGCAGCGCCATCACGGGAGAGATCTTAGCCACGGCGCGGTCCTCCCTGGCTTTGCATCTGCTGCTCCATCTCCTGCATCTGTCGCCGCACGCGGCGGCCACGGGCAAATGTCATCAGCAGCAGCGCCAACAATAGCAACAGGGAAGCGGCATAAGAGGAGAGCACCTCAACCGCATATTTTCCAAGATCCGGCATCATGCTTGCATCCTTTCCCGCAGCATCAGGGCGCGCATCCGACGGGCGCGGATCTCTGTGCCGGTGCGATAGAGCACCAGCGCCAGAAACAAGAGACCAAAGCCAACCATGCAGACATACAGCGGATTGGAGAACGCATCCGCCACATTCTCCTCCTTGTCCAGCGACAGCGAAGCCCCCTGATGCAGCCCCTGGTTCCAGAAGTTGACCGCATAGCGGCTGAGCACCGCAAAGACCGAGCCGACCAGACATAGGATGGAGGTCAGATCAGCGGCAGTATCCGGGTCCTCAATCGCCTCCCAGAGGGCGATGTAGCCAAGGTAGAACAGGAACAGCACCAAAAAGGAGGTCAGCCGCGGATCCCATTCCCACCAGGTGCCCCACATCGGCTGCCCCCAAAGCGCCCCGGTGATCAGCGCAATCAGCGTCATCACCACCCCGATGGGGGCCGCAGCCTTCGCCGCCAGCGCGCTCACGTGGTGGCGACGTACCACCCAGATCAGCGAGGCAACCAGCATCATGAACCAGGCATTGATCGCAATCAGTGCTGCGGGCACATGCAGGAAGATGATCTTGACGGTAGAGCCCTGACGGTAGTCATCAGGCGTGAAGAAGAACCCCCAGATCAGCCCAACCGTGCACAGCACAGCGGCTGAGACCCACAGCGCAGGCATCACCCGTTCCGATGTGGTCAGGAACTTCTTTGGATTGGCGTATTCCCAGATCGACATAGTGGCTATTTAGCTCTTGCTTGAAGGGATCTCAATTCATTCATCCTAGCGCAAATTGACGCGCAGGACGGCGGCGCTGGCAAAGGGCAGCAGCGCCAGCGTGGCGGCCGAAATACCGGCCAGCATCAACAGCGGCGTCTCCACCGCCATACCCGCGGCCCCCCGCCGCGCGGCCTCTGCGCCGAAGATCAACGTCGGCACGTAAAGCGGCAGCACCAAGAGCGACATCAACAGCCCGCCCCGCTTCAGCCCCACTGTGAGTGCGGCGCCAAAGGTGCCGATCACCGACAGTGCAGGCGTGCCCAGAAAAAGCGAGACAACCAGCCACAGAAAGCCTGCGGTCGGCAGGTTGAGCAGCACGCCCAACACAGGCGCCGCCAGCACCAGCGGCAGGCTGGTGGTGATCCAATGGGCCAGCGCCTTGATCGTCACCACCGCTTCCAGCGGCAGCGGAGCGGTGGCCATCAGATCCAATGTGCCATCCTCCCAGTCCAGCGCCAGCAGCCGGTCCAGCGACAACAGGCAGGCCAAGAGCGCACCAAGCCACAGCACACCGGGGGCAATGCGGCCCAGCAGCTCTGACTGCGGTCCGACAGAGAATGGCACCAGCACCGTCACGATCAGGAAAAACGCCAGCCCCAGACCAAAGCCGCCACCGGCGCGCAAGGCCAGCCGCAGGTCGCGCAGCAACAGCGCCCTCACAGGAAGGCTCCGTCGAAGTTGTCCAGATCCGGCAGCTTGGCGCGAAATCGGCTGACGTCCAGCGTGTCGCCGTCAAGGCCAAGGTCGATATGGGTGGCAATCAACGCCGCACCGCCGCCCGCGAGATGGCCCTGCACCACATCCGCAAACTGCTGCACCGAGGCCCGGTCCAGACTGACCGTCGGCTCATCCAATATCCAGTAACGCCGCCCGGTGACCATCAACCGCGCCAGCCCCAGCCGGCGTTTCTGCCCGGCGGAAAGCGCCCCGGCCTGCCGATCACACAGGGACCGCAGGTCAAAGGCATCCAGCGCGCTGTCGATCTCATCCGTGGCAAAGATCGCCGCCCAGAATTTCAGGTTTTCCGCCACCGTCAGGGTCAGCTTGATCCCGTCGGCGTGGCCTGCATATGCGATATCGTCGCCCTCGCCGGTCCCGTTTATTGTCACCTCACCGGCCAGCGGCGGTTGCAGCCCGGCAATGGTGCGCAACAGCGTGGTCTTGCCACAGCCATTCGGCCCCCGCAGGATCAGTGCCCGCCCGGGCGTCAGCACAAAGCTCACCCCTTCCAGCACCGGCACGCCGCCGCGCGCGATGCTCAGCCCTGCAATGGTCACTGTCATGAAATCCGCCTACCTCTTTGGTTCTTGGTCGAAAAACCCGATCCCGCGCGGCCTGTCCTTGCGCCAGATCAAGCCTGTTTCCATCATGGACAGGTGATCAGACCGCGAGCGCCGCAAGGGCGATCCGGCGCCCTTCTGAGAGGAGGACGTTATAGGTCCGGCAGGCCGCGGGAGAGTTCATCGCCTCAACCCCGATCCCGGCCCCTTCCAGCTGCTGACGCAGGCTGGCCGGGATATGCGCGACCTCGGCGCCGGTGCCGATGAACAGCACATCCACCTCGCCGACAAGTGCCAACAGCGGGTCAGCGTCCTCATAGCCGCCCCAGCCCGTGGTCCCCATTGCCCCGGTCAGGATAGAACTCTGAAACACCTCACCGCCCACGCGAAAAAAACCCGGCCCGTAGCCGTCGATAGGCAGGGCGTCCGTATAGGCAACTTCGTTCAACCGCATGGCGTGCATCCTCTGTTCGTGGTCGGCGGTGGGCGCGTGGTGTGGTGCCCTGCCCGGCTGCATAACATGTCCGTCCCCCTGACAAAATACCAGCCCGGCTGAGACCCATAAAAAGAGGCCGCATCCCGACGGGACGCGACCTCTGACATGTCATACCTAAGCGGCGGCTCAGGCGTCGATATTGGCGAACTGGTTGCCGGTGGTGTTTGACGGCTTCGTCCAGTCGCGCTTCACGCCCAGCCACAGCAGGATGGTGGAGGCAACAAAGATCGACGAATAGGTGCCGATGATAACACCCCAGATCATCGCAAAGACAAAGCCCCGGATCACATCCCCGCCCAGCACATAAAGCGAGATCAGCGCCAGCAAGGTGGTCACCGAAGTCATCACGGTCCGGCTCAGGGTTTCATTGATGGAGATGTTCAGCACCTCCGCCAGCGGCTTCTTCTTGTAGCGACGCAGGTTTTCGCGCACCCGGTCAAACACCACCACCGTATCGTTCAGCGAATAGCCGACGATGGTCAGCAGCGCAGCGATGATCGCCAGGTCGAACTTGATCTGGAGTTCGGAGAAGACGCCGATGGTCAGCACCACATCATGCACCAACGCCGCGACGGCCCCCAGCGCGAACTGCCATTCAAAGCGCAGCCAGATGTAGATCAGAACCGCCCCAATCGCGAGCGCAACCGCCAGGACTGCCGTCTGCACCAGCTCGCCCGAGACCTTCGGCCCGACGGATTCTACCGACACGAATTTGATGCCAGGCGCCACCGCATCCAGCGCGGCGTTCACCTCGGCAATCACCTCACCAGAGATCGACTCGCCATCAGCCTGCGCCTGAATACGCACCATGGCGACATGCTGATCCTCGGCAAATGTCGGATCAAACACTTCGCTGATGGTGATGTCGCCCAGCTCCAGCGGCTCCAGCGCAGCCCGATAGGTGCCCACATCGATGTCCGTGGTGCTTTCGGTGCGGATGGTTGTACCGCCCCGAAAATCAATGCCGAAGTTCAGCCCCTGCAAGGCAAAGGAGGCAAAACCCACGACAATCATCAGGGCAGAGATGCCCAGCCACAGTTTCCAGCGCTTGAAGAAATCAAACGAGGTATTTTCGGGAATAAGTTTCAGCCGCATCTCACACCTCGATCGTTTTCGGACGACGCCGTTCAAACCACATCACAATGATCACCCGCGTCACAAAGATCGCGGTGAAGACGGACGTCATGATCCCCAGCCCCAGCGTGATCGCAAAGCCGCGCACCGGGCCGGAGCCCATGGCAAACAGGATCACCGCCGTGATGAAGGTGGTGATATTGGCGTCCAAAATGGCGCTCAGCGCCTTGGAGTAGCCTTCATCAATGGCCCGTGCAGGACCACGACCTGCTTTCAGCTCCTCGCGGATCCGTTCAAAGATCAGCACGTTGGCGTCGACCGCCATACCAACCGTCAGAACGATACCCGCAATCCCCGGCAAGGTCAGCGTTGCGCCAATCAGGCTCAGCGCGCCAAAGATCAGGCCGATGTTGAGGATCAGCGCGACATTCGCAAAGAGGCCAAACAGACCATAGCTCAGCGCCATGAAGACCAGCACCCCGACAAAGGCGACAATCGTCGCAACCTTGCCGGCATCAATGCTGTCCTGCCCCAGTTCCGGGCCGATCGTGCGCTCTTCCAGGAATTCCAGCCCCGCAGGCAAGGCACCGGCACGCAGCAGGATCGCCATATTGGTGCTTTCCTCGATGGTGAAATTGCCAGTGATGATACCTGAGCCACCTGCGATATGGGCCTGAATGACCGGGGCGGAGACCACCTCTTCATCCAGTACAATCGCAAAGGGAGAGCCGATGTTTTCCGCTGTGTAGTCGCCGAACTTGCGCGCGCCTGTGGTGTTGAAGCGGAAGCTGACCGCCGGGCGGCCATTCTGATCAAACGACGGCTGAGCATCCACCAACTCCTCGCCGGTGACCACCGGTGCGGCCTCGACGGTGTAGAACACGCCGTCCTCATCAAGCGACGGCACAACCTTGTTGCCCACGCCCGCATTGGCGTCGGCATCGCTGCCACGGCCCACAACCGGGTTAAAGGTCAACTGCGCGGTGGTGCCGATGATGGCCTTCAACTCCGACGCAGAGCCGATGCCGGGCACCTGGATCAGGATCCGGTCGCTGCCCTGGCGTTGAATGGTCGGCTCACGCGTGCCCACCTCGTCAATCCGGCGGCGGATGATTTCCAGCGCCTGCCGCACCGTGCGATCATCAGAGGCCAGCTTTTCCTGTTCGCTCAGCTCCACGGTCAGAATGTCACCGGTCCCGGACACGGTGATATCGGTGGCCCCGGCCCCGGTCAGGCTGGTGATCGGATTGGCCAGACCACGCACAACCTCTAGCGCGCGGGCCATGCCCTCGGGCTTGGAGATCTTCAGACGAATCTGCCCCTCCGGTGCCTGCTGGCGGCGGAAGGTGCCGACCTCACCACGCTCGGGCCGCAGCGCGTCACGCACCTCAGGCCAGAGCGCATCCATACGCGCGCCATAGACGTCGGCGACCTTCACCTCGGCCAGAAGATGCGCACCACCGCGCAGATCCAGGCCGAGGTTGACCAGCGACGACGGCATAAAGGACGGCCATTGACCCGCCACCTCCAGCCGCTCGGGGCTCTCGCCCTTGGCGATTATTTCGGCGGCGGCGTCATTGGCCTGCTCGACGCGCGTGTAAAACGCATTTGGCAGGGCAAGCAAAAGGCCGGTCACACAGACCAGCCAGATGAGAACCCGCTTCCAGAGATCAATTTGCAGCATTGCCCTGCCTTTTCAGTTGGTTAAGCGGGGCTACTTACGCTGCCGGCTCGGTCTTGTTCAGAACCTGTGCGATGGTGGTTTTGATCACGCGGATTTTCACACCCTCGGCGATTTCCACTTCGATTTCACCGTCGTCCTTGACCTTGGCCACCTTGCCGATGATGCCACCCTGGGTCACCACCTGATCGCCACGGCGCAGTGCTTCGACCATCGACTGATGCGTCTTCAGCTTTTTCTGCTGCGGACGGATCAGCAGGAAGTACATGATACCAAAGATCAGAATGAGCGGGAGAAATTGGGCGAGTGCGCCACCTTCCATGGGATATTCCTTCTGTGTGACAGGCGCTTGAGACGCCCTTAATTTTGCAGGGGAACCTATGCGCAGAAAGGGCCACTTGCAAGGCTAAGGCGGCCAGAACCGATACCGCAAACGCAGTTGACCCGATGCAGGGGCGATGAGAGGGTTCCAGCAGTGATTTTCAGAACCAGATTGTAGCCATGACCACGATTACCCTGCCCATAGACCCCAAGTATTTTTGGGCGCTTATTACCCTCACCGGCTTGGCACTGGCGGTGGCTGTCGTTTATGCAGCCATGCCCCGAACGGAGGGCAAGCACAGTGATCCGCTAGACCGCCTCAAAGATATTCTGGGACTGGCGCAGTTCGGCGACGGGCTGTTTCTGTTGCTTGCCCTGATGTGGTCCGGCCTGTTTCTGGCGCTGTTTGGTGGCCTGCTGCTGATGCTGTGGGAGCTAATCTGGTTTGCTGTCCCGCAAAATCCGTCGGCAGAGGCATCTGCCCGTTTCGCCCTGTTGCGATTGGCCGCGATGACCGCAACCCTTGGCGCGGTGGTGGCGCTGCCCTTTACGCTGATCCGGGTCCGGCTGACACGCGAGGCCAACAAGACCGCTGATGAATCTCT